>CAMBSK010000060.1 GCA_945870575.1 Bordetella parapertussis | reverse complement strand
GAAAAAATGTCGATCATGAAGTTCGACCCCAAGGCACGCAAGCACGTCGAGTACAAGGAAATCAAACTCAAGTGAGTTTGTCTTGATCCGAAAAAAAACCGCCTCACGGCGGTTTTTTTTCGTCCTGCGGTTTTTTGTCAAATTTGTTTGACGGCAGGTGTAGTGGCAGCAGCAGGAGCGGCGTCTTTCTTAGCGGCCTTGTGCGCGACTTTGTACTTTTTCACTGTGTCGGCGACAGACTTAGTGGCTCAAACCCGCGCAGCGCGCAATTGCATAGAAAAATCGCGCAAGGCATCCACGCCGCTTTGCTCGGCGCGCAAACACCATTGTTGTAAATCCAGCGCTAATTGCGCCCGACTGGCGTGCGTGTTCAGCCACATTTGACGCAACTCCTCGCGCATGCGAACCATGGTGTCTACATTCGGCAAAGCGTCTCGCGCTTGCTTGAGCAAGGCGTGAAATTGCACCGGCACCTGCACCTCATCTCTGTGCATCCAGCGTTTGGCTGCGCTCAATACCGCGTCGGCCGGCAGTTTGGGTAAAGCGGCTATTTCCTGCTTGACCGCGGTTTGCAACTGGCGCGCAAAACCGGCCATCACTTCATAGCGGTTGGTGATCAACGCTTCCAAAGTTTGTTCGTTGGCGACGGCTTGCACTTCGGCGTAATGCAGTTTGGGCGGCGTCTTTTTGACTGTTGCCAAACCGATGGTCTCAAGAATACGGATGTACATCCAACCGATGTCAAACTCGTAAGGCTTGACCGACAACTTGGCTGATGTGGGATAGGTATGGTGGTTGTTGTGCAGTTCTTCGCCGCCGATGATGATGCCCCAGGGCGAGATGTTCGTGCTGGCATCCGGCGCTTCAAAATTGCGGTAACCCCAGTAGTGGCCAATACCATTGATGACGCCTGCAGCGGTCACCGGAATCCACAGCATTTGCACCGCCCAGACTGTCAAGCCAATGGCGCCGAACAAAGCCAGATCAATGACCAGCATGACGCCCACACCTTGCCAAGGGAAAAAAGAATACACATTTTTTTCTAGCCAATCGTCCGGTGTGCCGTGGCCGTACTTACGCAAGGTTTCTGCGTTGGCGGCTTCGCGCCTGTAAAGCTCTGCACCTTGCCAAAACACAGTGTTGATGCCCATGACTTGAGGGCTGTGCGGGTCTTCATCGGTTTCGCATTTGGCGTGGTGTTTGCGGTGGATCGCCGCCCAGGACTTGGTGGTCATGCCAGTGGTCAGCCACAGCCAGAGCCGGAAAAAGTGCGCTGGTAACCAATGCAAATCCAGCGAGCGATGCGCTTGATGGCGGTGCAGATAAATTGTTACGGAGGCGATGGTGATGTGCGTCATCAACAGCGTGAACGCCACCAGTTGCCAAGCGCTCAATTGCCAAGTGCCAAAGGCCAGCCAATTGACCACCACATCCAACCACGGCCATGCAGGTAACAGCATATGCGTCCTTAGAAAATCAAAGTGTTTTTGATTTTAAAACGGGCTTATGACAAACACCAAGCCGCTGCAAAGAAACCGTCTGTGGCGTGCAGGTGCGGCCACAAGCGCAAATACACGCCGTCAGGCGTGCACAAAGTATCGGGTTGCGCCACGCCATCGGCGGCCAGCAATTCGCTGACCGGCAGCGGCGTGAACTGCGGGTGCGCTGCGCTGAACGCCTCGGCAATCATTTCGTTTTCTTCGCGCAGCAAACTGCAGGTGGCATACACCAACCTACCGCCGGGCTTAAGCAAGCGCGCGGCAGCGGCCAGGATGGCGGTCTGCTTGACCACCAGTTCAGCCACGGCCTCAGGGGTTTGCCGCCATTTCAAATCCGGGTTACGCCGCAAAGTACCCAGGCCTGTGCAAGGCGCGTCGACCAGCACCCGGTCCATCTTGCCGCGCAAGCGTTTGATGCGGTCGTCGCGCTCGTGTGCAATCGCCACCGGATGGATATTCGACAAACCGCTGCGCGCCAGTCGCGGCTTGAGCGCGTCCAAGCGGTGCGCCGACGTGTCAAACGCGTACAAGCGACCGGTGTTGCGCATGCTCGCACCCAGCGCCAAAGTTTTGCCGCCGGCTCCGGCGCAAAAATCGGCCACCATTTCGCCGCGCTTGGCATCCACCAACATCGCTAGCAACTGGGAGCCTTCATCCTGCACTTCGATGTGACCTTGCTCGAACAAGGCCAGTTTGCTCAGGTTGGGTTTGGCCGGCATGCGCAACCCCCAAGGCGAAAAAGGTGTGTCATAGGCCTGAATACCGCTGGCTTTGAGCAGCGCCAACACGTCGGCGCGCTTGGCCAGCAAAGTGTTGACCCGCACGTCCAGACCGGCGGTTTGCTGCAAGCTGTCGACCAGCGGCCAGAAGTTGTCGCCGAGCTGCGCTTCAAGCGCTTCGGCCAGCCAAGGCGGCAAATTATGTTTGTGCGGGGCGAGAAAATCGTCTTCGGTGGCAGCATCGCAATCGCTCAACCACTTGAACTCCATCTCGCTCATGGCGGCCTTCATGAAGCCACGGTCGCCGTGCTTGGCCTGCGGTTGCTGTTGCCGCGCTTGCGCGTCTAAATGCGCGGCCCAGCCCAGAATGGCCAGGCGCCGCTCGCGCACGCCGGTGCCGGATTTGGCCAAGTGTTCGAAGCGCAGCTTTTGCCGCAGCACGTTGTAAACGGTTTCGGCCAGCACACTGCGCTCGCGCGGGCCCAGGTCCATGGTCTTGCGTTGGTCTCGGAAATACTTGGACACCACGCTGTCAGCGGGGTGTTCAAAACGTAACAAGAGGCGGGTGAGTTCGGTACAGGCGTCGAGCAGGGCTTTTGGATGCATCTGTGCATTGTCCCACCTATGGGTTTTGGCTCTGGAAAACCCGATAAGCCTTCATTGAAGGCAAGTGCTTCATTAATCATGACGTTGTTTTTTAATTAAATTTAATTATTTAAAACTCATTAATATTAAAAAGTAAAGTCAGCAAAATAAATTTTGATACTAAGTTAGATGGCGTCGACTTTTTTATCAAAAAATGTGATCCCCTGCCCAAAATTTGTATCGGAACACCATACCTAACTCGTTCAAAGAT
>CAMBSK010000059.1 GCA_945870575.1 Bordetella parapertussis | reverse complement strand
GTTAATTTGAATTGACTCAGGCCCCTCTATTAACAGTAATTACCCTCAACGGATTGATGTCAGGAAATTCTCCTGAACAATTTTGTGTTTTTTCATAATTCGAAAATTACAAAATTTAAAAGCAAAAAAGAAACCAAATTACTTTCGCTGTACTCGTCTTTCAGGTCAAGAAACTCCAACACATACGGATCTTTGACAATATCGGCCAAGTCCATGGCATCTTCTGCTTTGGCCACTGCGGCTTTGCTAAGCACGGCTTTTTTGTTTTTAGACAGCAGACTGCGTTCAAAAAACTGACTGTCGATTTGACGCTTGAGTTGACGCACACTCCAACCACTGCGCAGGGCTTCATGTTCGTAGAACTGACGGGCATCTTCACTGTCCACCGATAAAAGACACACATATGCAGACCAGGACAATGGGAAGGCTTGGGCGAGGTCTTTCAGCATGAATTCAGCAGACGGTATCTGCGGAATGGGTGCGAGGACTTTGGCTCCCTTTGACTGGGTTGCGAACATCTCGGAAGTTCCCTCAACTCCAAATTGTCCAGACAGTGTCTGGACAATTTGAGGGGCCGGCCAGCGCAAATAGAAGGCATACATTTGATGCAATTTTTGCTTGCTGAAACCGCGTCCAAACTCTGCCGTCAAATCCACCGCCAACTGCTGGATCAGTTGCTCTCCATACGCTGCACGACGTTTGCCTTTTTGTTCAGCCTCTACGATGCGCCGCCCTACTTCCCAATAACTGGCCGTCATCACAGCGTTGACGCTTCGCACCGCCAGGCCGCGTGCTTGGCGTAGCAGACCGGCAATATCGGTTTGCAAATGTCGGTACATTTTCATGTAACGATCCAACCACGGGTATGAAATTCATTTGCTTTATCAAGCTCCTTTAGCTTGGATTCAAACTGTATGGCCGTCGCTCGATAAGTTGCATATGCAGAGATAACCGCTGGCCCTAAAATTTTGATCGCTTCAATAGAAACAGTTTGAATTAAATTTAAAAGCTCAGAAGGCATGGTTGAATCCAAAATAGCTCAGAATAAATGTGAGCCATTATGAATTACTTTTAGCCTGCTTATGACATCATCCGCACTAACTTCTTTGCGGCATATTGAGCGGGTGAGTGTGCCGATTGAACTTGAGCCCGCCAGTCTCAAACATCCTTGCAAATTGATACCTCAACTATCAAAATGCAAGGACAAAATCAGCCGCCCGGGTTCTCCAGAATCAAATGTCCCACCGCCGTGTTACTGGCCGGGACATGGTAGAAACGGTGCTTCACCTGCGGCGCTGCACCTCCAATCACATCGCTCATCGCACCGCGCGCAATGAGCCACATCACCAGTTCAATGCCTTCGCTGCCCGCTTCGCGCACGTAGTCGATATGCGGCATTTGCGCCAAACCTGCGGGGTCTGCAATCAAGCGGTCTAAAAACGCGTTATCAAACTGTTTGTTGATGAGGCCTGCGCGCGGCCCTTGCAACTGGTGGCTCATGCCACCGGTGCCCCAGATCTGCACATTCAAGTCTGCATCAAAACTCTTGACCGCTTTGGCAATCGCTTTGCCCAGATTGAAACAACGCTGTCCGGAGGGCACAGGGTATTGCACCACGTTGACCGCAAACGGAATCACCGGACAAGGCCAGGCTTGCGGCTGGCCGCACATGAGCGAGAGGGGCACGGTCAGGCCGTGGTCCACGTCCATTTTGTTGACGATGGTCAGATCGAAATCTTGTTGAATCACTGACTGTGCGATATGCCCAGCAAGCTCAGGGTGACCATGCACCACAGGCACCGGACGTGGTCCCCAACCCTCGTCAGCCGGTGTGTATTGCGCGGCTGTGCCAATGGCGAATGTCGGAATCATGTCCAAGCTGAACGCGGTGGCGTGGTCGTTGAACACCAAAAAAATCACGTCCGGTGTGTTTTGTTTCATCCATTCTTTGGAGTATTCATAACCGGTGAACACGGGTTGCCAATACGGCTCTTGCGTTTTGCCCATGTCCAAAGCCGCGCCGATGGCCGGCACATGCGAAGTGAAAACCGATGCGCTGATGCGTGCCATGTTTACGCGCCTCCTGCGCTGCTTGCCTTGCCTTGTGGTTGTCGGTGCGCTTGTGCCGTACCATCTTCGCCGATGTAGCGGTTGCCCTCGACAGAGCGCCCGCCACCAATCATCATGTTTCTGTATTCGTCTTCGGTCAAGCCAGTCATGCTGCCCGCCATTTGCTGAAAGCTTTTGCCATCGGTCGCGCCTATCTTGGCCAAGAAATAAATATTGCCACCGGTGCGTATGCACCAGTTCAAGTCGCGCGCCATCACCGCTTGTTTTTGTTCTTCGATCATGTCCCATTCATCCAGATAAGCGCGCTCATCAGCTTTGAAACGCGCGCGGTTGTCGGCCTTCATGAGTGACATGCAAAATTGGTTCAAGACATAACCTTTGCGCGATTGCTCCATGTCAAATACGGTCGTGCCCGGAACGTCCAGATAAGGTTTATCAAGTGCCATGTGTGTCTTTCATTTCAGCTCAGACCAATACAAACGTGTCGGGTTATCCACCAACAACTTTTGCTGCAACTCGGCGCTCAAAGCAATCTGTGGAATGAAATCCACCAACAATCCGTCGTCCGGCATGTGGTCTTTCAAATTCGGGTGCGGCCAATCCGTGCCCCACAACACCCGCTCCGGAAAACTCTCGACCACGTGACGCGCAAACGGCACCACGTCACGGTAAGGTGCAGTTTCGCCATGCAAGGCTTGAGGGCCATTGATACTGAGTCGTTCTGGGCAAGACACTTTGCTCCATACATTTGGGTGCTCGCGCATGAACTGCATGAACAGGCTGAACTCAGGGCCATTCAATGGTTTGGACACATCAGGCCTGCCCATGTGGTCCACCACCACCGTGGTTGGAAGGGCTGAGAAGAAATCCCACAACTCGGGCAAGTCCACGGCTTCAAAATAAATCACCACATGCCAGCCCCAGGCTTTGATGCGCGAAGCAATCTCCATCAACTCATCTTTGGGTGTGAAGTCCACCAGGCGTTTAACGAAGTTGAAGCGCACGCCGCGCACACCGGTATCGTGCATGGCTTGCAGTTCGTCGTCGCTGATGCTGCGTTTCACCGTAGCCACGCCGCGCGCTTTACCTTCAGCACGCATCAACGCATCCACCATTGCACGGTTGTCCGAACCGTGGCAAGTCGCTTGCACGATGACGTTTTTGTCAAAGCCTAAGTGATCGCGCAACGCAAACAATTGCGCGGCTGATGCATCACACGGTGTGTATTTGCGCTCGGGCGCATAGGGGAAGGCATCGCCTGGGCCGAACACATGGCAGTGCGCGTCCACCGCACCGGAAGGCAGCACAAAGCGCGGCTTGGCAGGGCCGTTGTACCAATCCAGCCAGCCAGTGGTTTTGGTGAAATCGCCGGAGGTAGGTTTATGCATCACTGGCAACGGCATCAATCGATGTACTTCAAACCGGCCTTCTCCAAGCCTTCGC
>CAMBSK010000058.1 GCA_945870575.1 Bordetella parapertussis | reverse complement strand
GCTGGTCTGCGATTTCAGGCTGCGCGAATACGCCAACGGTACAGAGGTAATTGCAGCTCTGCGCCAAGCCTTGCAGCAACACACGCCTGGCCGACAACATGGCCATGTCTATAGACAACTGCATATCAACTGCGCCTTCAGTAGCGGTCACATAAATCGCATCAGGGTTGTTGTCGTTTTGTAAAAACCAATCAGGGGTCTTGCTGATGTTGGTTTCCACTGCTTTGCGTCGCTCTGCTTCTTTGGCGGCCTCGGCACGCTGTGCAGAACTTGCGTCAGGCACGGCCTTGCTCAAAGTGGTGGTCAACATGTCTGACTGATCTTTCAGCTGGTTATTCAGTTCTTCTATGGCCTTTTGTGACTGCGCTGCCTGCTTGGCAGAGGAGTTGGCCATGTCAGATTGGCTTCTGACTTGGCGGTTTAATTCATCCAGGGCTTTTTGTGCTTGTTCTTCCTTGGCGGTTTGTGCTTCTTTTTCCTGGGTAGACGCGCAAGCAGTCAGCAGAGCCATCAAGGTCAGTGCCAAAATTTTGTTTAAATTCATATACAACTCCATGTGTTTTTTTTGTACAACTTGAGACAACTTACCTGCGACTGGCGTGAAATCGGCCTAGCCTTGCACAGATCAGCTTTCAATCTGTGTGGCCGCAAATTTAGAAGAGGGGTTTGCAGAAAGCTGAGATTTCCTGATACATAGTTCTGCAAAACCACAGCTGAAACTCACGTTCATTGGTCTTGCGCGCTGTCAAAAACCTAAGGCGCAGAAATTGCTCATCCCCTGTCAGTGTCGATATTGCGTTGACACACCAACTTTTACAAATGAATACCAAAAGGGGATGTAGATGTTTAAACCGAACGCTTTAATTTTTGTTTTAAGCTTTTTTGTGTTGCCGGTGCATGCTGAAAACTGGCGTTACTGTGCAGCCAACGCCCCCATGTCTACCCCCTGCAAAGCCTGGGTGTCGGCCTATTTGGCAGGCCATGCGCCGGACACAGACCCGCAAGAAGTACCGCGTTATATTGCCGACAATACTTTGTCGCTCAGCCTCAATCCGGTCTCTCGTGGCGAATTGCCTTCGTTCGGCGAACCCAGTTACCACGCGGTGCAACCGTTTTTGAAAGTCTCCACCACGGTGCTGGTGAGGTAAGAGAACGCGCATACTGAACACAGCCTGCGCCATGTCTTAAGCCAAGGTGCGCCAGCGGTTACCGCTGTCACCGAACAAATGCTCAGCCGCTTCAGGCCCTTGTGAACCGGCGGCATACATTGACAGCGGCGCATCGCTGTGCTGCGCCAAATAGTCTTGCAATGGCTGCACGATTTGCCAACCGGCCATGACACTGTCTGAGCGCTGAAACAATGTGGCGTCGCCGATCATGCAGTCATAAATCAATGTTTCATAACCGGTGCTTGGTGCATTTTGGAAATAGTCTTTGTAATGAAAATCCATATGCACTTGTCCGATTTCTATGCGCGGACCGGGAATTTTTGCGCCAAAGCTCAGCATGGCGCCTTCATCGGGCTGCAACTTGATCAGCAGCGTGTTGGGCTGCAAGGCGTCGGTAGCGGTATCGCGGAACAATGAAAAAGGTGGCCGCTTGAACTGCACTTGTATTTCGCTTTGCCGGTGACCCAGGGCTTTGCCGGTGCGCAAATAAAACGGCACACCTGCCCAACGCCAGTTATCTATGCCCAGCCTCATGGCGATATAAGTTTCAGTGCCGCTGTCTGCCGACACACCGGTTTCGCTGCAGTAGGCCTTCAACGCTTCCCCGCTGCGTTCACCCGCAACATACTGACCGCGCACCACATCTCTGAGCGGATCCAGCACATGCACCGAATCCAATACCTTGGTTTTTTCATTGCGCACCGCGTCTGCGTCAAACGAAGCAGGTGACTCCATCGCCGTCAATGCCAAAAGTTGAAACACATGGTTAGGCACCATGTCGCGCATGGCGCCGGTGGTTTCGTAAAAGGCTGCGCGCTGCTCAACACCGACGGTTTCAGCGACCGTGATCTGCACATGATCGATATGGTCACGGTTCCACAAGGGCTCGAAAATGCCATTGGCAAAACGCATCAACATGATGTTTTGCACCGTCTCCTTGCCAAGGAAATGGTCCATGCGGTAGATCTGGGTTTCTTGTAAATTGTTTCGCAGTTGTTTGTTCAATTCACGCGCAGATGCCAGGTCGTGGCCGAACGGTTTTTCCACCACCACGCGACGCCAGGCCTGCTCGGTTTCCTGTAACAACCCGGCGGCACCGAGTTGATCAACGATGCCTGCAAAAAACCGCGAGCCCACAGCCAGGTAAAACATGACGTTGGCCCCGGTGTGCTTTTCTTTATCCGCTTGTTGCAAGCGGGATGTCAGTTGCACATAAGCCTGCGGGTCACTGAAATCGGCAGATAAATAAGACAAGCTGCCCAGCAATTTGTTCAGATGCTCGGTCTGCAAGGTTTGCGCATAGTGCTTGTCGGCGGCAAACGCAGTGACAGCCTGCGCCACATGGGCACGAAAGGAATCGTCACTCATGTCGGCGCGGTCCACACCGATGAGCGCAAAGTTATCAGGCAGCAAACCGGTGCGCGCCAGGTTGTAGAGCGCAGGCATCAGCAAGCGTTTGGTCAGGTCACCTGCCGCACCGAATATCACTAGCGTGCAGGCAGGCGCGCGTTCGCCATGCGGCGTTTTCACATGTTCTATGTCTTGTGCCACGTTCTTGTCCTTTAAGGTTTTTTAGGTTCTTGGTGACCGCCGAACTGTTTGCGCATGGCTGAGAGCACTTTTTCTGCAAACGTGTGTTCCTGGCGCGAGCGAAAGCGCGTGTACAAGGCAGCCGTCAATACATCCGCCGGCACCGCCTCTTCGATGGCTGCTTGTATGGTCCAACGGCCTTCACCGGAATCCTCCACATACCCGGAATACGAAGACAGCTGCGGGTCTTCTGCGAGTGCAATGGCGCTCAAATCCAGCAGCCATGACGAGACCACACTGCCGCGCCGCCACAGTTCGGTGATGTCGGCCAGGTTCAGGTCGTAGCGACGCTCCGCAGGAATGACTGCCTGGTTCACGCCTTTCAAAATATCCAGACCTTCGGCGTAGGCTTGCATCAAACCGTATTCAATACCGTTGTGCACCATCTTCACAAAATGCCCCGAGCCCGCAGGGCCGGTGTACAAATAGCCTTCCTCGGCGGTGGATTGGTGGTTTTCACGCCCGGGTGTTTTGTCTATGCTGCCTATGCCGGGGGCCAGCGATTTGAAAATCGGGTCGAGTTCAGTGACCGCTTGTTTGTCGCCGCCAATCATCATGCAATAGCCGCGCTCCAGTCCCCAGACACCGCCGCTGGTGCCGACATCGATATAGCGTATGCCTTTTTTCTGCAGCCCTTGAGCACGGCGCACATCGTCTTGAAAATTACTGTTGCCGCCGTCTATCAGAATATCGCCACTTTGCAGCAATTCATGCATTTGGTCTACCGCAGCTTCAGTGATGGCGCCGGACGGCAGCATCAACCAGACCGTACGCGGCAATTCAAGCGAAGCAACAAACTGCTTCAAGTCATTCGCCGGTATGGCACCTTCGTCCGCAAGTTGCTTGACGCTGGCAGGGTTCACGTCATACACCACACACTGGTGTCCATGGCGCATCAAGCGACGCACAATATTTCCACCCATGCGGCCAAGGCCAATCATTCCTATTTGCATATACACCTCTGCTTGTTTGAATAATGAAAAACTATTTGCGCCTGCATCATAAGACGCACACATGAATTCTTGCTGTCAGACAACGATTTCTATCCAGTTCGGCTCTTTGCCGGTCGGCACGCGTTGCTGAAAGACCAGTGTGCCGCTGCTTGTGTCCAGACGGTAGCAACTCACATGGTGGGATTGCTGACCGGCGACCAGCACATGCTGTCCGTTGTCATGGATAGCAAAACCACGCGGCTGCGCTTCGGTTGATGTGTGTCCTGCGAGGGTCAGTAAACCTGTGTCTGTGTCCACATGAAAAACCGCCAACGTGCTGGAACTGCGTTCGCTGCTGATCAGACAACGGCCATCCGGCGTGAGGTGTATATCAGCTGCCCATGGCTTGGCATCAAAGCCCGGCGGCAAGGTGGACATAGTTTGCAAATGCTGCAACTGCGCGGTCTCAGCGTGCCATACCAG
>CAMBSK010000057.1 GCA_945870575.1 Bordetella parapertussis | reverse complement strand
CCTGTATTTCGAGTGCATAGAATGTCAAGTTTAACTGTCAAGTTAAACTTGACATAGTAAATTACTTGTTTACAATCAGCATCAATGATCGCATCTTTCAAACACAAGGGTTTGGAGCTTTTCTTTACCAAAGGCAGCTACAAAGGCATTCCTGCTCAGTACGGTTCACGTATTGAAAGGATGCTGGACCGTTTGGATGCGTCAAAGGAAGCTGAAGACATGGACTTGCCTGGCTACAAATTCCACGCTCTGAAAGGTGATCGAAAAGGTGAGTTCGCAGTTTCTGTCACTGGCAACTGGCGAATCACATATCAATTTTTTGGCGAAGACGCCATGAACGTTAACTTGGAGGACTATCACTGATGAGATCTCTACGAAACCCCAATCGTAAACCAACGCACCCTGGCGCAGTTCTACGTGATGATGTGCTGCCAGAATTGGCATGGACACAAGGAGAGTTTGCTGCGCGTCTCATGGTCAGTCGACAAACCGTATCAGACTTACTTCACGAGAAAAAAGCAGTTACAGCGGAGATGGCCATTCGCATCGCAAGAGCTGTAGGCGGCACGCCTGAGAGTTGGCTTCGCATGCAGGAGGCGTTGGATCTTTGGACGGCAGAAATCAAATTCAAAAATAATCCTGCGACTGCTCCAATGTTGAAACAGTCACTTGTAGCTTAATTTAATGAGTTTTTGTGTTCAGGACGCTCAGCCTGATTAGATTAAAAGGGGAGTTGTTTGCGTCCACCATTGAACCAAAGATTCGTTGATAAGGCTGCAGCTGCCAGCCACAGCGGCAGACCTGCCAGCGTGGTCAGCACATACGCCGAATAAGCGCCCAGCGCATAAAACGAACCATGCGCCAGGTTGAGAATGCGTGCGACACCGAAGATCAGCGTGAAGCCGACCGCCAGCATCGCGTAAATGGCGCTGGTGACTGCGCCGTAGATAAGGATTTCCACTGTTTATTTCTTCATCCAAGGCGGCATGATGAATTTGCCGGTGCGCAATTCCTTGGGATAAATGACAGCGCGTTCGCCTTTTTCCTGCCATTGCACAAACATGAAGTTGACTTTGCCAGGGCCGGTTTGCACATCGTGCTGTTCATCAAAAGTGATTTCGCCAGCCACGCCTTCGTGTTTGGTTTTTTCCAGCTCCTTGATGACCTTCTCGGTGTCAAAACTGCCGGCGCGTTTCACCGCGTCTGCGTAAATAAATACCGCGTCATAAGCAAAGAAAGCTGAATACACGGGGAAGTTGGAAGAGTTCCTTTTGAACTCATCAAAGAAGGGCACGGTTTTCTTGGTGATGGGTGCGCGCACCGCAAAGTTGGTGGCGATCTCGGAAATGGATTTGCCGCCGATGCGGGCAAAGAAATCGCCGTCCATGCTTTTCACATCAATGCCGCCGTAGGGCACCGGCACTTGCGCGTCATGCCATTGCTTGGCAAACACGTCGCTTGACGCGTGTGACAGCGCCACAATCATGTACTGCGCGCCGCTGGATTTGACTTTGGCTAGCAAGGGTGAAAAGTCAGAAGTCTGGGTGTCAAACAATTCGGTCAAACGCACATCGGCGCCGACTTCCTTGGCGCCTTTGGACAAAATAGGCACCAGGTCTTGCACCCATTTGGCGTTTTCGCCGACGATGGCAATGTTTTTGTAGCCCAGCTCACCAATGACAAATTTTGAGATGAAGTCAACCAGAGCACGTGCCTGGTGGGCTGCATTGAGCGGGCCGACGCGGAAAATGTATTTGTAGTTGTCGTAATCCTGCTTCACTTTGTTGGTGATGGAAGGCGAGGCTGCGCCCACGCCCAGGTAAATGGTTTTGGCCGCCGAGATGTGCGGCAACTGAGCCAGTGTCACACCGCTGGTATAGCCGCCGATCAGCAAATCTACTTTTTCATCGGCAGTCAGCTTTTTGATAGCGCTGATGCCGGTTTCGGGGTTTTCGGTTTCGTCGGCCGATACGAATTCAAACTTGCGTCCCAGCACGCCGCCTTTTTTATTGATCTCGTCGACCGCCATCTTGACCGCAGTCAGCGTGTCTCTGCCGACTTGCAGTTGCACCGAGGTGGGCACGCCTATGCGCACCGGTTTGTCCTGGGCCATCAGGGCTGTAGTTCCAAGCAGACCGCTGCCGAGCAGCAGGCCGGCTAACAGCGAATGCAGGGTTTGACGTTTGAAAGAAATAGGCAAGGGGGGTTCCCTTCAAAACAGTGATCAGAAAGCTGGGGGATTCTGAGAATAGGTCAGCCGAAAAAGCAAGAGGATAAGCCCTGACAGGGTCGGTTTAAGTACGTCTATCTGTTACATCCGGCTGTCAATAATTGGCCCCAGTGCCACCTAAGTGACAAGTAGACGGGATTGGCAGATGCTCTACAGTCGGTTTTTTCAATTGGAGCCTGCTTCATGCGCGTGTTATTGCTCGGTGCCACCGGCACCATAGGACTGGCCACGGCAAGGGCATTGCTCAGCAGCGGTCACGCCTTCGCGTGTGTGCACGTCTATGAGTATCAAAGGCCAGTGCGTGAATTCACCGACATTGGAAACGATAGGGTTGGTCAAAGGCACGGACACTGCGCGCATGTTCACGCTTTCAAATGTCAGGCGCTCAGCGGCAGGTAGCTGGGTATTTGTCATGAAATGCTTTCGGGAAATTGAACTGATGTACTGATGCAGTGAAACATATTTTGCAACACTTCAACCCGGCAGGCTGCTGACTGCTGTCTCGTAGTTATCAGGATCTGAACTCAGCAGTGCCGGTAGGTATTTCAAGGCCAAGGATTGGAATTCTTCCAGTTGAGCATTTGATACACCTTCATCAATAAGAATGTCAGCAACATCAGCGGCAACCGACAACGCCATTTTTGAATCAAGAAATAACCAGCGCGACCTGCGTGCCAACACATCTTCCACCGTTCTGGCAAATTCGTAGCGCGCAGCAAAACGCACCATGGCTTCGCTGAACCCGGGCAACAACCAGTGCTCAGCGCCAGGCAGGCTGTTCACGCTGCTTTCCTCATCGCCATACAAATGTATTCCCTGGGGCAAGGTCAGCGACACAGCGGGTTTACCGGTCTGAGCGCAACCCATGAATGTCACGGCTGTGTCAACGGAAATTTTTTCAGGGTGCAAAAGTTTGCTTTTGATACCGTGTAACAAAACATCATCTGCCATGGCTTTATAGGTTGTCCACTTACCGCCAGTGACGGTCAATAATCCGGTGCTGCTCAAACCGATGAAATGGTCTCTGCTTAATTTCCCCGTAGCTACTTGTTGATGCTTATTTTTCATAACCAAAGGACGCAAACCGACCCAGACACTTCGTACATCACTGCGCTTGGGCGGGCGCGTCAAATACCTTGCAGCTTCAGTCAATATGAATGAAATTTCTTGCTCATAGGCCAAAGGCTCTTGCGGCATATCGGTTCGCGGTGTATCCGTCGTGCCCAGAATAATCTTGCCTAGCCATGGAATGGCAAACAACATGCGTTTATCCCGGGTATCAGGTATGAGCAATGCATGCTCTGAGGGTAGAAATTCTTTGTCCACCACGAGATGCACGCCTTGGCTGGCGGTGATCAGATCAGACACTTTTTCATTTGAAAATAACGCGTCTTGTTGACAAAGCGCATCCACCCATACACCGGTTGCATTGATCACACAAGCGGCTTGTATTAAAAAAGTTTCTGCACTTTCTGCATCAGTGCAAAGCAAACCGTTTATCTTGCCGTCCTGGTAATTGAAATTTTCGACTCGGCAGTAATTGACCAACAACGCACCTGCTTTCTGTGCGGTTCTGGCCAGGTTGATGGCAAAACGCGCATCGTCGAATTGACCGTCAATGTATTTCACACCGCCGCGCAAACCATCTGCTTTCAGTCCCGGCAAATGCGAGAGAACAGCTTTTGCATTCAGGTACGCGGTTTTACCAAGTCCGCGTGAACCGGCCAGCCATTCATACAACTTGAGGCCTAAACCGTAAAAACCTATGTCCAGCCAGTTGTACGAAGGCATGACAAAAGAAATAGATTGCGCGAGATGCGGAATATCTTCGAGCAAACCGGCGCGCCCTTGCAAAGCCTTGCGCACCATGCCGATCTCGCCCCGGGCCAGGTAGCGCACACCGCCGTGTGCCAATTTGGTGGAACGTGATGAACTGCCTTTGGCAAAGTCATGCGCTTCAAGCAACACGACGCTGTAACCGCGCATCCTTGCTTGCAGTGCGATACCCAGACCGGTGGCTCCGCCGCCTATGACGGCCAAGTCATAGCGCTTGGGCAATCTGAGTTGCTGGATAAGTTGCGCACGGGTGATGTTTGCCATCTTGAAGGACAAACGTCTAACCGCGGATGGGAGAGGTTTTCAGGCCCGGTCCATTTTCACACCAAGCGCCAGAAAACCATGTGTTTGCAGCGGCGGGTGCGCCAGCAGTGCCGACTCAACGGGCTCGGTACCCCAACCTGGGCGATCGGGCATGACCAAGTGGCCGTCTTTGTAAACCGGTTCATGGGTATAGAGTTCGTGGTCCCAGGCAATCCGGTCTATATCTACTTCCATGATGCGAAAGTTAGGGATGACCGCGCAAAAATGCGCATTCAT
>CAMBSK010000056.1 GCA_945870575.1 Bordetella parapertussis | reverse complement strand
GAACGCGGGTCCATCCACGACAAAATGTCCAGGCCTTTGGTGCCTTGTCCTGGCATGATGCGGTTGAGCACCGAATTGGCCTTGTCTTCGCCCAGCGCCAGACGCATGACGCGATCGACATAGTCCGAGCCGCCAAGTCCGACGCTGTTTTGTTTTTTCAGCATGTCGACAAACTGGTCCAGCACCACGTTCACCGCGCCTTGCGACAGCGACGAGGCCTGCACCATGGCAGCACCTAAGGCCTGTACTTCTTTGGGGCTGAGGTATTTCACAATTTCAGCAGCTTGTTCTTCACCCAGCAGCAGCATCAGAACGGCGGCGCGCTGGGTGGAGGTCATGGCCTCCATTTCGGAGCGAAGCTCCGGGGTCCATTGAATAATATCTTCAGCCATGTGTATTCCTTGGTAGCTTGTTGACTGATCAGGGTTGGATCATGTTGCGCATGACACTGGCCACGCGGCCGGAGTTGTCAGCCACGATCATCCGGATCAAGGCAACCTTGTCATCGTACGAGTTTGCATTGTTCAGTAAATCAGACGGGATGGAAGGCTTCTTGGGTTTGAGTTTGCCCATGCGAGCTTTCAGGTCATCCATCGATTCGCCTTCTTCCAATTCCACATCCTCACCACCGGTTTCGGCTTGCAACTCGAGCGCGGCCAGACGCTCGGCTTCGCGGGCCGCTTCTTCCTCTGCCATGCGGCTGGCTTCTGCGGCTGCGGCTTCTTCGGCCATTTGGGACTCCTTGGCCAAGGCTTCGGCAGCCAGGCGCTCGGCCTCGGCTTTGGCTTCGGCTTGCTTGAGGGCTTTTTCCTCGGCTTCTTCACGGGCGGCGCGTTCAGCCACGGCTCTCGCTGCAGCATCGGCTTCGGCGGTAGCGATCCGGTCGGTGCGGGCTTTCTCAGCGGTAGCGGCTTCGGCAGCAGCGGCAGCCATGGCAGCAGCGGCAATCGCAGCAGGGTCGACTTCGGGCTTGATCAGTTTCTTGATCATGGGGCGGACCACAGCCATCAAAAACAACAGAAACAGCAAGGCGATCACGCCGCTGTTGGCCAGCGAGGCCAGCGCTTCGTCTTTGTACCAGGGTACGGCATTGGGATCAACCGGCGGCTCAAAACGGGTGGCCACCACGGTGACCACGTCGCCGCGTTTGTCATTAAAGCCGACGGCACCGCGCACCAACTGGTTAAGGCGGTCGAGTTCTTCCTGGGTGTACGGAATGGTGGTCGGCGCAGGCGAGCCATCAGCCGGTTTCTCCACCTTCATACCGGCGGGAATCGGGCGCTCGTTGATCAGCACGCCGACGCCGAGCTTGGAAATATTGCCCATGGCGCTCTTGGTATGGCGCACCGAACGGTCGAGTTCATAGTTTTTGGTGCTGCGGGCCACGACTTGCACGCCTTTTTCGCTGACACCTTTGTTCGGGTCGGCGGGGGTGGCGTCAGACGAGGCCGGGTTGATGGGCGGGTTCGGCGGGGTGTTGGTCAGCGAACCGGGAATACCGATGGCGTCCTTGAACGTATTGCGGTCTTCCACATACAACTCGGAACGCGTCTTAGGTCCTTTGTCGCGCTGGTCAAAGTCTTCGGTGGTGATTTCTTCTTGCGTGAAATCCAGTTGCATGCTGACCTGGGCAGACACATTTTCCGCGCCGACGATGGGTGCCAACAACTGAATCAAGCGCGTGCGGTACAGGTCTTCCATTTGTTGCTTTTGCTGCAACTCGGCACCTGTCAGGCCCAACGGTTGCGGGCCCAGCATCTCGTTCATCAAGGAGCCGAAGTTATCGACAACAGAGACGTTTTCAGGTGCCAGGTAAGGTACGCTGGAAGCCACCAGCGAAATGATGGCCTGCACATTGGCAGACGACACTTCTTTGCCGGGGGCGCGGGAAATGATGACCGAGGCCTTGGTCGGCACACGGTCGCGCACGAACACGCTTTGTTTGGGTGCGGCCAGGTGCACACGGGCGCTGCGGATACCGGCGATTTGCGAAATGGTTTTCGCCAGTTCCTGTTCCATGGCATTGTTGTAGCGCACCTGTTCCATGAACTGGCTGGTGGTCATGGCCGGCATGTCTTTCAAGGTATCCATGCCCTGCACTTCAGTGCGCGGCAGGCCTTTGGAGGACAGCAGCATGCGCGCTTCCTGGTATTTGTCGCCGGGCACCATGATTTGACCGGTGTTGTTGTCAATCTCAGGTTCGAAATTGGCGGTCTTCAAGGTTTCCATGGCGAGTTGCTTGTCAGCCTCGGGCAGCATCATGGTCAAGGCACGCATGGGCGGCGTTTTCATGGACATGGACGCCAGACCGAAAGCAGCCACCACCATCATGATGACGACGATGGGCAGGACTTTGCGAACCGAGGGTTGGCGCACCATATCGCGGATCATGCCCATCGGGTCGGTAAGCGCCGAACCGGTGATGGAATGTGCCAGGTCACCGCCGCGCATGGGCGAGCCGCCGCCGACCATGGCGTTGCTGTTGCGCGAGCCATTGTCTGTATCGGTGGTCAGCGCGTTATTGCTGGTGCCTATTGGGGAATTGAGTGTTGCACTTGCGGTAGCCATGTTGTTCTCTCAGGTTAGACCGGCATGTTCATGATTTCTTCATACGCTCTGAGCACTTTGTTGCGCACCTGCAAGGTCGCTTCAAAGGCCAGGGAGGATTTCTGCATACCCAGCACCACATCGGTCAGGGGTACGTCTTCGCCACGTTGGTAGGCTTCTTGCAAGTTGCTGGACTTGACTTGCGTTTCATTGACTTTGTCGAGCAGATTTTTCACCGACTCGGTGAAATTAGGCAACTCCGTTTTCGGTGCCTGTATATCCTGCACCTGAGGCGGCTTGATATTGATCTGGTCAATACCACCGGCGGCCTTGTTCTGGTACGCCCGGATGGTCTCCATCATGGAGTTGACGCTGTTGCCGGAAATGCTGTCAATCATGGCCGTTGCTCCTCAATCAACCGGCGACGGCCAGTTCCATACCGCGCTCGCGCAGCTGGGCCAATTTGTAACGCAATGTACGCGGACTGATACCGAGTTTTTTGGCGGCTTCCACGCGGTTATCGGTGGCATGAATGGCCGCCAGAATCACCTGGTGTTCGCTGGCCTTGACGGCTGACATCAGGTCTTCAGGGGCGGCGATCTTCATGTCGTCAGAACCGGCAGGTGCCATGAAACTGTCAGCCGAAGGCTCGGTCGGTTCCATCACATGCACCGCTTGCTGAAACTGCGGCCGGTTGTTTTGATCGATGTACAAAGGCTGGTTATCGTCAAACATCAGGTGCGCCGGTGTGACCACGCGGCCACGGCACAAAACCACGGCGCGCTGCACCACGTTTTCGAGTTCGCGCACATTGCCAGGCCAGGGGTATTGCTGCAACATCAATTGCGATTCCACGCTCAGGCTCAGCGGCACGCCGTCCTTGGCCAAACGGTTCAAGGCTTGCATGGCCAAAGGAAGTATGTCGCCCGGGCGTTCGCACAAGGGTTGAATACGCAAACGGAAAGTGCTGATACGGAAATACAAGTCTTCGCGGAATTCACGCGCTTCAATGGCTTGACGCAAATCCTTGTTGGTCGCTGCTATGACGCGCACATCCAAATCGATGGCGGATTCGCCGCCTAAGCGGTTGAGTTTTTTCTCCTGTAAAACGCGCAACAGCTTGGCTTGCAGGTGTATGGGCATTTCGCCGATTTCATCCAGAAACACGGTGCCACCCTGGGCTTGTTCAAACAGGCCTTTGTGGTCTTTGTGGGCGCCGGTGAACGCGCCTTTTTCATGGCCGAACAACATGTCTTCAATCAGGTGTTCCGGTAATGCAGAACAGTTCAATGCGACAAACGGGCCTTTGGCGCGGTGGGAAGATTCGTGCAGCACGCGCGCCAGCACTTCTTTGCCGGCGCCGGTCGGGCCGACCAGCAAGGCGGTGACTTCGGTTTGCGCCACCCGCTGGGCCAGTGCCAGCAAATGCTGACTGACCGGGTCGACAAACACAAAACTCTTGGGCTGGGTACTGTCATTCAATTGCATGCCCTGGGTTGCTACATGCCAGGCTTGTACCGACCATTCGTCGGACGGCAGCACGTGCAAAGCGCCGTGGCGCATGGCGTCTACCGCGACTTCCATACGGCGGCGTTCAACGCGGCAGATCACCGGGACATTGAATCCGAGCTGGCCGATCAAGGTCTGGACTTCGCGCAGCATATCGGCGCTGTCACCCAATCCAATCACCATGACATGGGCGCGGCGCAGGGCCAGCGTCAAGTCACCCAGAGTGGAGATGGCGTGCAATGCAAGTCCGGCCTCACCCAACTGGGCACGCTGCTCATCATCAAGCGGGCTGAACGGATCCAGCCAGACAGCTTGCAGTAAGTTTGGAGTCGAAGTGTTCACATTGATCAACCAGTAACAAAGGTCTGATTAATAAGCAATGGCTGTGCCAGCTTCTTTTATGTATTTTTAAGTGTTAAAAAAATATATTTTTAATTTTTAAAACAGTACTTTAAAACTATTAAAAGTCGGTATTCCGACAGCCTGAATTCAGGCTTTCCAGAGAAAACGCGAAGCTTTCCTGACGGTTGGCACCGGCTGAGAAAGCAGTTGCTCGGTTTGAACGATTTTCACCATGAAGCCGCGGCAGTGGTTACCGTCAGCCCTGAATACCTCGAAGGAGGGAATCATCCGGCTTTTAAACCCCATCATCTTGCAGTGGTAAGGGTTGCGCGGGTCCCAGCTGATGGCGAAATACCGGCATTGCCAGCAATCAGGCGCTTTAGCGGGCTCGCTTTGGTAGGTGGTCGGGGGCATGAGGTCAGTGATGAACGTCAAATGTTGTCAGCGATTAACCGCCTAACAATTTCAGCACAGATTGCTGACTGGTGTTGGCTTGCGCCAGCACCGCAGTTCCTGCTTGCTGCATGATTTGGTTTTTTGCCAGTTCAGTTGACGCAGATGCGTAATCGGCATCTTCAATCTGACTGCGTGACGCTGACAAGTTCATCGACACGTTAGACAAGTTGGTGATCACATGGTCCAAACGGTTCATCACTGCGCCCATGGTGGCGCGTGTGGCGTTGACCTTGTCCATGGCGTCATCCAGCTTGGCCAATACCGCGCTGGCGCCTTCGCGTGAGTTGATTCGTACGCTGCGTTGTTCAATGTTCAAGTCCACATCGCCGGTGATGTCGCCGGTGATCGGCCCGCCTTTGCCGAAGTCGGCCAAATCGATGGTGATCATTTGGTTGGCAGATGCGCCCACCTGAAAAGCCAGTCGTCCGACTTTGGGCGGGTCCATGTCCGAACTGGAACGCCCGCCATAGGTGCCTTCGTGAAAGCCCAAGGCTTCGAAATTGCTGTTGGTGCCAAAACCATCGGCACCGGAAGTCACCGAGAACGGGCGACCGTTGGCACGCA
>CAMBSK010000055.1 GCA_945870575.1 Bordetella parapertussis | reverse complement strand
CGGCCGATGGCGACCATTTGCTGTTGACCACCTGACAAAGTGCTGACCATTTGGCTGCCACGCTCTTGCAGAATGGGAAACAACTGGTAGACCTTGTTCAGGTCGGCGGCGACGGCGGCTTTGTCGTGACGCAGGTAGGCGCCGAGTTGCAGGTTTTTCAATACGCTGAGTTCGGGGAACAGGCGGCGTCCTTCAGGGCAATGGCAAATGCCCAAGCCCACCACTTTTTCAGTAGCCACGTTGTGCAGCGATTGACCTTCAAATTTCAGCCCGCCTTGCGCGTCGATGGCGCGCGAGATGGCTTTGAGCAGTGTGGATTTGCCCGCGCCGTTGGGCCCGAGCACGGCCACAAGTTCGCCGGGCATCACGCGCAGGCTGATGGTCTCCAAAGCCATGGCTTTGCCGTAAGAGGCGCTCAGTTGGTCCAGTTCAAGCATGGTTGTCCAAGTTCAACGGGTTTTGTTTGCCAATATAGGCTTCGATGACGCGCGGGTCTTTCACGATGTCGGCGGGCGAGCCCTCGGCGATGATTTCGCCGAAATCGATGGCCACCACGCGCGACACCAATTGCATGAACTCGCGCAGTTTGTGTTCAATCAACAAAATGGTGAGATGTTGTTCGCTGTGAAGTTGGCGTATCAGCACCGACAAGGCTTCAATTTCGGATGAACCCAAACCTGCAAACGGTTCGTCCAGCAGCAGCAACTCGGGCTCGGTAGCAAGTGCGCGCGCAATTTCCAAACGCCGCAAATCGCCATACGACAGCAACTCAGAAGCCTGCTGCGCTTTGTCCGCCAGACCGACTTGCGCTAACAAATGCATGGCACGTTCGCCTATGTCATGTGTTTTGACGCGCGGCCCCAAGCTGCCGACCAACACGTTTTCCAGCACGGTCAAACCGACAAATGGGCGACAAAGTTGAAACGTGCGCGCCATGCCCAAGCCGACGATGGTGTTGGCTTTCAACTGGCGTATAGGTTGGCCGCGCAGCAGCACCTCGCCCGAGTCGGCGGGAATAAAACCGGTGAGCAGATTGAATAATGTGGTCTTGCCTGCGCCGTTGGGCCCGAGAATGCCGACGATCTCGCCTTTATGCAATTCCATGTTGAAATTTTTCAACACATGCAAGCCGCCAAAGTGCTTGTCCAGTTGATTAACTTGCAGCAGCGCGCTCATGATGGACGCCCCAGATTGCGTATCTTTTGCCAGATGGGCGCGATGATGCCATTGGGAAGGAAAAACAAAATGAAGATCAACAGCAGGCTGTAAACCATCAGACGCCATTCGCCGAAATTGCGCAATCCCTCGGTCATGACGGTCAGCAGCAGCGCGCCGCCCACCGCCCCGAAGATGGTGCCCATGCCGCCCACATACACCATGGTGATGATGGTGATAGAGGTGACCACGGCAAACAATTGCGGGCTGACCTGTAACTGGTAATGCGCATAGAGTGCGCCGCCTAAACCGGCGAAGGCCGCGCTGATGACCAGCGAGACAATTTTGTAGGTGGTGATGGGCAGGCCTGCCGCCAGGCATGTGGCTTCGTCGCCGCGTATGGCACGTAGTATCAAACCCCAGCGCGAGCGCGCCATCCACGACAGTAACAGCGTGATACAGCCCAACACCGCCAACACAAACCAGTAGTAATGCAATGGGTTGACGATGAGTGGCGTGATGTCATGTATACCTTCTTCGCCACCGGTGTATTCCCAGAAGATCAGCATCAGGCGTTGCATGATGACCGCAGAGGACAACATGGCGAGCGCGAAATACGGCCCCTTCAAGCGCAAGGTAGGGAAACCCAATACCACCGCAAACACCATGGCCACCAACATGGAGGCTGGCAAACTCCACCACGGGCCCAGGCCGAAGTGCACGTTCAGAAAGCCGGCGGCATAAGCACCTACGCCTATGAACAGCGAATGACCGAAGTTTTCGCGGCCGGTCAGACCGGACATGAAATCCCAACTCACGGCCCAAATACCGTAAATAGCTGCCACCGTCAGTACGCCGACCAAGTATGTACCGGTGAACAAAGTAGGCAGCACGCCTAACAACAGCAGAGCGACCAGGCCACCAATGCTGCTGAGTGTGTCAAGTCCTTTGAATGCTTTCATGTTGCAACTGCCTGTCAGAATGCGGCGCGCTTGCCAAACAGGCCAGCCGGGCGGAACACCAGCATCAGCAAGGTGGCCAAGACAGACACAATTTCTGTCCAACTGCTGGACACCATATAAGCAACGATGGTTTCCGCATAGCCGAGCATGAAGGCTGCGGCAATGCTGCCAGGGATAGAGCCCAGGCCACCGACCACCACGATGGCAAACGCTTTGACGATGGGCAGCAAATGCATGGACGGTTGTACAGATAAAAACGGTCCAGCCATCACACCTGCTAGCGCGGCCAGTCCTGCAGAGATGGCCATGACCAATGAAAAAATACGGTCACTGGGTATGCCCATGTACTTGGCAGCCAACGGATCTTGCGAAATAGCAAGAATGGCGCTGCCCAATCGGGTGAATTGAATGAAGGCATACAAACCACCGATGGACACAGTGGCAACTGCCAGTGTCAGCAGACGCTGTCCGGCAACGTCTACGCCGAACAAGTTGTATTTGGTCTCGATGAACGCGGGCACATTGCGGTATTCAGACCCGAAGATAAGAAACAAGGCCTGCTCAACCACCAATGCCGTGGCCAGAGAAATCATCAACACGCCCAATTGCGAAGAACGCAGCGGGCGGATGAGGATTTTTTCAACCAGTACGCCAAAGATAGCGACGATGGCAATCGACAGCAGTGCCGCCAGCCACAGCGGCAAACCGGCCAGCGTGGTCAGCACATATGCTAAGTAAGCGCCCAGCGCATAAAACGAACCATGCGCCAGATTGAGAATGCGAGCGACACCGAAGATCAGCGTGAAGCCGACCGCGAGCATGGCATAAATGGCGCTGGTGACTGCGCCGTAGATAAGGATTTCCACTTGTTACTTTTTCATCCAAGGCGGCATGATGAATTTGCCGGTGCGCAGTTCCTTGGGATAAATAACAGCGCGTTCGCCTTTTTCCTGCCATTGCACAAACATGAAATTGACCTTGCCGGGACCGGCTTGCACATCGTGCTGCTCGTCAAAAGTGATTTCACCGGCCACGCCTTCGTGCTTGGTTTTTTCCAGTTCCTTAATGACCTTGTCGGTGTCAAAACTGCCTGCGCGTTTCACAGCGTCGGCGTAAATAAATACCGCGTCATAAGCAAAGAAGGCTGAGTACACAGGAAAGTTGGAGGAGTTCTTTTTGAACTCATCAAAGAAAGGCACTGTTTTCTTGGTGATCGGAGCGCGCACTGCAAAGTTGGCGGCGATCTGGGAAATGGACTTACCGCCAATGCGGTTGAAAAAATCGCCGTCCATGCTTTTTACATCAATGCCGCCGTAGGGAACCGGCACTTGCGCGTCGTGCCATTGCTTAGCAAACACGTCGCTGGATGCGTGTGACAGCACCACAATCATGTACTGAGCGCCGCTGGATTTGACTTTGGCCAGCAAAGGTGAAAAGTCAGAAGTCTGGGTGTCAAACAACTCGGTCATGCGAATGTCGGCACCGACATCTTTGGCACCTTTGGAAAGAATAGGCACCAGGTCTTGCACCCATTTGGCGTTTTCACCGACGATGGCGATATTTTTAAAACCCAGTTCGCCAATGACAAATTTTGAGATGAAGTCAACCAGGCCGCGTGCCTGGTGGGCGGCATTGACTGGGCCCACGCGGAAAATGTATTTGTAGTTGTTGTAATCCTGCTTCACCTTGTTGGTGATGGAAGGGGAGGCTGCGCCCACGCCCAGGTAAATGGTTTTGGCCGCCGAGATGTGCGGCAACTGAGCCAGTGTCACGCCGCTGGTGTAGCCGCCGATCAGTAAATCCACTTTTTCATCGGCAGTCAGTTTTTTGATAGCGCTGATGCCGGTCTCGGGATTTTCGGTTTCGTCGGCCGATACGAATTCAAACTTGCGTCCCAGTACGCCGCCTTTTTTATTAATTTCGTCGACAGCCATCTTGACCGCGGTCAGCGTGTCTCTGCCGACTTGCAGTTGTACCGAGGTGGGCACGCCTATACGCACCGGTTTATCCTGGGCCATCAGGGCTGTAGTTCCAAGCAGTCCGCTGCCGAGCAGCAGGCTGGCTAACAGCGATTGCAGAGTTTGACGTTTGAAAGAAATAGGCACGGCGGGTTCCTTTGAAAACAGGGATCAGAAAGCTGGGGGATTCTGAGAATAGGTCAGCTAAAAAAGCAAGAGGCTAAGCCCTGACAGGGCAGGTTTATGTACGTCTATCTGATACATACGGCAGTCAATAAATAGCCAGAGCGCCCCTAAGTGACAAGCATAAAGGCCTGGCATATGCTCTACAGTCGGTTTTTTTCAACCGGAGCTAAGCTTTATGCGCGTGTTATTGCTCGGTGCCACCGGCACCATAGGACTGGCCACGGCCAGGGCATTACAGAGCGGCGGCCACGAGGTGGTGTGTCTGGTCAGGGATAAAGCCGGTGTCAAGGGAAGCTGGACTGCTGAAAAAACGCGCGAACAGCTGGCGGGAATGAAAGTGCGGTTTGGCGATGTGCAATCCGCCGAATCTGTGCAAAAGTACGGTTTGCTAGGTGAACATTTCGATGCTGTGGTGTCCTGTCTGGCCTCGCGCACCGGCACCCCGCGTGATGCATGGGCCATAGATTACCAAGCCCATTCTCAGTTGTTGAAACTTGCACAAGCCGCAGGCATACTGCAATTTGTATTGTTGTCGGCGATTTGTGTGCAAAAGCCATTGCTCGGTTTTCAGCAAGCCAAACTTGCTTTTGAAAAAGAACTCATCGAATCCGGCTTGACCTATTCCATCGTCAGGCCAACGGCGTTTTTCAAATCCTTGTCCGGGCAGATTCAACGCTTAAAGCAAGGTCAGCCATTTTTGCTGTTCGCTGACGGACGCTTGACTGCTTGCAAGCCCATCAGCGATCACGATCTCGGGCATTTCATCGCCGCTTGTTTGATTGATGCTGACAAACACAACCGCATACTACCTATAGGCGGGCCGGGCGAGGCAATCACGCCTTTGCAACAAGGCGAGTACCTGTTCAAACTGCTAGGCAAAACCCCGAAGTACAAACACGTGCCCGTGGCTTTGCTTGATGTCATCATCAATGTGTTAAAGATCTTAGGAAAGTTGATACCGCCCCTGGCCGATAAGGCTGAACTTGCCCGCATAGGCCGCTATTACGCGACAGAGTCCATGCTGGTGTGGAATACGCGAACGCAAACTTATGACGCGAATGCTACGCCGTCCTTCGGCACACAAACTTTGTTTGAACATTACGAGCTACTTGTGGCGGGTAAGGCGGATGTACAACTGGGTGATCATTCTGTATTTTGAGGCTGTTGTCGGCAGCTTAGGAAATTTTTTTTTGCGTTAAGCTGACGGCATGAACCCCGATGACCTGCAAAAACTCGTGACCATGACCATGCCCTTTGGCAAACACCAGGGCAAGCTATTGGCCAATCTGCCGGGTAATTATTTGAACTGGTTTGCGCGAAAAGGTTTTCCCAAAGGGGAGATAGGAAGATTACTGGCTTTGATGCAAGAGATAGACCACAACGGATTGAGTGATTTACTCAAGCCTTTGCACGCATACAACCCGATTTGATAGCCCTCCGGCCTGGCATGGGTCAAAGCGCCGACGCCTCTGAATGGCTGAAAGCTGCGCTTTCATGGCCGGTGCCAATGTGATGTGTACAGGCACTTTCAACCTGTTGTCAGCAAACTCTGAGTTGTTAAAGGCACTGTAAGTACGCAACTACCCGACAACACTGACGCCGCCCCTGAGCGAGGCGGCGCAATCATTGGGTTGCACCAGCGCCGTTGTGCAAGCCTATCGCGCGCAGTCAATCGCAGTTTGGGTGAAGTTAACGCAGGCAGTGGTGGTGCTCAAAGGTCAGCACAATTTGATTGCTTCACCCATCCAACATATAAAGCAATGCTTGTAAGGTAACTCGACCCGGCACTTGCGGTCGGCGGTACCTACAATATGTTTATAGGTTGCCCGAATACCATCATCGCGCAAGGTATCGAACATGGCAATTACCATTGGCAGGCAAGTTGTCTGGCCGTTCAATTGCACGCGGTGGCGGCAGACAGATTGGTGGCAAAAGGATTGGGGCCCATAAGAGTGACGCCAAGCGAACTCATGCGCGAATTGCACGAAGGCATCAATTCCCAACTGTGACTTTAGTTTTATTTACGCTGATTTCGATCATAAACATTTTATGCATTGCTAATTGAATCAAATTTTAGAACTCCAAGGGAAATAAAAATGATTTGTTTATGTTTTGCCCTGATCAAGCCTTGCAGCCGGAGGAAAATAAAGCACCAACCATTCATGGCACTTTTGAGTTAAATACGAAATTAGCATTCATAAAAAACAGATTCCCCACAAATAGAACAGAAATGAACAAGTTTTGTTCAGCTATTTTTCAGAAATTATGTGTTTAACCCATGTTTTTTAGAATTTGTTTAGATTTACTCTTTGCAAAACATATTCATCCGCTAAGATACGTCCACAAGATAAAAATCTTCCCCTTTTTAACAACCTT
>CAMBSK010000054.1 GCA_945870575.1 Bordetella parapertussis | reverse complement strand
CAAACCGTGTATTCAGATCAACTGACAAGTGCGCCGGGGTCGGTGGCGCAAGTGCGCGAATGCGCCGCGCATTTGACGCGCTTGGCCAAGTCCAGCGGCACGGCCATTGTGTTGGTCGGCCATGTCACCAAAGAAGGCGCATTGGCCGGCCCGCGTGTGCTGGAGCACATGGTCGACACCGTGCTGTACTTTGAAGGCGACACGCATTCCAGTTTTCGCTTGGTGCGCGCCATCAAAAACCGGTTCGGTGCGGTCAATGAAATCGGCGTGTTCGCCATGACCGAAAAAGGCCTCAAAGGCGTCAGCAACCCGAGCGCGATTTTTCTGAGCCAACACGCCGAGCCCGTGCCCGGCAGTTGCGTCATGGTGACGCTGGAAGGCACGCGCCCGTTGCTGGTGGAAATACAAGCGCTGGTGGACAGCGGCGGGCCGTCGCCGCGACGTTTGTCGGTAGGCTTAGACCGCGACCGCCTGGCCATGTTGCTGGCGGTGTTGCACCGCCACGCCGGGGTGGCTTGCATGGACCAGGACGTGTTTGTGAACGCGGTGGGTGGTGTGCGCATCAGCGAACCGGCGGCGGATTTGGCGGTTCTGTTGGCCATACAAAGCAGCTTGCGCGGCAAGCCGCTGCCCAAGGGCTTTTTGGCGTTTGGTGAAATCGGTCTGGCCGGTGAAGTGCGCCCTGCACCGCGCGGCCAAGAGCGTTTGAAAGAAGCCGCCAAGCTGGGCTTTAGCGTGGCTTTGATACCCAAAGCAAATGCGCCGAAAAAACCCATAGAAGGCATGACGGTGCACGCGGTCGAGCGGGTGGACGAGGCGATTGCGGTGTTGCGTCAGTTGGACTGAGCCGCCAATTGCAGCGCCTGTCATGTCCAAGCCGTCGTGGGCGAATTCAACAGCAAAACCGCCATGGCACCGAAATAAAAATGACGGCGCGGCATGCGTCAAAATGCGCGCATGAACTGGCGAAACATTTATCTACCCGCGGGTCTGGCCGGACTGTTGTATTTGTCCTTCCGCGCTTTCGGCTGGTGGGGTTTTTCATTGGTTTCGAGCGGCATCATTTTTTGGTTGTTGCAGCACGTGACCCGTTTGATGAAAACCATGGAAAGCGCCGCCGAGCGACCCATGGGCTCGCTGGACAACGCCGTCATGTTTCATGCGAAATTGCACCGCGGCCAGCGCTTGCTCAACGTCATCGGGTTGGCGCGCAGTCTGGGTAAATTACAGACCGTGAAAGGCGAGCAGCCTGAAATATTCGCCTGGCAGGACGAAGCCGGTGACCGGATCGAATGCAGCTTTCAAGAGGGGCGATTGACCGATTGGAAGCTGCAAAGAGCTGCCGTTGATCCCGCCGAGTCTGGCGGGACGTAAAATCTAACGCTTTGACTGCTGAACAGCCCCCGAAAGGATTTCCATGAGCGCCCTGCCACCCCCCATGCACGACCGAGACGGCAAGATCTGGATGGATGGTGAATTGGTCGACTGGCGCGACGCGAAAATCCATGTGCTCTCTCATACCTTGCACTACGGCTGCGGCGCGTTCGAAGGCGTGCGCGCTTATGACACCGTCAACGGCACCGCCATCTTCCGTTTGCAAGAGCACACCGAACGTTTGTTCAACAGCGCGAAAATCCTGCGTATGAAAATTCCGTTCACGCAAGAAGAGGTGAATGAAGTACAGCGCACTGTGGTGCGGGCCAACCATTTGAAAAGCGGTTACATCCGCCCCTTGACCTGGATCGGTTCACAAAAGCTCGGCGTCAGTCCCAAAGGCAACCGCATACACCTGATGGTCGCCGCCTGGACCTGGGGCGCCTACCTGGGCGACGACGGCATGAAGCGCGGCATTCGTGTCAAAACCAGCAGCTACACGCGGCATCATGTGAACATCACCATGACGCAAGCCAAGGCGGTCAGCAATTACACCAACTCGATTCTGGCCAACATGGAAGCGCTGGACGACGGTTACGACGAAGCCTTGTTGCTCGACGCTTCCGGTTTTGTGTCTGAAGGCGCGGGCGAAAACCTCTTTATCATCAAAGGCGGCGTCATTTACACGCCCGACTTGTCCGCTGGTGCCTTGAACGGCATCACCCGCAACACGGTGTTCCATATCGCCAAAGATTTGGGTTTGGAGATTGTGCAAAAGCGCATCACGCGCGACGAAATCTACATCGCCGACGAGGCTTTCTTCACCGGCACCGCCGCCGAGGTCACGCCTATTCGCGAACTCGACCGCATTGAAATCGGCATCGGCAGCCGCGGAACTATCACTGAAAAAATCCAGGCCGCGTTCTTTGACATCGTCAACGGCCGCAATCCGAAATACGCGCATTGGCTCACCGCCGTTTGATCACGTGAACGCCACCCCTTCAACCATAGAACTCAAAGCCGCTGACCTGAACAGCCACGGCGGTGTGTTTTGCCCCAGCCCCATGGCCGGCATGCAAACCTGGAACACCCATCCCAAGGTGTTTTTAGACGTCGCCCGCACCGGCGAAGCCAAGTGCCCTTATTGCTCTACCGTTTACCGCTTGAAAGACGGTGAACATGTGCACGCCCATTAAAGCCCTCTTCTTTGCCAGTCTATGACTCGCAGCCTGTTCATCGCCCCGCAGTGGATAGGTGACGCGGTCATGACCGAGCCGCTGTTGCGCCAGCTGCATGCGCGCGGCGAGCGCATCACCGTCGCCGCCCTGCCGTGGGTGGCCCCGGTTTACCGGCACATGCCGTCGGTAGAAAACGTGGTGGAACTGCCGTTCAAGCACGGCAGTCTGCAATGGGCCGAGCGCCGTGCCTTGGCGCACCAATGGCGTGGGCGGTTTGAGCGCGCGTATGTCGGGCCCAACTCCTTGAAGAGCGCGTTGATACCTTGGCTTGCCAATATTTCCGAGCGCATCGGTTACCACGGCGAATCGCGTTATGTGTTGCTGACGCAGCGACTGCCGAATCCGCCGCGCGGCGAACGTCCGCCCATGGTCGATTTCTACCTGGCATTGAGCGGCAAGCCGGGTGACAGCCATCAGCGCATGCAACCGGTGTTGCAGCGTCCCACGGAATCTGTGCGGCAAACCTTGCAAGCGTTTGGATTGCAAGCCGGTGCATATACGGTGATCGCGCCCGGGGCAGAGTACGGCCCGGCCAAGATGTGGCCGGCCCAGCACGTCGCGGCTTTGTGCAGCATGTTGCCCGGGCGGGTGGTGTTGCTGGCCTCGGCCAAGGAGGCCGATCTGTGCCAATCCATAGCCGGTTTGGCCGACAGCCCGCATGTGCTGAACCTGGCCGGCAAAACCGGTTTGTCGCAAGCCTTTGATGTGATTTCAGCCGCGCTCGATGTAGTCAGCAATGACTCCGGACTGATGCACGTGGCCGCCGCTTTGGGCGTGCCGCAAGTGGCGCTGTTTGGCTCGAGCAGCCCGCACCATACGCCGCCCTTGAGCGACAAAGCGCAGGTGATCTGGCTGGCCGACGACCCGCAGTACAGCCCGGCGCTGGACTGCGCGCCTTGTTATGCGCGTACCTGCCAGTTTGGCCATACCCGCTGCTTGAACGACATCAGGCCGGAGCGCGTGGCGCAGTTGTTGCAGTCTATGTGAGGCTTGATGTGCGACTTTCTTACTTCATTTTGAACAAAAGTCGCAAAACGGCACAACCGCCTGTCGGTTTGATTCAGTGTCATGAAAAGACAGGCTAATTCAACTGCGGTTCAGCCAATTCAAATAAGCCTCCACCCCCTGGCTCACATCCAGAAAAGTGTCGGTGTAACCGGCACGGCGCAGCGCCGATATATCCGCTTGCGTATAGCTCTGGTAAGCCCCTTGCAAATGCGCCGGGAAGGGAATGTAGTTAATGCGTGCGTCAACCTGGCGGTGTTGCATGTGCCAGGCGAGTACCGCGCGCGCCATGTCGTTAAAGGATTGAGCGCGGCCGGTGCCGAGGTTAAAAATGCCGCTGTGCTGCGCATGCTCCATGAACCACAGATTCACTTTGGCGCAGTCACCCACGTACACAAAGTCGCGCTGCTGCTCGCCGTTGGCATAACCGTCGGTACCTTCAAACAAAAGGCAAACACCGTCGCCCAACACCTGGTGGTTGAAATGAAACGGCGTGGAAGACATGCTGCCTTTGTGCGCTTCGCGAGGACCGTAGACATTGAAATAGCGCAGCCCCACCACCTGATGACGTAAACGGCCTTGCAGGCTACGCACATACTGGTCGAATTGGAATTTGGAAAAAGCATACATATTGATAGGCCACTCGGCCGCGCGCTGCTCAGTAAAGCCGTTTTTGCCAAGTCCGTAAACCGAGGCAGAGGAGGCGTAAATGTATTGAGCGTTGACGGCCTGGCACCAGTGCAACAGGGTTTTGCTGTACTCGAAGTTATTGCGCATCATGAACTGGCCGTCCCATTCGGTGGTGGCAGAACAAGCGCCCAGATGAAACACGGTTTTCACCGGCCCCAAGTCTTGTCCGGCTTGAACCCGGGCCATGAAATCGTCCCGGTCCAGGTAGTCGCGTATGTGCAAGTCGGCCAGGTTGTGCATCTTCTGGCCGTTTTTCAAATGGTCAACCACCAGAATATCGGTGTGCCCGCGCTGGTTGAGTTGCTCGATCAGATTGCTGCCGATGAGGCCGGCGCCGCCGGTGACGATGATCATGGCTTGAGTGATTCCCGTTGTCTGAAGTAATACGTGTCAGAGGCAAAAAACAAGGTGTTCAAACAGTAGGGTAAAGCCTGAACACCGCACGCCGGTTGCCAACGCTTGTGAGTGCCTATTGTCTGTGCAAACACTGCGGGCTGTTTAGGTTCTGGTATGGGGCGGTACGGCGGTCATTTGTAACCGCAACGACTGCCAAACTTCAACCGCCGAAATGGCGCTTAAGCAAGCGCAGTCTTGATTGCTGCACACGGTGTCACACGGCCCGGGCAATTGCAGATTGACGCTGGCCGGGCCGATGGCGCCCCAGCGCTGTTGGTTGATCAGCGGTTTGGGCGCGTATACCCCTATAGATGGTCTACCTAAGAGGGAGGCGATATGCAGTGGACCGGTGCTGGAGGCGACCAGACCGGCCGCAGCGGCTATGCGCTGCATGTAGTTGTCCAGCGAGTCCAGCCCCATCACGGAGCTGCAAGTCGCAGGGAACAAATGTTGTTCAACGGCAAACTGCACCGCATCTGCTGCTGTGCCGCCCACCACAGGATGCCAGCCGTCGCTGGCCATCAAATGCGCGAGCTCAGCAAAATTTTCTATCGGCCATTCGCGACCATTACCGCGAGAATAAGGGTGAAGAATAATGTCTTTGGAGGTGTTGGCCAGTGGAGTGGGAGCAAAACGCATACCTGACCAGTCAACCGCCTTCTGACGCATCTCGGTATCATCCGGGCAGGGAATCTTTAAAATCTTGGACAGCAGCAATAAGTTTAAATAGGCTTCATGGTGATGGCTGCGTGCCCGACTTAACCAAACCTTATCGTTGCAACTGAACCAGTGGTAGATGCGACCCCAGACGCCGCTGCGTTTATGTATTCCGGCTTGTTTCGCAGCCGCAGCAATACGGCGGTTCGGAAACACATGAATGATTTGATCGGCATGCATGTCACGCAGCCAGTTGCTGAGTTCGCCGGTGTTCATTTCCTCAGGCAACACAGCTACTTGGTCTATCCAATGGCAGGCATGGGCAACCGGCGCCGCATAAGCTTTGACCAGCAGTGTGATGCGCCAGTGAGGGTGTATAGACTTCAACCAGCCAATCGTTGGCAAGGTCAGGCAGACATCACCGATGGCGTCAGTGCGGCTGATGATCAAATGCATACGGTCACTGTCAGGCTTGCTGAATTTTTTGTATCAGGCTGGTGGTGGAATGCCCGGCGAGAAAATCCAGAATCACCACCTCGCCACCCGCGGCAGTCACGCAAGCGCCGCCTGCCACTTGGACTGTAGCGTAATCGCCCCCCTTGACAAGCACATGCGGCAGCAGTCGGCAGTACAGCCGCTCGGGCGTGTCCTCGGCAAAAGCCACCACACCGTTGACACAGGCCAGCGCCGACAACATGCGCAAGCGTGTGGCCAACGGATTAACCGGCCGACCGTCGCCTTTAAGCCGGCGCACCGAGTCGTCGTCATTGACCGCGACAAACAACATATCGCCTAAAGCGCGGGCTTTTTCCAGGTAATCAATATGTCCAGGGTGCAAGATGTCAAAGCAACCGTTGGTCATGATGACGCGCTTGCCGGCGGCGCGGGCTTGTTGAATGCGCTCGAACATGGCGTCTTCGCTGTAGACCGCATGCTCGCCACCGTCGGGTTGAAGTGCCTGGCGCAACTCTTCAAAGCTGACGGTAGCGGTACCAAGTTTGGCGACCACCAGACCGGCGGCGGCATTTGAAAGGTTCATGGCTTGAGGCAGGCTCAGACCCGCGGCCAGCGCCGCGCCCAGGGTGGCAACCACGGTGTCGCCTGCACCCGTCACGTCAAACACTTCTTGCGCCCGGGTGGAAATATGCACCGCCGGTTGGTCGCGCACCATGAGACTCATGCCTTTTTCGCTGCGTGTGACCAAGACGGCTTGCAGGTCGAGTGAGGCGCGCAATTGCTGACCCTTGGCTTCAACATCAGCATCGCTGGCGCAATGGCCAACCACCGCTTCGAATTCGCCCATATTCGGCGTGATGACAGTTGCGCCCCGGTAGCGCTCGAAATCCGTGCCCTTGGTGTCAATGATCACCGGCTTACCGGCTGCATGCGCCAGCGCCACCATGTCGGCGGCCCGGCGCAAGGCGCCTTTGGCGTAGTCAGACAAAATGACGGCGTCGACCAGCGGCAGTTGCTCTTTGAATGTTTGCAGAAA
>CAMBSK010000053.1 GCA_945870575.1 Bordetella parapertussis | reverse complement strand
GACCACAGCATCGGTGAAATCATCGCCAAAGCCATGGACAAAGTCGGCAAAGAAGGCGTGATCACCGTGGAAGACGGCAAATCACTGGAAAACGAACTCGACATCGTCGAAGGCATGCAGTTCGACCGTGGCTATTTGTCACCTTACTTCATCAACAACCACGAAAAACAAGTGGCGCTGTTGGATAACCCGTTTGTGTTGCTGTTTGACAAAAAAATCAGCAACATCCGCGAACTGCTGCCCACACTCGAAGCCGTGGCCAAAGCCGGTCGTCCTTTGCTGATCATTGCCGAAGAAGTGGACGGCGAAGCGCTGGCCACGTTGGTGGTCAACACCATCCGCGGTATTTTGAAAGTGGTTGCTGTCAAAGCCCCTGGCTTTGGTGACCGCCGCAAAGCCATGTTGGAAGACATCGCCATCCTGACCGGCGGCAAAGTGATTGCAGAAGAAGTCGGCTTGACATTGGAAAAAGTCACTTTGGCTGATCTGGGTTCTGCTAAGCGCATTGAAGTTGGCAAAGAAAACACAACCATTATCGACGGTGCAGGTGCAGCCGCTGACATCGAAGCACGTGTCAAACAAATCCGCATTCAAATCGAAGAAGCGACCAGCGACTACGACCGCGAAAAACTGCAAGAGCGCGTGGCCAAATTGGCCGGTGGCGTGGCAGTGATCAAGGTCGGCGCGGCCACCGAAGTCGAAATGAAAGAGAAAAAAGCCCGCGTGGAAGATGCATTGCACGCTACCCGCGCTGCGGTGGAAGAAGGCATCGTGGCCGGTGGTGGTGTGGCGCTGTTGCGTGCCCGCCAAGCTGCAGGCACTATCAAGGGCGACAACGCTGACCAAGACGCCGGTATCAAACTGGTGTTGAAAGCCGTTGAGTCTCCTTTGCGCGAAATCGTTTATAACGCCGGTGGCGAGCCTTCAGTGGTTGTCAACGCAGTGTTGGCCGGTAAGGGCAACTACGGCTTTAATGCCGCCAACGACACCTATGGCGACATGATCGAAATGGGTATCTTGGACCCGACCAAAGTGACACGTACCGCGTTGCAAAACGCAGCCTCTGTGTCTTCACTGATGTTGACCACAGAAGCCATGGTTGCTGACGCACCCAAGGACGAGTCAGGTGCCGGCGGCGGCATGCCTGGCGGCGACATGGGTGGTATGGGCGGCATGGGCGGCATGGGCATGTAATTGCTGCTTGCTGAGTCAAAGCTCTATCGCTTTTGACAAAGACCTCACAACCCCGCGACTCACCTCGCGGGGTTTTTTGTTTGTATGCTCAAAGCTTCTTTTTGTTAGAAACCTGCCATGACACGTTTATTTGCTTTTGCCTTCGCCATCCTTTTAATTACCTATTTGCCGATGGCCGCTGCTGCTCCGCAAGCCGCCGCCGACGAGGCTTTGTTCCGGTTGAGTGACAGTGCAGCTGTTAACACACAAACATTGTTGTCTGACATGCAATCGGCCGATGCGGTGCTGCTCGGCGAAATCCACGACAACCCGCGCCACCACGAATTGCGTGCACAACTGCTGCGCGAACCCGCACTGAAACAACGCAACATAGTCGCTGAACACCTGGACGCAGGTCAAGTGGTGGGCACCGGCGACATGCTGCTGTCGCGTCTCGAGCAAGCCGGCTTTGATGCCACTGGCTGGCAGTGGCCGCTGCACCAGCCTTTGTTTGCTGCCGCGTTGGACCAGGGCATGACTGTGTATGGCGGCAACCTGCCGCGGGATCAAACTCGGGTTGTATTCAAAAGCCGAGGCAGTAGCCTGGGCGTGGGCTTGCAAGCCCTGCTGCTTCACGCGCCCTTAAGCGATGACAGCTTGGCCGCTTTGCGCCGCGAGATTGACGAAGGCCATTGCGGCGCCCTGCCCGCCATGATGTTCGAAGGCATGATGGCGGTGCAACGCGCGCGTGACGCCTCTATGGCAAACGAGCTGATGCAACACCTGCCCGCGGTGCTGCTGTCGGGCAACGGCCACGCCTGGAAGCACCTGGGCGTGCCACACATTCTTGCGGCCAACCGACCCGGCATGCGCAGCTTGAGCGTGCTGTTTTTGGAACACGGGCCGTTTGCTGACGCAGCAGCACAGGCTGAATGGCTGCAAAGCTGGCAAGGCAAGGCCGACTACGTCTGGGTGACGCCACCTGTGTCCCGGCCTGACCCTTGCCTGTCGCTGCAAAAAAAGTAACTACTTTGTGCCGCATAAAACCTGGGAATCTTCTGAATTTTTAATTTAAAAGTTTAATTTAAGGTTTTTATCAATTACTATTTGCGTACTTTCAAATTCATTGAATACGCAAGTGAAATTTATTGAGCTACAAGAAATACGTCCGCAGCGGCCGCCTGAAAACCTGCGGCTGATGAACCGACCCGGCGACTCGGCCACCCTGCCGCTGCTGGAGCGCACGCAGTCTCAAGCGCTGGTGCGCTGGAACAGCGTGCCTGTGCGGCGGGTTAAACACCCGCGCCTGCAATTTGACAAAGGCCTGCGCATCGACCTGCTGGCCTGAAACCTTTCAGGCTGTGTGCAATAACTTGTCGAGCTTGAGCGCATCCGCACAAAACGCGCGTATGCCTTCCGACAATTTGTCCCCGGCCATGGCGTCTTCGTTCATGGCGAACCTGAAGCCGGCCTGGTCTAAATGCAGTGCAGGCAAGTCCATGTGTCCGGCCTGGTCTGCGCTCAAAGCCTGCTGCACAGGGGTCTGTTCGGCTTGCAATTGCGCCAGCAAGTCCGGGCTGATGGTCAGCAAATCGCAACCGGCCAGCGCAATGATTTGGCCAATATTGCGAAAACTCGCGCCCATGACTTCGGTGGCGATACCGTGTTTTTTGTAATGGTTGTAAATGCGGCGCACGCTTTGCACGCCTGGGTCGTTAGCACCGGCGTTGGCTGCCTCGTCCCACTGCGCCCCGGCGGATTTTTTGTACCAGTCGTGAATGCGTCCAACAAAAGGCGAAATCAGTTTCACCCCGGCGTCGCCGCAGGCCACGGCCTGGGCAAAGGAAAACAGCAAAGTCAAATTGGTGTGTATGCCTGCGCGTTCCAGTTGCGCCGCCGCCTGAATGCCTTCCCAGGTAGCCGCAATTTTGATCAGCACCCGCGCCTTGTCTATGCCTTGCGCCTGGTACAGGCCAATGATGCGCTGCGCGCGCGCCACCGTGGCGTCGGTGTCAAAACTCAGGCGTGCATCCACCTCAGTGGACACGCGCCCGGGAATCAGCGCCAGAATGCTGCAACCGAAGCGCACCAGCAAATGGTCCATGACCACGTCCAGCTGCGCACCGGCGTGCAGCGCCAGCGTGTCTTGTAACAACTGCTGGTAGGCCGGCATTTGCACCGCCTTCAGAATCAGCGAAGGGTTGGTGGTCGCGTCCTGAGGCTGAAAGCGGCTGATCTGCTGGAAGTCGCCGGTGTCGGCCACCACGGTGGTGAATTGCTTTAATGCGTCGAGTTGGTTCATTCCCCGATTATCGCCAACAGGTATTTGTGCAAGCCACAGCTATTCGCAGCGGCATTCAGGCTACAGTCCTGTCTATGAAAAATGTTCTCGTTTTAGGTGGCACAGGTTTTGTCGGACGCCATGTCTGCGAGGCGCTGAATCGCGCCGGTATTCATGTGACCGTGGCCACGCGCCGCTTGCCGGCACGTTCGGTACAAATGCTGCCCTTTGTCACCGTGGTGCAAGCCGATGTGCACGACCCGCAAGCACTTGCTACGCTGGTGCACGGCCATGACGCCGTGGTGAATCTGGTCGCCATACTGCACGGCGACCGGGCATCTTTTGACAAAGTGCATGTGCAACTGCCGCGCCAGATCGCACATGCCTGTGTACAAGCTGGGGTTCAGCGCATGCTGCATGTCAGCGCACTCGGTGCCGATCAACAAGGTCCTTCGCTTTACCAGCGCAGCAAGGCGCAAGGCGAAGCCGCGTTGCAGTCCGAGGTGGTTCACGGTTTGCAACTGACGGTGTTGCGCCCCGGCGTCATCTTCGGCGCAGACGACGCCTTCATCAATTTGTTTGCTCGCTTGCAAGCCATTGCACCCTTGGTGCCGCTGGCCGGTGCGCACACCCGTTTTCAACCGGTGTGGGTACAGGATGTGGCACAAGCCATGGTTCATGCATTGCAACAGCGCGACACCGTAGGACAAATTTACGAATTGGCTGGGCCGCAAATTTTCACGCTGAAAGAGCTGGTGCAGCACGCAGGCCGCTGGGCAGGTCACCCGCGCCCGGTATTGGCTTTGCCCGAGGCCATGGCTTATTTACAGGCCTTGGTGATGGAGATGCTGCCCGGCCCGCCGCTGATGAGCCGCGACAACCTGGCCTCCATGCAAGTTGACAATATTGCTTCTGGCGAATTGCCCGGCCTGGTCGAACTGGGTGTAGCGACAGCCGCCAGGCTGGACAGCGTGTTTGCCCTGCCAACCTAGTCATGCTGACAAACCGTTTTTTCATTCACCGGCTTAGCCACCGCTGTTCGCCTGTTCAGAGTGCTTTCAGTTTTCAAAGGAACCCCCATGGCTTTAACTTGCAGCCGAACCGCTGTTTTCAAAAGCATCAGCGCGGCAGTGCTGCTGACTTACTGTGTCGCGTTTGCGCGTGAACCCTTACCGCTGTTTGATGCCCATGTGCATTTCAGCGTAGGCGCTACCTCGGCCTACACGCCTGAAGCGGCTTTGAAAATTTTGGATGGTGCCGGCATAGGTACAGCCATTGTGTCGAGCACTCCCAATGACGGCACCTTGCTGTTGCACACCGCCTACCCGCAACGCTTTATTCCGTTTGTGCGGCCTTACCGTAAAACCCGCGACCTCTCAAGCTGGGGCGAGGAGCGCAGCAGCTGGTACAAAGACCCGGACACCTTGCCGTTTCTGGAACAAGAACTCAAGCGCGGCATTTACCACGGCATCGGTGAATTTCATGTCGACGGCCACGAAGTCGATACCCCGGTGATGCGCGGCCTGGCCGCTTTGGCGATCAAACACGAGCTATGGATGATGGCGCATTCAGATGCATCTGCCATCGAACAGCTGTTCGGTTTTCAGCCGGGCGCGCGCATACTTTGGGCCCACACGGGCATGGTCGAGCCTGCGGCCAAAGTGGCCGAGTTGCTCGAGCGTTATCCGCGCTTGTACGGTGAGTTGTCTTACCGCTCGGGTGTGGGCAACGGTTTGTCGGATGAATGGCGCTCCCTGCTTCTGCGTTTTCCGGACCGTTTTGTGTATGGCTCGGACACTTGGATACCCTCGCGCTGGAGCCAAGTTGATAACTTAACGCGGGAAGCGCAGGACTGGCTGGCCAGCCTGCCGCCCGATTTGGCCCGCAACATCGCTTACCGAAATGCGCAACGCCTGTTTGGCCAGCCAGGTTCTGCTGTCAAAGCGCCTTGAATCGAACAAAGACCTGGGCTGGCGCGTTTGAAATGCCACCCGCCATGATTGGGTTTACAGCGGATAAGCGCTGATAAAACGCTGTATCTCTTTCAAAGTCTCCTGCGGCTTTTCTTCAGGTATGAAGTGTCCGCAAGCCATGGCTTTACCGCGCACATCGGTGGCCACTTCGCGCCAGTCAGCCAGACAATCGAACAAGCGTTCAATCACACCGTGTTTGCCCCATAGCACCAGCAACGGCATTTTCAATTTGCGGCGCTTGTCCTGTCTGTCGTGCTGCAAGTCTATGCTGCCCGCGGCCCGGTAGTCTTCGCAACCCGCGTGTACGGCCTTGGGGTCCTGGTACACCTTGACGTATTCAGCCAAAGCCTCTTTGGAGAAAGCCGACAAATCCGGCTTGGAACGCCCGACCATGCCCAGTATGTTGAAAGGCACCAGGCCTTGCAACATCTTCTCGGGAATGGGCGCGGGTTGCAGCATCTGAAACCAATGGTAGTAGGCAGTGGCGAATTGCATGTCGGTGCTCTCGAACATTTTCAATGTCGGCGAGATATCCAGCAAGGTCAATGTCTGCACCCGCTCGCCATGGTCTTTGGCCAGGCGGTGAGAGACGCGCGCGCCGCGGTCGTGCCCGACCAGGTGAAACCGCTCATGGCCCAGTTTGGCCATGACTTCGACCATGTCCTGCGCCATGGCGCGCTTGGAATAATTGGAATGGTCGGGCAAACCCTTGGGTTTAGAGGAGCCGCCGTAACCGCGCAAATCAGCGCACACCACGCTGTAGTGTTTGGCGAGCTGCGGTGCAATCTTGTGCCAGCACGCCATGGTTTGCGGATAACCGTGTAACAACAACACAGGCTCGCCCTGACCGGTGTAAACCGTATTGATCACCGCCGATTCGGTGCGGATACGCTTGTGCGTAAAGCCAGGGAAAAGTGTCATGGCGTGTCCAGTAAAACAGCAAATAGCTTGTGGAGTCAGTGTCCAGGGAAATTTTATGCCACGCTTGGCACCAATTAACATGACACACTGTTTCTGCGCAAAATGAAAGCCCTGCATGAGTACCCTCAAACCCACCGAACACCCCGAAGATAACCCGCGCGTCAAAGCCGTGTTTGACGATATACGGCAAACCCGCAACAGCGATTTCATTAACCACATGTGGATCTACCTGGCGTTTGACCCGGACTTGCTGGAAAACACCTGGCGCGAAGTCAAGGCTGTCATGGCCACGCCGTCGGCGCTAGACCCCTTGACCAAGGAATTGATTTACATCGCCGTGTCAGTCACCAACGCCTGCGCTTATTGCGTGCATTCGCACACGGCAGCGGCCAAAGCCAAGGGCATGACCAGCGCCCAGCATGCGGATTTGCTGCGAGTGATTGCGCTGGCGGGTAAAACCAATCAACTCGCCAACGCCATGCAAATGCCAGTGGACAAAGTGTTCAACGCGGATGCGGCATAAGCCTTGAAAACCTATCTGGTCGGCGGCGCTGTGCGCGATGCCTTGCTAGGCCTCAGCGGGTCGGACCGCGACTGGGTGGTGGTGGGCAGCACGCCCGAAGCGATGGTGCAAGCGGGCTTCACGCCGGTGGGTAAAGACTTTCCGGTGTTTTTGCACCCGCGCACCCACGAGGAGTACGCACTGGCACGCACCGAGCGCAAAACTGCGCCCGGCTACAAAGGCTTTGTGGTGCACGCCTCGCCTGAAGTCACCTTAGAAGAAGACCTGGCGCGGCGTGACCTGAGCATCAACGCCATCGCCCAAGCCGACGACGGCAGGTTGATCGACCCTTACGGGGGGCAAGAGGATTTGCAACACAAGGTGTTGCGGCATGTGACGGATGCGTTTCGCGAAGACCCGGTGCGCATACTGCGTGTCGCACGTTTTGCGGCGCGCTTTCCCGAATTCAAAGTGGCTGAGCAAACCATTGCGCTGATGCAAGACATGGTGGCCGCAGGTGAAGTGGACGCACTGGTCAGCGAACGCGTCTGGCAAGAACTGTCCAAAGGATTGATGGCGACTCAGCCTTCGCGCATGTTGCAGGTGTTGCGCGACTGCGGCGCATTGAAAATTTTGTTGCCCGAGGTTGACCGTTTGTATGGCGTGCCACAAACCGCCGAACACCACCCGGAAATTGACACCGGTGTGCATCTGGAAATGGTGTTAGAACAAACCGCCAAAGCGGATGCGCCATTGGAAGTGCGCTTTGCCGCGCTGTGCCACGACCTGGGCAAAGGCACAACCGCCGCCGACAAACTACCGCGCCACATCGGGCACGAGGAACGCAGCGTCAAACTATTGCGCAGTCTGTGCGAGCGCTGGCGCGTGCCGGTGCATTGCAAAGAACTGGCTGAAGTGGTGGCGCGCGAACACGGCAACATACACGCGTCGCAGTCTTTGGGTGCAGAAGCTGTTTTGCGGCTTTTGACCAGATGCGACGCGCTGCGACGCCCGGAGCGTTTTGCGTGGGCGCTGCAAGCCTGCGAATGCGATGCGCGCGGTCGGCTCGGTTTGCAAGACCGCAGTTACCCGCAGTCTGCGCGATTGCAAGCTTTATTGATCGCCGCGCTGTCGGTCGATTCGGCGCAGATTTCTGCACAAGCCATGGAACAAGGGCTCTGTGGCATAGACATAGGCAAGCGCATAGAGCACGCGCGTGTCAAAGCGATTTCTCAACACTCAGTGTTGCGTGCGGATTGAACTGCTTGATACGCAGTTCAAT
>CAMBSK010000052.1 GCA_945870575.1 Bordetella parapertussis | reverse complement strand
CAAGGACTGCCATGCCCGAACACATCATCATCAGCTATGAGACCAACGTCTATGAGTGCCTAAACTGCGGGTTCATAAGTGAACCGCCATGGATGACCCCTCCACCAGACATCGCCCAAGACGCTAAAGACCATTTCATTTCGGAACACAAGGACTGCCAATCCACAGCTTCAGTCGAAAAGGGTGATAGCGCATCAACTGAGTGATTCGAGCAAACAAAACCGGCCTCGCAATGAGGCCGCACTTCAGGCTGTGTGGTAACGGATGTGGTAATTTGACATCAAAGCGTGGCAAACCCGCATAAAACCTATTGACTTGGCGGAAGCGGTGAGATTCGAACTCACGAACGGTTTCCCGTTGCCGGTTTTCAAGACCGGTGCAATCGACCACTCTGCCACGCTTCCTAATAGTGTCGGGTCAAGCGTTGTTATTCTAACCAGCTCTCGATCCGTCGTTTTTCGGCAGAAAAAAAGATTGCAAATCGCTCAAAAAATCAAAGCCTTTGTCGGTGGGTTTGATGAGACCCAGATCGTTAGAAAGCAAGCCTCTGTCCTGCGCGATTTGCAGCTCTTTATCTATGGCCGAAACCGGTAAGCCGGTTCGCTCGCTGAAAGCATTTGCAGGCACACCGTCTTTCAATCGCAAAGCGTTCAGCATGAATTCAAACGGCAATTCACTGCGACTGACCTCGTTGCTCTGCGCCACCGCCGAACCGGCCATGGCTTTTTGTATGTACAAACCCGGCTCGCGGTGCCTAACCATCCGGCAAACGCGGTGTGCAAAACTCAGTTTGCTGTGCGCGCCGGCACCCAGGCCCAGGTAATCGCCGAATTGCCAGTAATTGGTGTTGTGCCAGCAGCGGTGTCCCTCTTTGGCAAACGCCGAGACCTCATAACGCGGCAAACCTTGTTGCGCGGTTTGCTCGGTAATCACATCCAGCATGTCATACGCCAAATCGTCCTGCGGCAAACCGGGCGGCGTGTGCTTGGCAAACAAAGTGTTGGGCTCAATCGTCAGGTGGTAAATGGATAAATGCGGTGGCTTCAAACTCAGCGCGGTGGACAGATCGGTCTGCAAATCCGCCATGTCCTGCCCCGGCAAGGCATACATCAAATCGATATTGAATGTGTCAAATGCCTGCGCCGCTTCTTGCACCGCAGCCACGGCCTGCGCCGCGTCATGCACGCGCCCGAGAGCTTTCAAATGCAGATCGTTAAAGCTTTGCACGCCGACCGAGAGTCGTGTGACACCGGCTTGGCGAAACGCGTGAAAACGGTCTTTCTCGAATGTGCCCGGGTTGGCCTCTAGCGTGATTTCACAATCAGGCACCAAGGGCAAACGCGCGCGCAAATCGCTGATCAAACGCGCAATACCTTTGGCAGAAAACAAACTCGGCGTGCCCCCGCCTATGAAAATACTGTGTACCGGCCTGCCCCAAACCAAGGGCAAACTGCTTTCTAGGTCTGCGCACAGCGCATCCAAATAAGCTTCCTCCGGCAAACCGCCGTCAGCCTTGTGCAAAGGTATGACGCCAGCGCTTGAAACAGGCGCACGCCATTCATGTGAATTGAAATCGCAGTAAGGGCATTTTTTCAAACACCAAGGCAAATGCACATAGAGCGAGAGCGGCGGTAATGATGTCAACGATAAGGTGCCCGGGCGCATCAAATGCGCAATGTCCAAGTTCATGTCAGCCAGCGCTGTTGCATCAGTTCGCGCATCAAGCGTGCCGCCTGGCCGCGGTGGCTGCGCGCATTTTTTTCGGTTTCGCTCATTTCGGCAAACGTCATGTTCATCTCAGGAATAAACATCACCGGGTCAAAACCAAAGCCTTTGTCGCCACGCAGTTCACGCGTGATTTCACCCACCGCCCGCCCGCTGGCGATCAAAGGCTCGGGGTCATCGGCGTGGCGCAAAGCCACCAGCGTGCTGACCAGTGCGGCGCGGCGGTTGATTATGTTTTGCATTTGCTCAAGCAAGGCGCGGCGGTTGTTGTCGTCGCTTTTTTCATAGCCGAACTGTGTGCAATAAAAAGCGGTTTGCACGCCGGGCAAACCGTTGAACGCATCAACGCACAAACCCGCGTCATCCGCTAAGGCAGGCAAACCGCTGATGCGGCTGGCGTGGCGCGCCTTGGCCAAAGCGTTTTCCACAAAGGTATGAAACGGTTCTTCGGCCTCGGAAATATTCAATTCAGCTTGCGCAATCAATTGCAAACCCAGCGGCGCAAACATGGCCTGCAACTCGGCCAGCTTGCCTTTGTTGTTGGACGCTAGAACAATTTGCTTCATCACTTGGCCATTGAAGCTTTTTGTAATACAACCAATTCGCGTATGCCTTTGTCAGCCAGCGCCAGCAGCTGATCCATTTCGGTTCGGCTGAAAGCCACGCCCTCGGCTGTGCCCTGCACTTCCACAAAACTGCCGGAGCCTGTCATCACCACGTTCATGTCGGTGTCGCAAACCGAGTCTTCCACGTATTCCAGATCCAGCAAAGGCACGCCGTGCAGCAAACCGACCGAGATAGCTGCCACATGATCGATGATGGGCGACTCGCTGAGTTTGCCGCTATTAATCAAACCATTGACTGCATCTTGCGCCGCGACAAACGCACCGGTGATGGCGGCGGTGCGTGTGCCGCCGTCGGCTTGCAACACATCGCAATCGAGTTGAATGCTGCGCTCGCCGAGTTTTTTCAAATCAAACACCGCGCGCATCGAACGCCCAATCAAGCGCTGTATTTCCTGGGTGCGTCCACTTTGTTTGCCCTTGGCGGCTTCGCGGTCGCTGCGGGTGTGGGTAGCGCGCGGCAACATGCCGTATTCGGCCGTCACCCAGCCCTCGCCTGAACCGCGTTTGTGTGGCGGCACTTTTTCTTCCACCGACGCCGTGCATAACACTTTGGTATTGCCGAATTCGATCAATACCGATCCTTCGGCGTGCATGGTGAAGCTGCGGGTGATGCGCACCGCGCGCAAAGCGTCGGTGGCACGGGTCTGGCGGGAAGCGATAGAGGTCATGGACGAAATCAGGCAAGGTGAATGAAGCTGCCATTGTCGTTCAGGTGCCGCATGCGCCTGAGATAATGCGGGTTTTGGAAATGAGAGCGCCATGTCCCTGCAAAGCATGACCGGCTATGCCAGTGCACAGTCACACGTCGGTGCTGAGACGCCTGCCGCCCAAGGCTTGCGCCTTGGTCTGGAAATCCGCTCGGTCAACAGCCGCTATCTCGATCTGAGTTTTCGCCTGCCGGAAGAATTGCGCCAACTCGAACCCGGTTTGCGCGAACTCATAGGCAAAAGCATCAAGCGTGGCAAAGTAGAAGCTCGTGTCAATCTCGAATCAGCTACTGACAACTTGCTCGCAACACCCGACACACCTTTGCTGAAAAACCTGCTTAATATTCAAAACCAAGTGCGCATGTGGCTGCCGGACGCGCCTTTATTGTCTGTGTCCGAAGTCATTCGCATGGCCTCGCATAGCAACCCGAACGCTCATCAGGATTTGACCGCTGACGTGATGGAACTGGCCAAAACGGTGATTGCACAACTCTGCGAAGCCAGACACCGCGAAGGCCTCAAACTCGCCAATGATTTACTCAGTCGCGCCAAACAATTGCATACGCTGTCCGACCAGGCGCTGCCGCTGGTGCCGCAAGCAGTGGCCTTGCAAAAACAAAAATTCTTAGAGCGTTGGCGCGAAGCCATGGCCTTGGCCGATGCACAGGCTTTGCCTGAGAGCGTGCACGAACGCGCACTGGCCGAAGCCGCCAGCTTTGCTATACGCGCCGACGTGGCCGAGGAGATCACCCGACTGAAAACCCATTTGGACGAAATCGCCCGCTTGTTGAAACAAAAAACACAGCTTGAAGGTGTGGGTAAACGCTTGGATTTTTTGATTCAAGAATTGCACCGCGAAGCCAACACCTTGGGCTCTAAATCCAGCGCCATCGAACTCACACGCATTTCGCTGGACATGAAAGTGCTGATCGAACAAATGCGTGAACAAGTACAAAATCTCGAATGATGACTACCTACCCCGGTAATTTATTTGTAGTAGCCGCACCCAGCGGGGCCGGCAAATCCAGCCTGGTCAAGGCTTTGATGGAGCTAGACGCAGGTGTGCAGCCGTCGGTGTCGCACACCACGCGCGCGGCGCGCGGCCAGGAGTTTCACGGCCGCGAGTATTTCTTTATCGCTAATGAAGAATTCGACCGCATGGTGGCCGACCAGGCGTTTCTGGAATGGGCGCATGTGCACGGCAACCGCTACGGCACCTCGCGCGCCACCATTGAAGAAAAAATTGCCAAGGGCATGGACGTCATTCTGGAAATCGATTTTCAAGGCGCGGTGCAAATCAAAAGAATTTTTGCCAATGCGGTGTTGATTTTCATCCTGCCACCCAGCATGGAGGAGTTGCGCGCCCGCTTGCAACGCCGCGGCGAGGACAGCCCCGAAGTGATTGAATTGCGCTTGGAAAACTCGGCACAGGAGATGGCGCAGGCTAACGAATTTGACTACGTTATAATCAATCAACTTTTTGACAAGGCCTTGTTCGACCTCAAAGCCATTGTCCATGCGCAAAGACTCAAATACGCGTCCCAGCGCCGAAGCAGGTCCGATATTTTTCAGGCTTTAAACCTCATTTAATTGAACCGGAGCACACCACCATGGCACGCATTACCGTTGAAGACTGTCTTGAAAAAATCCCCAACCGTTTCCAACTGGTGCTGGCTGCCACTTACCGCGCCCGCATGCTGGCCCAAGGCCATACGCCAAAAATCGAGAGCAAAAACAAGCCTGGTGTGACTGCCTTGCGCGAAATCGCCGCTGGCAAAATCGGTCTGGAAATGCTGAAAAAAGTACCCGGCTGAAGCGGCAAGCTTTTTGAAAAGCGCCCAAAGCACTGCCAACGCAGTGCTTTTTTTTCGTCCTGCGTCTTGCCGCCCGGCAAAACGCTACAGTTAGGCCATGGCTACCGTCGCTCACAAACCCGCTCCCCCAACGCCCGCCAGCAACGCGGCGGCGGCGAGCTTTGCGTCGCTGGTCGCCAAACTTGATTACCTGGGCGCTGAAGGCATAGAGCAGGTACGACGCGCCTACAAATTTGCCGACGAAGCGCACCTGGGCGTGACCCGGCGCAGCGGCGAGCCCTACATCACACACCCCATCGCGGTTGCGCTGCAATGCACCGAATGGAAACTCGACAGCCAGGCCTTGATGGCCGCCTTGCTGCACGACGTGATGGAAGACTGCGGCGTCAGCAAAACCGATTTGCTGGAGAAATTCGGTCCCACGGTGGCGGAACTGGTCGACGGTTTGACCAAGTTGGACAAGCTGAGTTTTGACACGCAGGAAGAAGGCCAGGTCGAGTCTTTTCGCAAAATGCTGCTGGCCATGGCGCGCGATGTGCGGGTGATTTTGGTCAAGCTGGCCGACCGTACCCACAATATGCGCACCATGGAGTCCATGCCGCGCGCACGCTGGAAACCGATCAGCAGCGAAACTCTGGAAATTTACGCCCCGATTGCGCACCGCCTGGGTTTGAACCAAACCTACCGCGAATTGCAAGACCTGAGCTTTAAGCACCTGAGCCCCTGGCGCTACGCCATTCTTGAAAAAGCAGTGATGCGCGCACGCAACCGCAGGCGTGATCTGCTGCAAAAACTGCAACTCGAAGTGGAAACTTCTTTTAAGCAGGCCGATCTGAAAATCAATATCTTCGGCCGCGAAAAAACTTTGTTTTCCATCTACCAAAAGATGCGCGGAAAGCACCTAAGCTTTGCCCAGGTGACCGATATTTACGGCATGCGTATTCTGCTGCCCGGACTGATTGATTGCTATACCGGTCTGGGCATACTGCACCAACTTTATAAACCGGTGCCCGGTAAATTCAAAGACCATATCGCGATTGCCAAAATCAACGGCTACCAGTCGCTGCACACCACGCTGGTCGGTCCCGCCGGTATCAATGTGGAATTTCAATTGCGCACCGAGGCCATGCACCTGGTGGCAGAAACCGGCGTGGCCGCGCACTGGTTGTATAAATCGCATGACACCAGCGAAAAAGCCGAGCGCCTGGGCACGCAATGGCTGCAATCGCTGCTGGACATACAAGACGAAACCCGTGACGCCACCGAGTTCTGGGACCATGTCAAAGTCGATCTGTTTCCAGATGCTGTGTATGTGTTCACGCCCAAGAGCCACATCATGGCTTTGCCGCGCGGCGCCACGGTGGTGGATTTTGCGTATGCAGTTCACAGCAATGTCGGCGACCACGTGCTCACGGCACGTATCAACGGCGAACCGGTGTCACTGCGCACCGAATTGCGCAACGGCGATGTGATCGAAGTCGAAACCGGTGAAGACGCCACACCGAATCCGGCCTGGCTGGCGTTTGTGCGCACCGGGCGTGCCCGCTCCAAAATCCGGCACTATTTGAAAACCCGGGCGCAATCCGAATCGCAGGACCTCGGCGAAAAATTGCTGGCTCAGGCACTGCGCGCCGAAGGTTTTGTCTGCCTGCCGGCCAATGATCAAACGCACAAATCCTTGTGGGAAAAATTGCTGCGCTTCACCGGCAGCAAAACCCGCGAAGAGTTATTGACCGATCTGGGCTTGGGTAAGCGCGTCGCCAGCATTGTGGCCAAACGGCTGGTGCGCTTGCTGGCCGATCTGGGCGAGCGCCCCGACCCGCTGCTGCTCAGCCGCGAGCGTTTCACGGCGCACGAAACCGTGTCGCAAGGTGGCGTGGTGGTCGACGGCAGCGACAACGCGTCGGTGACTTACGGCCAATGCTGCCACCCGGTGCCTGGCGACGCCATCGTTGGCTACCTGGGTCGCGGCGAAGGCCTGGTGGTTCATTTGCAGGTATGCAATGTGGCGCAACGTTTGCAACACAAAGACAGCGAACGTTTCATCGCCGTGGAATGGTCGGATGAACCGATACGCAGTTTCGAGGCCGGTATTGTGGTGACCGTGCTCAACGGCAAAGGCGTGCTGGCCAGCGTGGCAGCGGCCATCACCTCGGCGCAGGCGGACATCAAGCTAGTCAGCATGGCCGACGAAGTCAGCGGCAAACAGGCCACCGATTTGCGCTTTTTGATCGCGGTGCAAGATACCTCGCACCTTGACAGTGTGCTCGGCAGTTTGCAGAGATTGCCATCAGTCAGTCAGGCCAAGCGTTCAACCTCAAACAGAGCCGGTTGAGGTTTTCAAAAATTCACTCCGGGGTTTGTTTAGGGTAAGAGACTTGAAGCACTTCAATGTCTTGCATACCAGCCGGGGTTTGCAGCCTGACCACGTCGCCTACTCTTGATTTCAACAAAGTTCTGGCGACCGGCGACACCCAACTCACCTGTGCGTTCAAGCTGTCGGCTTCATCAATGCCGAGTATGGTGATGGTGGTGCGCTTACCCGCTTCATCTTCATAGCTGACTGTCGCGCCGAAAAACACCTGGTCGCTGCCAAAGTGAACCGCCGGGTCGGTCACGCTGGCGAGTTCCATGCGTTTGGTCAAAAAACGTATGCGCCTGTCTATTTCACGCAAACGTTTTTTGCCATAAATATAGTCACCGTTTTCAGAGCGGTCGCCGTTGCTCGCCGCCCAGTGAACAATTTCAACCACCTTAGGCCGCTCGTCATCTATCAGCGTCAGTAACTCTGCGCGCATGCGCGCGTAGCCTTGCGGTGTGATGTAATTTTTTCCACCAACTGGTATCGGCGGCAGACCAACGTCATCGTCATCGTCTTCGCCGCTGGATTCACGGGTGAATGCTTTGCTCATGGTTGATGTGCCGGACCCGGGCTGTTGTGTGTGGTGATACTCATGCAGATTGGGATGGCGAAGCCAAGCCTAGACGCTCACACAATACATCAGCCAAGGCCAGACTCGAAGTCAGGCCCGGCGACTCAATACCGTAAAAGTTCACCAGACCTGCCACGCCGTGTTCATCCGGGCCTTGCACCTGAAAATCTGCATCCGGGCTTCCCTGCGGCACGGTCTTCGGCCGAATCCCGGCATACGCAGGTTGCAAGGCATCATCTTTCAAATCTGGCCAGTACTTGCGTATGGCGGCGTAAAACACTTCAGCTCTTTGCGGATTGACGCTGTAATCCTCGGTTTGCACCCATTCCACATCCGGGCCGAAGCGCGCCTGTAGCCCCAAGTCCAAGGTCAGGTGCACGCCCAATCCGCCGGGCTCGGGCACCGGGTAAATCAATCGCGAAAAAGGCGAGCGGCCTGCGAGCGAAAAGTAATTGCCTTTGGCCAGATACGCTTGAGGTATTTTTTCAGCAGCCACGGCATCGCAAGTATTAGCAAGCGCAATGGACTGATGACCAGCCGCATTCACCACCAAGTCTGCCAACAGCGTTTCTTCCACACCGTCACACAGCACGGACAACTGCAAGCCAGACGCAGTCGATTGCAAGCTTTGCACCCTGCTGTTCAAAGCCAGACTGGCACCATGGTGTTCAGCGTCGCCCAGCAAGGCCAGCATATAAGCACGACCGTTGATGATGCCGGTAGACGGCGACAACAAAGCAGCCAACGCATGCAAGCTGGGTTCGAGTGCCACAGCTTGAGAAGCAGAAAGAAGCTCAAGGTCATCGACGCCATTGGCCAGCGCACGTGCCTGTATATTTTTCAGCTCTGACAGCTGTCGCTCAAAAGTGGCGACTATCAATTTGCCGCACCGGCTGTATTCAACGCCGTATTCTTCACAAAATGCATACAACTTTTTCCGGCCGCTGACGCACATTTTTGCCTTGAGCGAGCCCGGTGGGTAATAAATGCCCGCGTGAATCACTTCACTGTTGCGTGCACTGGTTTCCAGGCCGAAATCGATATTGCGCTCCAGAATAATGACTTCTTTGCCCGCCCGCGCCAAGGCGCGCGCGCAAGCCAGACCGACTGCGCCTGCGCCAATGACCACGGCTTGTACTTGAAGAGACATATTTACTGAGCTATGAAGCTATGCGTTTCTGACCCAAAAAAAAAGGCTTAGCGTGGAAACACGCTAAGCCGTTATGAGATGGTGCGGCTGGCAGGAATTGAACCCACGACCCCTTGGTTCGTAGCCAAGTACTCTATCCAACTGAGCTACAGCCGCATTACTTAGCATCTTAACACGCTGTATGTGCACCAACTATTGGTGGGCCCCCCGTGAGTCGAACACGGCACCAACGGATTATGAGCAGCTTCAATATATTTTATCTTAATGATATCAATGAGTTGCAAGCGTTCTGCCTTGGTGTGGAAGCAAATGTGGAAGCAACTCATTTCTTCAAGAGTCAATCTAAGAAAAGTATTTTTATCGAGCTCCGCATAGCCAGCCTTACAAGGCTCCTATAAAAACACTAAACACACCCAAAACCCCGTCTTTTGAAGCGTTTGAGGTATTTGTCCTACTCGTTGGGCAACAGCATTACGCAGTGCTATCAGTGTGGTGAACAAGGTGGATTAGTGTTCTCAGTTGTTATGAAATAAAACCCCTGTTTGCCATCTCTGATCCAGGATCGAATCCTTCCGCCATCAACGTTGTAAAACTTTGTAGCGGCAGCAAGGGACTCAAATCGCCCAGCTGGTGTCATAACTGGCTTAGGAGCAAAGACAGCGCCATGAGCTTTCTGCTTAGGCCTAGACGATGGAGCCAACGCACTTGCACCAATAGGTGCTGGTGGAAAAAAAATGTCGTGCATGATCTTGATAAAAGCCAACAAATCTTCCTCGCTCAGTTTATTTCTCTCAGCAGCCGCACGTATTCTTGGCAATAGCTCTCTATTACTTAACTGCACGCCCTTATCTGGCTCCGCAATAGGCTTCTTTTGCGGCTTTAAAGCTTCGTTTTGCTCGGCTTCACTTAAAGCAGAAAACTCATCC
>CAMBSK010000051.1 GCA_945870575.1 Bordetella parapertussis | reverse complement strand
TGCGATAAATCGGGAAGCTGCGCAGAGGTAAGTTGTGTAGACATGCTCAGTGCTCAGTCCGCGGACACCAGTCCGAGTTGTTGTTCGACCGCACCGCACAGGCTGTGGCCGATCAGAATATGCGCTTCTTGAATCCGCGCCGTCACCTGGCTGGGCACCACGATGGCGATGTCGCATTCGGCTTTGAGCTTGCCGCCGTCGCGCCCGAGCAAGCCTATGCAGGTAATGCCGAGGGCTTTGGCGGCGGCCACGGCAGCCAGCACATTGCCGGAATTACCCGAGGTGGAAATGGCGATCAAGCAGTCGCCGGGCTTGCCTATGGCTTGTACTTGCCTGGCAAAAATTGCTTCGAAAGAATAGTCGTTGGCGATGCAAGTCAGCGCTGACGTGTCGGTCGATAAAGCGATAGCAGCAATCGGCGGCCTGTCCTTGATGAAGCGGCCGGTGAATTCGGCCGCCAGGTGCTGGCTGTCAGCGGCGGAGCCGCCGTTGCCGCACAGCATCAATTTGCCGCCGCCGCGCAGGCTGTAGACACAGGCGTTGATGGCCTGGTCTACGTGTGCGTCAAGCGCCGCCAAGTGCTGGCACATGGCCAGGTGTTCGGTCAAGTTGCGTGAAAAAAGGCTGTCAGTCATGGGCGGGCTTGTGATTCATGGGGATGGCGACGGCTGCGTCGCAGCAAAATACGCTTGACACACGTGCTGACTCAGCATCACTTCAGCCTGTGTGTTTTTGAATTGGCGAGTATAGGCATTGGCCTGGCGGATGATGGCCAGGGCTTCTTCAGGATGTTGTTCGTAATGGTCGAACAGCTGTTGCAAATTGCTGAAATCATCTGCCAGCTCGGCATAGTGAACACCCGCCCGTAAGCGGCCTTCCAGAAACCAGGTTTCAAAACGCGGCCGGGGCATGATGCACAGCGAATTCGAATTCAGTATCCATTTGAGATTGGTCGCCACATCATTGCCTTCAATCGACAAAATGTATTTGTATTCAAGTTGCTCAAATATAGTCAGCCTGGGTTTGTAGTGCGGGTCATCGTGGGCCAGTGACGGATTGCCGGTATCGCAAAAAGGCATCTTGCCGGTTTCTTGCAAAAGAAGCTGACGGTGAGGCTGGTAGCTGGCGCCGCGCCAGACCATACCGGCGCGTTTCATGCGAAAGTCATACGGGTCGCGCGGAAAACGCAAATGCCGACGCATGTCCATCGGCAGCAGCACCGCGTTCTGGTTGCTGTCGCAGATAGGCCTGCTTTTCACCAGGCTGGGCACATCGGGCACCCAGTTCACATCGCCGAACAAGCGGAAAAAACGCTGGTTTAGAAAATGCGGGTAAAGGCCGCGCAACATATCGCCGACGTAATAACTGTGTCGCATGATGCTGACCTCGTGCGCCAGCACTGCACCCGGCGGCAGGGTGAACAGGCCTTGCAGTTTGCAATAAAGCGCCAGGCGCTGTTGTTGAGCTTCGTTCAAAGCCGGCAACACAGGTGCTTCGTCTCCCGGAGTGAAGGCATAGCGCACCTGCAGCCAGACTCGCAGGTTGCTCAACTGCCATTTCAGCGGCCAACGAGCATACCAATTCAAGACCGTAGATACGCACATGCGCCAACCTACCAGCAAACTGTCCCCCATGCTCAAACCCAATGTATTCATGACCGCTTTCTCAATCCCAGGTAAATGACCACCGCTACCACCAGCAAAGCCCCGGCGATTTGGACCGCAGCGATCTGCTGGTCCAGCACCGCCCAGCCCAGGGCCAGCGCAAACACCGGCTCCACGTTCATGATGGCGCTGTTACCGGCCACACCGAGTTTAGGCAGCACCGTGAACATAAGCGTGAAACCGCTGCCGTACAAACAGCTCAAGCCCAGCAAACCCAGCCAGCCGATACTGGTTTGCGGCCATTGCGGGCCGCCATGCCAGCCTATCACCGCTGTGGCCACCGAGGCGGCCAGCAACAGGCTGAAAAAGGTGCGCACCCGCCCGTCCAGCCCCGAGGTTTCGTGTTGCGTCCACACCAGCACCATGCCGAAACTGGCTGCTGCGCCCAAAGCAAAGCCTACGCCTGCGCCCATCACTGTCCATTGCTGGCGCATGCCAAGGCCCGAAGCCGCACCCGCCACATCCAGCGCCAAAGCCAAGCCTATCAGTATGACCGGCATGGCCAGCAATACCTGAGGTTCCGGTGGCAGCCGGTAAAGCAAGCGGTTCCACAAAGCCGTCCACAATGGGTAGGTGTTGAAAGCCAGCAACGCCAATGCCACGGGCAGCCGCGACACTGCGCCGTACAGCAGTTGGCTTTGTAAGCCCACCATTAAACCAATCAGCAACAAGCCGCGTTTGTGCCCTGGTGTGAGCTGCCAGGACGTGCCTATTCGCAACACCAGCAGGCCGACGACCAGGGCGGTGGCGGCGCTGCGAACCGCCACGGCAGTCGCCACGTCCAGCCCGCTGTTGAAAGCCAGTCTGGCGCAAATATGGTTACCAGCCATCAGCAAGGCAACGAGTAGCAAACTGGCAAAGCCTTGCAGGCTGAGGGCGCGGGAGGAGGTCATGGCTCTTTAGTAGTGACAACAGATGGGGGCAGGCTGCCCTTCGAAGGGTGAAGCTTAGGTCGGCGGCGCCCAGGACGATCTTTGCGCCTCGCTCCATTTGTCTTCCAAGTGGATCAGGCGGGCACGGTCAACAAACGGCGGGTAACTGACGCCTTCGGTCAATCGTATGTAATGGTGCACGAACACGTCCAAGGCGATATGCACCGGTTGTATGTCACCGTGCTCGGCATGGCGTTGCTGAACGCGCATATACAAATCGAAATCAGCCGCTTGTATGCGCTCGTCCCAGGCCCCGACCAAAGCCAGCGCGCGGCGCGTCATCATGACGGTGTTGCCGACAAAACCTGGTTTTATTTTCAAATGAAAGGCTTGGCTACGTTGATGCAAAAAATGCCGCCAGCGCGGATACATCAGTTGATGCATCAAGGCCAGCGCCGTCTCGCCGCGACCACAGATCAGTAGCACCAGGTTTTTGATCCAGCGCCAGCGCCGACGCAGCCCTTTGGTGGCGGCGACCGTTTCCACGTGTTCAATACCGCACGAAGTCATCACGTCTATGCCGTGGTGGCGCATTGCCGCTTGTAATTGCGTATTCCAACCGGGCGGGACGATGACATCGTTGTTTAAAAAAGCCAGGCAGTCGCCTTGCGCGACTTCAATGCCGCGATTCTGACAATACGGGTAGGAGTAATTGCCGTCGTTGCGTATCACCTTCGCGCCGACGCCGGTAAAAAACTCGGCACTGCCGTCGCTGCTGCCGTTGTCAATAACGATCAGTTCCCACTCGTTTTCGGTGTTCGCAGACAAATGCCGCCAGAACAAACGGTTCATGGCCAACTGGTTATGCACAGCAACAATGATGCTCAGCAAGATGCGTCGTCCTTCACGTTGTCAGCCGCAGACCAGATGCGCGCGGGCGCCAGAAAGATCAGCAGTACCAGCATCATGAAATGGCCTTCAACCATGTCTATGCTCATGGAGTTAAAAAGAATGCTGGTGAGGAACAGGCAGACAAATATCCACATACCGTGGCGCTGCCAGGCTTCGCTCCGACGTGCCGCCAAGCGGCAAGCCTGCAAAAAGATGCCCAGGTAGAGCAACAAGCCTATCAACCCTTTGGTCGTCCACATGTACAGGTATTCGTTGTGCGGATTGGGGGCAAATACTTGGGGGTTGGTCGCGCCCATGTCGCGGTTGACCTCCCAGAACAGTTGCTTGAAATTCAGCGAACCCGTGCCCGTCCAGAAATGATCTTGCACGATAGACCAGGAGGAGACATAGTACTGAAGTCGCAAGCCCACAGAAGTTTCAAGCTGGCTTCTTTGTTGCGGGCTCATCAGGAAAAATTGCTGGTACTCAGAGAAGATCAATGCAACGCGCACCTGTACCTTGGGCGATAAGCTGGCCAACAGTAACAATAGGGACAAAAGAACGATTCCGCTGATCAGCAAAATCAACTGACGCCGACCGGACTGGCGCTGCCATAGCAAGAAAAACAGACATAGGCTACCCACAGCCAGCAGCACATAGCCTGTACGGCGGTTTGAAACCCAAAACAGTGATGCCACCAGCAGCAAGGCCAGGGCGCTCAAAAGCCAGGGCCGATAGCGACCCTCAATCGCGCCATGGGCCAGCAGCAAAACCATGCCGACAAGAATTTGCCCGTACATGTTCGGCATGAAAGAGGTCATCATGCCCGGATGGTGAAGTACCAGCGTCCACACCAGATTGGCAGCTGCCAGCAGGCAAACCGTCGCGCCAAGCGACAACAACGCATGACGCGCTACCCGGGGCGAAGCAAACAGCGGCCACAGCAGCAGCACAAAAAAGAACTTGCGTACACGCCGCAAGGCTTGCAGCGAGTCTATGAGGCTATTGCCGCACAGCAGATTCGCACCCAGGTCCCACAAGCAAAACAAGGCTATGAGAATAAACAAGGGTTTGGCCAGAGCCCATTCACCGTCCGGCCACTGATAACGCGACCATGCCCAAAATGACAACAAAACCAGCAAAAGCATGCAGATATTGGTCAGCGCCGTGCTGGACAGCAAGGCAATGCACAGCACCACCACCAGCGGCGAGGTCAGGCGTGGCAGCCAGCGGTCGGTAAGCGCAGAACTCATGCTGGCATTATCAATCCTAAAGACTGGCAAGGCGTCGCCAGCGGCTTGCGTTTCAGACAGAGTAAGCCAAAGCGCATGAGCGGCACCTGCGTCAATGCCATGGGGATTCACTATGATGGCAGGTTGCCCGGCATAAAACCACACACGTGAATTCACCCTCAGACGCCAACTACCTGCTTAACCACATCAATGGACGCGGTGCGTTCGGCCAAATCAGCATACGCGGTGCCCGCACCCACAACCTGAAAAATATCGATCTGGATATTCCGCGCAACCAGTTGGTGGTGATCACTGGCTTGTCCGGCTCGGGCAAATCCAGTTTGGCGTTTGACACTTTGTATGCCGAAGGTCAGCGGCGGTATGTGGAAAGCCTCTCAGCCTATGCGCGCCAGTTTTTGCAGCGCATGGACAAGCCGGATGTGGATTTGATCGAAGGCCTGTCACCGGCGATTGCCATCGAGCAAAAAGCCACCAGCCACAACCCGCGCTCGACCGTGGGCACCGTCACAGAAATTCACGATTACTTGCGCTTGCTGTTCGCACGCGCGGGCACGCCGCATTGCCCCGAGCACGGCGTGCCTTTGCAAGCCTCGAGCGTGTCGCAAATGGTGGACGCGGTGCTGGCCTTGGCCGAAGAGACCCGCATTTTGTTGATGGCGCCAGTGGCGCGCGAGCGCAAAGGCGAATTCACCGAAGTGTTCATGCAAATGCAAGCCCAAGGGTTTGTGCGCTTTCGGGTGGACGGCAAAGTGGTGGAGCTGGCCGATTTACCCACGCTGGTGAAAAACGAAAAACACGATATCGATGTGGTGATAGACCGGCTCAAAGTGCGCCCCGACATGTTGCAGCGCATCGCCGAGAGCATGGAAACCGCGCTGCGTCTGGCCGACGGTCGCGCCTTGGTGTTGGATTTAGACACCGGCACAGAGCATGCGTTCAACGCCAAATTCGCCTGCCCGCATTGCAGCTTTGCCATTGGCGAACTCGAGCCGCGTTTGTTTTCTTTCAATTCGCCGCTGGGCGCCTGCCCGGACTGCGAAGGCTTGGGCGAGCAAAGCTTTTTCGATCCGGCGCGCATCGTTGCGTTTCCTGACATCAGCCTGGCCAGCGGCGCCATCAAAGGCTGGGACAAACGCAACGCCTATTACTTCGCGATGCTCGAGAGTCTGGCCAAGCATTACGGCTTTGATCTGGAAACGCCGTTTGAAAATTTGCCGGACAACGTCAGGCAAGTGCTGTTGTTCGGCTCGGGTGAAGAAGACATCAAATTCAGTTATGTGCTGGAGTCGGGCGCCAAGGCCGGTCGCAAAACCAGCAAGATGCATCCGTTCGAAGGCATCGTCAACAACATGAGCCGGCGCTTTCGCGACACCGACTCGTCGCTGGTGCGCGAAGAGCTGGCGCGTTACCGAGGGCACCGCGCCTGTCTGGCCTGCGAGGGCACACGCTTGCGCACCGAAGCGCGCCATGTGCGCTTGGGCACAGGTGCATCGGCGCGCACGCTGCACGATGTCAGCCACACCACCTTGTCCGAATGCCAGACCTATTTTCAAAACCTCAGACTCGAGGGCAACAAAGCCGATATCGCCGACAAAGTGGTGAAAGAAATCGCCAACCGGTTGAAGTTTTTGAACGATGTGGGTTTGACTTACCTCAGCTTGTCGCGCAGCGCCGACACCTTGTCTGGCGGCGAAGCGCAGCGCATACGTTTGGCCTCACAAATCGGCTCGGGCTTGACCGGTGTGATGTATGTGCTGGACGAACCGAGCATTGGCTTGCATCAGCGCGACAACGACCGTTTGATTGATACGCTCAAACATTTGCGCGACATCGGCAACAGCGTGTTGGTGGTCGAGCATGACGAAGACATGATCCGCGCCGCCGACCATTGCATAGACATGGGCCCGGGCGCAGGCGTGCACGGCGGGCGCGTGATGGCGCAAGGCACACCGGCAGAAATTGAAGCCAACCCTGAGTCCTTGACCGGGCGTTACATGAGCGGCGCTTTGGCTATTGCCGTGCCTGACAAGCGCCGCGATTGGTTATTGCAACAAACAACAGTACAAGCAGCTCAACCGGTGGCCAACAATGTGTTCGGCAGCCCGGTCATGCCGGCCAACCGCACAGTGGCCAAGCAAGCGCTGACCGTGGTCGGTGCGCGCGGCCACAACCTGCAAAACGTGACGGTGGAGTTTCCGGTCGGTTTGTTCACCTGCGTGACCGGTGTCTCCGGTTCGGGCAAATCCACGGTGGTGAATGACACGTTGTACGCGGCGGTCGCGCGGCAAATACACCGGGCTCATGAAGAACCGGCGGCGCATGACGACATCCTCGGTCTTTACAACTTTGACAAAGTCATCAACGTCGATCAGTCACCGATCGGCCGCACACCGCGTTCCAACCCGGCCACCTACACCGGCTTGTTCACACCGCTGCGTGAATTGATGGCCGAGGTGCCGATGGCCCGCGAGCGCGGTTATGGTCCTGGTCGGTTTTCCTTCAACGTGGACGGCGGCCGCTGCAACGCCTGCCAAGGCGACGGCATGGTCAAAGTAGAAATGCATTTTTTACCCGACGTGTATGTGCCTTGCGATGTGTGTCTGGGCCAGCGGTACAACCGCGAAACCCTGGACGTGCAATACAAAGGCAAAAACATCGCGCAGATTTTGCACATGACGGTGGAAGACGCGTTGGCGTTTTTCAAAGCGGTGCCGAACTTGGCGCGCAAGCTCAACACCTTGATGGAAGTGGGCTTAGGCTACATACGCTTAGGTCAGGCGGCCACCACTTTGTCGGGCGGTGAGGCGCAACGCGTCAAATTGGCGCTGGAACTCAGCAAGCGCGACACCGGCAGAACGCTCTACATACTGGATGAGCCGACCACGGGTTTGCATTTTGCAGATATCGATTTGCTGCTCAAGGTGTTGCGCCAGTTGGTAGATGCAGGCAACACCATGGTGGTGATTGAGCACAACCTGGATGTGATCAAAACCGCTGATTGGGTGATTGACATGGGGCCGCTGGGCGGCAGTGGCGGCGGTCAAGTCGTGGCCACCGGCACGCCCGAGCAAATTGCGCTCAACCCCGACAGCGTGACTGGTCGCTATTTAAAACGCTTGCTGCCGGGCTGATTGAGACGTTGGCTTGCTGATAGGCCTTGGCCGCAGCATTCGCCATCTGATCCAGGATATCTAAGGCTTGTTGGGTCGGCAACAGGTATTTGGTGCGGCGGTTACTGCCTTCAAACACCAGCTCAACCATGTTCAGTTTGAGCAAGTCATTAATTTTGCGGTGCAACATGGCAGGCGAACCTATGCTTTTCAGGTTCATCGCCTGGGTCACATTCAAGGGTTGCTTTTTGTCGTGCGCCATGGCCACACGCATCAGCAGTACCTGAGCATCAATGTCAGGCAGCTTATAGTGGTGCTCATTTTCAATATTGTTAACAGTTTCAAGAAAGGCGAAGAATTGGGTACGGTTCGAGGTCATGGCACCTTATTTTTATAATACCTGAACATAGCTCAGATTCAGGTATTGTGCATTAACCCATTGATATGATTTACTTTTTTCTGAAAACAGTGATTAAAAAAACAAATAGCAAAAATCTGTTTAATGAACAAATATTCTTTTTATGGAGTGTCTGTTCTGGCGGCATTCAGCACGTCACGGCTTGATCTCGCACTGAGGCGTGCCGCGGTCACATAGTCAGCACCCGACGACGCGTACAAAATGGCGCGCGATGAATTGACAATGATGGGACCGCTCTCGCCGTTTGATCCGGTGCGCAGGCCGGCGTGTACCGTGGCCCGGGCGTCGCCGCCTTGTGCGCCTATGCCGGGTATCAGCAAGGGCAAAGAAGGCGCGATCTCGCGCACACGTGCAATTTCTGCCGGGTAAGTGGCGCCCACCACCAGGCCGAGTTGGCCGTTCAGGTTCCAAGGCCCTTGCGCCAGCCGCGCCAAGTGTTCGTACAACATAGGCGTGCCTTCGACAGAAGCCAGCCTTTGGGTTTGCAAATCGTCGCCGCCGGGGTTGGAGGTGCGGCACAGCAAAAAAGCACCTTTGCCATGGCGTTTCACATACGGTTCTAACGAATCAAAGCCCATGAAAGGCGACAAGGTGACGGCGTCGGCTCCGTAGCGCTCGAACGCCTCGATGGCGTATTGCTCGGCGGTACTGCCTATGTCGCCGCGCTTGGCGTCCAAAATCACCGGCACCGCAGGCGCGACACGGCGTATGTGCGCGATCAGTTGTTCGAGTTGCGCTTCGGCGCGGTGCGCGGCAAAGTAAGCGATTTGCGGTTTGAACGCGCAGACCAGGTCATGCGTGGCGTCAACCATGGCGGCACAAAAATCAAAAATATGTGCGGCTTGACCGGTCATGCCTTGCGGAAAACGCGCGGGCTCGGGATCCAGGCCGACGCACAGCATAGATTGGTTCAAGGCTGTGGCTTGTTGCAGTTTGTCTAGAAAGATCATGCGCCGGATTGTAGGCAGTGCTTGCAGTCTTCAGGGGGCTGTTAAGTTGCCGAACCGCGCAAGCTCAGGCTTTGCCGTCTTCATTAAGACTGCCGGACTCATTCAAGCTGCTCATGGCCAGACACAGATCGCTCCAGGCGCGCGCCTTGTCGGCCGGTGAGCGCAGCAAATACGCCGGGTGGTAAGTCACTACCACCGGACAACCGTGGGCCTGGTGGACCTGGCCGCGCAATTTACCCAGCGGCAACTCGGCGGCCTGGCCGTCGCTGAGCTGATCGTGCAGCACAGCCTGCGCCGCAAGCCGGCCTAGCGCCAAAATCATGCGCGGGCGCAGCAAAGCAATTTGTCGCGCCAGGTAATGCTGACAGGCGTCAATTTCACCGGGCAAGGGCTTGCGCTGCGCCGGGCCGCGGCATTTCAAGGCATTCACCAGCACCACGCTGTGTTTGCTCGCAGAAGCGCCCGGGCGCGCCAGGCCCATGGCTTGCAACATGGCGTCAAGCAAGAAGCCTTCGGGTCCGGCAAACGGCTTGCCGCTGGCGTCCTCGGCATCTGCGGGGGCGTCGCCGACGATCAACCAATCAATCTCTTGCCCATCAGCGGCAGGTGCACCGTCGGCAAACACGCTGTGGTTGCGGTGTTCGCACAAAGCGCAGGCGCGACAGTCTGCGGCAGCTTGTTGTAGACCGGCCCAATCCATTTGCGCCAGACCGGCGGGCAGCGGCGGGAAGTCTGTCACCGGCGCAGTGGCTGTGCCCGGCACAGGCGCGGCTTTCACAGACTTGTCGAGGGCGGCAGGCCTTGGGGCTGGCGTGAGCGTGCGAGCCACCGGTGGCTCGGTGTTGACGCTGCCTGAAAGCGCCGTTGCTGGCATGCTTACAGCTTCAGCAGCAGCGCCTGGCGCAGGCAGCCAGACCCGCACGCCGATTTCAGCGAGCATGGCGCGTTGACG
>CAMBSK010000050.1 GCA_945870575.1 Bordetella parapertussis | reverse complement strand
ATCGGTATCCACCAACAACTGCATTTCTTGTTGCAGCATTTGCAACACTTGCTCGGGCTCGCTGTCCATGCACACCGCCATGCGCACTTGCTGTTTGGCGACTACGGCTTTGGCAAACGGGCACAGGTTCAGGCCGATCACCGCTTTGTCCAACCAATCTTGGGTGTCTGCGACAACTTGCGATTCAATCGTCATGAGGCGAGCACTTTGCCGGTCAAACGCGCATGTTCTTTGGTGGCAAACCGGTCAGTCATGCCTGCGATGTAATCGGAGACAGCACGCGGCACATTGCTGCGCTTGGCGTGGCGCTCGGGCATGTCTTGCGGCTTGTTCATGTAGGCGTTGAACAATTCGCTCACTACTTGGCGCGCCCAGTCGGTGGTTTGCAAGACCTGCGGGTGACGGTACAAACTGTGCAGCAAAAAATGTTTCAACTCTGTGCTGGCCGCGCGCATGCCGGGGCTGAATTTCACCAAGGACGGCAAGAGCCGCACATGGTCGGCAGACGCAGGCGCGTGCTCGGTCAATGCAGCACGTGTGCTGTCCATCACGTCATACACCTGATCACTCAACATGCGGCGTATGGTTTCGTACAGCAAACGTCTGCCTGAGAGTTTGGGGAATTCATCTTCTACCCGCAAACGGTAGGTGTTGAACAAGACCACTTCCTGCAATTGCTCCAAGCTGATGAGTCCCGAGCGCACGCCGTCGTCTATGTCGTGCGCGTTGTAAGCCATCTCATCGGCCAGGTTGCACAACTGCGCTTCCAGCGACGGTTGCTGGCGCTGCAAAAACCGCGCGCCCACGCCGCCGGGCTCGGCGTCTTCCAGCATTTGCGCGTTGCGCAGCGAGCAATGTTTCAATATACCTTCGCGGGTTTCAAAGCACAAATTCAAACCGTCAAACTGGGGGTAGCGTTCTTCCAGCGAATCCACCACGCGCAGGCTTTGCAGGTTGTGCTCAAAGCCACCGTAAGGTGCCATGCATTCGTTCAACGCGTCTTGTCCGGCGTGACCGAACGGCGTGTGGCCCAAGTCATGCGCCAGTGCAATGGCCTCGACCAAATCTTCATGCAAACCCAAAGCCCTGGCGAGTGAGCGCCCGAGTTGCGCGACTTCCAGCGAATGCGTCAACCGAGTACGGAACAAATCGCCTTCGTGGTTGAGGAACACTTGGGTTTTGTAAACCAGACGGCGAAACGCGGTGGAATGCACAATGCGGTCGCGGTCGCGCTGAAACAGATTGCGCGTCGGCGCTTCGGGTTCTATGAAACGCCGTCCGCGACTCAAATGCGGTTGGCATGCGTACGCGGCCAAACCTGTGGCGGCAGTGGCAACTGACGCAGCGAAGAGATCGCTCATGCGCGGCAGCAGGCCTGCACCACCTCGGCGACCAGCGCATCGGGTGCGCCGCGTACGATTGCGCTGCCGGGCGTGTCTATCAAGACGAAACGTATGTCGCCTGCCTCGGCTTTTTTGTCGACCCGCATGTGGTGCAAATACACGTCCGCACCCAAATCAGGACCAACCACAGGCAATCCGGCTTTGGCGATCAACTGGGTGAGGCGCTGCACAAAAGCCGCGTCCACCAAACCCAAACGTTGCGACAAATGCGCGGCCATGACCATGCCGCAACCGACCGCTTCGCCGTGCAACCAGACGCCGAAGCCCAAACCGGCTTCGATGGCGTGGCCGAAGGTGTGGCCGAAATTCAAAATCGCGCGAATGCCACCTTCGCGTTCATCCTGACCGACCACCCAAGCTTTGATTTCGCAACTGCGTTTGACCGCATACGCCAAAGCTTGCGGGTCGCGTGCCAGCAAATCGTCCAAGTGCTGCTCTATCCAATCGAGAAAACCCATGTCGGCAATCGGCCCGTATTTGATGACCTCGGCCAAACCAGCGCTGAGTTCGCGTGGCGGCAAGGTTTGCAAAGTTGCCAAATCGCACACCACGCGCTCGGGTTGGTAAAACGCGCCGATCATATTTTTACCGATAGGATGGTTAATGGCTGTTTTGCCGCCCACGGATGAATCGACTTGCGCCAACAAGGTGGTGGGCACTTGCACAAACGGCACGCCGCGCATGTAACAGGCCGCAGCAAATCCGGTGATGTCGCCGATGACGCCGCCGCCCAATGCGAACAACACGGTTTTGCGATCGCAGGCTTTACCCAATAATGCATCAAAAATCGCGTTCAAACTGTCCCAGGTTTTGTAGCTCTCGCCGTCGGGCAAGCTGCACACGTGTATGACCGGGTAATGCGAGGCCAGACTTTGCTGTAAGCGCGCCAAATACATCGGCGCCACGGTGTCGTTGGTGACGATGAGCGCGGCGCCTGCTTTGGGTAAACCTTGCCACGCCGTGGCGTTATCAAGCAAACCGGCACCAATGGCGATGTCGTAACTGCGCTCGCCGAGGTCTATATGTACGTGTTCAGTGTGCGTCATGGGGCAGCGGTTTCTATCGGTAGCAAACCGGCAAGTTCGAGTTGGGAGATGATCATGGTGATCATGGTCGGTATGCGCGGGCGGCTGGTCTCGATGACAAAATGCGCTGCCGCCTGATAGTGCGGATCACGTTCTTCAAACAGTTGTTTGATTTTGTGTTTGGGATCGTCGACTTGTAACAAAGGGCGTTTCTGGTCGTGGCGCAAACGGCGAAAAATTTCGTCGGGTTGCACACGCAGGTAAATCACGTGGGTACGGTCGCGCAGCAACTGCCGGTTGGCTTCGCGCAATACCGCGCCGCCACCAGTGGCCAGCACACCGCAGGCAGTGCGCGTCATATCGTCAATGACTTGGGTTTCTATGTCTCTGAAAGCGGCTTCGCCCTGACTGGCGAAATAGTCTTTGATGGGGCAAGCGATGCGCATCTCGATCACCTTGTCGCAGTCGACAAAACCCACGCCAAGTTTGCGGGCCAATTGCCGACCGACCGTCGATTTGCCGCTGCCCGGCATGCCCACCAATGCCAACACGATAAAGACTTTCTCAAGGTGCGAAGGCACGTTGCTCAAGCATTTTAGGGCTTAGGAATATCAGCAACTCCTGCTTGCTGCGCTTGCTGGCGCGGTTGCTGAACAACCAGCCGAACAAAGGGTTGTCACGCAAGCCCGGCACCCCGGCGCGGTTAATGCTGTCGTTGGTCTCGTAAATGCCGCCGATCATGACTGTACCGCCGTCCTGAACCCTGACCTGGGTGCTGACGTGTTTGGTGTCTATGGCAAATCCGGCCGGAGTGTTTTGGCCGACGCTGTCCTTGTACACCTCGAGAAACATATTGATGCTGCCGTCGGGCGTGATGTGCGGTGTCACTTCCAGCCGCAAATTGGCTTTGCGAAACGCGATAGACGTGCTGCCGTTAGGTCCGGACAACTGGTAAGGCAATTCGGTGCCCTGCTCTATCACTGCCTTGAACTGGTTGGCGGTGACCAGGCGCGGACTGGCCACCACGCGGCCCAGCCCCTCGGCTTCCAGCGCCGACAACTCGACGCCCAAGCGACGGCTGTACGCCGGGTCGAAAAAAGTAAAGCCTGTATTGGCCGGATCCGAGCCCAGTGCTTTGACGGCCGGCAGATTGATATTGAAACCCTCTTTTTGCGTTGACAAGCGGACACCGAGTGAGGCCGCAAAGTTGTCCAGCGCTTCCACGATGCGCGCTTCGATCAACACCTGGCGCTGCGGCACATCGACGCGCTCAATCAGTCGCGCCACCTGCTCCAGCCTGTCGTTAATGTCTGTGACAAACAACTGATTGGTGCGTATGTCCGCCATGGCGCTACCGCGCGGGCTGAGCAAACGCGGTGCCGCACCCGCAGAGCCACTGGCTTGCTGCAACAAGATAGGCAAAATTTCGGCCGCCTTGGCGTAGTTCAAAGCAAAAGCACGGGTTTGCAAAGGCTCGACCACTTGAATGGCGTGCCGGGTTTCCAGCCGGGTTTTTTCACGCTCCGATATCTCGGCCTGCGGTGCCACCCAGATCACGTTGCCGGTTTGCTGCTGTCCCAGGCCGCGCGTTTGCAATATGGTGTGCAGCACCTGGTCCCAGGGGACATCTTGCAAACGCATGGTCAATTGACCGTTGACGTTGTCGGACATGATGATGTTGACCCCACTGAACTCGGCCACCAGTTGCAAAGCGGTGCGCAAATCTATGCTTTGGAAATGCATGGACATGGGCGCGCCGTGAAACACACGTGGCTCTTCAGCGTTGGTTACAGATGTTGTGGTTTGCGCCCACGACTTTGAAAACCACAGGGCCAATGCAAGTAACAACCAGAAGCGGCTCATTTGGGATCCCCGGCGGCGATGCGTCTGTTCACCAGCTGCCACTCCCCATTGGTATGCGCATGCCATTCGCGTAACAACACGTGATCCCTAGCAATATCGGTCACCTCGCCCCAATCCTGGCCGAGGTGATCGCCTTTCTGAACGCTATACACCAAGCCGTTAAAAGCCAGCAAGCCCTGGCTTTGATCAGTCCGGGACAAGGAACCGATCCAGCGCAACTGAGACACCGGTTGGTTGTGCAGCGCCTGCCAGCCTCGGAGCTGACTTTGCGCAACTCCCGGTGGCAAGCCGCTGCGCAAGGCCGTCACTTGGAACGGGTTATACAACTTAGCGGAGGTTGCAGAGGGGGGCGGTAAAACGGCTTGAGCGTCTACCGCCAATGCGGTTTTTTCTGCGAGTTTTTTTCCTTTGGCTGGCAAGACCACCAGGGGGTTGTCACCCGCCCGGGTCCATTGCAATTCGACTTGCAAACGTTCTTCGACCTGACCCGGCTTGGCTGTTGTCGCCGGGGCGGGCAATACTTGCCAGTCAAAACCGCTCAGGCGCATGGCTGGAAATTCTTGAGGCACGCCGTGCACTGCCGCAAGCAAGGCGGGCAATGCGCCTCTCCATCGCACAGCGGACTCACCGGTCAAAGGCATAGCTTGTGCGGCCAGACCGTGTTGTCGGCCCCAGTTCAGCCATTGCTGCAATGCTTGGTTGTCATCCGGCGGCGGTGTTTGCGGCCAGGTCTGCCAGGCGGGCACCGGCCAGCCTGAAGGGTGCGGCAAAGCCTGAATCTCCTGTATGCGCTGGCGCAATTGGCCTACTTGCTGTTGGTTCCTGTTTATGTCTTCATCAAGTTGCTGCAATTGCTCATCGGCCTGCCACCAGATTTCCCAGGCTTCAAATGACCACCACAAGCTGCCCGCAGCGGTCATGCATACGCTGAGCAGCAACAGCAACAGCCATTGCGCCCCCGGCGGCCAGGCGTGCAACACCTGCCAGTGGCTGCGCCATTGCGGCCACGGTGTCTGCCAGCGAATGCCGGTACTCATGGTGTCGCCAACGCAGGTGTACTCATCTGCAAGCTAAAGCGCTGGCGTTTGGCCGACAGACCGTCAGACTGCAACCACTGCGCGTCCTCCAACCTGGGTCGCGCGTCTCGCGCGGACAAACCGCCCGCTTGCAACAGCGACAGCCATGCCTGCAAATGTCCATCGCTGAGTGTCCAGCCGTTGAGCTGTAATTGCTGATCACGCCAGACCAAGCGGTCGATCTGCACACCGCGCGGTGGCACCGACAACAGGTGTTGCAACATCTGCCAGGCCTGCCATTGCTGCAAACGCCAGGGTTGCCATGCAGCTTGCACTTGCTGCGCTTGGGTCTGGCGCGTCTGCCATAAAGGGGCTTTCTCCAATTCAGTTTGCAGTTCGTGCAAATTTTGCTGACGCTGCGCCACCTGCGCCTGGTGTTGCTGCAACCAGTCTTCCCAATGCCGGTCCAGACTCCACACAGCCGCCAGGGTCAGGCTAACGGCACACAACGAGGCAAACCGCCAATGGCGCAAACGCTGCGCGCGACGGCGTTCGCGCCACGGATGCAAGTTGAAGTCACTCATGTCAGCACCACGCCCAATGCCAGTCCGCCGACCACAGCCTGCTCTTCCTCGCTCAATCCGGCGTCGTAAATGGCGGGGTTTTCCTGCAACAGTCCGACGCTGTGGTGTTGCGCATAGGTTTGCCAGCGCAAACTGGCTTGCCACGGCGGCTCCAGCCTGACCAGTTGCAAACCCGCCTGGCTGCACCATTGCTCGCATTGAGACGCCCAGTCCCTGGGCATGGCCAGCACCTCGATGTTGTGTACCGGTCGCTCTTGCATGGCCTGGTTCAACCAGGCCGGACGTCCGCTGTCAAGGGGGGCGGCAGACGGGGCCTGAGCCGCAGCTACGGTTTGAAAATCCCACAGGCACTCGGTCAACGGCCAGGGCAAACTGTCTTGCAGCCGCTCGCTCAGCACCGCACGCAGTTGGCGTAGCGGAACATCGCTGTCAATTTGCAGTTGTATTGAATGCAAGTGTTCACGCGGAATGGCCATTGCCAGCAACTGCGCTTGAAAGCCGCTGCGCTGTCTGACCTGCTTGACCCATTTCGGATCGGGCCAGGCGCCGTCTGGCATCAATTCATCTGCGAAACTGCCCAGGGCCTGCCAATGCCACAAAGGCTTATCTTTGGCACTGTCTTGGCCTGGCACGGTTTGAACCATGACCAGGCCTTGCTGCTTGATCAATAAACCCAAACCCGGTGATTTGCGGCGGGCCATCCGGCTGGTTCGCATGGTGTTGTCCTTTCATGGCGGTTGATGACTGCCATGGTTGTAAAACCGCTGCAAGCCGGCTCAGTTAAGCTGCACTGGCGTTTTTTTTACAATCTGCTTCCAACCTGCCACTTGGCTCAGCGCCAAACCTCTTACATGCCGCCTAAGCCACCCGCTACCGAACGCCCCCCGGCAGATTCGCAGTCTCGCCCTGCCAACAACCTCTGGCGGCTGCTGGGCTTGTTTTTTGCCTGGGCCATTGGCTTATCAACCGCAGGCCTGTTGTCCATACTGCTGCTGGTCGGCGTGGCGCTGGTGATGGCTTATCCGCAATTGCCGGATATTTCCGATCTGGCCGATTACCGGCCCAAGTTGTCGATGCGCGTGTTCTCGGTAGAGGGCAAGGTCATCGGCGAATTCGGCGAAGAGCGTCGCAAACTGGTGCCCTTCAAGGACATCCCCGTTATCGTCAAACAAGCGGTGCTGTCTATCGAAGACGCGCGTTTTTACCAGCACGGCGGCGTCGATTACATCGGCCTAGTGCGTGCCAGCCTGGCCAACGTCGGGCGCGCGAAAAGTCAGGGCGCGTCCACCATCACCATGCAGGTGGCGCGCAATGTGTATTTGTCGTCAGAGAAAACCTTTACCCGCAAAATTTATGAGTTGCTGCTGACTTACAAACTGGAACACCTGCTCAGCAAAGACCAGATTTTTGAAATCTATTTGAACCAGATTTTCCTGGGTCACAGGGCCTACGGGTTTGCAGCTGCGTCTGAAACTTATTTCGGCAAACCGATTCAGTCGCTCAGCATCGCCGAGGCCGCCATGCTCGCCGGTTTGCCCAAGGCGCCGTCGGCTTACAACCCGATCAATAACCCCAAACGCGCCCGCTCGCGCCAGCTCTACATCATCGAGCGCATGGAAGAAAACGGTTACATCACTTCGGCGCAGGCCAATGCAGCGAAAACCGAAGAACTGAAAATCCGCAGCGTCACCACACCCAACACCACGCATGCCGAGTACGTGGCTGAAATGGCGCGCCAACTGATGTTTGCGCAATACGGCAGCGATATTTACACGCGCGGTCTGAACGTTTACACCACCATCAAGGCAGAGGATCAGGAAATCGCCTACCAAGCCTTGCGCCGCGGCATCCTGGACTATGAATTGCGCCAGGTTTACCGGGGGCCAGAAAAATTCATCACCATGCCCACCGATGCTCGTGAGCTTGAAGAGGCAATTGACGACGCCTTGATTGAAGCCGGTGACAAAGGCGATTTGCTGGGCGCCGTGGTGCTGGAAGCTACGCCTAAAAAAGTGCGGGTGGTGAGGCAAAACAGCGAAGTGCTGGACATCTCCGGCGACGGTTTGAAACCGGTCACCTCGGGCTTGTCAGACAAGGCGCCGCCCAACATCAAACTGCGCCCGGGCGCGGTGGTGCGTGTCAGCAAAAACGCCAAAGGCGATTGGGGCCTGACGCAACTGCCCGAGGTCGAAGGTGCGTTTGTGGCGCTGGACCCGTCCGATGGAGCCATTCGTTCGCTGGTCGGCGGTTTTGATTTCGATAAAAACAAATTCAACCACGTGACCCAAGCTTGGCGTCAGCCGGGCTCGAGTTTCAAACCGTTTATTTATTCGGCAGCCATTGAAAAAGGCTTTACAGCGGCCACACAGGTGAACGATGCGCCACTGTTTTTTGACGCCAGCGTCACCGGCAGCCAGGCGTGGGAGCCGAAAAATTACGACGGCAAGTTCGAAGGCTTGATGAGCCTGAAGACCGCGTTGGCTAAATCGAAAAACATGGTGTCTATCCGCATACTGGAAGCAGTCGGCCCGCAAAACGCACAAAACTGGATCGGTCGCTTCGGTTTTGAGCCGGAAAAACACCCGGCTTACCTGACCATGGCGCTTGGCGCCGGTTCGGTTACGCCCATTCAAGTGGCCATGGGATATTCCGTGTTTGCCAATGGCGGCTACCTGGTCAAACCTTATCTGATCACCAAGGTCAGCGACCCGCTGGGCAAGGTCTTGTCCGCTTACACACCAATTGAACTCGACGACAGAGCGCGGGCAATTGAACCGCGTAATGCTTTTTTGATCAGCCATTTATTACAAGAAGTGACTCGCGCGGGTACCGCCATGCGCGCACAGGCCTCGCTCAAACGCAGCGATATTTACGGCAAGACCGGCACCACCAACGACTCCATGGACGCCTGGTTTGCCGGTTACCACCAGACGCTCACGGCGGTGACCTGGATAGGCTACGACACGCCGCGCAAACTCGGAGACCGCGAAACCGGCGGTGGACTCAGTCTGCCGGTGTGGATCAGCTACATGCAGCATGCGCTCAAAAACACACCAGTCAGCGGCATGCCGGTACCGGCCGGCGTGGTGTTTGAGGGCAACGACTGGTTCTACCAGGAATTTACCCAGAGCACCGGGGTGACCAGCCTGGGCATTGAGACCAAACCGGTCGAAGCTGAAGCCGTTGATTCAGAAAAGAAAAAAATATTGGAAATGTTCAAGGAATAACCTGAACGCCTTTGCCGGGTTTCAAGCCGCGAAATGCAAAGGCCTGCCGTATTGCAAGCTGGCATCCCGGCTGAGTTGCTGCCAAAACTCGCCTTGGCCTTTGGTGTCTTGCCAGGCTGCCCCATCAAAACGGTAGTGGTAACCGCCGCTTTGCGCTGCCAACCAGACCTCGTGCAGCGGTTTTTGCAGGTTCACAATCAACTGGCTTTTGTTGGGAAAGCTCATGGTGACCATGCCCCCCACACGCTGGTTGTCTATGTCCAGGTCGTCTTGATCGTTGAACTGATCGCACATGGCTTCCAATCGTTGCAACAGGGTTTCAGCATGGTTCATGAATTCGTTGTCGGTCATCGGAGCTGGCTTCAAAGTAGGTGCTTGACAATGCAAGCTGTTACACACAAGGGGCTGGGTACAATTTCCCCATGAAAACACCGATTTTAGGCAGTCTGCTGTTGCTTGCATTCACCTTGCTGAACGCTTGCGGCTTTAAAGGCGCGCTGGAATTACCGGACGACCCCGAGTTCAAAAACCGGGCCAAATTCCCCGACGTGTTGCTGCCGTCCAAACCCGCCGAGCCACCCGCTAAGCCTTGAGCTTGTGCCATTGAAACATCCCCGTCCATGAACCCTTCCGACCTGCCCGGCGCACCCTTTCTGGCTTACCGCGACCAACATTTGTTCATTGAACAACTGCGCTTACAGGATCTGGCCGAGGCGCACGGCACGCCTTTGTTTGTTTACTCCAAAGCCGCCATGCTGCATGCGCTTGGCGCTTACCAGCGTGCGTTTGCCGGTCGCAAAGCCAAAGTGCATTACGCCATGAAAGCCAATTCCAGCCTGGGTGTGTTGCAAGTGTTTGCCCAAGCCGGTTGCGGCTTTGATATTGTTTCCGCCGGAGAATTAGCCCGCGTACAGGCAGCCGGTGGACAAGCGAAGGATGTGATTTTTTCCGGTGTCGGCAAGACACGTGCAGAAATGCAAATCGGCTTGCAAGCCGGTATCGCCTGCTTCAATGTAGAAAGCGAAGCCGAACTGGATGTACTTAATGAAATGGCGCTGTCGCTGGGCAAAATCGCACCGGTGAGTATTCGCGTCAACCCCAACGTGGACCCTAAAACCCATCCTTATATTTCCACTGGCCTCAAAGGCAATAAGTTCGGCATTGCGCACGAGCGCACTTTGCAGGCTTACCAACATGCCGCGTCTTTGCCAGGTTTGAAAGTGACCGGAATCGATTGCCATATCGG
>CAMBSK010000049.1 GCA_945870575.1 Bordetella parapertussis | reverse complement strand
CATAGTTCCCTTGCACCCTGATCCTATTTTGGTGCGCTTTGGCACTGAAATTGAGACATGGCACAACATTACCCTTGAGGATGATATTTGTCATATTGACGCATGGCTAATGCCATTGATATTCACGGAACAAGAACAGCTTTTGAAGGAAGCTGATAAAGAACTGGCGGAGGTTGTATGAATTGCAAACCCGGTGATTTAGCCATAGTTGTCGATGCGCACAACCCAATCAACATTGGCTCTATTCTGCGTGTATTGAAGTCACACAGAAATCAAAAATCTTTGTTGATAAAACCCGGCGACCACATCTGGCTGGTTCAGGCTACACACCCGCAGGCTTACGAAAAAGGGCAAAAAATCATCTACCGCATGAAAGGCCCAGTGCCAGATTCAGTGCTGCGTCCGATTCGTGGCCTGCCGCCTGAACGCTCTGAAGGAATCAAAAAAGGTCTTGATATCAGTCAGAGAATTGCCAGCATGTCCTACGAAGAAAGATGGCAGTTGTTCCAAGCCTTAATGTGACAGGACTGACCGCCCTAAGCGGTCAAGTTTATTTGTTCCAGATTGCAGCCCAAGCTGATTTCGGCAACGCTGCTAAAGAGGAGAAGATTATGAGAAAACTTAACTGTAGGCCCGGCGACATGGCAATCATCGTCGAGGCATTTAACCCAGCCAATATTGGCGCTATCGTCAAAGTCATCGGCAAGCACAGAAATCAAAGAGTGCCTTGTGCATCACCAGAAGAATTCATCTGGTTGATTGAAGCGCCACATCCTTTAACCTATGAAGGCAAAGGCAAACTGGTTCGTAAACGCAAAGGCGGTGCGCCTGACTCAGGGCTTCAGCCCATTCGGGGCTTGCCTTTAGGCAGGGATATCTCTGAAGGCGTAAGAGAGCTGAACGGTGTCAAACCTTCGGGTGCTAGTTCGTGATTGAAGTCATTAAAGGGTCAAGCAAAGACTAGAAGACGCAAAGTTTCAGGGAAGTGTCCTTGCAACACGGAAACCGATGTAGCTGAATTGGACTGAAGTGGTGTACCTGTAGCGGAAAGCGGAACGCAAATACTCAGGATAGTAGTTCCAAGAACCGCCGCGCAAAACCCGCTGGGAGCAATCTCCTAGCGTCCATGCACTGCCGCCTGTCGGCGCACCCTCGTAGTTTCTATTCCAACAATCCTGTGTCCACTCCCACACATTACCCATCATGTCGAATAGTCCAAATTGATTTGGGGTTTTTAATCCCACAGGATTTGTTGCATTAGCAATTGCAGTGAACCAAGCATAAACATGTAGCTCAGAGTCACCATTACCCCAAGGATATGTAGTGGTACTTCCTCCGCGTGCGGCATATTCCCACTCTGCTTCAGACGGTAGCCTGTATTTCTTACCTGTTTTTTGACTGAGCTTTTGCACAAACAACTCAGCTTTATACCAAGATACATTTTCAACAGGTAGAGTCCGCCCTTTATTTGAACTCGGGTTGCTCCCCATAACTGCAAACCACTGCTCCTGCGTAACTTCATACTTACCGATGGCAAAGCTTTGAATCTGTACACGGTGCTGGGGTTTCTCCCTCGGTTGCCCGTTAGCTTCGGGTTTCTCGTTGCTGAAAGGGTCAGGCTCCGGGTCGGGTGGTGACCCCATCAAAAAGCTACCAGCAGGAATCACAACCATTTCTGGGCATTCAGGACAGTCTTTAAATAACTTATCAGAAATATTTGAAGCTTGTGTTAATTGAGTTACTGAAGAATTTTGCTTGTTAGATAAACGTTCAATATTTGCTTTGGCTAATGTTGAATAACGACCTGCTGGATACGCTTCCAGATATGCCTCAAAGGCTTTTATATTACCGGCTGCTTTTGCGTCATTCCAGAAATTGTCTTCCTTTTGAGACTCAGTCAGTTCAGCAGGCGCTTGACTGACCGCATTTTGACTGCAACTACCAAAACAAAAATCACCCTCAATACTTCCCTCCATCCACGGCTCTTGCTGATTTTTGGAGGCAACCCGAACACCAGATACAACCTTCTTCAATACTTGCTCTATAGGTTGACCGCTATTTTTTAATTGCTCCAAAAGCACACTTGTGTACAGCCCGTTTCTGCCAGTACCGTCAGCAGCAACGCTTCCCGGCTTCGTGGCAAACGAAATCAAAGTCCCCGATGGTGCGCTTTCTCTGGACAGCCCCCTACTGGTTGTCCTGAAACTTCTTGCATACGGGTTATCACGACAAGCATCCAGAAACACCAAGTTAAGCCTTGTCTTGGCTTCAGCCAGTACATCCATGATCTGCTCAGTACCCAGACTTTGGTTCGGCACGTCTTCTTCACCATTTATTTCAGCATCAACCGCAGGTAAATAGTTTTTGCCCTTGATGGTGACACCATGCCCGGCATAAAAGACCAGAGCAACGCTGCCCGGAGTTAGCTTGGAACGGAATTCACGCAAAGTGCTGCCAATTTGCTTGGTAGTCAGGTTATTACGCTCAATCACAGTAAAACCAAATCCTTTGAGCCGGGCCGACATATCGGCGCCGAAGCGGGCAAAAAACAATATTTGATTCCGTACTTCATCGCCGCCCATCCCGGCACCCGCGACGAAGACATGATGCATTTGGCCGTGTGGTTGAAGAAAAACGGTTTTCGCGCCGACCAGGTGCAAACCTTTTACCCGAGCCCCATGGCCACTGCCACAGCGATGTACCACTCTGGCAAAAACCCGCTCAAGCGGGTAGGGCGCGACAGTGAAGCGGTGGACATCGTGCGCGGCGACAAACGCCGCCGCTTACACAAAGCGTTTTTGCGCTACCACGACCCGAACAACTGGCCGCTGCTGCGTGAAGCGCTCAAGGCCATGGGACACGCGGATTTGATAGGCAACGGCAAACAACATTTGATTCCACGTTTTCAGCCGCTCAACACCGAGGGCTATACGAGCAGCCGTCGCAAAAACAGCACCTCTGCTTCAGCCAAAACCTCGCCGGTGACGCAAGGGCGGGTTAAAGCCGCGCCGGGCAAAATATTGACGCAGCACACAGGCCTGCCGCCTAGGAAAAAGTAAATCCTGTCGCACAACCCGCTGAATCCATTCAGTCAGGCATTCACGGTGAAATTGTGAATACGGACCGTCAAGCTGATGTCAAAGCGTCAGGCTGCCCACACTCGAACCGCCGCAGACGTACAGTACTTGTCCGGTGATGAAACTGCTTTGCGGTGAGGTCAGAAAACCAACAGCGTGCGCCACGTCTACCGGGTCGCCCAGTCGTCTGACGGGAATGGCTGCGGCCAGTGCCTGCTCCCGTTCGCTGTCTTTGGGAATGACTTCGTAAAACATATCGGTGCGTATCGGCCCCGGGGCAACCGCATTGACGGTGATGCCGTGCGGGCCAAGTTCAAGCGCCCAGGTACGCATCATGCCTAGCATGCCGGCTTTGGTGGCCGAGTAAACACTGCGCGTGATGGCACCCAGGGCCGCACGCGAGGACATCAGCACAATGCGTCCAAATTGAGCCGAACGCATTTGCGGCAATACCGCTTGCACGAGTTGTATGGCGCTGCCCAGATGCAGGCTGACCAATTCATCGAGTTGGTCCAGTGTGACATCGGCAATCAAGGCCGGCCTGATCACCCCTGCGTTATGCACCAGGGTCGTTACCTCAAAGCCTTGCGTCAAGTGCGTCAAGGCTTGCGCGCTGGCATGCCTGTCCGTCAAATCAACTTGAATCGTGTGAAATCGAGGATGGGAGATTTGCGGCTTACCCAGGGACAAAGAGATCACTTCGTAACCTTTGGCCAGCAGATCTTCACAAATGGCTTGACCGATACCGGCACTGCCGCCGGTGACTGCTGCAATAGCGGGCACGTGTGTCATGGCTGATGTCCGACCAGGGCCAGCACCCGCAAAGGACTGCCGCTGCCATTTTCAATTTTCAAGGGCGGACAAATCAGCAAGGAGCCTGTGGCCGGCAATAAATCCAGATTGCTCAGGCACTGAAGACCATAGCGGCCAGCACCATGCATGTAGTAGTGGCATGGATATGGCGGGTGAAGATGAGCGCCTTGGCCGGCATCTGTTCCTATGGTTTCAGAACCGAACCCCAGCACATTGCGTTGTTCAACCAGAAATTGCACCGCCAGCGTATCGGGTCCCGGTGTGTGTTGACCTGTCTTGTCAAAATTTTGATAGGCCTGCGGGTCCTGCCGCCTGGACCAGTCAGTGCGCATCAACACCCAGGACCCCTTGGGAATTCTCCCGTGCAAGGTTTCATAACGTTCTATGTCTTGCACCGTCAGCAGGTAGTCGTCATTGCCGCTGACTTGTGCAGAACAATCTATGACACAGGCAGGCGCGACAAAATGCTGCGGCGGGATAGTGTCCACCGAGTTGTGCGGCAGGTCCCGCCCGGAAATCCAGTGTATGGGTGCATCAAAATGGGTGCCGGTATGTTCACCGCAGGAAAAATTGTTCCAGTACCAGCCCGGGCCGCGTTCGTCATAACGAGACACTTCTTCTATTCTGAACGGCCAGCATTGCCCCATTTCCGGTGGCAGAACGATTTGCGGAAATACCGGTTTCAAGGTTTGTGTGAGATCAATCACTCGGATACCACCATTGGCCAGCGCCGCGGCCAGCGCCGCCAAAAGATGTGCTGGTGCCAGTGTGCCCGTGCTGTCTGTGGGTGCCTGTGTCATGGCGCTAAGCTCCATTTTTTGAAATTTCACGCTCCAGCGCTTTCGGGTTGTCCCGCCAGCGTTGCAACCATTCCTGCGCGATATCACCGGGATACACATCCTCTACGCCATCACGCAAGGCTTTGATGATGGCTGCCGCCAGCGACTCAGGAGACAGCTTGGGGGGGGCAATCTGCTGGTTCCATTCGTCGTCTATGGGTCCAGGAAAGACATTGATCACTCGAATGCCGCTGGGTTGCATCTCGGCCCTCAGGCACTGGGCCAGCGAATACGCTGCCGCCTTAGAGGCGCTGAAGGTGCCGTGTGCGGGGAAATTGCTGAGCGCATAAATAGACAGCAGATTGACCCAGGCTGTTGCGTGGGTGGTGCCATCGGCCGCCCGCGCTGCAAGCGCCGGGCCGAAGGCCTGCGCCAATCGCAGCAAACCGAAGTAATTGATTTCCATCTCTGCTTTGGCGCTATCCGTGCCTCGGCGTCCGGCTATGCCGTGGTTGCGGTGCATTTCGGCATTGTTGATGACCATGTCCACTTTACCGCCGATTTCGCCCGCCAGTTCTGTGACAGAGCGTCCATCGGTCAGATCCAGCGGCACCAGAAAGACTTGCGGCATGGACGCAATTTCCAGCAGACCGTCAGCCTGCTTCCAAGGTTCGGATTGACCTACCCATACCGTGTCGGCGCCTGCAAGGATCAAGGCTTTGACAATGGCTTGCCCCAGCGCAGTCTTGCCGTCAGTCACCAAAGCCTTGCGGTACTTTGGGTCACTGGTCATTTCACGCAGCATCTTGTCGTCTGCCATATGTGTTCCTCCTTGTTCGGGGTAGGTGATCAGGACCGCCTGGCCGGCCCGGTCAAGTCTGGCACCGACTTGCACTCGCACAGTTGCCTGACCTACCTCGCCGTGCAAATGCGTCATCACGGTCGGTCCGGCATCGAGTTGCACCAAACCCAGTCGCCAGGGCAGGCGATCGCGAAAATACAAATCATTGCTGTGATGAAGCGTGGTCGAACTCAACAAATTGCCTGCGCCGTTCTGCGCTTGCCACTTCAAGTCGACCGACAGACATTGGCCACAGGCTTCGCGCGGCGGGTATTGCACGCAGCCGCAGTCTGTGCAAACCTGTAACTCAAACACCCCCCTGGCGGCACCGGCTGTCATGCCCAAGGCCACCCGGCCCCGTTCGGCTGGTGGGAGGTTTGATTGCCTGGTCGCTGTGACCGGGTTTTTGCGATCGGGCCGTTGTATGGGTAGCGTCATGCGGATCTGCCCAGAATGACAGCACCGGTGCATACGCAACGATCGTAGGCCACCATGCCATAGCCTGACACCAGTCCGAGTTGGGCCCCGGAAACTCCTCGCTTGTCTGCGCTGTCTGTGAGCTGGCGTATGGCCTCGGTCATGCCGATAAAGCCGCCCGCAGCCCCTGCCTGCCCAGAGGACAACTGCCCGCCGCTGGTGTTGTGGGGAAAACTGCCGTCGTAGGTCAGGCTGTGTGCATTCACAAAGGCCGGACCTTCCCCTTTGGCGCAAAAACCCAGATCTTCAAACTGCATCATCACGATGACCGGGTAGTCGTCATAGGTTTGAACAAAATCAATGTCACCAGGTGTCGCGTCTGCCTGCGCATACAAATCGTCTCTGTCAACCAGCCAGCCGCCTCTGTACATGACCGGATCGTCGGCAAAAGCGTTATGCCGCTCAATGGTTCCTCTGATCACGACATGCGCCAGGCCCAGATCCTGGGCGCGTTCCTGGCCCATGACCAGAAATGCTTCAGCCCCGGCACAAGGCATGACGCAGTCAAACAGGTGTATGGGGTCTGCCACAGGGCGTGCCCGCATGTACTCATCCATAGTGAGGGGTTTCTTGAACAAGGCGTTGCTGTTTTTCAATGCGTTCGTTCGCTGATCCACAGCGATGCGGCCGAAATCCTCCCGCCTCGCGCCAAAGCTGCGCATGTAGTTATCGGTGATGAATGCAAATACGGAATTCGGCCCGCCGGCACCATACGGGTAGGTGGCATCGCGCGAAAAATTGCTGAAGCTGCCCAGCGTCTGGCGAAACGAATCCACATGGTTGGTGTCTGCTGCCACGCAGGCGATCACACTGGCATCCCCTGCTTGTATGGCCCGCGCTGCACGACGCAGGCACATGACACCGGAAGCGCCGCCTGTGGGCATATGGTCCAACCACCTCGGCGATAAACCCAGATGCTGCGTCACTCCGACAACGGTGTCCGGTGCCAGAGAAAAACTGCTCAGACACAGACCATCGATCTGATCCTTGGACAAACCGCTGGTCTTTATCAGTGCTTGCAAGGCTTGCGCCACAAACCAATGCGCTGAGCGTGTCGAATAACGCACATAGGGAACAGTGACTGGCACGGCAACCGCGACACCGTCATAGGACATTCGCTGGCGGCTCATCTCACTTTTTCCTCGACTTGAGTGAGCGTGTGTCCACACAATGGGCCTGCCCCGGCAAAGCATGGGCCAATGTTCGAAGTTCACCCCGTTGTATTTTTTGCGAAGACGTCAAAGGCAGTGAATTGACAAAAGCCACATACCCGGGGGCTTTGTAATAGGCAAGTTGTTCCAGCGCGTGGGACACAATGCTTTCAGCCAGTGCAGGCATACTTGCACTGGCAAAGTCCTCGTGCAAAACAATACAAGCCAGCACTTCGTCGCCGCGCAGTTCATCCGGTGTGGCAGCCACCGCCGAAGACTTCACAGCCGGGTGTTGGTTTAAAACGCTTTCCACTTCAAGTGCAGAAATATTCTCGCCACTGCGTCTGATTACATTCTTTTTTCTGTCTACAAAGAACAAATGGCCTTGCTCATCAGCCAGCACCAGATCGCCTGTGTGAAACCAATCGCCTTTCCAAGCCTGGCGGTTTGCATCTTCGTCCTTGAGATAGCCTGTAAAAAAATGAAGCCGCGGATCAGCCGAACTCGAACGCACCAGCAACTCTCCCGGGGCACCTGCGGGTACATCCTGTAGGAGTTCATCGACCAAACGGATTTGTACGAAATCCTGTGCCCGTCCGAAGCAGTTGCGCCCAACAAGCCGGGGCTCTTTGCTGGCAATGACACAAGCGCCTGCGCCGGTTTCTGTCATCGCCCAGGCCTCCACCAAAGGAAAACCGAATCGATTTTCAAATGCGGCATGGTGACGCCGATCCACGCCAGCACCGAAGCCCCAGCGTATGCCGTGCAACCGGTCGGCATCTGTTACAGGCGAAGACAAAAGCATGGCCGGCATGACACCCAGGTAGTGGGCGACGCTGGCTCGGCTGAGGGTGGCGCTTTGCAACCATGTTTTGGGATGAAAACGGTCCAGTTGAATCAGACAACCGCCTGCAACCAGCACAACCATGGTTGAAAAGGCCATGGCATTCACATGGTGCAATGGCAGCGGGGTGATGACACGCTCCTGGTCTCTGTGTATGTGGCAAACGCCATCCAACTGTGCGTACCAATGACCTGCTTGTAAAAAATAAGCATTGCTAAGCATGCAACCCTTGGGGCGGCCGGTGGTGCCTGAGGTGTACAACAAAGCGCATTCAGAATCATGGTCGATGGCACGCAGCGCATGCGGGGTAGGGTAGGCGGCAGGGGGAAAGGGTTCAACCGCGTGTGGCAGCATGGTGTTCAAAGGCTGACCGGTCCCGCTAGCTGCAGCCCTGAGTTCGTCAACCCTTTCAGCCAAACAAACGGCCAGAATAATTTCACTGTGAGAGACGAGATAAACCAGTTCGCTGTGGCGCATATCCGGATTGATAGGCACCACGCTGACACCCAGGGCATTCAGTGCAAACCAATGGAAAAAAAATTCTGGCCGGTTTTCAAGCAGCAGCCCGATCCGGTGTCCATGGCCGTAACCGGCCCGTGCATAAGCTTGCCGCAAGCGTTCGACTTCAGTCGTTGCCACACCCCATGCAGTGGCCCCGGATTCGATGCCATAGGCTTGTGCAGTGACAGCTTCGGTGTATAAAAAATCAGCAACTGGAGTTCGGGCAGCAGTCTTTTTAAACGCAGCGTGGACAGTGGTGGCTTGCATGAATTTTTGGTGTTGTTATATGAACAGCTGAACCGCAGGCAGGGCGGCATCACTGTTTAGCAGGTTAACCCGTTTGAGGGTGATACGCAAAGCTCCGTCAATCACGCTCAGATGATGAAAAAAACTGCCTACATAAAACTGCAGTTCATCACCCTGGGATTCTGTGTAGTGAAATTCCGTTCGTAGGACGAAGCTGTTTTCCGTCGCGTCAAACTTTTCCACCAACGGCGTTTGGAGCAAATGGTGACAGCGACTGGGCGGGTGCTGGGCATAGGCGCGCGGGCTTTTCAGTCGCTCTATCCTTAAATCGCGCAGCAATTTGTCCTCGTACATATGCGACGTATGGTTGAGGCCATCGGGCTGGTCTGGGACCAGCGGTATCCAGTAATACGCATCAGCAGTGAAAAGCGCATTCCATTCTTCATAACGCTTGTCGTCAAGTAGGCGCGATTCTCTGACGACAAAGTCAATCAAGTCCTGCAAAATGACTGTAGCGGGTGTCAGCATTACATGGTCTCCGTCATGTAGCGGGACCAACTGCGGTACTGGTTGCGCATAGGCAGTTCATTGGTGCCGCCGGTGGTGATTTCGCCTCCGCGGATCTCACTTTCATCAAAATTGCGGTGCAGGCTGACCCATTCGTTGCCGCTGGCTTGCAAACCGGCTTGTATTCCTTTGTAGGCATGCAAATCATCATGTCCGACAACAGAGAAAGGCGAGTTGATCAATCTGTTGTACATGGCAGTGCGCTGCAACAGTTCAGGCGGGGCACCCTTCAACCGGAATGTCCAGCTCTCAATCAGCGTGCGGTCGACTGCAATCGGTTTGACCACACGTATCGATTGGATAGCGCCCTTGATGGTGAGATTTGGGTAATACACCGTGTTGTGTCTGGCTATACCCAGAATAGCTGCGGTTTTTTCCGCGCCATAGCGCGCCTGCATGGCTTGGTCATAGGCAGGTATGGCTTTGTATTTGCTGTGAATGCTGAAATGCACGCCGGTAAAACTGTGGCCGTTGTCGTAGGTACGTATGCCCATGTCGTCGAAAAATTTGTAATCGGACATGAAGGGGGCAAACTGTTCAATGGCCATGGGTTTTTCCATGTCAGACGGCTTGTCGGCCCACATGGCCTTGGCGGTGCCGGCCGAGGATTCATGCGCCACCATGGGGTGCATGGTGTCGTTCAGATTTTCAACAAACATTTTCCAGTTGCAGTGGTGCATGAAGCGCAGGCAACCTCCGGCAATTTCCAACTCGCCTTGCGGCGAACGGTCAGCCATGTTGTCAATTGAACTGAGTGAATCGCCAAAGTAGGTTTCGAAATCTGGGCCGGCATCGTTGATTTTCAAAAAAATGAAGCCTCGGTAAGTGCGCAAGTGCGTGAGACCCGTCAGTCCTTTGCCGGATTCACATTCGTTGAGCCGCGTATTTTCATAGGCGTTTCTCAACGGGATAGCCAGCAGCGAGCCATCGGTTTTGAAAGTCCAGGCATGGTAGGGGCAGCGAAAGTGCTTGCCGGTGTTACCGCTGGGTGCGCTGACCAGGCGCGAGCCCTTATGTGCGCAACGGTTCATCATGGCTTTGATGGAACCGTCCGCTTGCCGTACGACCAGCAGCGGGCGACCGCCTATGTCATTGCTGATCCAGTCCCCGGCGTCGGGGATTTGACTTTCATGCCCTGCATAGTTCCAGGTGTTGGCGAAAAAGTGTGTTTGTTCAAGATGGAAAATTTCCTGATTGATGTACAGATCGCGGTGTACCCGGTCGGGTTGCACCAGCGCCCTTACTGCATCCGGATTGTTCAGGTAAGTGGTCATGGATGATCTGTTCCTTTTCCTGGTTAACTCACGGGACTTGTTGACTGAAAATCAAATTCGCAAAAACTGCTCCAGACCTCCTCTGTCAAAGGCATCTGACTGAAATACTGTTTCTCCATTGTCCAGTACCAGTACCTGGTGCATGACAGACAGCAGAAATGTCAGATTTTGCTCGGCAATGATGAAGCTGGCACCTTGCTCGCAACGTTGCCGAACGTGAGCAGCCATCAAGGCGATGTTTTCCTGTTGT
>CAMBSK010000048.1 GCA_945870575.1 Bordetella parapertussis | reverse complement strand
GCTTTCAACCCAATTTCAGGATAAGCACCCAAACTCACGCCCACTCGCTTACCGTTAAGGGTGTATCTGAATATCCAATACATCTGCATGGATGGTTTGACCCACAAGTGAAGTCCCTTGGTTTGGTCGTCAGTGTGTCTGCCAACCTTATTGAGCCTTTTGAGGCTAATGTCTGTCATCTGCATGGTTTGCCTTTCGTTACCACAGTTGTTACTCCATCAACCCCTTAATACGATTTAAGAGGTGTTGGTCGCGACGGTAAAGTATTGGCACTCAGATAGATAGGCAAAAACTAGTTCTTGCCGATTAAATCTGCAAAATTGAGTCAATAGCGATAGCTAGGGCTTGCCGATAGTTCTCAAAACTTGCCAAGACAGTACAAGGTAAGTCTCAGACACCGCTTCCGCCAGCTATTGAATTCGACTTATGATGCGTCAAGGAGAACAACATCCATGAACGCACCCGCAGAACTTTCTTCCATGCACCAGCGCCATCAAAAACTTGGCGACGGCGTGTCGCCAGCATTGCCACAGCCGAAAAAATTTGCCAATGTGCAGGAAGAGCGCCTGCACCGCAAACAAATGCTGGCCGCGTCATTCCGGCTGTTCTCGCGCTTTGGTTTTGACGAGGGCGTGGCCGGTCACATCACGGCGCGCGATCCAGAATTCACTGACACTTTCTGGGTTAATCCTTTCGGCATGCATTTCAGCCACATCAAGGTGTCCGACCTGCTTCGCGTGGATCACCGGGGCAATGTGGTCGAAGGCGTTCTGCCTGTGAACGAGGCGGCATTCGCCATCCATTCACGCATCCACCATGCACGCCCTGACGTGGTCGCCGCTGCTCACACACACGCGCCTCACGGCCGTGCCTGGGCGACGCTTGGCAAGCCGCTGGACATCATTTCACTGGACTCATGTGCCTTTTACAACGACCACGTGGTGCACAACGATTTTGAAGGCGTGGTTCTGGAAGTTGACGAGGGCGACCGCCTTGCCAAGTCGCTAGGTAAAAACAAGGGTGTGATTTTGCAAAGCCATGGTTTGTTGACGGTAGGCGACTCGGTGGAGGCAGCCGCCTGGTGGTACATCGCCATGGAGCGTTGCTGTCAAGTCCAATTGATGGCCGAGGCCGCCTCACACGGCAAACCTTTGAAAACGGTGAGCAAAGCCGCGGCAGAGCAGGCTTATCCTATCGTCGGCTCTTCGTATTCAGGCTGGTTTCAGTTTCAGCCTTTGCTGGCGCGTATCTCCAAAGACCAACCGGATTTGTACGATTAAGCAGCTACCAACCACCAATGAAAAAGCGCCCCTAGTGGCGCTTTTTGCTGACTCCTCAAATCTGCTTAACAAAGCGGGACAAGCATCAGAAATTTAAGCCTAAGCCTAAAACATAAGCCGAGGAACTTGAGTCACCAGCGGTTTTGCTGTAACCCAGCTTGCCAAACATACTGCTGTTGAACTTGTAATTCAAACCTGCGTCAAATGTGTAATCTTTCAATGAGCCCATGATACGGTAGCTGTAGCCGCCGATGATGTCCATGTCTCCGGTGACTTTGGCACGAACGCCTGCCCCCAGGCTGTAGCCGTTGGTAGTCGCGGTTTCTGTGTCTGACTCATACTTCAAGGTGAAGAATCCGTCCGCACCACCGCCAACCGGCATTTTGTAGCCGAGTCCCAGTTTGCTTTGTGAAATGTGACCGTTGTCAACGCTTTGGTAATTGGCCAAGCCGTAAATGTTCTGCGTGAACATGGCACCCACATCAGCGGCATAGCCGTTGTAAGTGGTGGAACCGGATTTGTAAGCCGCGTAGCTCAAGCTGGCTTCGTTGTAATGCAGTGCGGGCTCCTGGGCTATTGAAGTGCTGCACAACAAAGTCAATGTTGTTAATGTGATGAGTTTTCTCATGGTTTTCCCTGGAAAAAGTCGATTTTAGGCTAAAAATTCAACCATTGAATTAAAACCTCAAGACACATCCGAGTCCAACAGACCGTGGCGCATGGCCAGTAAGGTGATTTCCGACTGGTTGGCCAGTTGCAGTTTTTGTTTCACCTTGTACAAATGCGTGCCCACGGTGGAGGCCGAGAGTTTGAGGCTTTCAGAAATTTGCTGCACCGATTGACCGCGCGCAAGCTGAATGAATACTTCAAATTCACGCGGCGACAATTTTTCGATAGGGCTTTCGTCGCCGTCCAAATCCTGCATGGCCATGCGCTGGGCGATCACCGGGTCGATAAAACGTTTTTTCTGTGCCACCAGTCGAATCGCGTCTATCAATACCTCGGGTGCGGTTCGTTTGGACAAATAACCCAGCGCGCCAGCTTGCAGGGCACGCTTGGAGTAACTGGTGTCTTCATGCGCCGACAGCGACAAAATCCGCGCGCCCGGGTCTTTGGCGATCATGCGTTTGATGGCTTCGATGCCGCCCATACCGGCCATGGCGATGTCCATTACCACCACGTCTGGGCGGTGTTGCTCATAGAGTTGTAAGGCTTCTTCACCGCTGGATGCCTCGGCCACCACCTCGACATCGTCCCAGGTTTGCAGCAATACTTTGAAGCCGCCACGCACCACCGCATGATCGTCCACCAGCATGATTTTCAATTTAGCCATGGTCGCTATTGTGTCTGAGCGGCAAAACCGCCAGCACACGAGCGCCCTGCGGCTGCAAAGGCTCGAACAGCAGGTGACCGCCAAGTCCTTGGGCTCGCTCGCTCATGCCGATGACGCCGAAATGGCCCGACTGCTGCCAATCCGCCGATGGGCCTTGTCCGTTATCGCGTATTTCCAAGTGCAATTCATCGTTGACAACGACGACCTTCATGTCAATCCTGCTGGCTTGCGCGTGCCGCAAGGCATTGGTCAATGACTCTTGCATGATGCGGTAGGTGGCCGTTGCCAGGTTGTCTTCCAGTCGGTCCAGTGGCGCTTCTATGAGCATGCTTAATTGCAAGCCGGGGTGTCGGCTGCGCGCCTCCTCTAGCAAATCCTGCAAGGTATCCTGCAAGCCGAAACGGTCCAGCGCCAGTGGTCTGAGCTTGGTCACTAACTGGTGTACTTCTTCGTAAATGGCATCGGCGCAATCCATGACCATGCGTGCCGAGGCTTCTATCTGCGTGTCCACCCCTTTGGCGCGGTGGGCAATCGCCATGCCTACGCTTTTGATGGCGGTGACCTGCTGGCCGAGTTCGTCGTGCAATTCACGGGCAATCTGTCCGCGCACTTCTTCAATCCGGGTTTGAATCACTTGCGTCAACTCCCTGTTCTGCGCCAGTGCCAGCGTGGCTTCGCGGGCTTTTTCGCGCTCCGACATACCGTCTTGCAGCGATTGCGCCATGGCATTGAAAGCGCTTCCCATCAACTGCGCTTCCTGTCCGCGCATGCCGGGCAGGCGGGTGTCGTAGTCGCCTTTACCGATCTCGTACAGTCCTTTAACGACTTGTTGAATAGGTTGCAAGGCGCGTCCTACCAACCAACTGACCAGCAACATACCGCTGACCATGCCAAACAAAATCGTCACCAGCAAAGGCACGAAATCGTCCCAACCGTCAAGCACCGCCCGCGAGGGGTCGGCGCGTACCAGTAAACGACCTTTTTCCAATTCAATTTCCTGCGTTTTGACTGCGGGCGACACGATGTTGCTGTACCACGCAGGCGCGTCGCGTCCGGCTTTGTAAACTGGCGGCGGCGAGTTATAAATCATGTAACCGCTGTCGTCCAGCAGTTCAATTTCATTGGCGCGAACCCGTCCGACTTTGTTTAAAAAATCCTTCATTTCGATCAGGCTGGTCTGCTGGTTGGCGGCTTGCAGACGCGACAGCAACTGGGTGGCCACCATGTTGGCGCCTTCCATTTCATCGTCCACACTTTGGCGTGTGTCTTGCAGTTGAAAGGCAATCAGCAAAGATGCAAAGGTAGCCAGCAGCACGCCAATGATCAGATTGATTTGAAGTCTTAAGGACATGCGTGGTCAGCCTTTGGCAGAAAGTTGTTGAACCATGGTTTCAATCGCTTGCACCAGAGCGCCGGTCATCGGTGCTTCAAACGGATTGTGGCCTGCGTTGTCCACCAGGTTGAGCCGACTGTGCGGCAAGGCCCGGTGCACCGCCCAGGCGGCCTCGGGCAGACAAATCCAGTCTAAGCGGCCATGCACTATGTGCAGCGGCAGGTCTCGTATGGCGGCTAAATGGCTTAGCAAACCGTCTTGCGGGAAAAAGCACCGGTTCAACAAATAATGGCTTTGCAACCTGTACTTGGCCAGCAGCGCCTGGGCAGACTTATCGTCCAGCCCGGTGGCTGCAGCCGGGGTGTAGCTGCGGTTGGTCACAGCGTTTTCCCAGGACTGCCAGGCCCGGGCCAGCACCAGTGCATCTGCGTCATCGGCGTGCAGCATGTGGCGGCAGATACGTTCGCAGCAGTCCTGCGGCAGGGTGCCGCTTAAATGCAGCGCGAGCAACTCCCAGGCGTCGGGCATGCACTGGCCTGCGTCGTGGAAAAACCATTGCACATCACCAGGGCGAGACAGGAAGACACCGCGTATCACCGCGCCCAGGCAGGCTTGCGGATGGGCTGACGCATACGCCAGCCCCAGTCCGCCGCCCCAGGAGCCGCCGACAACCAGCCAGCGGTCTATGCCCAGATGCTCGCGCAAGCGCTCCATGTCCTGAATTAAGTGAGCCGTGGTGTTGGCATGCAAGGGTCGGTCTGCGGTGCTGCGACCGCAGCCGCGCTGGTCGAACAGCACTACCCGTGTACTGCGGGGATTGAACAATTGCCTATGCTTGGGGCCGCAACCGCTGCCGGGCCCGCCGTGCAAAAACACCACTGGCAGGCCTTTGGCAGAGCCGCATTCTTCAAAATAAACGCTGTGCCCGTCCTGCGCGGGCAAAAAACCATGCCGATAGGGCTCGATCGGAGGAAACAAGTCGGTGCGAGGGTTTTCATTCATACCCGGCCAATGCTAGTCGTTTTGCCGCTGCAGCCCCGTAGAACCTGGAGATCCTGGAGATCCTCGGGCAAACCCTAGGCGTGTCTCATGAAATTCACGAGGTCAGATTCCATGTCCTACCTATAGGCGAACACCTGCGCATGAGGCACAGTTCATACCTGTGTTCGGAATGGCTCTGTACACGATTCGCCGTAATCAGCGGCATTCTTTAGGAGATACACCATGAAATGGCAAACACCTGCAGCTAGCGACATGCGTTTCGGTTTCGAAATCACCATGTACATCGCTAACCGTTAATTTGACGGTGGTCTGTCGGGGCAACCCGGCAGACCTTTTTATTTTGCTTCTTTGTTTTCTATGTTCCGCGCTTGACGCGGTTTTTTTTTAAAGCGGCGCTATTGTGAAAATTCATGTACTTGGTTCTGCCGCCGGCGGTGGTTTCCCTCAGTGGAATTGCAATTGCCCGCAGTGCAGCGCGGTACGCGGCGGCAGCCGTCACCATTTACCCCGCACCCAGTCTTCGATTGCAGTCACTGCCAATGAAACCGACTGGCTGCTGATCAACGCTTCGCCCGATGTGTTGCAGCAAATCAAGGCCTTTCCCGCCTTGCAACCAGCCCGCGCTTTGCGAGATACCGGCATTGCCGCTGTCTTGCTGATGGACGCGCAGATTGACCACACCACCGGCTTGCTGATGCTGCGCGAACACCGCCAAAAGCTGCCCTTGTTTTGCCACCCGCTGGTGCGCGAAGACCTGAGCACCGGCAACCCTTTGTTCAAAGTCCTGTCTCACTACTGCGATATCGACTGGCATGATTTGCAATTGCAAACGGCTTTTCAGGTACCCGGGCTGTCAGGCTTGCATTTTGAAGCTTTGCCGCTCATCAGCAACGCGCCGCCTTATTCGCCGCACCGTGACAAACCTCAGCCGGGCGACAACGTCGGCTTGAGTGTGAAAGACGAAACCAGTGGTAAGACCTTGTTTTACGCGCCCGGTTTGGGGCAGATGGAGCCGCACGTGTGGCAGGCCATGCAACAAGCTGATTGCTTGCTGGTTGACGGCACCTTGTGGACCGAAGACGAGATGATTGCGCTCGGCGCGTCCAAAAAAACATCCAGATCCATGGGGCACATGCCGCAAACCGGCGTCGACGGCATGATCGAATGGCTGGATAAATTGCCTTCGCATGTGCGCAAAATTTTGATCCACATCAACAACACCAACCCGATTTTGGACGACAGTAGCCCGCAACGCCAGACCTTGACTGCACACGGCATTGAGGTGGCATTTGACGGCATGGAGATTGAACTGTGAATAATGCAATGAACGAGGCCAAGGCGGACACACGCACACCTTGGAACGCTGAAGAATTTGAAACTTTGCTGCGTGGCAAAAGCACCAGCTACCACATACACCATCCGTTTCACGTGATGATGGCCGAAGGTAAACTCAACGCCGCACAACTGCGCGGTTGGGTGGCCAACCGGTTTTACTACCAAATCTCCATTCCCCTGAAAGACGCAGCGATTTTGTCTAACTGCGACGACCGTGAAATCAGGCGTGAATGGATTTTGCGCATTCTGGACCATGACGGTTTCGAATTGAATGGCTTGAAAGACGAAGGCGGTATCGAGGCTTGGATACATCTGGGGCAAGCCGTGGGTTTGAGCCGTGACGATGTCACTTCATTGCGCTTTGTCGCGCCCGCCAGTCGTTTTGCGGTGGACGCGTATGTCAATTTTGCCCGCCGTCAGCCTTGGCAAGAAGCGGTGGCTTCGAGTTTGACCGAGTTGTTTGCGCCGCATATTCACCAGCAGCGCATTGATACCTGGCCGGAAAAATACCCTTGGGTGGATGCCACCGGTTTGCAGTATTTCAAAAACCGTTTGACGCAAGCGCGCCGCGATGTGGCGCACGGTTTGACATTCACCTTGAACTATTTCAGCCAGACCCGCGCCATGCAAGAGCGTGCATTGGAAATACTGCAGTTCAAACTCAATGTGTTGTGGTCACTGGCTGACGCCATCATGCTCGACCAGTGCAAGGTACAAATCACCGGGCCTAAACATGACTAATGATGAAGCCGTCTTGGACAGCACGCCTGCGCTGGCATCCATGTTCCGTTTGCAATGGGAAGAAGTGCAGCAGTCTTGGGTGTTGCTATACCCCGAAGGCATGGTGAAGTTGAACGGTAGCGCCGGTGAAATCATCAAGCGCCTGGATGGAAAAAAAAACGTTACCGCGCTGATTGCCGAACTGGAAAAAGACTTCGAAGCCACGGGTTTGCAAAACGACGTGCTGGCCTTTCTTGAAATCGCCAACAAACAAGGATGGGTAAAAACATGATGACACCTACAGTCAACGGCAAGGAAGTCACGGTAGGGCCGCCTTTGTGGTTGTTGGCTGAGGTCACGTACGCTTGCCCCTTGCACTGCGTTTTTTGCTACAACCCGGTGGATTACACACAGCATGGCCCGGAGCTGAGTACACAGGAATGGATCAAGGTATTGCGCGACGCGCGCGCTGCCGGCAGCGTGCAATGCGGTTTTTCAGGTGGTGAACCATTGGTGCGCGACGACTTAGAAGAACTGGTCGCCGAAGCGCACAAGCTGGGTTTTTATACCAACTTGCTCACCTCCGGCATAGGCTTTACCGCTGAGCGCGCCAAGGCATTGAAAGAAGCAGGCCTGGACCATGTGCAGTTGTCGTTTCAGGATTCCACCCGTGAGTTGAACGACTTTTTATCCCACACCAAAACCTTTGCTCTAAAGCAAAAAGCCGCGGAGCTGATTCAGTCCAACGGCTGGCCCATGGTGCTCAACTGCGTCATACACCGGCTGAACATTGATTACATAGACAAAATCATCGAGTTGGCGGTGGACCTGGGTGCGGAGTACTTGGAGCTGGCCAACAGCCAATACTATTCATGGGCTCAACTCAATCGCGACGGCCTCATGCCCAGCCGCGAGCAATTGCAACGCGCCGAACGCGTGACGAACGAGTACCGTGAAAAACTGGGCGACAAATTGAAAATCTTTTTTGTCGTGCCCGATTACTATGAAACCCGGCCTAAAAAATGCATGAACGGCTGGGGCAATATTTTCCTGACCATCACCCCTGACGGTTCAGCACTGCCTTGCCACACTGCCAAGATGATCAAGCACCTTGATTTTCCAAACGTCAAAGACATGACGGTCAAGGATATTTGGTACGAATCCGAGTCGTTCAACCATTACCGAGGCGACGCTTGGATGAAAGAGCCTTGTCTCACTTGCCCGGAAAAAGAAAAAGATTTGGGTGGCTGCCGCTGTCAGGCTTTGATGCTGACCGGCGACGCAGCCAATGCCGATCCGGTGTGCGATAAATCCGAGCACCATCAAGTGGTGTTGGACGCCGTGGCTTTTGCGCAAGTACCTGATGTGAAACGTGTCGAGGTCAAGCCGCTGGTGTTTCGCGACCCCATCAATTCACGCAAGCTCAGCACCATCAGCGAATAGTTTTTTCAAAGCCGGTCTGCGCTTGAAATTTTTGCCCGTTCACCGTCAAGCCTTGCTCTGACAAGGACAGTGACAGTCGCGGCCCCATGCCTTTGACACGTGCTTGAAGGTCACTCCAGTCGGTGAACAACTGCTGTTCTCGTGCCGCCAGCAAGCGCCGCGTGAATGGCGGGCCAATGCCGCGCAAACCGTCAAGTTCGGCTTCACTGGCTTGGTTGATTTCCAGCGCAGCGCTTTGCTGAAAAAGCAAAAACACCACCACAGCCAGGCTTGATTTGTACATGGGCATTCCTTTGCAAATAAGACATCAAAGACACCGGCCAAAAGCAGCGCATGAATAGCTGAACCGGCTTGGTCTGATTCTTTAATTTTTTAAGCAGAAAAGGATGAAGTCCCGCTGCTTTAAAACGCCATTGCGCCTGTTTAAAGTTCTTCGATGCGCCTGGGCGGGTAGCTGTCCCAGGCCTGGCAACCGGGGCAGTGCCAGAAGTGCTGCAAAGCCTCAAAGCCGCATGCTGCACAACGGTAACGCCGCAGTGGCTTGGCCGCGTGTTCCAAAGCGCGCTGCACCTGGGGTTGCTGGTCAGGGTCGAGCGCAGCGTCAGCCAGCAAGCTGGTGGCGGCAATCAGCGACGGGTATTTTTGTAAATGAGAGGCATACAGTTCGCGGCCATGGGCCTGTCCCATGTCTGATTGCAGACTGACGATGGCATTGAGCACATCCAGGCTTTGCGACTGGTGGTAGCTGTCTTGCAGCAGTGTCAGCACACCGATTTGTCTTTGCACCTGAGGCGCAAGTCTGGCCAGCGATGCTGCGATCAAAGGCATGGCGGCAGGCACCAGTTGTGCAAGTTCTTGTAATTGATCGCAGGCCTTGGCCTGGCGTTGCACTTGTTCCAGCAGCAAGGCCAGGGCAATACGCGGCCTGGCGCTCAAAGGCGCGGTCTCTATGGCCTGTAGCAACAAAGCGTTTGCTTGTCCACTGTCGGTTTGGGTAGCAGCCAGTTCACACAGGTAATGCGAGCGGCGCACGGCAAACTGACCTTGGCCGGATTGATCGAGTTGCAGTGAGATATCCGCCGCCTGTTGCCAGTCCCGACTGCGCTCATAAATGCTGAGCAAGGCCAGCAGCGCTTGCGGTGTAAGCGGCGTACCCATCAGAGGTTTGAGCGCGACTTCAGCCCGGTCAAGAATGCCGGCCTTGACGAAATCCATGGCCAAGTCGAACTGGGCGCGCTCGCGGTCGCTTTGGCTGATGTCGGCCCTGTCCAGCAAATGCTGGTGGACACGCACTGCGCGCTCGAACTCCCCCCGGCGTCGAAACAGATTACCAAGCGCGAAATGCAACTCGGAGGTGTCCGGGTCGCGTTGCACGGCTTCGATGAAAGCGTCGATGGCCTGGTCTTGCTGCTCATTGAGCAAATGGTTCAGGCCTTTGAAATAGGCCTTGGGGTTGCTGCGGTTTTCCATGCGAAGCTGGCGCAAATCGAAACGCGAAGCCAACCAACCCAAGACGAATGCCAGCGGGAGACCGAAAAAAATCAGGTTGATATCAAGGTCCATACATGTCCGCGGCTACAGGGGGCGAAGCCGGTTTGTCGGCAGTAGGTAACGGGGTTTGCTGCGCTTTTTTGGCCAGGCGGCGTTGACTCCACCAGCGCGGCACCATGCCGAGAACGCCTACAGCCAGACCCAGCGCAAACACGCTGAGCAACACCAACACCATGGGGGCTTGCCATTGCAAACCCCAGAAGAAATGCACAATGGCGTCATCCCGGTTGTTCAAGGCAAAGGCCAGCAGAATGAAAAAAACAGCTGCTTTCAATATCCATTGAAGCAGCCTGATAAATGCTTTCACGCGCGTCCCCTTGTATGGGTGAAATTCTAGGGCTTCAAACCACCCGGGCTTTTCAATAATTCTTGCGTTCGTACTTCGATGGCTTCACGCAAGGCCTTGCCTTGTTTGAAATGGGGCACGCGTTTTTCAGGAATGGCCACGCTTTCACCCGAGCGCGGGTTGCGGCCCATGCGCGGCGGGCGGCGGTTGACGGAAAAACTGCCGAAACCGCGCAACTCTATGCGGTGGCCTTTGACCAGCGCTTCGCTCATCGCATCAAGCAATGCCTTGACGGCGGACTCGGCATCGCGGTGCGCCAATTGCGGAAATCGTGCGGCCAGTTCTTCAACCAAATCACTGCGGGTCATTGCAATACAACTTAGAAATAGTGTTCAAAAAGAAGCCACCTGACGGCACCGGGCCGCGCAGGTGGCTGTGATCATCAGCCACCAGGGCAGACGATCACTTCTCGTTGTTGTCCAGTTTGGCGCGCAACAAAGCGCCCAGGCTGGTGGTACCGGCGTTACCGGCGTTTTGCTGGCTCAGGTTGGCCATGGCGTCGGCCTGATCGGCAGCGTCCTTGGCTTTGATTGACAACTGGATGTTGCGTGTTTTGCGGTCGATGTTGACCACCACTGCGCTGACTTCATCGCCGACTTTGAGCACATGGCTGGCGTCTTCGACGCGGTCGCGGCTGATTTCCGAGACGCGCAAATAACCGATGATGTCTTCGCCCAGATCGATTTCTGCGCCTTTGGCATCGACTGTCTTGACAGTGCCGGTGACGATCTGGCCTTTGTCATTGACCGACACGAAGTTGGTGAACGGGTCAGAGTCCAGTTGTTTGATGCCCAGGGAAATGCGCTCGCGCTCCACATCCACTGCCAACACCACGGCTTCGACTTCCTGGCCCTTCTTGAAGTTACGCACGGCGGCTTCGCCGGTTTCGTTCCAGGACAGGTCAGATAAATGCACCAGGCCATCGATACCGGCAGCCAGACCGACGAACACGCCGAAGTCGGTGATGGATTTGATCGGGCCTTTGACGCGGTCGCCGCGCTTGGTGGCAGACGCAAATTCTTGCCAAGGATTGGCTTTGCACTGCTTCATGCCCAAAGAGATGCGGCGCTTGTCTTCGTCGATCTCGAG
>CAMBSK010000047.1 GCA_945870575.1 Bordetella parapertussis | reverse complement strand
CCGCTTCAGCACGCTGTACGCCGGTCAGGTGCTGGATTTGCGCGCCATCCCTTCCAACCTCTTACCCAAGGGCTTGATACCGCTGCAAATCGAATTGCTGGAGCGCAGCGGCCCGGCAAAAGCGCAGGAAATGACCATGCCGCCCGAAGTGCTGGCTGAAATGCAAAACGACAGCGGCTTGAGCGTGGATCAGCCCGAACCGCAGGACAACGAAGTCGAGAGCATCATCATGCTGGCGCAGGGCATGCCGCATTTACCGGTCGAAGGCATGTCGCTCAAAGACCGTCTGGCGGAAATAGAACGCAACATCATCGAGCAAGCGCTGGAGCGCACGCAGGGCAATGTGTCGCGCACCGCCAAACTGCTGAACCTGCAACGCACCACGTTGATTGAGAAGATCAACAAATACGAGTTGCGCAGCGCCTGAGCTAAAAGCTTATTTCGGATCCTGGTTCAACACCGTGATACTCATGCGACGGTTGCGCGGATCGAACTTGTCTTTAGGGTTGAACGGATCGGTGTCAGCCACGCCCTCGATGCGGGTGAAGCGTTCTTCCTTGATGCCTTTTTTCTGTAACAGCTGTCGGGTGACCTCTGCGCGTTCGGCCGACAAAGTCCAGTTGTTCTTGCCTTCCGGATTTTGGTAAGGCACGGCATCGGTGTGGCCACGTATCGCCACCTTGTTGGGCATGTCAGCCAGTGACGCGGCGACTTCACTGATCAACGCCGCTGCCTTGCCTTGCATTCCCACACCAGCGCTTGGGAACATGGCGAAATCGGCTTTGTCGATGATTTCTATGCGCAAACCTTCTTTGTCCCGCGTGATCGACACCTGGTCTTTAATCTGTTCGAACTTTTTGTTCTCAGACAGCTTTTCCTTGATGTCTTTTTCCAGCTTTTCAAAGTTTTCTTTGTCCTGCTGTTCAGCGATTTCTTTTTTCTGCGCCTGGGTCAGCTTGTCAGGGTCGTTGCCGCCTTCACTTTTGCCTTCGCCAGCGCTTGGGTCCTTGGCTTCGTTTTCATTTTCTGGGCCAGGTTCGGTGTCAGGGTTGGGGCCGCCTTCAGATTTGGGGGTCAGACGTTCGAGCAAACCGGTTTGACGCATCGCATAGGGAAACGCATCCGGGTCGATGATGGAGCGACCACCCAACACACCATTAGAACCAGCCAATTGACCCACTGGCGTCAAACTGTGAGAGGTGGGTTTGAAATAGTCGGCAATGCTTTTGCGTTGGTCGGCATTGGATGCACCCAGCAACCACATCAACAAAAAGAACGCCATCATGGCGGTCATCATGTCGGCCAGCGCAATCTTCCAGGCACCTCCGTGGGCACCGGCATGCGAATCGGGCATTTTCTTGATGATGATGACCGGCGCGAGCGCTTCTGACGCAGGTGCTTGCTCCGGCGTTTCGGGTGGCGTGTCGGCGGGAGCCGCGTCCTCGGCGTCGGTAGTCTTGGCTTGTTCGTCAGCCATATTTATTTGCCTCGCATGCCGTCAAAAATTTCGCCAAACGAGGGTTTGTTATGGGAATTGATCACCGACCTGGCAGCCTCAATCACCAGTGGCATGGGATGGCCATGCAAATTGGCAACGATGAGTTGCTGCACGCATTTCAAAATTTCGGTGTCTTCTTCGATGACCTGTCCGATACGAATAGCGAAAGGACCCGCCACACCGTAAGCCAGCAACACACCCATGAAGGTACCCACCAGGGCACTGCCAATCAAGGCGCCGAGCACAGGCGGGGGTTGATCGATCGCGCCCATGGTTTTTACCACACCCAACACGCAAGCCACAATGCCCAACGCAGGCAACGCGCCTTCCATGCCCGCCCAAAAGGCTTGGTTCATCATTTCGTGGTGATGATGGTTTTTGATAGAGGCCGTCATCACGTCTTCCACCGCATAGGGGCTCAAGTTGCCTGATGACACCACCATCAAACGAATGGTGTCGCAAATCATGTCTAGCAATGCGTGGTCTTGGAGGATCGGTGGGTATTCGGCAAAGATTGCGCTGGACTCGGGATTTTCAATATGTGGCTCCAAAGCCACCGCGCCTTCGGCTTTGAGCGTTTTCAATATCTTGGACACCACCAAGATCACCGAGAGGTAATCTTCCTTGTGGTACTTGGGGCCTTTGAATACCTTGCTCACAGCACCAAAACCTGCACCGACACCGGCTTTGCTGTTGCCAATCATGGCCGCAGCAAGTGCGGCACCGAAAATTTGTGCAAATTCCCAAGGGGCGGCCTTGATCACCGGCGTCAAATCGCCACCGTGCGCGACGAAAACGCCGAACACCGCGATCATCAAAACTACCAGACCTATAGCTGCCATTTTCTTACTCCACTGTTAAGGCAAACGGGGTCGCATGACCCCATTGCCTTGAATACTGATCGCTAGAGTAACTGAAAAACAATACCCAACGCGATGCATCGTCTTTTCAATTCACTGCCATGCTCGCTTGCTGCTGGCGTGGGATCAACTCAGGCACAGACTCCCATGCACTGCGAATTTCAATCATCAAGCCGTAGATTTCGTCCAAAGCTTGTAAATCATTTCTAGCATTAACGTGTAATAAACGACGTGTCACATAGTTATAAAGTTCATCCAAATTTTTGGCCAACTCGCCGCCTTTTTCAAAGTCCAACGCACCTTGCAAGCCCAGTACGATACGGCTTGCTCGAGCAATCGCTTTGGATTTTTCAGAGATATTGTTGTGCTGAATATGGCCTTTGGCGGCAGACATGCTCTCAATCAAACCGTCAAACAGCATTTGTATCAACTCAACACTGTTGGCCTTGGACACGCCGGTGCTGACCTTGACTTGTCCGTAGGATTCGATGGCTCGGTGATTGGCTCTCATGACTTCTGCTCCTGTGATTCAATGTTTGACAATGAATGATTCGGAGTCATGGGCTAGAACTTGAGAATGATTCTGCAATTGCATATGAAAGTCATGCGGCAACAGGTCTGGCTTCCTGCTCAGAAGCTTGCGTGATACCCACTGCCTGTGGGGCTGAATTCAAGCCGGAAAGATCGGGTTGCAACATATTGATCTCAGGGGTGGCAGCGGGCGCAGCCTCAACGACCGGCAGCGCAGGCACTTCGGCAGGCGGTAACTGCGCTTCGTCTTCGTCACCCTCCGGATGAATCAACAAGGTGGCCGAATAAGCTTCTGTCAAACCTATACCGATGCGCGCATAAATCATGGAGGTCACCTGGTCGAGTGACTGCTGTATGCGCAAAACGTCGTCGGCTTTGTGTGCAGCGAAATCAACGCCGGCCTGGTAGATGCTTGCCAGATGGTGCATGGGCAACCACGACTCGAGCGATCCGCGCGGGGTAGGAATCATGCGGTTGTTGGTCGGCACACCGGCGGTACCGGCCTTGCCGTGCGCATAGCCTTCCATGAACACTTGTTCAATATGCTGACGCAGCACGGGTTCGTAATGCGGTTTAAGGTTACCGACAAATTTAGCGTCAACGCCGGGTACAGGAATACCGCTCATTGCGTCCCACAAACTTTTGCCGGATAACTCGCCAAACAAACCGTCGTTATAGGTTTGCGGAATGTCTGATTTGGCATAGCTTTGGTAAATCACATTCACCTTATCGATGATGTAGAGCACCAAAATAAAAACCAGCAATAAGCCCCAGGCGAAAAAAAGTTGGAAAAAGCTGTTCATGCCACCCTCCTTCCGGGTTTGCTGACCTGCTCCTCACCTACTTGCAAAGTACTGCGTAATTTTTTCACCACTGAGGAAAGAATCTGGCTGACGCGTGATTCGCTGACCTCCAGCACTTCGCCGATTTCTTTCAAATTCAGTTCTTCGACGTAATAAAGTTGCATGACCAATTGCTCACGCTCAGGCAGCTGAGCAATAGCGTCTGTCACCGCTTCCATGAATTCGGCTTCTTCGACCATCACATCCGGTTGGTGCGAAGCATCGTCGGCAATGCTCATCACTTCTTCAGTGACAACTTCAAGCGAATAAGTTTCAAAGCGTCTGGCCTTACCGCGTTCTTTTTGAAAGTCTTCCAAATCCTTGCCCATGTACTCGGCAATCTCGGCCTGGGTTGGTGCCCGTCCGAGTTCAGAAGACAGTGCGTGCAAGGTTTCGTTATGCGATTTATTAAAGGCAACGGCCGAGCGCGGGAGAAACGACAAGCGCCGCACCTCGTCTAGCATGGCGCCGCGCACCCGGCTGTGGGCGAAGTTTTCAAAGTCCACGCCTTTGCTGGCGTCAAACACACGCGAAGCCTCTAGCAGTCCCATCATGCCGACCTGTATCAATTCGTCGAGTTCCATGTAAGCAGGAACCCGCGCCTTCAAATGCAAGGCCACGCGTTTGACCAGACCGAGGTGGGCCAGCACCAGTTCCTCGCCTTGCGGTCGGGCCTGGCTGTACATCTTCATTGGTGACATTGTGCGCATCATTGATTCGAGCTGCTTTTCAGCAACCGCTCCATGAAAAATTGCAAACCGCCCGAAGGCTGGTCAATAGTCCGTAACTGCGTGCACAACTCCGCCAGACGGCGAAAGTCACGCGCTGCCGCGGTACCCGGGGCCAGTTCCATGACGGACTGGTATTTCTTGAGTGCTGCCAACACCATTTCATCGCGCTCGATGGCGGTCAGGTAATGCACGGATTCATTCAAAAATCTCACGCACACATCATTCAGACGCTGGTAGAGTTTCCAGCCTTGGGTTTGCGTGTCGACCAAATTGGGCAGTAAATAAATTTCATCCAAATGCATTTCCTGCGACATCACTTTGATGGTGCCGTAGGCGTCGGCAATCGATGAAGGATCGTCCTGCACCACCACAAAACGGCGGTGACAAGCAGCCAGAAACGCCAGCACCGAGGGTGCAATACCGGCGGCCACATCGACGATCAGGTAATCCACATGCTTGCCCAGGTTGCTGAACGACTGCACAATGCTGGCCGCTTGAATCTGGCTCAAGGCCGCCAGTTCCTGCATGCCTGAGGCACCGGGTATCAGTTGTATGCCCTGGCGTGTTTTGATGACAATTTCTTCCAACGTTTTTTGGCCAGCCAGGAAATGGCTGAGGTTGTATTCGGCGCGTGCGCCCAAGGCAATTTGTGCATTGGCCAGGCCGAGGTCGCCGTCGAACAACATCACGTCGTGACCGCGCTGCGCCAGTGCCACTGCTAGGTTGATAGACACCGTGGTTTTACCCACGCCGCCTTTGCCGCTGGCAATGCCAATGACTTCGGTGGTTTTTGTTTTACTCATGTGCTGCCCCTGCGTGTTGTGCTGCCAGACGGCTGATCCTGGCAGACGCCATGGCCATGGTGCTGCGCAAATCTTCGTGGGCAGCTTCCAGGTTGTTCAATGAGAGTTGATTCAATGCCAAAGACACCAGTTCTTCAATTTGCAACTGACGGCCCCAGTCGGCCAAACGCTCGCCGCGGCTGACGCTGCTGACGCCGACATGGCCTTCGGTCAAGACCTGAATCAAAGACCAGGGCTGAGTTGCTTCATCCAGCTTGCTGACCATCAGGCTTTGCCACTGGATTTGCGGTGTAGATAGGAGGCGGCGTAACAACGACTGCGAAGCGTCGGCCGGCATGACCAGATGGAACTGGGCTGTTGACGTGATAGCCGCGATTTCCGCGACGCGTTCGGCCATTTGCACTCCGGGCGTGTCTATGACTATGCATTTGCGCTGACCGTGTTCTTCGAGCAGCAGTTTCAACATGGTGATGTTGGTGGCGCGGAAACAATCCACACCGGACTGGGCACTGAGCAACTGGGTCTGGTTCCAGGCACCGGCGCGCTGATCGCTGAAACTGATCACCGCCACGTGTTCGCTGCCCAGAGTCACGCTGGCTTGTTGAGCCATGCGCGCGACCATCAAGGATTTGCCTGAACCGGAAGGGCCGGCCAGCACATGTATGCCGCTGTCTTGCACCGCCACATGGGTTTGTTGCATGGAGTGGCACAGTTGACGACGGATCTCGTCCATGGCCGGTTCAATCTCTTCAAAGCTCTGAATGCTGTCTATCAGCAAGGCGCGCAAGGCCACTGGAATCGCGGCCTCTTGCAAGGCATTGCGCAGCGGGTGCAGATTGCGTGACAAGCCGGCTCCCTGCCAGGCCATTTGCTGGCTGAGCTTGAATTCTTTGCGCAACACAGACAGTTCTTCGCGCACCATTTCCACAATTTCACGGCCACGCTGCTTGTCGCGCTCTTCCTGGGCAGCCAGTATTTTTTCAGCAGCCAAGGTATCGATCACGGCGGCTTGCACGGGCGTCTGTTCAATCACAGGCGCAGCGGCGGCAGGTTTTTTGTCTTCCTCCGCTTTGGGTTTCAAACTGGCGGCTGGCACAAAGCCTTCGGTCATGCTTGTCTTGACCGGTTTGGTGCCGCGTTTCTGGCGCGTAATAGTGTCGTCCAGCACTTGACCAAAGCTCGCTGTTGTTTCTTCCACCAGTGGTTGATCGGACAAGGCGTAGGTTTTTTCGGTTGGCACAAAATGTTCAGCCACTGCGGTTTCCGCATCCAAGGGCGTCAGGTCCACCGCCACAATCAATTCAGTCTGACCGCGCACTTTGCTGCTGGAAATGACGAGCACGTCAGGGCCGAACATCGCCACCGCTTTTTCATTAGCGGCCCGGGTATCGCGTGCCAGGATTCGTTTGAGTTCCATGTTGTTTCTCGCAGGTCAGTGTTTTATTTATGTTTATCAATTGCGGTTCATTGCGTTCACGGTGTGAATCACTTTGACAGCCTGGTCGTCCGGGATTTCGCTGTAAGACAGCACCGTCAAATCGTTCACGCGAAAGCGCACAGCCTTGGACAACCAGCCACGGATCAGCGGTGACACCACCAACACGGCAGCGTGTCCTTCTTCTTCCATATCACGGGCTGCCTGGCGCAGCGAATTGAACAGGTTTTCTGCCAGATTGGGTTCAAGCACCACTGGCTGGCCGGGCTGGCTTTGCTGCAATACGTTGTGCAGCAGTTGTTCAAGACCGGGTTCCAGCGTCATGACCGACAGGTTGCTGGATTCATCAACCAGCGCCTGCATGATCATGCGGCCGAGTTTGGGGCGCACAGAGGCGGCGAGTTGTTCGGGATCGGTGCTACGGGCAGCGGCTTCTGTCAGTGTTTCGACAATCGAGCGCATGTCGCGGATGGACACGCCTTCGCCGAGCAACTGTTGTAACACGCGGGTGACAACGCCCAGGCTGAGCTTGCCCGGCACCAGTTCTTCCACCAGCTTTGGCGATTTGGCAGACAACTTGTCAAGCAATTGCTGGACTTCGTCGTGGCTTAACAGGTCTGCCGAGTTTTCACGCAGCACTTTGTTCAAATGGGTAGCAATCGCCGTGCTTGCATCGACCACGGTGTAACCGAGGGTGCGCGCCACATCGCGTTGCGACGGTTCAATCCACACGGCTTCCAGACCGAAGGCCGGTTCACGCGTCGGCGTGCCTTGCAATTCACCGTAAACCTGACCCGGGTTGATCGCCAGTTCGCGACCTACCTTGATCTCGCCCTTGCCGCGCACCACGCCTTTTAAGACGATGTTGTAGCTGTCAGGGTCAATATTCAAATCGTCGCGGATACGCACAGGCTGCACCAAAAAGCCGAGTTCGGCCGACAGTTTTTTGCGCACGCCTTTGACACGGCTCATGAGTTCGCCGCCGGTGTCCGGGTTGACCAACGGAATCAAGCCGTAGCCGATTTCCAGACCGATCAAATCGACCTGGTCCACATCGTCCCAGTCTAAATCTTTGGTGGCTTCGGTGGTCGCAGCGGCTTGCGCCACCGCTTCTTGTGTGGCTTCTTCTTCCACTTCGTTTTTCACCACCAGCAAGCCCAGGCCGGCGGTGGCTGCTGCCAAGCCGATGAACATCAAATGGGGCATGCCGGGCACCAGACCCAGCATGGTCAGAATGATAGCGGAGATAAAGAGGGCCGAAGGGTTGGCGAGCTGTGTGCTGGCCTGCTCGGAAATTGATTCGGTGGTGGTGACGCGGGTCACGATGATGGCGGTGGCCAGCGACAACAGCAGCGAAGGAATTTGAGCGACCAGGCCGTCACCGATGGTCAGCAAGGTATATATCTTGCCGGCTTCAGAGACCGACAATCCATGTTGAAGCACACCGATGGCCAGGCCACCGATCAAGTTAATCAACAAAATAAGCAAACCGGCGATAGCGTCGCCGCTGACGAATTTGGAGGCACCGTCCATGGCACCGAAAAAGTCTGATTCTTGCGCCAGTTCTTCACGGCGTTTTTTGGCGGTGGCCTGATCGATCACACCGGCGTTCAAATCAGCGTCGATTGACATTTGTTTACCAGGCATGGCATCCAAGGTGAAACGCGCGTTCACTTCAGACACGCGACCGGCACCTTTGGTCACCACAATGAAGTTGATGATCATCAATATTGCAAAAATGATAAAGCCAACTACGTAATTGCCAGCAATCACGAATTCGCCAAAAGCAGCCACCACTTTACCCGCTGCTTCATGGCCGGTATGGCCTTCAACTAGGATGATACGGGTCGAAGCCACGTTCAAAGCCAGGCGCAACATGGTGGCAAACAGCAACACAGTAGGAAAGGACGAGAATTCCAGCGGTTTGCGGGTGCTGATGGAGATCATGATGATCACCAAGCTGATAATGATGTTGAAAGTAAATAAAAAGTCCAGCAAAAGTGCAGGCAAAGGCAGCACCAGCATGGCCATGATCACTAACACCAGTATGGGAATACCCAGACCGGCGAGATCAAACTTTGCAAAGTTCTGTCGAATCGTTGACAGGCTCAAGGTGCTCATTGTGACTTTTCTCTTGTTTTTGAAACGTTAAGAATTCAATTTAAGGATGCTTTTCAGCGCAGACAGTCTGATGAAGCAATCGATGTGCCAACTTGATTCTGTGCATGCCTTCAGCGCTTCATGACACCGGAATAAGCTTCCAGTAGCGGCAAGCCATTTCCAGTCACGTTTCTTGCTTAGTTCCTCCTATCTTTTAGGAAAACACTGAATAGATATGAACTTATCTGCATTGAACAAACTCCCGGCCAACAGCTTGGGCATCAGCAATACCGAGGCTTCTGTGCCTGACAATGCCTTGTCACGCCTGTCGTCAACAGCATTAAGAGGAGCTGATTTCGCCAGCTTCTTGCATAACCAGGTACAGGCTTTGAAAAACCCGCAACGGCAATATCTGGCCGCTGACAAGGGCAAATTGCCGCAAGCCGACGCTGAGCGGTCAAGCCGTTCCACTGAAAAGCACAGTCAGCCACCGCATGCCAAAGCGGCGTCTCGCCAAGCTACACAAGAAACCGGCCGGGACGCATCGGCCAGGACTGATGCACCAGCGCAAAACAGCGTTAATGATGAGCAGCGCTTGCAAGACGAACAAGCCGCTGATGACGGTTTAGCTGCGGCTCAAACTGACAAAACAAATCTGGCAACTCAAGCCGAGAAAAGTGCTGATCAAAAGCTAGCGCCCACAGACTTCAAGTCAGTTGAAGCCAGCCTGGACGTCACAACTGAAACCAAAGACACCGACGAGCTGCTCGAAACAGCGCCTGACTTGTCCAGCCAGGCCGGCGCGTTGACCACGATTGCACTCAGCGACAAGCTGCAAATCATCACTGCTGCGCAAACCCAGCCGAGTGAAAAAAGCGTGGCTGACTTCGCCCTGGCCATGGGACTTGACCCGGGACAGGTCAAAGAACTGTTCGGCAGTTCCAGCGCCGCCGCCAACCTGAAACCAGGTTTGTCGACCAAGGACATGCTCGGGCTCAACACCATGCCCAGCTACACACCGCCGGATTCGGCCGTTGCCAGCAGCTCCGACAGCGTAAGCGCTGTCATGCAACCGTTGGCATTGAACACCCCTGTCAGCAGCGCCGATTTCCAGGCCTTGCAACAGGCAAGCCTTGCCACAGAGAACAAACCGGGCGCGGACATGCTGACCAAACTGGACAATCTACAAATTCAATTAGGCGCAGCGCAAGCGCAGCAAATCGCTGTCGCGCCGCCGCCCAGCACTTTGTCAGTCCTGTCCATGATGGACGCGCAATTGCGCGCCGAAGACATTGAAAGCCTGAAAAATGAGTTTGACGCCCTTCAGGAGGCACCGTCTTCCGATATTTCTAACCTGAACTTGCCCGGTGGAACTAGCGGGCCAGGCCAACGCAACGGCCACAACTCGACCACACCTGCCGCCACTGTGTTTGCAAATAACCCTGACATGGCGCAGACTTATGAGAATTTGAGCCAGAAACTCACGACCGAGCTGGCCGCTCGCATGCATGAAAAGCTGAACGCCGGCGAATGGAAAATGAAGTTCGCCTTGAAACCGGCCAGCCTGGGTCTGGTCGATGTGCAGCTGGAAATGCGTGACGGCAAATTGACCGCCCAATTCCATTCTGATACTGCGCTTACCCAGGACTTGATACAAAACGGCAGCCAACGTTTGAAAGACGCGCTGGCCGACTTGGGGCTGAACAACGCTTCGGTGCTGGTGGGTCAAGGTCAAAGCCAGTCTGCCGGTCAGTCCGGTCAGAATAACCCGCAAGGCCAAACCGGCTCACCGGCAAAAAGAGAAGAAAATCGTGCGAAACTGACGGATCAGCCTGGCCCAAAAATTGCAGAAGATTCAGGGCCCAGGCGCGGCAAGCGTTCGCAATTTGACAGTTACGCCTGAACATTGAGATTTAGAGGAGTATTCCATGGCAACAGCAGCACCCGAAGCAGCACCTGAAGAAGGCGCAGAAGCGCCAAAAAAGAAAAAACCCATATTGTTAATTATTGGTATTGCCGTTTTATCCATCGTCTTGATGGTCGGCGTCGCTTTTGGCACTTTGTATTTCTCGGGCTTTTACGAGAAAAAAGCGGAACTTGCCGCGATGGACAAACTCGAGGAACTCGAAGCCGCCGCCACCAAGGCCAAGGACGAGGCGCCTGCCAAATTGAAGAAGGAAGCACCCGAGGCCACCCGTTTCGAGAAAAACTACTTCCAGATCGAAAAAGAACTGATGACCAACATCACCGGCTCGAAAAAAGTCATGGTGGTGCAAATGGCCGTGATGACGCATTACGACTCGCGCGTGTTTGACAACATCAAAAAGCATGAATTCGCTTTGCGCTCTGCCATGTTGGACTTGATGCGCCAGACCACCGATGCTGAAGCCAGCAAACCTGAATTCCGCAAGGAACTCGCTGTCAAGCTCAAGGACATCATGAATGCATTGCTTGAAGAGTACGAAGACTTCGGCGGCATTGAAGAAGTCATGTTCACTTCCTTTGTGATGCAGTAAAGGCCCATGGCTACACGTCAAAACTTACTCAGTCCGGAAGAACTGTCTGCCCTGTCAGAAGGGCTGAAAGACGGAACGATGGAATCGGACACCGGTTTCAATACCGGCGTGCGGGTGCGCAAGCACGACCTGGCCAGCGAGAACAGCAGCCTGGGCGTGAATGTGTCGTCGATCGACATGATCAACGAGCGCTTTATCCGCATGTTCCGACTGGGTTTGCTTGAAGTGTTGCGCACCACGCCGCGTGTCAATCCGACGCGCGTGCAAATCATGAAGTTCGGCGACTATGTCGGCATGCTCAAGCCGCCCTTGTCGGTCAACACCATTCGCATCAACCCCATGCGCGGCAATTCGGTCATCATGATCGATCCGAACGTGGTGTTCAGCTCACTCGACAGTTTTTTCGGCGGCTTTGGCAAAGGTGTATCTGACCTGCCGCCCGGTCGCTTGTTCACTGCAACTGAAACCCGCATCATTCATATCATTCTTGAAGTATTTTTCCGCACGCTCAAAGAAGCCTGGGGACCGGTACTTGAAATTGATTGCGAGCGGGTCAGCTCGGAAATCAACCCGCAATTCGCGCAGATTGCCGACGAAAACGACTTGATCGTGCTCAGCCGCTTTGAAGCCGAAGCAACTGCCTCGGGCGGTCGCGGTTTCATTGATCTTGTTTATCCGTATGCCACGCTCAAACCCATGCGCGACCTGTTGCGCAACCGGGTGGCCTCGGGCGACGGCAACGAAGAATCCGACAAGATCTGGCGCGAGGACCTGGCTGTTGCGGTCGGCGACTCCGAACTCGATGTGCGTGTAGTGATGGGACAAATCAAAACCACTTTGCACCACTTGCAAACCATGAAGGAAGGCGACATGCTGTTCTTCAAAAAACCCGAACTCGCGCATTTCATGGCCAATGGCGTGCCCTCTTTTGGCGTCAATATCGGAACGCGCGGCTCAAATGTGGCGGTGCGCATAGAGAAACAGCTGGTCCCCGGACACAATTAACAAGGCAGGATGACACCATGAACGACACCACCAACGAGACACCGGAGATGAACCCTGAAGACGATTCAGCTTCACCTACCTCTGAAGAGTTTCAGGTTTCACAACCCGGCAACATCAATCCCGAGGTGCTGCAAAACATATCGGTCAACTTGTCTATTGAAGTGGGCCGCACGAACATCAAGATCAAAGATTTGATGCGACTGACACAAGGCAGCGTGGTGGAACTCGACCGGATTGCCGGTGAACCGCTGGATCTGCTGGTCAACGACACCGTGGTCGCGCAAGGCGAAGTGGTGCTGGTCAATGACCGCTACGGCATACGCCTGACGCGTGTGGTGCCGTCGACCGACCGTTTGAAGTCCCTCTAAACACTTTTATACCGTCACCCGCCAGCGTCTGCCTTATCCGGCAGTCAGCACTTCGCCGCGCAAGGAATGCGGCAAGGCTTGGGTGATGCGCACATCAATCATTTGACCCACTAAGCGAGCCGACTGCGGTCCGCCATCAAAATTGACGATGCGGTTGCACTCGGTGCGACCCATCAATTCGGCCGCACTTTTGCGCGACGGCCCTTCCACCAAAATACGTTGCACCGTGCCCATGCGGCTTTCGCTGATGCGTCTGACGTTGTCTTCCACGGTCGCCTGTAAATGCTGCAAGCGTTTGAGCTTGACTTCATGCGGTGTGTCGTCGGCCAAATTGGCCGCCGGTGTGCCGGGGCGCGGACTGAAGATGAAACTAAAGGATGCGTCAAAACCGATGTCGGTGATCAGCTTCATCAGTTTGTCAAAGTCTTCTTCGGTTTCGCCGGGAAACCCGACGATGAAATCCGAACTCATTGAAATATCAGAGCGCACTGCACGCAGTTTGCGAATTGTGCTTTTGTATTCCATGGC
>CAMBSK010000046.1 GCA_945870575.1 Bordetella parapertussis | reverse complement strand
AAGGTTGTTAAAAAGGGGAAGATTTTTATCTTGTGGACGTATCTTAGCGGATGAATATGTTTTGCAAAGAGTAAATCTAAACAAATTCTAAAAAACATGGGTTAAACACATAATTTCTGAAAAATAGCTGAACAAAACTTGTTCATTTCGGTTTAAACTATGGGGGATATTTTTTTATGAATTCTAATTTATTATTTTTTATAAAAAGCTCCATGACTGACTGGTGCTATATTTGGTTTTAGCTGCACTGTTGAACTAGTGCAAATCATAAACAAACCGTTTTATTGGTTTTTCTTCACTTTTTTGACTGGCATTTCTATGGACTCGACTCACACTTACCAATACACCATAGGTGTGGTGGCCCGGCGCACGCAAACCCATACCGAAACCCTGCGCGTTTGGGAGCGTCGTTATGCGCTGGTGGTGCCCGGAAGAAGCGACACGGGCAGGCGTCTTTATTCTGAGGCGGACATCATCAAAATATCGCTGGTCAAGCAATTGACGGACGCAGGCCATCCGGTCAGCGCTTTGGCCAAGTTATCGATTGATGCTTTAAGAGAGCGGTTGAATGCACCTGGTGCCGAGCTCTCAGGCAAAAAGCCCGGCAAATTGTCAAAGTGTCGCGTGCTTTTTATGAATGAGTCTTTGAGACTGCGCGTTGGCCGTGATCTGATGCAGTTCAGCGATATTGAAATTATCGATCAGGCTCGCTCTGACGGATTGCCGGTCATCTCGAAAAACGCAGATGTGCTAATCATGGATTTGTTGACGATCAATGATCAGTCTTTGGACAAGGTGCAACAAAGCTTAGCGCAGACCGGATGCGCTGCGGCATTGCTTATTTTTAATTTCGGGACAAAAACCGCTGTCTCTCAACTGGAGCGTGCCGGCGTGCCTTGCTTGAAAGGCGCTTTCACAGCTGCTGAAATTCACCGCGCCTGCCTGTCTGCTATCAAGCCATCGTCAACGGGTAGCGCTGCAACGGCGCGCCCAGCGGTTGTGCCGCCTCGGTTTGATGCCGCGCAACTGGCCCGCTTGGTCGGTATCAGCAGCACCATAGCCTGTGAGTGCCCCAACCATCTTGCCGAATTGATAGTCAGTCTTAACGCATTCGAGCGCTACAGCAGCGAATGCGCCAACCGGGACGATAAAGACGCTCAACTTCACGCACAACTGGGGGAGTCTGCAGGTTTGGCCCGCGTCATTCTTGAAGAAAGCTTGAGCCGCTTGATTGAAATTGAGGGTATCGTTATTTGATGTGAATATCAACCACCCAACAAAAAACCGCCTGAACCCAAAGGCACAGGCGGTTTGCATTCAGCGAACCAGTTTTAAACGCGCTTGCGGTATTCAGCGGTACGGGTATCGATTTCCACTTTGTCGCCTTGCGCCACAAAAATAGGCACGTTGATGTCAAAGCCAGTGGCGATTTTGGCGGGTTTCAGCACTTTCCCGGATGTATCGCCTTTGACCGCAGGCTCGGTCCAGGTGATTTCGCGCACCACGCTGGTGGGCAATTCGACCGAGATGGCCTTGCCGTCGTAGAACACCACTTCGGCGGTCATGCCGTCTTCCAGGTAGTTGAGCGAGTCGCCCATGTTTTCGTTTTCGACTTCGTACTGGTTGAAGTCAGCGTCCATCCACACGTACATGGGGTCAGCGAAATAGGAATAGGTACATTCTTTTTTCTCCAGAATGACCTGATCCATTTTGTCGTCGGCTTTGAACACGACTTCGGTGCCGAAGTTGGCGATCAGGCTTTTGAGCTTCATGCGCACGGTGGCCGAGTTGCGTCCGCCACGGCTGTATTCGGTTTTCAAAACGACCATCGGGTCCTTGCCGTGCATGATGACGTTACCTGCGCGGATTTCTTGAGCTGTTTTCATAAAGGGTGCTTGTGCTGAGCAAAATCGGCTATTTTAGCCTTTTGCCGCCACAAAGCCTGTCAGCCGCTCTGTCAGGCCGGTTTGTATTGCCAATTCGGCTTGTAACTGCGCGGCCCAGGCTGACCATTCGGCCAGATGGGCCGGGCTTAACTCAGGCAATGTCTGCGGCTCAGAAGCGTTCCATGCCAGATGCGCTTGCACCACCACCGGCGGCGCGCCGGTTTCGGCCAGAAAGGCTTGCAGTTTGGGTAAATGTGCGCCGTCGTGCTGCGGGTAGATTTGCCATAAAAACGGTTTGCCGGCGCACATGGCGCGCACCAGCGAGTCCTCGCCGCGCACCAGGTTCAAGTCCATGCCCGCCAACAAGCTGTCGTAATCCAGCTGGCTCATGTAGTCGAGAAATTCCAAGCCCAAGCCGGATACATCCATTGAAAGCGCGGCTTCTTTAACAGCCGCCGTGGCACGCCCGGCGGTGACGTGTAAATACACCTTGCGCGGCAGTTTAGAAAGTTGTACCAGCCACAAACCCAGCCCCGCCGGTTCGTAGCAAAACACGCTGATATTCATTGGCGCAGCACCAGAAAACTCTTGGAGTTGTGTGGCGGTTTCCGCTGGCCGGTATGAAGGCTTAATGGTTGACAGCGGTGACTCAGCGCCAGGCAAATAGCCAGTCAACAAACCACCGCTGTGTTCGCCCCAGCCCGGGTAGTAAAACCATTTGCTCAGGCCCTTGGCCGGGCCGCTGAGCACTGGCGATGGCAGGCCGTGGTTGCGTTGGGCGTTGGCCTCTAAGCTTAAATATTCCAGATTTACCCAGACCGGCGGCGCAGGGCGCGCGGCCATCGCTGCTTGGTAAGCCAAAGGCAGTTCACAGCCGAAGGCCTCTATCACCACACCGGGCACTTGCGAAGGCGTGAACACCTCGCCATCTGCCGGCCATGGCTTTAGCGAAACACCGTTGCAGCCCGAAGGTGCCATCCAGCGCAAGGCGCGGGCGTCGTCCACATACAGAACTACCGCCAAGCCCCGTGTTGCCAGCTGCGAAGCCAGACGCCAGCACACGCCCAGATCGCCGTGGTTGTCTATGACCCGGCAAAACAGCGCCCAAGCGGCTTCATGGATTACCCGTGTCACAGTATTGATTTCATTGTCATTTTTAGCTTTGTTCCATAGGATGTCAGCGGTTATCTCATTCGGGATATTTACATTCAACAGTTACAAGGACAACCCATGACCAATCCACGTCGTCAATACCTGAAAGCTGCCGGTGCACTCGGTGCTATGGCATTTCTGCCGGGCATCCCTCAAGCCATGGCCCAGGAGAGCAAGCTTAAGGCCAGCGCAGATGCTATTTTGAAGGCTGCCACCGATGCGGGCGATGTGCCCGGTGTGGTCGCCATGGCCACCAACCGCAGCGGCACCATTTACGAGGGCGGCTTTGGCACTCGGCAGATGGGTGCAGACAGCCCGATGACGCCTGACACCATCATCTGGATCGCCTCCATGACCAAGGCCTTGACAGGCGCCGCGGCCATGCAACAGGTCGAGCGCGGCAAGCTGAACCTAGACACACCGGCCAGCAAAATTCTGCCGCAGTTGAAAGAATCCAAGGTATTGACCGGCTTTGATAGCAACGGCCAGCCCATCACCCGTGCGCCCAAGCGCCAGGTCACGCTGCGCCATTTGCTGACGCACACATCCGGCTTTTCTTATGACATCTGGAACCCGCAAATCGGTGAGTACATGAAGGTGAAAAACATCCCCGGCATCATTTCCTGCCAGAACGCCGCGCTGACCACGCCCATGGTGTTTGATCCGGGCGAGCGCTGGGAGTACGGCACCGGCATCGACTTTGCCGGCAAGATGGTCGAAGCCGTCACCGGCCAAAAGCTGGGCCAGTACATGCAGGACAACCTGCTGTCTCCCTTAGGCATGACTAACACCGCTTTCAAAATCAGCGCCGACATGCGCGCCCGCCTCTCTCGCATGCACGCACGCACGCCGGACGGCCTGGTGCCCATTGAGTTTGAAATTCCCCAAGAGCCCGAGTTCGAGATGGGCGGCGGCGGCATGTATTCCACCACCGGCGACTACTTGAAATTTGTGCAAATGATTTTGAACGACGGCCAGGGCAACGGCAACCGCGTGCTGAAAAAAGCCACGGTACAACTGATGTCCAAAAATGCCATGGGCAAGATCCGCGTGACCATGCTCAAACCGGCGGGGCAGGGCTCGTCTAACGACGCCGAGTTTTTCCCGGGCGTGCCCAAAGGCTGGGGCTTGTCCTTCATGACCAACGAAGAACAAGCACCGACCGGCCGCTCCAAAGGCAGCCTGGCTTGGGCCGGACTGGCAAACAGCTATTACTGGATAGACCGCACCAAAGGCGTGGGCGGCGTGCTTTCCACCCAAATCCTGCCGTTTGCCGATGTCAAAGCACTGCCTTTGTTCTATGACTTCGAGAAAGCGGTTTACCAGTCGCTGGCTTGATTTTTTTACTTCAAATGAAGTTGCATGTTTGAAAGCAATGAAGTGATATCAATTTCGAGTTGCTTGACGAAAGCAGAATCTTTGACAGATTTTTGCATTGATTCTGCGTCAATGAAACGGCTCATTTGGTCAACAAATTGCTTGCTGCTAACGATCTCCTGAGTTCGTTGAATAGCGTTTTCCAACAAAAAGTCAAAACGACTGATACCGTAATCATTGTTGATTTTGCTATTCACGAATTCAGGAATCAGGCTCGCTCCGTTTTTTAAAAGCCACGACATATCCCAAATATCCCGGTATCTGATTTGCGCTGAATGAGCCGCGGCTGCGTTGCCATTTTTGTCTATCAACGAACAGGGAAAAGCCACAATTTTGTCGGCCAGCACCTCTGAGACGGATTCAGTTGGCACTGCAATAGTTTGGCTAAAGTCCAGAAAATCGTAATTTATCTTCAAGGGCACGGGTTCCTTCGTGTACGAGACAGTATTCGCAATTTCTATTTTGATTTTCTGGCTTGGAAGCGCTGAATTTTCCGGCCTCGTTTCCACTGTCACCATCCAACTTTGAACGCTGACTTTTTGCTTTTTTTCAGTGACTCGTTGTTCTTGAGGTGGTCTAACCCGCACATTCAGGCCGTATCTTTCCCCGATATGTGCTTCTATGCATTCTTTGATTCGCGACATGTGCTCAAGCTTGAATTCCCTTCCGCCGACAAAATCCAAGTCTTCACTGAATCTGCTTGAACCTCTGCACAATCTCAATGAAGTGCCTCCTTGGAATACCAATGAATCCAGGATTTTTTCGCTGTTGAGCGCATTGAAAATGTCATAGTGCAATATTTCTTTTTCCACAACCGGCCGCATCAATGCCAAGCTAGGCATTTGCTTGATAGCTCTTTCAACCAGTTTGTCGAAATCTTGCTTGCTCATTCGATGAGGTCTTCCAATTCCGCGAGATCCATCATGTTTGTGTTGCGCCCTACGCGGTACAAATCTTGAACTGCTGTGCTTTTTTTTGCAACCCTGAGCGGGCGTCTTTCATCAAACAGTGTTCTTTGCAGTAGCGATTCCGGGCTTCTTTTTGTGTGCGTGAATTCGATGATTCCAAGCAGAGTTTGAAAAACGCCTCGGGCCCCAGTCGTCATGACGGTAATTCGATTGATAGGTATTTGTGAAATAACGCCGTACTCAGACAGAATAGATTCGAGACTGACATAGGAAAAACTATCCGGCCTTAGGGCTTTTGCAACTTCTTCGATGGCCCAGCTATTTTTGGAAGCGGCAAAAGGGTTGATATAAATTCCCTTAGCCACTCGGAGCAAAAGTTTGTCTGAAACCAATCGCTGTAACGATTTTTCAAGCGCCTTCTCGTTCTCCTGGGGAAATAACTTTCCGATTTCATGTTTGGCAAGCACATAGACCCCTTGGCGATCCAGTTCCGCGAGCTTGTGAATAAAAGCGACTTTTTTCATAAGTATATAAAATTACCCCTAAAAATTAGGGTATATATTAACTTAAAATCTAAAATACCTGTTTTTTTGTTGCGTCTACACTTTCGCTTTGTCAAAAAAATAATCCAAGGAGAACACCATGCCCAAGGCCTACCTCATCAGCGCTTATCACGAGATCCACGACCAGGACGCGCTGGCGGCCTACGCCAAATTGGCGCTGCCTTCCTTGACCGCCGCTGGCGGCACGTTTTTGGCGCGCGGCATGCCGGCCGCCGTCAAGGAAAGCGGCAAGATGCAACGCACCGTGCTGATTCAGTTCGACAGCTTGCAAGCCGCACTGGCGGCTTACGACAGCGCCGGTTACCAAGAGGCGATGCACGAGCTGGGCAACAACGCCGTGGTGCGCGATATACGCATCATCGAAGGGGTGTAAGCCATGACGCAACTGAGTCAACGCGCCTTAGGTCTGGGCACCGAAAACGCCTTCGTGGTGCTGGCCGAGGTGAACAAGCTGATCCGTGAAGGCCACGACATCATTTCTTTTTGCATTGGTCAGCCCGATTTCCCGACGCCAAAAAACATTCAGCAAGCTGGCATCTCGGCCATCACAGGTGGCAAGCACGGCTACACACCGTCAGCAGGTATTCCGGAGTTACGCCAGGCGGCAGCGGCTTACTTTGCGCGCACCCGTGGCATTCATGTGGACGCGGACGACGTGGTGGTCGGCGCCGGTGCCAAGCCATTCATCGGCTACACGATTCAGTCGGTGACCGATTTCGGCGCGGGCGACGAAGTGATTTACCCCGTTCCGGGTTTTCCGATTTACGAATCGCAAATCAAAGCCAACGGCGCGGTCGGTGTGCCGATTTATTTGCGCGAGGACCGCAACTTCAGCTTTGACCCGCAAGAGCTGGCCGACAAAATCACGCCGCGCACCAAGCTGTTGATTTTGAATTCGCCGCAAAACCCGACCGGCGGTATTCTGACCAAAGCCGACTTGCAAGCCATCGCCGACATACTGCGCAAGCACCCGCAAATTTGGGTGTTTGCCGATGAGATTTACGGTCAATTGGTGTATGACGGCGAGTTCAATTCCATTGCCGCATTGCCCGGCATGCAAGAGCGCACCATCCTCTCCGACGGTTGCTCCAAAACCTGGGCCATGACCGGTTGGCGCTTAGGCTTTTGCGCCAACAAAAAGCTGGCGCCCTATTTCACCAACTGGATCACCAACACCGAGTCCTGCGCCTCGCACATCACGCAATGGGCGGGCGTGGAAGCCTTGAACGGACCGCAGGACGACGCCAACCACATGCGCGAGGTGTTTTTGAGCCGCCGCAATTTGATCGTCGGTTTGCTCAACCAACTCCCCGGCGTGACCTGCAAAACCCCGGGCGGCGCGTTTTACGCCTGGCCGAACGTGACCGAAGCTTGCCGCCTGACCGGTTGCGCTGATTCGGAAGTGTTTCGCAAACGTTTGTTGCTAGAGGCGGGCGTGGCCGTGCTGGCGGATATTCACTTTGGCCAGCGCGTTGAAGGTGACGGCCAGCACATACGCTTCAGCTACGCCGCGTCAGATGAAGCCATCAAGGGCGGTTTGAAGCGCATGGCGGATTTCATTCAGAAAAACAGCAAGTAAGTTAACTGCGGCAAATACACCCACCGGTTTGCGCCGGTGGGTTTTTTTTCGTCCATAGAAAAAAGAGCTTGATTGCTTTACAAGATATTGATTTCACGGGCTATTTGACTGATAGCGGCATCTGATTCCCTCAGTTTGTCGAAACTGAGTAACAGTATATTTATGCCTATTTTTAAAATAAATATGTATTAAAAAGAACAAATTTTTTTCTTAATAGATTATGCTTTGCGGTTCACTTTCCTCATGCCTATTCAGGAGACCGCCATGTCCAAGCTCATATTCAAAGCCATTCCCGCCAACGCCACCTCAGCCGCTGCTGAACAAACGCTTGGTTACATAGACACCACTGGCAGCACACAGCGTGTGAGCGTGAAAGCCCAGCCCAAGACGGTGTACCGCTTGGTCGACGCCAAGACCGGCGAGGTCATCAAAAACCAGACCGTGGTGCGCAAGGGCAAAAAATTGCAAGTGATGGTGGATAACTTGAACGTTGTGGAGGTAGATAACTTTTTCCCGGACGAAGCGAGCAATGCCAAGGCTTCAGTTGACAGCCCTTCGTACCTGGTGGACACAGGTGCTGCGGGTACGCCGTCTTACGGGGTGGTGACGGCGCAAACGCCGGTGGAGGTCAGTGCCAACGGCATGTCGGTGTTGTGGACGCCGGGCATGCCTGCCATGCCGATGGCCGAACCGGTGGCGTTTGGCGGACCGGTTTTATCAGCGCTGTCAGGGTTGGGCGGCACATGGGGTGTGGTGGGGGCGGTGGGTCTGGCCGCTGCTGTGGGCGGTGGTGGTGGTGGCGGTGGTACTGAAACAGGCAGCAAAGCAGCCGGGCCCAAGGTCAGTGGCAGTGTTTTTGCAGGGCCCGTGGTCGGGCAGGGTTTGGTCGCCGGTTTGAAGGTTCAGGCTTTTGACGACAAGGGCAACAGCCTGGGCACAGCCGATGTCAAAGCCGACGGCACTTATGAGCTTGAACTCAACAACAGCAGTTACAAAGGCGCGTTGGTGATCAAGGTGTATGACGATCCAACCGACAACATCACTCCGAAGTATGTTGACGAAGCCACGGGACAGGAAAAAACCTTTGATACGCCGCTGCTGGCGGTGGTGAATTACACAGGCGACGCCAAGACGGCGCAAACCGTGAACGTCACGCCGCTGACCAACGTTGCCGCGCTGGTTGCAGGTGTATCCGCTTCGACAGATAACACCAAAATCACCGTTCCTGTGTCACTCACCACAAGCGAAATCACCAAAGCCAATATCCAAGTGGCGCAAAAGTTCGGTTTGCCGGTGGACGATTTGACCTCAGCCAAAGTGGTCACCAGTGACAAGGACACTGTGAATGAGTACGGTAAAGCGCTGGCGCTGTTGTCTCAAATGGAAAAGTCCAACGGAAAAGACACCGCTTCCGTGGCAACCATCATTAAAGATGCAGTTAAAGGTACAAATTCCTTTGACTTCACTACGCTGATGAGCACAGTGAACAGTGACACGAAGGTCTCCATCAAAAACGTCAGCAAAAATGATTTGAAATCCATCACTGATGTTGACACCACTGCGCCTACATTCATCAGTGCCAATACCAACAGCGACGGCACAAAAATCTACCTGCATTTTAATTCGGCCTTGTCTAAAAACACGGCGGACATGAGCCAATTCTCGGTCAGTGTGACGCCCCCGGGAGGTAACGCAGCGAATGCAGTTATCGACAGCGTGGCGATAGATGGCGATGACGTGGTGTTGACTTTGAAAACCAAAATAGCCAACGACCAAACAGTCACAGTCAACTATACCGACCCTACCACGGGTACTGATGATTTGCTGGCCGTTCAGGACTTGGCGGGTAATGATGTCACCACCTTTGTTTCAGCTAAATCCGTAACAAATAACGTGACCACCGTAGTTGCGGAGATCACGGTCAATCCAAGTCAAAGCTTTAGCTATGACGAAAACCAAACCGCCCCAGGCGGCTTTGATGCAAGGGTTTTGACAAACCGCAGCGTCAGCAAATTTCGTTTTGCAGACACCCAAACCAGTATCAGCAAAGACGGCTGGTACAGCATAGACAACACCGGCAAAATTTCACTGACCAGCGCGGGCTTGGGTGCGGGCAAGGCCAGTAACGACTTTGAAACCAAGATCAACGGCGGCAACTCGCTGGTGTATGGCGTTCAAGCCGGTGACAATATGGGGAACTGGTCTATAGCTGCAGAAGTCACCCTGAAACTAACCAACGTGAATGATGCCCCGACAGTCTCCGCCCCTGCGGCATTCGCTGTGAATGAAGACACAGCTGGGAACCTGCAATTCACTGGCATCCCGTTTGTGGACGTGGACAGCACCAACCTGACAGTGACCTTGAGCATTGCAGACGGCAGCATCAACGCGACCACTGGTGGCAACGTGAATGTGGCTGGAACAGCTATTGCACGCACGTTCACCGGTACCGCGGCAGACTTGAACACTTTCTTTACCACCGCCGGCAAGATCACCTATACCGGTGCGCAGCATGCCAACGGCACACGTACCTTGACAACTTCAGTCAGCGATGGCTCGTTGAGCAATGTCACTCCCAGCACAACCACCATCACTATCAATGCAGTCAACGATGAGCCATCTGGAGCGGACAAGACCTTCACTGTCATGGAAGATGGCAGACAAATATTGTTAGCTACGGATTTTGGTTTTGCAGATACGACAGACAACTCTGCCAACAGTTTGAGCGCCGTCATCATCACCAGCCTGCCCGCTGCCGGTAGCCTGAAGCTCAATAACGTGGACGTGACCAAAGACCAAAGCATTGCGGCAGCAGACCTGAGCAACTTGGTATATGCGCCCGCACCCAACGGCAATGGCACTAGCTATGCCACTATCGAATTCAAAGTGCAGGATGACGGCGGCACAGCCAATGGCGGCGTGAACACCAGCGATGCTAAAACCTTGACCTTTAACGTAACCTCGGTAAACGACAAGCCTACGCTAAACGCCACTGCGGCCAACCCCACGTTCACAGAGGGTACGGCAGGTGCGGGTGACTCTCAGTCAGTGCAGGGCGATGGGGTTATCGTCTTCAGTGCAGCCAACATCAGCACGGTTGAAAGCGGACAAACCATCACCAGTTTGACATTCACGGTGAGTGGCTTGGTGGATGGAGAACACGAAAAAATCATCATAGATGGCGTGTCCATACAGTTGGAAAGTGATGATGGAGACATCAAAGACGGTTTGTATTACGAAGTCAGTATCACCAACCGCGTTGCCACGGTTGTGATAACAATGGACGACGGTAACGGTATGTCTGCCAGCGAAGCCCAGGCACTGATTCAAAGCATCAAATACCAAAACACTTCTAGGGACAACCCGACCGCAGGGAACCGTGTGTTCACACTGACCCAGATCAAAGACAGCGGAGGAACGGATGACAGCGGTGTGGACACCAGCGTATTAAACCTGGTGTCTACCGTTACAGTCAATGCGGTCAATGACGCGCCGGTCAATAGCATGCCAGACCCTATCGATGTTGAAGCCGACATCACTTCCTATGTGATTTCTGCGGGGGTTGAAATAAGGCTCCCTAAATCCAACTTACCTCTCTCAGGTTTGAGTATTGACGATGTGGACGCAAACCAAAGCCAGATGAGCGTGACCTTCTCGGTCGATCACGGAACCTTGACGCACACCATAGACAGTGACTTGGAATTCACTTCCACTGACAAAAGATTGACCGTCACGGGTACCAGAAATGATTTAAATAACTGGTTGGAGTCAGATGGTCTGAGCTATACACCGGATGTGGATTACACAGGTGAAGATACGCTCACCATGCTGACCAGCGACGGCGGCCACAGTGGCAGCGGCGGGGAATTGACTGACACAGACACAGTGACATTGACGGTGGCTGACAACACGCCACCTTTGTTGCTGAAACTCGAAACTGACGAAGCGGATGGCTCCATTGTTTACCTGACCTACAGCGAAGCGCTGGATGAAGACAATAAACCTGTTCCCTCCGATTTTTCTTTGGTCGTGACCAATCCCGGCGATGACGGCGATGAAGAGGTAGTTGTCTCTGTTGATAGTGTGTCAATCACAGACAGGGTAATCACCCTGACTTTGAGTCAGAAGCTTCAAGTGCAGCAAACTGTTACCTTGGCTTACAACAAAGCGGGTTCAGAGTCTTCTGGCGGCGAAGGGGGAGAACCTGCCGCTGTGGTGCAGGACTTGAAGGGTAATGATGCGGATTCATTCGACGTTACCGGGGTTGATATCAAAGTGCCTGATGTGGATGCGCCGGTGGTGACCCCGAATCAATATCTGCGTTTCGACGAAAACCAGGTGGCTGGTGCGGTCGTTGGCACTGTGGCAGCCACCGATAACGTGAAAGTGACCGGCTATCGCTTCTTGGACAATGGTTCCTTAAGCGACACCACTGCCAATGGTTATTTCAAAATCGACAATGACGGCAAGATCACCATCACTGATACTGGGGCTAGGTCTTCTTTTAATGACTACGAATCTGAAGGTAGTAGTGGTTCATATGAGGTGAAAGCACTAGACGCCAAAGGCAATGTTTCAGATGTTGGTGAGGTTGGGCTTACCGTGCAAGATGTGAATGAAATACCTGTTGCGCAAAGCTTCGCCTTACTGCCGGATACGGTTGAAGATACCGCCATAGAATTTTTGGGATCTGCTTTAAATGCAGCTGCGAATGATCCTGAAGGCAGTCTTCTGAAATTCCAGATCTCTGGCGTGACCTCAGGCACACTGAAAAAGTGGGATGTGGATGGCGGCGATTGGTTAGATGTAGTGGTGGGTGTCACCGTTGTTGAGCAGGCCGATAGACTGCAATGGACTCCTGCGGCAGATGTCAATGGAATCAATACAAGTCAAATCAATGCATTCACTGTCAAAGCCTTAGATGGCGATGACTTCACAACCATAGACATCCCGATCAAAGTTGTCATCTCAGCTGTGAATGACGCGCCCACCGTCGTCTCAGGCAAGCAGGTCGTCACTTTGACTGCTGTCGACGAAGACACGGCCAGCCCGTCAGGTGCAACGGTCAGCAGTTTGTTTGGTGCCAGTTTCAGCGACGCCAAAGACCAGGTGTCTGGCGGCAGCTCCGCCAACACATTCAGTGGCATAGCCATCACCGGCAATGCCGCCACTGATGCCCAAGGTGTGTGGCAATGGTCTGCCGACGGCACATCAGGCTGGACAGCCATTCCCAACAACTCCGCAGGTGCGGATGCAGCACCCACTGATACGAATGTGTATTACGTGCGCGCCGATGCTTTCATGCGCTTCGCCCCGGCGATCAATTTCAACGGCACACCCGGCAAACTCACCACCCACTTGGTGGACAGCAGCGTGCCCGACATTGACAATGCTGACAACGGAGATCGTGTCGAAAATCCGCCTGCAGAGCATTTCACCGCTGCTGCAGTGACTTTGCAAACCAGTGTGACTTCGGTGAACGATGCCCCTACCGGTACTGACAAAACCATCACGATCAATGAGGACGGCAGCAAATCATTTACTGCCGCAGACTTTGGCTTTGCAGATGCCAATGACAATCCGGTCAATGCATTCACCGCGGTCATCATCACGACACTGCCTACCGCAGGCACTTTGAAGTTGAACGATACAGACGTGTTGCAGAACGCCAGCATTCCGGTCGCAGATCTGGGTAATTTGGTGTACACACCTGGGGCTGATGCCAACGGTACCAACTACGCCACCATTGGCTTTAAGGTCAAGGACGATGGCGGTGGCACAGACACCAGCACATCAGCTAAGACCTTGACCATCAACGTCACCGCGGTCAACGACAAACCCACAGTCGTTGCAGGCCAAGAAACGGTGACACTAAGCGCCATTTTGGAAGATGCCGCGACGAACAATGGTGCCACGGTCGGCAGTTTATTCAGCGCTAGTTTCAGTGATGCCAAAGACGCTGTCACCGGAGGCAGCTCAGCAAACGCTTTTGCGGGCATTGGCATTACCAATGTGGCATCCACTGCCGCCCAAGGAAGCTGGCAGTATTTTTACAACGGCACTTGGTCTGACATTCCTGTCAGCGGAGTAGATGTGCCATCCCCCACCAATGTTTTCTACTTCGATGTCAACACCCTTTTGCGCTTCAAGCCAGCGGCAGAGTTCAATGGTACGCCTGGCGGAATCACGGCTTATTTGATTGAAAATAATAGCAGCGGCTTGACCCGTTTCACCAGTGTCAATAACGACTACTTCAGCGCCACCCCGGTGACCTTGAGCACCAGCGTGACAGCGGTCAACGATGCGCCAGTCAATACCGTGCCAAGCGCAGTCAGTGTGGCTGCCAATATGGCCACTTACAACCTTGCTGGAACGCAAGTGGCATACACACCTCAAGCCATCACCGGTTTGAGTGTGAGTGATG
>CAMBSK010000045.1 GCA_945870575.1 Bordetella parapertussis | reverse complement strand
TCTGGTCGTAAGCCTTGGCTTCGCCGCCAAACTTCGCCGACAAAATCGTCGTGATCGCCGCCGTCAGCGTCGTCTTGCCATGGTCCACGTGGCCGATGGTGCCCACGTTGACGTGCGGTTTTGTCCGCTCAAATTTGCCTTTTGCCATTCTTCGACTCCGAAAAAAAACTCACAGATACTTCACAATGAAAACTGGTGCCCATGGCGGGAATCGGACCCGCGACCTCTCCCTTACCAAGGGAGTGCTCTACCACTGAGCCACATGGGCGAAAACGCTTCGCCTGATCACCAAAACCGCTTGGAGCGGGAGACGGGAATCGAACCCGTGTCATTAGCTTGGAAGGCTAAGGTTCTACCATTGAACTACTCCCGCAACGATCGCCAGCACCCACGCGACATGGCTTTCTACACGGTTGCAGTTCACCCGGACACGTGGTGGAGGAGGCTGGATTCGAACCAGCGTAGGCGTAAGCCAACAGATTTACAGTCTGCCCCCTTTAGCCACTCGGGCACCCCTCCAGCGAGCCAAAGATTATAGCACAAGTTTGTTCATGAGAATTTCCTGTAGCCGCTTTAAAAAAGTGAGTGCACGCAAACTAATTTTCTAAATTCCAGGAAAAATCGGCTCCCCGGCGGTTCAACCAGGCTTGCGCGGCCGAAAAATGCCGGCAACCCATGAAAGGCACAGGACCGCGCAAGGCGGATAAGGGCGAGGGGTGGTTGGCCGTCAACAGCAGGCGCTCACCTGTCGGCGCGGCTTCAATCAAATGGCGCTTGGCCTGGGCGTGTGCACCCCACAACAAAAAAACCACGGCTTGTGGCTGCTGCGCCACGGCGCTGAGGATGGCGTCAGTCAACACCTCCCAGCCTTGCCCAGCATGCGATGCTGGCCGCCCTTCCTCCACCGTCAAGCAGGTGTTGAGTAACAACACCCCGCGCTCAGCCCAAGGCGTCAGCGAACCGCTCATAGGAGGCTGCAAACCGGTATCCGCCTGCAATTCTTTGAAAATATTGCGTAACGATGGTGGCAAACGCACACTTGGCGCCACGGAGAAAGACAAACCTTGCGCCTGCCCCAAGCCGTGATAAGGGTCCTGCCCCAACACCACCACCCGTACCGCCGGTAAGGCGGTTAACAAGAGCGCGCGCAAAGGCTCGGGCGGAAAAATACGCGCGCCGCCGGTAATGCGTTGGTTTAAAAATGCAAGCAAAGCGTGGCCTTGCGAGCTGTGCCAAAAGGTTTGCACCAGCGCTTGCCAAGAGGGATGCACCGCCCAGCGCGTCGGGTCGGCCTGCGTCAAGGCATCAGGCTCAGTCACCGAATAATTGCGCCAAAGCTTCGCCCGGTTCGGCCGTCCGCATGAAAGCTTCACCGACCAGAAAAGCCTGCACACCGGCGTCGCTCATGCGTTGCACATCGTCGCGAGTAGCGATGCCGCTTTCGGTGACCAGCAAACGGTCTGCCGGCAAATCTTTGAAAAGGTCTAGCGTGGTGTCCAACGACACCTCAAAGGTGCGCAAATTGCGGTTGTTCACACCCAGCAGTTTAGTTTTCAGCCTCAAAGCGCGCTGCATTTCAGCGCCGTCGTGTACCTCCACCAATACCGCCATGTCCAGGCTGCGTGCCACCGCCTCAAACTCTGCCATTTGCGCATCATCCAGACAGGCTGCGATCAGCAACACACAGTCTGCGCCCATGGCGCGCGACTCGTAGATCTGGTAGGTGTCGACCATGAAGTCCTTGCGCAAGACCGGTAAATCGCAGGATGCGCGGGCTTGTTTTAAATAATCTGTGCTGCCTTGAAAATAATTTTCATCGGTGAGAACAGACAAACAAGCGGCACTGATTTTGCCGTCACCGTAAGCGTAACTTTGCGCAATGTCAGCTGGAATAAAGTCTTCGCGCAACAAGCCTTTGGACGGACTGGCCTTTTTGATTTCAGCAATCACGGCCGCCTGGCCTTTGGCGATTTTGGCGCGCAGCGCAGCTTCAAAACCGCGCGTCATGACCCGGCTCTCAGCGTCGGCGCGCATGGCTTCAAGTGGTATTTTGCTGCGCCGCAAAGCCACTTCTTCGTGCTTGGTTTGCACTATTTTGTTGAGTATGTCGCTCACTGCGTTTCCTTGTGTCAAGCCGCGCCGTGGCGGGCGGTGAATTCAATAAATTGCGTCAACTTGGCCTGTGCCTGGCCGTTGCTCAGCACTTGCTGGGCCAGTTTCAAACCGGCTACCATGGTCGGCGCGACATTGGCTGCATACAAAGCCACACCGGCATTCAGCGCCACGATGTCCAGCGCCGGGCTGGGCTGGTTGTTCAACACAGCTTTGAGCATATCTCGCGAATCCTCAGGTGTCTCGACGCGCAAAGCGCGGTGGCTGGCCATGGTCAGGCCGAAATCTTCAGGATGTATGTCGTACTCGGTGATTTCGCCGTTGTTCAATTCGCCGACCAACGTGGCCGCGCCCAGACTGACCTCGTCCATACCGTCGCGGCCGTACACCACCACCGCGTGTTCGGCGCCGAGTCGCTGCAATGCACGCACTTGAATACCGACCAGGTCGGGGTGAAACACGCCCATCAAAATATTCGGCGCAGACGCCGGGTTGGTCAGCGGCCCCAGGATGTTGAAAATCGTACGAACGCCAAGCTCTTTGCGCACCGGCGCCACATTTTTCATGGCTGGATGGTGGTTGGGCGCGAACATAAAGCCGATGCCTGTTTGCGCAATGCATTCGGCAATAGCCGCCGGACTCAGGTTGATATTGACACCCAGGTTTTCCAGCACATCGGCGCTGCCGCTTTTGCTGCTGACGCTGCGCCCGCCGTGCTTGCTGACGCGCGCACCGGCCGCCGCCGCGACAAACATGGCGCAGGTGGAAATATTGAAAGTGTGCGAGCCGTCGCCGCCAGTGCCGACGATGTCCACCAAATGCCGGCGATCAGCCACATCCACCTTGGTGGAGAACTCGCGCATCACCTGTGCCGCTGCCGTGATCTCACCTATGGTTTCCTTCTTCACACGCAAGCCGGTCAGAATGGCTGCCATCATCAGCGGCGTGATGTTGCCGCCCATGATCATGCGCATGAGTTGCAGCATTTCATCGTGAAAAATTTCACGGTGCTCGATGGTGCGTTGCAAGGCTTCGCTGGCAGTGATGGTCATACGAACTCCAAAGGCTCAGCGTATGTCTAACGCTGAAAAATCAATAAGGTCCGCCTGAGCGCGCGGGTACAAACGCACTGCCGCCGACGGTTTCCACGAAACGCCGCGCACTGGCCAAAGCATGGTCAATGCCTGCGGCGTCTACATCCAAATGTGTGACAAAGCGCAAGCCAATCAGCCCCGTGGCCAACACATCGTCGCGTCGCAAATGTTCAAGCAACGCCGGTCCGCGGCCATCGGCCACGTCGACAAACACGATGTTGGTTTGCGCCGAGCGCACGGTCAAACCTGGTAGGCCATGCAAACCGTCAGCCAGACGCTTTGCCAACGCATGGTCGTCGATCAATCGGTGCATATGGTGATCCAGGGCGTGCAATGCAGCCGCAGCCAACACACCGGACTGGCGCATGCCGCCACCCAGCATTTTGCGGGCGCGGTGGGCTTTTTGAATCAGCTCTTTGGAGCCGCACAAAGCGGAGCCGACCGGCGCACCCAAGCCCTTGCTGAAACACACCGACACGCTGTCGAACAAGTCAGTGATGGCGCGCAGTTCGGTGAATGCGTCACTGCCATGGGCAGCGGCCTGATCGACAGCGGCATTCATGACGCGAGCGCCATCCAGATGAACCGCCAGTCCGTGTTGGCGGGCCATTCCGCTGGCCTGCTGCAAATATTCCATGGGCATGCGCTGGCCGTTCCAGGTGTTCTCCAGCGCCAGCAAACGGGTACGGGCAAAGTGCGCGTCATCCGGCTTGATGGCGGCGGCTATGTCAGCCAAAGACATTTGCCCACGGGCATCCTGCGCCAGGGGTTGGGGCTGAATACTTCCCAGCACAGCAGCGCCGCCGCCCTCGTAGCGGTAGGTATGCGCGCTTTGCCCGACCAGGTACTCGTCACCGCGCTGGCAATGCGCCATCAAGCCGCACAAATTGCTTTGCGTGCCGGTGGGCATGAACAAGGCCGCCTGTTTGCCGGTCAATGCCGCGATGCGTTCCTGCAAGGCCAGCACCGACGGATCGTCGCCGAATACATCGTCGCCTAAAGGCGCCGCCAGCATGGCTTCGCGCATGGCAGGTGTGGGTTGGGTCACGGTGTCGCTGCGCAGGTCTACGTGTTTCATAGGGCTGTTTGCAAAAAGTTTTTCAACAAGGCATGACCATGCTCGGTGAGTATGGACTCGGGATGAAACTGTACGCCTTGCACCGCCAGTGTGCGATGGCGCACACCCATGATTTCACCATCGTCAGTCCAGGCGGTGATTTCAAGCGCTGAGGGCAGCGTAGCGCGTTCTATGGCCAGCGAGTGGTAACGGTTGACCGTATAAGCCTGCGGCAGGTCAGCGAAAACCCCTTGCTGTGTGGTGTGTATGACGCTGGTTTTGCCGTGCATCAATTGCTGGGCTCGGATGATGCGCCCGCCGAAAGCCGCACCAATGCTTTGGTGCCCCAGACACACGCCGAGTATGGGTAACTTGCCGGCAAAATGCTTGATGGCTGCGACTGAAATCCCGGCTTCAGCTGGCGAGCACGGTCCGGGCGACACCACCAGATGCGTGGGCGCACGATCGGCAATCTGCTCAACGCTGATTTCATCGTTGCGGAATACTTCTATGTCCGCGCCGAGTTCGCCGAAGTACTGCACCAGGTTGTAGGTGAAACTGTCGTAGTTATCGATCATCAGGAGTTTCATTCCAGCCCCTCCTCCACCAGTTCGCTGGCACGCAGCAACGCCCGCGCCTTGTGCTCGGTTTCGCGCCACTCCATCTCGGGAATGGAATCCGCCACCACTCCGGCGGCAGCCTGCACGTACAAGGTGTCGTTTTTGATGATGCCGGTGCGTATGGCGATGGCAACATCCATGTCACCGGCAAAACTCAAGTAGCCGCAGGCGCCGCCGTAAATACCGCGCTTGACCGGTTCGAGTTGATCAATCAATTCCATGGCGTGCACCTTGGGCGCGCCTGTCAGCGTGCCGGCGGGGAAAGTGGCGCTCAGCACATCCATGCTGCTCATGCCGTCTTTCAATTCGCCTTCCACATTGCTGACGATGTGCATCACATGGCTGTAGCGCTCTACGGTGAAGGCTTCGGTGACTTTCACCGTCCCGGTTTTGGCAATGCGGCCTATGTCGTTGCGCGCCAAGTCGATCAACATCACATGCTCGGCGCGCTCTTTAGGGTCGTTGATCAATTCTTCTTCCGTGGCCTTGTCCGCCACTGGAGTTGCACCACGCGGGCGGGTGCCTGCCAGCGGCCGTATGGTGACTTTGTTGCCCTCGGGTGTGGTTTCCTGGCGCACCAGAATTTCCGGTGACGCGCCCACCACTTGAAAGTCTCCCATGTTGTAGAAGTACATGTAAGGACTTGGGTTGAGCGAGCGCAGCGCGCGGTACAGCGACAGCGGACTTTCGGTGAATCGCTTTTTGATGCGCTGGCCGACTTGCACTTGCATGAAGTCACCCGCTTCAATCAAACCCTTGGCGCGCTCCACCGCTTTGATGTAATCGGCCTTGGCAAATTCACGCTCGGGCGGGTGGCTTTGGCTGGCCTTGACCACCGGCGCGCTGACGGAATATTTCAACAGTTCTTTGAGCTCACGCAAACGTTTTTTTGCACGGGTAAAGGCTTCGGGCTGGTGGGGATCGGCGTAGACCATCAAATACAACTTGCCCGACAAGTTGTCGATCACCGCCAGTTCTTCGGTTTGGAGCAACAAAATATCCGGGCAGCCCAAGGTGTCCGGCGGGCAGCTGTGCTGCAATTTTTTCTCGATATGACGTACCGTGTCATAGCCGAAATAACCGGCCAGGCCGCCACAAAAACGCGGCATGCCGGGGCGCAGTGCCACTTTGAAGCGCTGTTGGTAAGCTTCGATGAAATCCAGCGGATTGCCTTGGTTGGTCTCAACAACTGCGCCATCTGTCACCACTTCGGTGTGCGATGCGTCGCCAAAACCTTGCGACCTGAGGAAAGTGCGCGCAGGCAAACCGATGAAACTGTAGCGGCCAAAGCGTTCACCGCCAACCACGGATTCCAGCAGAAAACTGTATTTACCGCCGTCCTTGGTGAACGCCAGTTTCAAATACAGCGACAGCGGGGTTTCCAGATCGGCAAACGCCTCGGCCATTAATGGAATGCGGTTATAGCCTTGTGCCGCCAGGCTTTTGAATTCAAGTTCAGAGATCACGGGGAGCCTCCACAGCTCGGCCCTCACAAGGGCAAAAAATCAAACAAAAAAGGGGCTAGAAAACCCCGGCTTCAGAGGAGGCGTAACTACTCAATCACACAAGGTCACGCCGGGCTGCTGGGGCGACGCCAAGGCCAAGCTCCCCGGTCATTGCTGCCTGTGAGGATATTGAGATGAATAAACATGTAGAAAGTGTAACAAACGGGAATGCCCATCGGCCTTCACCAGGCCAGGTCGGCAATGCTGTCTACAAAGCCGTCACAGTCCACGCCTTGTATCGGCTCGCCGTGGTTGTAGCCATAGGTGACCAACACCACCGGACAGGCGGCGGCGCGGGCGGCCAGCGCGTCGTTTTGCGAGTCTCCCAGCATCAGCGTATGCGCAGGCAGCGTGCCCAGGGCTTTGCAGGTTTCCAGCAAAGGCATGGGGTCGGGCTTTTTGCGTGGAAAGGCGTCGCCGCCGTACACATGGCTGAAAAACCCGGCCAGGCCTTTGTCAGCCAGCAAGGCTTTGGCAAACGCCGTGGGTTTGTTGGTCAAACATGCCATTTTCAGGCCACGCGCTTGCAGCTGCTGCAAACCGGCCAATACGCCGGGATAGACGTCGGCAAACTTGCCGTTGACTTTTTCGTAATGGTGCTGGTAGCGGGTAAAGGCAGGTTCATACAGATTTTCAACGCCGGTGTTGTCGCACACCATGCCCGAGGCTTTGACCTCAGGCAAATCGAGTTGATGGCGCAGCACGGTGCGTATCAAATGTTCCGAGCCCTTGCCGACCGCGATATTCACCACGGCGGGAGAGACTTTGGGCAAATCGATGTCGGCCAGGCAGAGATTGAGTGCGGCTTCAAAATCGCCCATGGTATCGACCATGGTGCCGTCCAGATCGATCATGACGGCTTGTATGTTGGTGTTAATCATGTCAAAACTTTGTGCGATCAGTTATGTACCCATCTGACATACAGAGGGATTTTTTTGATGAGATTGGCGATCAATGAACTGCCCGAATGCACCACCACCGCACCGTCTGCGCTGCCCATGTCGGTCGAGGTCCAGGTCCAGCCCGAAGGGCCGGAGCCGAACCAGGTTTTGTTCATGGCCAATTCCGAACAGCTTTTTTCGCTCAAGCCTTCAAGCTCGGCTTGTGTAGGCAAACGCCATTTAGCATCTAAAGCGAATTTGTTAGCGGTTTTCCAGTCTTGTGCAATCGCAATTCCAGAGCAGGCTGCACCATCCCATTTCAAGCCGTAAACGCAACGTTGCCAGACCAGCCCGGTTTCTTTGTCTTTGACTTCAGTGCCGCTGGCATTCGCTGCTTCATAGCGGCTGTCCGGCCGGGTCAAAGGCGTGTCGGGAAAGCAAGCGGCCTGCAGCACCGATGAGGCGAGCAGGCTGACTGAAAGCGCGGAGAGATACAAAAAATGTTTCATGGTGTCCTTTGATGAAAATCATTCAGCCAGTGAATGGCGCATCTGGTCAATCACTGCTTTGTAATCAGGCTTGCCAAAAATGGCGCTGCCGGCCACGAAAGTGTCGGCACCGGCATTCGCTACTGATCGAATATTGTCGGGCTTGATGCCGCCATCGACTTCCAGGCGAATGTTGCGGCCGCTGGACTGAATGCGTTTGGCTGCGTGCTCTACCTTGCGCAAGGCCGAGTCGATGAAGCTTTGTCCGCCAAAACCGGGGTTGACGCTCATGATCAAAATCAGGTCTACGTCCTCGATCAGCCAATCCAGCACATCCAGCGGCTCAGCCGGATTAAAGACCACGCCGGCTTGACACCCTGCGGCCTTGATGGCTTGCACGCTGCGGTGTGCGTGGGCGGATGCATCCGGGTGAAAGCTGATGAGGTCGGCGCCAGCTTGGGCAAACGCTGCCGCCAACGCGTCCACAGGTTGCACCATCAAATGCACATCGATAGGCACAGCCACCCCGGCCGGGGTTTTGGCATGAGGCTTCAAAGCCTGACACACCATGGGGCCGAAAGTGAGGTTGGGGACATAGTGGTTGTCCATGACATCAAAGTGAATCCAGTCGGCACCGGCGGCGACAACATTTTTCACCTCTTCGCCCAATCGGGCGAAATCGGCGGAGAGGATGGAGGGAGCGATACGGTATTGGGTGGTCATGGTGGTGATTATGGTGTCAGAATCAGGTTCTTGAAGATTTTGACCGGAATTGCTGCCCATGCCAACTTATAAACTCAGCGTGGAGGTCACGCCGAATTACCTGCCGGAACAATCCAGCCCGCAAGACGGGTTGTTCGCCTTCTCTTACACGGTGCTTATCCACAACAGCGGCAATATGGCGGCTCAATTGATTTCCCGCACTTGGCATATCAATGATGCGGAAGGCTTGCATGAAAAAGTCAAAGGCCTGGGCGTGGTCGGCCATCAGCCTTTGCTGCAACCCGGTGAAAGCTTTGAATACACCAGTGGCACGCGTTTGCGCACACCTACCGGCACCATGCACGGCAGTTTCTTTTGCGTGGCGGTGGACGGCGAAAAGTTTGAAGTCGATATTCCCATGTTTGTACTGGATGCACTGAGTGACAGCGGCAGCAAACGCCAGATTCATTAAATGGCATGGGTGAATTTGACCTGATCGCCCGTTATTTCACACGCCCTGCGCGCCGTGCGGTGACTGGTGTCGGCGACGATTGCGCGCTTTGGCAGCCGCAGACTGGCATGCAATTGGCAGTCTCCAGCGACATGCTGGTCGAGGGTCGGCATTTCCTCAGTACAGTGGCGCCTCAACGCCTTGGACACAAAGCCTTGGCCGTCAACCTGAGCGACTTGGCAGCCTGCGGCGCACGTCCTCTGGCTTTTACGTTGGCATTGTCACTGCCGCGAATTGACGAAGCCTGGTTACAAGGTTTTTCGCACGGTCTTTTTTTGCTGGCCGATGCTCACGGCTGCGAACTTATAGGCGGCGACACCACCCAAGGCCCTCTGACTATTTGCATCACCGTGTTCGGCGAAGTCCCGCCGGGTGACGCTTTGCTGCGCGGTGCGGCCCAAGCGGGTGACGATATTTATGTCAGCGGCACAGTGGGAGACGCCAGATTGGCGCTGGAGGTTTTCCGTGGCTCGCTTAGCCTGGACACTGAATTATTTGAAACTGCGCGTTTACGCATGGAGCAACCGCAGCCGCGTGTTTCCCTCGGCTTGGCGCTGCGTGGCATTGCCAACGCGTGTATTGATATCAGCGATGGCTTGGTCGGGGATCTGGGACACATCATGAAAGCCTCGGGGGTTGGCGCCGTGCTGACCACCGGCTGGGTGGCTGACAGCGCCGCCATCAGCCCCGCTTTGCAAAGTTTGCCTATGTCGCGCCGCCTGGACATGGCGCTGGCCGGTGGCGACGACTATGAACTGTTGTTTACCGCGGCACCCAACCAAGCGCCAGCTGTACAGGAAGCCGCCAATGATTGCGATGTGCCGGTGACTTGCATAGGCCGCATCAGCGCCGGACAGGGCTTACAGGTGATGGATATTCACGGCGTGCCGATCTCCCGCCGCTTTGTGTCCTTTGACCATTTTTCCAGCTGAAGGTCACGCATGAGTATGTCTGTGCAATGGAACGCTGCCCGCTTTATGTGGTCGCACCCGGCCCATGTGCTGGCCATGGGTTTCGGCTCCGGGCTCAGCCCCAAAGCACCCGGCACAGTGGGAACACTGTGGGCCTGGGCCTCTTTCGACCTCATGACTTTGTTCATGAGTGCTACCGATATCGGCTTATTGATCGCATTGTCTTTGCCCATCGGCTGGTGGGCCTGCACCGTGACTGCTCAACACATGCAAGTGCAAGACCCCAGCGCCATCGTGTGGGACGAAATTGTTGCCTTCTGGTTGATTCTCTGGCTATGGATGCCGGTAGGCCTATGGGGCCAGTTCATTGCATTTGTGCTTTTCCGGTTTTTTGATGCAGTCAAACCCGGACCTGTCGGCTGGGCAGACCGCCATTTCCACGGCCTGGGCTGGCGCGGCGGTTGGGGCATCATGTTTGACGATCTGGTGGCTGCTTTTTGCACGCTGCTGTGTATTTCACTGTGGCAGGCCACACGATGAATACACTTTCCGACATCCAACCCTTGGCCGCTCAACTGCTGCAACGCGGCTGGCTGCTGAGTACAGCAGAAAGCTGCACCGGCGGCATGATTGCCGCCCATTGCACCGACCTGGCGGGCTCCAGCCAATGGTTTGAACGCGGCTTTGTCAGCTACAGCAACGACGCCAAACATGAAATGCTCGGTGTTTCCACGGCGATGATCGACAAACACGGCGCTGTCAGCGAAGCAGTTGCTCAAGCCATGGTGCTTGGGGCCTTAAACCGCAGCAAAGCGCAAGTCGCACTTGCCGTCACTGGTATTGCCGGACCAGGCGGCGGCAGCAAAAGCAAGCCGGTAGGCACAGTCTGTTTTGCCTGGGCGCTGCCTAGCGACACCGGCCCGTCCTTGGGCGCTGAAACCGCTTGGGTCAAAGCACAAACATGCCATTTCGAAGGTGACCGCGCCGCAGTTCGTCAAGCGACCTTGGCACATGCGCTGCAACATTTGCTGCTGCTGCTGAGTAACCGACGTTGACACTTATTCAGGGTTTCAACCCGGACCAGTTTCATACGCGATGTCGCGCCGCTTTTGGTATTTGCAGCATCCGGCTCTTGTGTTAATAAATGTGCTGCAAGGCTTATGCGGCTGCGGGCATGACTGATGAATGGTGCGACTGTATTTGCCACCCCTGGGCTTTGAGTTGCCAGACAAAACTAAAGCGCGCTGTCAACACCATAAGCCTGGTCTCAGGCGTTGAAGCAAAGCTGTAGCTGCCATGGTCTATGCGGCTGTGCTGCCCGACAACACTTTGCTGCGCAAGAATACTTGCGCGCGCGCGACGTCCGGATTCGAACACGGTCTTGAAATATTGCGCCACATCTTCTCGCCCTTGAATCAAACGGGTGGCGTGGGTTCCCCAAAGTAAAGCATCTTCTGCATAACAGTGACTGATGTTGTGCAAGTCTTCGTTGTTGAATGCCGAGACCCAGTTTTGCAACAGTTCGCTTGTGTTGTCCAGAACAAGCGATTGGGTGCCAGCCGTGTCATCACGGCCCTTAATGTCAGCCGCGCATTGCTGCATGGCATTAGCCAAATGAAAATCCAATGCGGTAATCCCGCCTGCATCATGCGTGGTCAGCTTGACAAACACACGGTTATAGACATTCGACCATTCGGGGTGGTGGTCCATGGCTTGGGCAACAGCTGCAACACGGTTCATGAATTCGACAGCTTGCTCGAAGTTTTTGAACACCCATGCGTTTTTTAAGCCGGTTTGGTCTATGCGCCAATCCGGGTTCGTTTGTTGAAGTTGTAGCAAGCTGCTTGCTTTGTCTTTTACGTCAAGCAATTCAGCCATGACAGTTTCTCCGGGGCTGGCAAAGCCGCGAGTTTAAACCTGCTTTCGAAATGCTTAAGGCTTGTCAGCAAGTGGTGTTAGCGAAAGCCTTTGGCCAGTTCAAACCAGGCATTGACGCGTTTGGATCTAACGTAAGCAGAAGGAACTGATTCCAAAGGGTGCCCCCAACTGAGTGATGCGCGCCAGTTATCCGGGCCCAGCCAGTTGAATCCCAGTCCGACACCGCTGAGGCTTTCTTCATTCTTACCCGTATCCCAAGGTCGTTGGTTGATTTTGGCCCGTGCGGCTTCTATAAAAACAGATGCAAACCATTGGCCTTTTACATTCAAATACGCAGCCGGCGCAGGCAGTAATTCACGCAGTTCAGCACTGACAAACAAGCCGCCATCCCCGGACAAAGTACCTGCTTCATAAGCGCGCACGCTGCGCGGACCACCCAGCGAAAACTTCTGCGATGAATCCAGGTTGGTGAAAGCCCATTGTGAATCCGTATTCAATGCCAGGGTGGTGGTCGGCCGGATGAATTGCTGCCTCGATGCACTGAAATTGATGCGTTGAAAATCGCCTTTGTGTTTGGCCGATTTATCATCCACAGCTTCTGCGCTTGCATCATCAAATACCAACTTTCCGGATGTCAGCCCGGCATTCCACATGCTTCGGCCTCCCCCCATCCACAGGTCTGAGTTGTCGGCATTCAAGGTGACATTCACAGTATTGATGGTTCTGTCTGTTTTGGTGGTGTCGCCCCCTTGATGGTCTTGCAACTCCATTCGATCCAACTGTATTCTTAGCGCAAGGTTGCTGTTTTGGCTGCGCTGCAGTTGATACCTGCCCCAAATGCTGTTTTGCTTGGCTGATCCAGATGCATTCGTACTGGCTGCTATGTCGCCGAGCGTGTAATTCAAATCTGAAACTGCCGCACCAGCCAGCCCGCCCGGAAAAGCAAGCGGCGTCTCGAAACTGATGCGCTTGTAGTTCATCAGTTCACCGGTGGTCAACAAATTGATGCCGACCACATCACCGTGGCGAAACGGATTGTTCCACTGCATACCCAAAGACATGCGTTCACGGCCGGTGTATTTGCTGCCCTGGTTGTCGTACAGCATTTCAACCCCAAGCGGCGATGTCGGCTGAGCCAGCACTTCCAAGTCTGTGGCGCCGGTGACCTGTCCTGGTTTCAGTGAAAAATGCGGGTCAACGCCCGGAATATCGCTGAGCATCAAACTGACCTTGTCGAGTTGCTGCTGCTGTACCTGTTGGCCAGGTTGTAATTCAAAGACCACACGTTCTATTACCCGGTCCAAGACTTCGCTGCTGTTAAAGACCTGCACGTCACCCCAGACGGCCTCTAGAACAAACACTTGAATCACACCATCTTCTATCACTTGCTCGGGAATCAACGCACGCGCCAAAGGATAACCGCTGCTTCTGTAAAGGTTAGTGATTTCTTCAATGCCTTTTTCAAGTTGCACTAGCGTCAAAGATGTGCCCTCCAAAGACTTGACCAGTGCATGTAATTGTTCTGTGGCAAAAACGGTGTTTCCGCTGATCAGAAGTTTGGACACTTCAAAGGCCTCAGATTCGCTTAATTCAGTCTCGCCAGGATTGTCTAAACCTTTGACATCCTGATTCTTATCGTTGCCTCCCGGGGATAAAGGCATGTCACGCAATAAACCGCCGGCATTGGGTTTGTTATCAGCAGCAACAGCCAAGGTATGAAAACCTAGCAGGCAAAAGCAGAACAACAGCCCGCTCCACGCTTGCAGCCAAGGCCAGTGGATGATGCCTGGCGCGAACCAGCAAGTGATATGACGAGAACAGGCCATGAATAAAGCAGATTCAATAGATAAATCTTCAAGGCAATAAAGGACTGTTCAAGGCGCTGAGTTTTTTATTCGGGTACTTTTTGATTTCTAGGGAAGGAGATTTTTTTTGCGATATTGGTTCGCATTTGATCTTTTTAAGTTCTTGTGAAGAGTTGAAGAAACAGTCCAGGAACCAGTAATCATCTTCCAGACTGCTCAAGCGTGTAGCAGCATTAACGGCCTGAGCGTCAGCTGAAGGCAAGCTGTTTATTTTGGCGAGAGGATTAGCTTGTAAATCCTTGATGGTCGGGATCACTACAGGTCTGTCAGTCTTACCCTCTTGGTTGCCGTTGTTATTTTTGTTGTCAACACGCGGTGGGACTGGCGTGTTGCTTGTATCAGACGGAGTTTTGTTGCTGCCATTGTCAGGCGTCAAGTTTTGCGCAACTGTGTTGTCCTCGGGGTCATCAGGCGTTATAGGCGTGGTGACCACCACCAGTATGTTGTTGACGAGGTTATCCTCTGAATCATCAATCGTTATAGGTCTTGAATGAATGACCTGAGTGTTGTTGCCGTCATCGACATCAGGCTCAGGCGTTACAGGCGTGGAATCAACGACCTGCGTGATATTGCCGTTGTTTTCCTTGGGGTCAGGCGCTATAGGCTTGATAGTTGCTGTGCTGGTTTTCTGATCTGTGATCAGGTAATTGTTTTTGTCAGCACCGCTGTACTCCGCCTTGCTCAGCGCCACGGTTTTGTTAGTTTCTGCATTCTTGTCGGCAAAAGTACCAGTCACGCTGCTTACTTGAACATCATCATTCTTCACCAGCCCCGAGTTATCGGCAAACGGTTTGCTGGTATCGACTTGCGCTGCTTGGTTACCGTCATACACCTTGTCCTGTGCCTTCAAGCCGCTAACCACCAACTCCTTGGGCGTGATGCTGGCAGTCGTCGTTTGCTGATCAACGATACGGTAATTGTTTTTGTCAGCACCGTTATAAACCGTATTGCTCAACGCCACATTTTTGTCAGGTGCTGCGTTT
>CAMBSK010000044.1 GCA_945870575.1 Bordetella parapertussis | reverse complement strand
TGCGGCGCCAAAGGTACAAGGTGTGGTCTACCATTGATTTTTTGGTGTTTGCTGCGTTTCATGTCCTTACTGGGAATTGTTAATATTGCATTATCAAAATCTACCCATGCCCATTCCATTTGACGAATATTGCCAGGTCTTTGAAACAGCAGAGCCGACAGTCCTAGTGCTGTGCGTGTGATGGGTTGGCCTAAGTAACCGTCAATCGCTCGGAGTAGTTCACCAACTTTTATCGGCTCTAAGATGGCTGACATGTGCTTTATCGTTACGGGCTTCAATGCACCATGAAGGTCAATTGAAGGATTGCGGTCGCAGCGCCCAGTCTGCACACCATACATAAAAACTTGCCCCGAAGTTTGGCGCAGGGTGTGCGATGACTCAATGGCTCCGCGCTTTTCTACACGGCGCAAGACACTCAGCAGAACGGGTGCAGTGATGGTTGCCAGCGGTAGCGACCCAAGGTAAGGGAACATGTCTTTCTCCAGACCCCTGAGCCACTTTGCAGCATAGCTAGGCGACCAAGATTCACACTTGCTTTGATGGAATTCACGTGCCACCAATTCAAAGGTATGAGCCGCAGCTATTGCCGTTGCCTGCTTCACATCTCGCTTGGCAGAACTGGGGTCTATGCCGTCCGCCAATTGCTCCCGCGCCTTCTCAAGCCGCTGTCTAGCCTTAGCCAATGTGACCGCGGGGTAAACGCCTAATGCAAGCGTTTTGCGCTTGTTGGCAAAGCGATAGTCCATTCGCCAGTATTTACCGCCAGCTTTAACGAGCAAGTACATGCCGTCGCCGTCGGTGTGCTTGTCCCCAGCAGGCGCTCCTGAGTGCTTGGTGCTGTTCTTTATGTAAGTCGCGTTTAGTGCCATATCGCCCCCTGACGGTATCTCAGTTGACGGAATTACGAGATACCGTCAAAAGTACCGCCAAAATGGCGGTATCTTATGTTACCTTGTGAAACCGCTTGTGATAATAAAAAACCTGCCGTGCCAATAGATATGGTGGTTGCGAGAGGTAGTGAGGTGGCGTAAAGTGAGGCTTTGGCCTGCCCGGAGGGGATCGAACCCCCGACCCACAGCTTAGAAGGCTGTTGCTCTATCCAACTGAGCTACGGGCAGAATTCATGAAAAAAGGCCTATAAGGCCTTTTTTTTAATGGTCGGGGCGATAGGATTCGAACCTACGACCCTCTGGTCCCAAACCAGATGCGCTACCAGACTGCGCTACACCCCGATCCAGTTATTCTAACCGCACTCACGATGCATCTCTTGTGATCTGCATTTTCTTGCATAGTGCATGGGCAATAATCCGCGCATTCTTTAGACACAAATATTTTTTCAATGCAACTCAGCAATGCAGATCACTCATCGTCGCCGCCGCAGATTGACATCCCTGAGGTGTACAACGCTGCGGCCGATCTGTTGCTGCGGCATGGCGCTCGCGCTGGCAAAGCTGCTTATATCGACGCCCTCAGCGGCGCGAGCCTAAGCTATTCTCAATTGAACGAACAGTCGCACCGGTTTGCACAAGGTTTACTGAAACTGGGCCTGCGCCAGGAAGATCGCGTGCTGCTGTGCATGCACGACAGTCTTCTATGGCCGGTGGCGTTTTTAGGTTGCATCTTGGCCGGTGTGGTGCCGGTAGCGGTAAACACCTTGCTGACCTCGCAGGACTATGCCTTCATGTTGCAGGATTCTCGCGCTCGCGCGCTGCTCGTTTCTAAAGCCTTGTGGCCGGTTTTTGCTCCTGTGGCCGATCAATGTCCGCATTTGCAACACATTCTTGCTGATGCGGCAGACACCACGCAGGGATGCGTGGATATCGCTGAGTTGATTCAACACAACCCGCCGCTTGTACAAGCAGCGCACACACTGGCTGACGATGTGTGTTGTTGGCTGTACTCCAGCGGCTCTACCGGTTCACCCAAGGGCACGGTTCATTTGCACAGCCACATCATTCAAACCGCCGAGTTGTACGGTCGTGCGGTGCTGGGTTTGCAGGAAGACGACGTGGTGTTTTCTGCGGCCAAATTATTTTTTGCCTATGGCCTGGGCAATGCATTGAGTTTTCCGTTGGCCATCGGTGCCACCACAGTGTTATTGGGAACAAGACCGACGCCTGCGGATGTTTTCAATGTCTTGCAAACCCATCAGCCGACAGTGTTTTATGGCGTGCCCACTTTGTTTGCTGGTTTGCTGGCGCATGCCGAGCGACCCCCTGCTAAAGCACTGAATCTGCGCGTGTGCACCAGCGCAGGTGAAGCCTTGCCGGCCGAAATCGGCCACAAATGGCAAAGCGAATACGGTGTTGAAATTTTGGATGGCATAGGATCCACCGAAATGCTGCATATATTTTTGTCGAACAAACCAGGAGGTGTGCGTTATGGCACCACCGGCGAAGCCGTGCCCGGTTACCGGTTGCGTTTGATCAACGACGACGGTCATGAATGCGCTGATGGTGAGCTCGGCGAGTTGCAAATCAACGGGCCCAGTGCTGCCATCATGTATTGGAACAACCGCGAAAAAACCAAACACACGTTTGCCGGTGAATGGACGCGCAGCGGGGACAAATACAGCCGGGATGCCCACGGCTATTACACCTACGGCGGACGTTCTGACGATATGTTGAAAGTCGGCGGCATTTACGTGTCGCCGTTTGAAGTGGAAGCTTCATTGATGACCCACGCTTCCGTGCTGGAGGCTGCCGTGGTCGGTCAAGCCGACGAAGAAGGCCTGATCAAACCCAAAGCCTATGTGGTGCTCAAAGCCGGTCAAAGCGCGAGTAGCGCGGATCTGCAAGCCCATGTGAAAAACCATTTGGCACCTTTTAAATACCCGCGCTGGGTAGAGTTTTTGCCCGAATTGCCCAAAACAGCCACCGGCAAGATACAGCGGTTTAAACTGCGGTCTTGACTTCACGCCCAAATCCCTGCCTTCCCCGGAGAATTCCATGACCTCGCGCCGACAAGTACTGACCCGATCCGCTGCCATTCTGGGCGCGGCCTCTACCAGCCTGATGTTGCCGGCCCGTGCGCAAAACGCCAAAGTCCGCATAGGCATGATGTTTCCCTACACCGGCACTTTCGCCCAACTGGGACTGGCTTGCGACAACGGTTTTCGCCTAGCTTTGGAAGAAAAAGGCAACAAACTCGGTGGCCGCGAGATCGAATATTTCAAAGTGGACGATGAGTCCGAGCCTGCCAAAGGCGTAGAAAATGCTAACAAACTGGTACAGCGTGACAAAGTGGATGTGGTGATAGGCACTATTCACTCCGGCGTACAAATGGGCATACACAAAGTAGCGCGCGAAACCGGCGTGCTTTCTATCATCCCTAACGCGGGTTTACATGCGGCTACACGCGCACTCTGCGCCCCCAATGTGTTCCGCACCTCTTTCACCAACAGCCAGCCCACTTTGGCTCTGGGCAAAGTGATGATGGACAAAGGCCACAAAAAAGCCGTCTGGATCACCTGGAAATACGCAGCAGGTGACGAAGCCGGTGAAGGTTTCAAAGAAGGCTATCTGGCGGCCGGTGGCACCATCGTCAAAGAACTTGGACTGCCCTTCCCTAACGTCGAGTTCCAAGCCTTGTTGACAGAAATCGCCTCCATCAAGCCGGATGCTGTAGCCTGCTTCTTCTCGGGGGGCGGCGCTTCCAAATTCATTCGCGATTACGCGGCTGCCGGACTGGCCAGCAAAATTCCTTTGTACGGTTCAGGTTTTCTGACTGAAGGTTTGCTGGACGATGAGCTCGCGCCATCGGCCCAAGGCATCATGACCACGCTACATTACAGCGCTTCACTGACCGGTAAACGCAATGACGGGTTCCGCCTGGCCTTTGCCAAACGATTCAAAATGCAACCCGATGTATACGCGGTGCAAGGCTATGACGCCGGTCAATTGCTGCTGCAAGGCGCAGCCGCAGTCAATGGCGATTTGACCAATAAAAAAGCCTTGTATACCGCCATGGAAAACGCGGTCATCGACAGCCCGCGCGGCAAATGGACCATGAGCAAAGCGCACAACCCCGTGCAGGATATTTACCTGCGTGTTGTCAAAGGTAAAGAAAACGTGGTGTTGGGCGTTGCTGCCAAAGCCCTGTCTGATTCCGGCGCTGGTTGCAAGCTGGTTTAATGGATCTCGCCAATTTTTTAATTCAACTGCTCAACAGCGTTCAATACGGTCTGCTGCTGTTTTTACTGGCAGCCGGTTTGACGCTGATATTTGGCATCATGGGCGTGGTCAATCTGGCACACGGCAGTTTTTACATGCTGGGCGCTTACCTGGCTTATGCACTCACCGGCGCCTGGGGTAATTTGTTTCTGGCCGTGATCGCAGGCGCTGTCCTCAGTCTGCTGCTGGGCTGGTTGCTGGAAAAAATCCTGTTTAAACATTTTTACCACCGCGACCACTTAGACCAGGTGTTACTGACCTTTGGTTTGATTTATATCTTTGAAGAACTGCGCTCTATGTTGTGGGGCGACGATGTGCACAACGTCGCCGTGCCGGAATCGCTGAACTGGTCTATCACGCTCACCGATACCCTCTCCTACCCGGCTTACCGTTTGTTCATGCTGGGTATTTGTCTGCTGCTGGCGCTAGGTCTTTGGGTGTTAATCAGCCGCACCAAAATTGGTATGAAAATCCGCGCCGGTGCATTCAACAGCGACATGGCGCAGGCACTCGGCGTGAACATTGTTCGCTTGCACGCGCTGGTGTTCGCGCTTGGTGTGGCGCTGGCTTCGCTGGCCGGTATGTTGACTGCGCCACTCTCCAGCGTCTACCCCTACATGGGCTCGCAAGTGTTGATCATGTGCTTTGTGGTGGTGGTGATCGGCGGCATAGGATCGGTGCGCGGCGCGCTCACTGCAGCGCTGTTGGTCGGTCTGGTTGACACCTTCGGTAAAGTGCTGTTGCCGCAATTCGCCAGCATGCTGGTGTATGTATTGATGGCGTTGGTGCTGCTGTACAAACCCGAGGGCTTGTTCAAACAATGAGTACACCGCAAGCCCATCTGGAAACGCTGCCGCGCAGCGTGCAAGTGTTTTTGTTCATCGGCCTGATCGCCTTGCTGGCGTTCCCGTTTGCACAACAGGATTTTTATACGCAAACTGTTACCCGCATGATGATTCTGGCCATCTTCGCCATGAGCCTCGATTTATTGCAAGGCATTACCGGTCTGGTGTCGCTAGGACATGCGGCGTATTTCGGACTGGCTGGTTATGTGGTGGCCTATTTGTCGCCACAAGATGCTGGCGCCAACTGGCTGATCGCTTTGCCTTTAGCCATGTTGGCTTCAGCCTTAGCAGCATTGGTCATAGGATTTTTTGTGGTGCGCACGCATGGCATTTACTTCATCATGGTGACCATGGCGTTTTCGCAAATGATGTATTTCTTGTTTTTCGACAACAAGGCGCTGGGCGGCTCTGACGGTGTTTACATCAATGTGCGACCCGGTGGCTTGGGTCTAGACCTGGAAAACAAGTGGATGCTTTATTACTTCACGCTGGCTTGCATGCTCATCACTTATGCATTTTTGCGCCGCTTGTTGTGGAGCCCATTCGGCAGAACCTTGAACGGCATACGCTTGAACGAACACCGTACGCGCGCCTTGGGCTATGCCAGCTTCAGCTATAAACTCACGGCGTTCACCCTGGCCGGTGCGCTGGCGGGTTTGGCCGGATTTTTATGGGCCGCGCAAACCGGTTATGTCAACCCTGACTTGATGGGTTTTCACATGAGCGCGCACGCCATCATGATGGTTATTTTGGGCGGTATGGGCAATGTAGCCGGTGCGCTGATAGGCGCTTTCGGTTTTGAAATTTTTCTGGATGTATTCAAAGATTTGCCGAAGATTGGCAACTTCGACACGGCCAAGCACTGGCAGTTGTGGATGGGCAGTTTGATTGTGCTGGTCGTCATCGTCGCTCCGCAAGGCCTGATGGGTTTGTTGCGCAACAAAAAGGCCGACCATGAGTGAAGCCTTGTTGCAAGCCAAAGGTTTGAGCAAACGCTACGGCGGTTTGCTGGCGGTGAACGACGTGTCGCTGTCGCTGTACAAAGACCAGTTACACGCCGTCATCGGCCCCAACGGCGCCGGTAAAACCACCCTCACCCATTTGCTCAGCGGCGATGTGCCTGCGACCCACGGTGAACTGTGGTTGAAGGGACAAAACGTCAGCGGCTGGCCGCACCACCGTTTGTCATTGCATGGCTTGGGCCGCAGTTACCAAAAGACCAATGTGTTTTTAGCGCTCAGTGTCTGGGACAACCTGATGCTGGCCGCTCAATCGCGCAGCGCACGCGCACCCTACAACCCGCTGGCTTGGCTGGGGAATGCAGCTACCGACAAAGCGGTGCGGGATCGCGCGGAACATGCCCTGCAACTCGCCGGTCTGGCGCAGGAACAGCAAATCATCGCGGCCAACCTGAGCCACGGCGTGCAGCGTCAACTGGAAATCGCCATGGTGCTGGCCACCGAGCCGCAGGTCTTGCTGCTGGATGAGCCGCTGGCCGGCATGGGCGCGGCCGAAGCCGAAGCCATGGTCGCGCTGTTGCACAAACTCAAAAAAAACCACGCCATGCTGCTGGTGGAACACGACATGGACGCGGTGTTTGCGCTAGCCGATGTGTTGACCGTCATGGTTAACGGCACGGTGATTGCCAGCGGCACGCCACAGCAAATTCGTACTGACTCAAAAGTACAAGCCGCTTATTTGGGCGAGGAAACCGCATGAGTACGCCCTTGTTACAAGTCAGCGGGCTGAATGCTTATTACGGAGCCAGCCATGTGTTACACGACCTGGATTTCAAAGTACAAGCTGGCCAAACGGTGGGCTTGATGGGCCGTAACGGCATGGGCAAATCCACGCTGCTCAAAAGCATCACTGGCTTGCTGAAACCGCGCAGCGGACGCATCGAATTTCAAAATACCGCTATCCACGGCAAAACACCTTACGACATCGCCTGGTTGGGCATGGCTTATGTGCCCGAAGGGCGCGGTATCTTCGGAACCTTAAGCGTGCATGAAAACTTGGTCATGTCGGCGCGCGCCGGCGTGCGCGGTCAACAGGACTGGACTTACCAGCGCGTGCTCGACACCTTTCCCCGTCTTGGCGAACGTTTGCAACACGGCGGCCAGCAATTGAGCGGCGGCGAACAGCAAATGCTGAGCATAGGCCGCGCTTTGATGACCAACCCGGATTTGCTCTTGCTGGATGAAGCCACCGAAGGTCTGGCGCCTTTGATCGCGCAAGACATTTGGCGTATTTGCGAGTTGATTGCCAAGTCCGGCATCAGCAGCGTTATCGTGGACAAAAACTGGCAACACGTGACCCGCATCACGCAGCGCAATCTGATTTTGGTCAAAGGCGAAGTGGTATTTGAAGGCAGCAGCGATGCCTTGCTGGCGCGACCGGATTTACTTAATCAGCATCTCGGGGTTTGATGATGACAACAAATCGCACCCGGGTCGCCATCATTGGAGCCGGGCCTTCGGGTTTGCTGCTGGGCGCATTGCTGCACAAAGCCGGTATTGAGCATGTCATCATCGAGCGGCAGAGCCCTGACTACGTGCTGGGCCGCATACGCGCAGGCATTTTGGAACAGGTGACGGTCGATTTACTCCATGAAGCCGGTGTCGGCGACGGCGTTAACAGTGCGGGCACGGTTCACCACAGCATTGAACTGGTGTTTAAAAACACCCGCCACCCCATAGACGTGACCGGCTTGACCAAGGGTAAAGTGGTCACCGCTTACGGACAAACCGAAGTCACGCGCGACCTGATGGCGCAGCGCAGTCAATTGGGTTTGCCGACGGTGTACCAAGCCGCGGATGTGCAATTGCACGACTTTGACAGCACGCACCCCGAGGTGACATACCTCAAAGACGGGGTTAGCCACACACTGCAATGCGACTTCATCGCCGGTTGCGACGGTTTTCATGGCGTGGCGCGAGCAAGCGTACCCAAAAGCGCGATCACTGAATATGAAAAGGTGTACCCGTTCGCATGGTTGGGTGTGTTGGCCGATGTACCGCCGGTCTCCAGCCACGCCATCGTCTACGCCAACAGCGAACGCGGATTTGCGCTGTGCTCGATGCGCAGCATGACGCGCAGCCGCTATTACGTGCAATGCCCGAGCAGCGACAAAGTGGAAGATTGGAGCGACCAGCACTTTTGGGACGAGATACGCAAGCGGCTGGACCCGGAGCTGGCAGAACGCATGCAGACCGGACCGTCCCTAGAAAAAAGCATGGCACCGCTGCGTAGCTTTGTGGCTGAGCCCATGCGGTTCGGACGTTTGTTTTTAGCGGGCGATGCAGCGCATATCGTGCCGCCCACGGGCGCCAAGGGTCTGAATCTGGCCGCCAGCGATGTCAAATATTTAAGCAGCGCATTGATAGAGCACTACAAAGAAAACAGCAATGCCGGTATTGACACTTACTCGCAACGCGCGCTCGCACGCATATGGCGCGCCGAGCGTTTTTCATGGTGGTTAACCACCTTGATGCACAGGTTTCCAGAAAGTGGTGCTTTTGGTCAACGCATGCAAGAAGCCGAGTTGGATTATTTGGTGCATAGCCAAGCCTTGTCCACATCGTTGTCAGAAAATTATGTGGGTTTGCCGTTGGATTTTGGGTGAGCAATTAAATGGGGACCGGCAATAAAAAATCCTTGTTCTAAGATCAACACAGTCAAATGATGTTCCCCTGAAAAATGCAAGAAAAATCAAACCCCTTCACCCCTTCCGACCAAAGCCTGCGCGGCGTTCGCGTCTTAAGCGTGGCGCTCAACCTGCCCGGCCCGGCAGCGGTCATGCGTCTGGCCGACATGGGCGCAACTTGCAAAAAGCTAGAGCCTTTGCCGCCGCCAGGTTTTCCCAAGGGAAGTTCCAGCGACCCGATGGGTAATTACGCGCCGCATGCGTATGCGCAAATGCATGCGGGTGTGAAAGTGGTGCAAGCCGATTTGAAGTCGCTCAAAGGCCAGGCCAAGCTAGATGCGCTGTTGTCCAAGGCAGACGTGTTGGTCACTTCGTTCAGACCCTCTGCGTTGAAAAAACTGAGTATGGATTGGCCCACTCTGCACGCCAGATACCCGGCGCTGATTCAGGTATGCATCGTCGGTGCCAAAGGCGTTGCAGCGGAAATTCCCGGCCACGATTTAACGTATTTGGCCGCGCACGGCCTGGTCAATGGTTTGAATTTACCGGCCACTTTGTTTGCTGACATGGCTGGTTCATCGCTAGCGGTGGAAGCTGTGTTGAAAGCGCTGTGGCAGCGCGCTCGACCGGGGCGCACGCATGGCAAAGGCGTGTTCCACGAAGTGGCTTTGGAAGACGCAGCGGCCTATTTGGCTTTGCCGCGTCACTGGGGACTGACGCTGCCGCGTGGCAGCGTAGGCGGCGCGCATGCTGGCTATGCGGTGTATGCGTGCATCAAAGGACGCGTGGCAGTGGCCGCGCTCGAGCCGCATTTCGCCGCGCGTTTGGCAGAGGTAGCTGGCATCAAAGCCGCCAAGTCCGGGCAGGACTTGATGATCCTGGCTTCTACACACTTGAAGCTGAGTGAATTTTTTGCAGGCCTGACCCGTAAGCAAATAGAGAGGATTGCTAAGGAGAAAGACTTGCCTTTGCTGACTATGGCTTAAGTTACTTGTGTTTTCTCGGCGGCAACCCGGTGTGCTGGGTCAATATTTTCCCAGGCGCAGCTTTCAATCTTCCAGTGGTGACAGACGAGGTTTTGGCAGAAGCAGCAGTGCTGTTTTTGCGTCTACTGCTGGTATAGCCCTCGGTGTTGAGAGGCTGAAAACGCGGTATCAAATGTTGTTTGCCGTTGCCAATCAAATCCGCGTGTCCCATGGCCTTGAGCGCTTCACGCAGCAGTGGCCAGTTGTTCGGGTCGTGGTAGCGCAAAAATGCTTTATGTAAACGGCGACGTTTATCGCCACGCACAATATCCACCGCTTCGCTGTCGCGCCCTACCCGCTTGAGCGGGTTTTTACCCGAGTGGTACATGGCGGTGGCCGTGGCCATGGGGCTGGGGTAAAAAGTTTGCACCTGGTCGGCGCGAAAACCGTTTTTCTTCAACCACACGGCCAAGTGCATCATGTCTTCATCACGCGTACCCGGATGGGCGGCGATGAAGTAGGGAATCAAGTATTGCTTCTTGCCCGCCTCGGCGCTGTATTTGTCAAACATTTGCTTGAAGCGCTCGTAACTGCCAATGCCCGGCTTCATCATCATCGACAGCGGGCTGCCCTCGGTGTGCTCGGGCGCAATTTTCAAATACCCACCGACGTGGTGGGTCACCAGCTCTTTCACGTACTCGGGGCTTTCCACCGCCAGGTCGTAGCGCAAACCGGAGCCGATTAATATTTTTTTCACGCCGCGTAGCGCACGCGCTTTGCGGTAGAGCTGTATCAAGGGCGCGTGGCTGGTGTTTAGGTTTTGGCAAATGCCGGGAAACACGCAACTCGGTTTGCGACAAGCGGCTTCTATTTCTGGCGTTTTGCAACCGATGCGGTACATGTTGGCGGTAGGACCGCCCAAGTCGCTGACCACGCCAGTAAAGCCGGGCACTTTGTCGCGTATGTCTTCAATCTCGCGCAAGATGGATTCTTCGCTGCGGCTTTGGATGATGCGGCCTTCGTGCTCGGTGATCGAACAAAACGTGCAACCACCAAAACAGCCGCGCATGATGTTGACGCTGAAGCGGATCATCTCCCATGCCGGAATTTTCGTCTCCGCATCGTGACCGCCTTTAGCGTCTTCGTACGCCGGGTGCGGGCTGCGCGCATACGGCAAGTCAAACACATGGTCCATTTCGGCGGTGGTGAGCGGTATGGGCGGCGGGTTGATCCAGACATCGCGAGCGGTGCGTCCCTCGCCGTGCGACTGCACCAAGGCACGCGCATTGCCCGGGTTGGTTTCCAAATGCAACACGCGATTCGCATGCGCGTACAACACCGGATCAGATTTGATTTGCTCGTAAGACGGCAAGCGAATCACGGAACGCTCGCGCGGCGGCACTTTGAGTTTGCCTTTGCCTTGCAACGCCGGGTTGGGCACAAACTGCAAAGGCGAAGTAGTGAAGCCAGGATCGCTTTTCTTTGTTGACGCAGACACCACCAAGGTTTGCGCATCCGCCACCGCTTGCGCTTCGTCTTCGCGTGCACAGGTTTCGCCTTGCGCTTTGGCCTGATCGCTGACCATCAAATACGGGTTCACATGCGCTTCAATCCGCCCGGGTGTGTCGACTTCGGTGGAGTCAATCTCAAACCAATCGGCGGGCGCTTCGCGCACCAAAAACGCGGTGCCGCGCACATCGGTGATTTGCGTGATGGATTCTTTGGCTGCGATGCGGTGCGCCACTTCCACCAAGGCGCGTTCAGCATTGCCGTACAAAAGTAAATCTGCTTTGGCATCGACCAATATGGAGCGACGCACTTTGTCTTGCCAATAGTCGTAATGCGCTATCCGGCGCAGCGATGCTTCTATGCCGCCGATGATGATGGGCACTGCGGGATACGCTTCGCGGCAGCGCTGGCTATACACCAACACGCTGCGGTCCGGGCGCTTGCCGCCGACACCGCCTGCCGTGTAGGCATCATCGCTGCGGATTTTGCGGTCTGCGGTGTAGCGGTTGATCATGGAATCCATGTTCCCGGCAGTCACGCCGAAGAACAGATTCGGTTGACCCAGTGCCTGAAACGCATCCGCGCTGTGCCATTCAGGCTGGGCAATGATACCGACGCGAAAACCTTGTGCTTCGAGCATGCGGCCTATGACCGCCATGCCGAAGCTGGGATGGTCTACATACGCGTCGCCGGTGACCAGAATAATGTCGCAGCTGTCCCAACCGAGTTGCGTCATTTCGGCGCGGCTCATGGGTAAAAACGGGGCGGTGCCGAAACGCGCCGCCCAATATTTGCGGTAACTGCTCAGTGGCTTGGCAGCGCGCTGGAAAAAAGAGACATCTATAGGGGCATTCATCAGCCCGTGATTCTAGGCCTTGTGGTGTTTTCTCTCTTTGCTGTGATGATTGCCGCATTTATCGCAATGACATTGCGTGCAACAGGCTTTAGAACTGCCACTGGTATTTAAGTTCGTAGTATTTGCCCGGCGATGTATCCAAGCTGGGGCGCTCTGACCATGCAGACAAATTCGGGCACCAATATTCGCGGTCATACGCGTCCAGACAGGGGCGTTCGGTCACTTTGCCGCCAAACCATTGGCCCCAAGAGAACATCAGGTGATGGTCACGGCTTAATTCAAAGTTTTTGGCCAGCCCCAGAAACACCGATTGTTCAATGCTGAGCTTGTCTGCTTTAGCGCCGGAGTCGTAACCGAATGACAGCAACCAACGCGTATCCGGCTCCAGGTAGTTCAGCACCCAACGATGACGCGTATTTGCGGTCTTGTAAAAGTCGCTGATGTTGTACGTGATGGTATCGTCATAAGCAGAAGTCGCAGTCTCGTTGACTGACAGCAAACCTCGACCGGAACTGAGCGTGAAACTGCCTTGCTCGCGTTGCACATACATTTCAGTAACAAAGGGATAGTCCATCTTGAACTGAGCATCACGCGCAGCAAACAATATGCGCTGCACCATGTCGCGCTGCTCTTCGTCACCGGAGTACGCATTTGCCGTCAAAACCACCAGGCCGCACAGCAGGCTTAGGCGCATGCCACGCATGTCAACGCAACTTTCCCACTGGCGCTAACGCACGCGACAAACTGGCTTCACCCCTGCCGTAAATGGCGGGGGCGCAACCCGCCAATGTTTTGGAACAAGACAGCGTGTCATAGCGCGCCGTGTCGAGCATGATGGACGCGGTCTGACTGGCGCTGAGATTGGGAAATTTGCTGCGGACGATGGCCACCATGCCGGCCACGCGCGGGGCGGCGTAGGAGGTGCCGTAACCACTTCGCAGCGGCGTGCCGTTGATGGAAACATCGCTGCCTGAAAAAGGTATGGTGCCGCTGGCCAGCAAGAATCTGTTTGCTATGTCCGCATCTGCACCTGCGGTATTGCTGTAAGAGGCGATGGAAGCCGGGTTATTGACGGAACCGGTCTGATTCAAGGCACCGACAATCAATAACCGGGGCTGTATCGCAGTGTCTTTGCCGATGTACCAATTAGAAGGCTCTTGGTCCGAGCGCAAACGGTCATTGCCAGCGCATTTTGCTATGACTGCATCGTAAAAAAGGAAATTCGCAGCATGTCCGGTTTGACGGACGTCCTTGTAGCGATTGACAGTCAAAACATCCCAGTAGTTATATCTGGCCGCGAGCAATTGCTGCTCGGTCCAGCCATTTGATCTGCCGGTGATTAAAGGTAAATCAGAAACAACACTTGAATTGACCACGCCCAACTTGACGGTGCCCGTGTAAGCGGCTGGCACACGCCCGAGTTGTTGGTCAAAAACCTTTTGACTGTTTTCTATGTCAACCCGGTAACCATAAAAGTTGGCGCCGGGCGCATTGCGCATAGCCAGTAAACCTGTGACCACACCGTGTTGGTCGTTCAAAAAATCTTCAACCATCACGTTCACGCCACGACCAGTCCACCCCAAGTTCCAGGCATCCATCAACTCAATATCAGGCTTGACAATAACCGCCCCTCTACCAACGCCATTGGTCAGCGTATTGCCCCACAAAGAAAAATTGTTTGTCATCTGCCAACTTCCGCTGGTGTAGCGTGCGGCGTACCCAGGCCCACTGGGGTCTGGCGTGCCCCAGCGTAAGTCGTAATCCTTAGGTGTGTCCGCCAGTGAATTGGTACCGGCGGGTATATTGCCAATGGACGCGCGAACCACAGCATTTGGGTCTGTGATGGATAGTGCTGTTAAGGAGCTTTGGAGAAACGGTTTTTCAGATGTGCCGTTTTCATAAACCTCTACAAACCCATCGCCATAATTTTTACTTCTGGCCGTCACCAAGGGCGGCACGACGGCGCTGCCATCAGCGTTAGTCCAATTTGCCGGGTAACTTGCGCTTCTCGTCAATGCGGGGTTTTGCTCTACCGGGTTGACTGTGAGTTTCACGATGTTCTCGGTGCCATCGGCAAACACATATGTCACGGTCTTGGTGACATGGTCAGCCGACCAGGAGACTGTGTTGCTATCTGCCGGGTTTTGCGTCGATTGAACGCTGCCATTAGTTAAAGTGATTTTGATGGTTTGAATTCCATCTGCGTAAGTCACCACTTTGTCAGTTGTAACAACACCATTGTTCGGGTTGTCAGTGGGAGCTGGAGGATCAACTTTTGCAACAGCAGGATCGTCGACCTTGGCCGGGGGAGTGACCACGCTCGGCGGATCTTTGGACTTGCTGAGCTCGTTCGATACAGGCGGCGTCACCGGCTCGTCTTTTTTGACAGGCCCCAAGGTGGCCGAACTCGATCCGCCGCCTCCCCCGCCACCACAAGCTGCTAACACCAGCACAACAGCGATGATGGGCAGGCGTTGTACAAAGCCACGCATGTCAACGCAACTTTCCCACTGGCGCTAACGCACGCGACAAACTGGCTTCACCCCTGCCGTAGATATTCGGATTGCAACCTGCCAAAGTTTTGTAGCAAGTCAGCGTGTCATAGCGCGCCGTGTCCAGCATGATGGACGCGGTCTGGCTGGCGCTGAGATTGGGAAATTTGCTGCGGACGATGGCCACGATGCCTGCCACGCGCGGCGCGGCGTAAGAGGTGCCGACGTTGGAGTAGTAAGAGTTGGTTGAGTTGATAGCAAGACCATTCACGGCCAAATCACCATTGCCGAAAGGCGTGGTGCCGCT
>CAMBSK010000043.1 GCA_945870575.1 Bordetella parapertussis | reverse complement strand
ATGCGTTTGGCGATCTCGGCCACCAAGCGCTGCGCCAAGTCTGTTTTGGGCGCACGCGGCCATTCGGCTGCGCCGTGTTCGTCAACCAGCAACAAAGCGTTGTCGTCTGCACCGAAAGTCTCAGAGCCAATATTCCCAACGATCAAGGGCACTTGCTTGCGCTGAAGCTTGGCCTGTGCATGGGCCAGCAAATCATGGCTTTCCGCCGCAAAGCCGACGCAAAACAAGTCGCCTTTGCGGGCTCGCTCAGTCGCAGCGGCTTCGGCCAGAATGTCCGGGTTTTCGGTCCATTGCATGGCAGGCATTTGGCCTGAACCGTCTTTTTTGATTTTTTGCGTCGCAGCTTGCTCAGGTCGCCAATCGGCTACAGCAGCGGTGGCGATAAACACATCTGCACGCGACAGCGCCGCCATGACGGCAGCGTGCATGTCCAGCGCCGAGCGGACATTCGTGCGGTGAACCCCGTAGGGCGTGGCCAGCGATACGGAGCCAGCCACCAGTGTGACTTGTGCGCCCGCCAGCGCAGCGGCCTGCGCCAGCGCAAAGCCCATTTTTCCGCTGGACAAATTGGTGATGCCGCGCACCGGGTCTATGGCTTCAAACGTCGGCCCGGCGGACACCAACACGTGTTTACCCAGTAAGGGCTTGGGCGCAAACGCGCTAATGACTTCGTACAGCAATTCGTCGGGCTCGAGCATGCGCCCGTCGCCGGTTTCGCCGCAGGCCTGCTCACCCTGCCCCACGCCCAGCACCTGCGCGCCATCGGCGCGCAATTGCGCCATGTTGCGCTGCGTGGCCGGGTGCGACCACATTTCGCGGTTCATGGCGGGTGCGAGCAACAAGGGAACGCGCTCCAAGGGGCAGGCCAAGCACATCAGGCTGAGCAAATCGTCGGCGCGGCCGTGCAGCAATTTAGCCATGAAATCGGCGCTGGCCGGTGCAACCACAATCGCATCGGCTTCGCGGCTCAAGTTGATGTGCGCCATGTTGTTCGGTTCGCGCGCGTCCCATTGCGAGACAAACACCGGGCGGTTACTCAAAGCCTGCATGGTCACCGGCGTGATGAACTGCGCCGCCGCCTCGGTCATCACCACTTGCACCGTCGCGCCCTGCTTGACCACTGCGCGGCAGAGTTCTGCGGCTTTGTAACAGGCAATGCCGCCGCTCAAGCCGAGGACGATGTGTTTGTTGAGAAGTGCAACCATGGGGCGCAATGTAGCAGAGGGCCAACACCACCCCCCTATAATCTATTTTTCCACCTACAGGGAACCGTGCGTTCCCGCTTTGGACATGACCAAATTTGTGTTTGTCACCGGCGGTGTGGTGTCTTCCCTGGGCAAGGGAATCGCCGCCGCCTCTTTAGCCGCGATTCTTGAATCGCGCGGCCTTAAAGTCACCCTCATCAAGCTGGATCCTTACATCAACGTCGACCCCGGCACCATGTCGCCATTCGAGCACGGCGAGGTGTTTGTCACCGAAGATGGCGCAGAAACCGACCTGGATCTGGGCCACTATGAGCGTTTCATCACCACGCGCATGCGCCGCACCAACAACTTCACCACCGGCCAAATTTACAAAAGCGTGCTGGAAAAAGAGCGGCGCGGCGACTACCTCGGCACCACGGTGCAAGTCATTCCGCACATCACCAACGAAATTCAGGACTTCATCAAGCGCGGTGCCGGTGTTGACACGCCGGACGCGGTGGAAGTGGCCATTGTTGAAGTCGGCGGTACGGTGGGTGACATCGAATCGCTGCCGTTTTTGGAAGCCGTGCGCCAAATGAGCCTGCGCATGGGCCCGCACAACGCCGCATTTGTGCATTTGAGTTATGTGCCTTGGATAGCAGCGGCCGGTGAACTCAAAACCAAACCCACCCAGCACACCGCGCAAAAGTTGCGCGAAATCGGTATCCAAGCCGACGCCCTGGTATGCCGCGCCGACCGGCCTATTCCGCAGGAAGAACGCTCGAAAATCTCCTTGTTCTCCAATGTGCCCGAATGGGGTGTGATCTCCATGTGGGACGTAGACACGATTTACAAAGTACCGCGCATGTTGCACGAGCAAGGGCTGGACGCGCTCATTTGCGAAAAACTCAAACTCAACACGCCGCCTGCCAGCTTGAAGCGCTGGGACGAACTGGTGCACGCGGTCGAGCACCCCGAGTTCGAGTTGCGTATCGCCATGGTCGGCAAATACGTTGACCTGTCCGACAGCTACAAGTCGCTGAACGAAGCGCTGCGCCACGCCGGTATCCGTAACCATGCGCGGGTGTATATCGAATACATAGATTCTGAAATCCTGACGCCTGAGAACACGGCGCAGCTCTCGCGTTTCGATGCGATTCTGGTGCCCGGTGGGTTTGGTAAACGCGGTACCGAAGGCAAAATTTGTGCGGCCCGTTATGCGCGGGAACACAAAGTGCCGTACCTCGGCATTTGCCTGGGCATGCAAATCGCCACCATCGAATACGCCCGCCATGTGGCTGGTTTGAAAGATGCGAACAGCACCGAGTTCGAGCCGGACGGCCCGCACCCTGTCATCGCCTTGATCACCGAATGGAAAGACGCTGACGGCAGCATCAAGCAACGCGATACCAAGTCTGACTTGGGCGGCACCATGCGCTTAGGCGCGCAAACCTCCAACGTGTCCAAAGGCACGTTGGCACACGAAATTTACGGCGATGTGGTCACCGAGCGCCATCGCCATCGCTATGAAGCGAATGTGAATTACCTCGATAAATTGCGCGGTGCTGGACTGGTCATCTCCGCGCTCACGCAGCAAGAGCACCTGACCGAAATCGTCGAACTCCCGCGCAGCGTTCATCCCTGGTACATAGGCGTGCAATTCCACCCCGAGTTCAAGTCCACACCTTGGGACGGTCACCCGCTGTTCAATGCTTTTGTGCGCGCAGCTCTTTCCTACCAATCCGAGCGTCAAAAACTCAAGGTGGTGGCATGAAACTCTGCGGCTTTGACGCCGGTTTAGAGCATCGCTTTTTTTTGATTGCCGGCACTTGCTCCATAGAGGGTTTACAAATGTCTTTGGACGTGGCCGGACAGTTGCAAGAGATTTGCAGTTGTCTGGGTATTCCTCTCGTTTACAAAGGCTCGTTCGACAAAGCCAACCGTTCATCCGGCAGCACCCAGCGCGGCGTGGGTATGGACGCCGGTTTGAAAATTTTGGATGAGGTGCGCCGACAACTTCACCTGCCGGTGTTGACCGATGTGCATGACGAATCTCAAATAGCCACAGTAGCCGCCGTGGTTGATGTGTTGCAAACCCCGGCTTTTTTGTGTCGGCAAACTGATTTCATTCGCGCGGTGGCGCAATCGGGCAAGCCGGTGAACATCAAAAAAGGCCAGTTCTTAGCGCCTTGGGACATGACCAACGTGATAGACAAAGCGCGTGCCGCCGCCCGTGAAAAAGGTTTGCCTGAAGACAACTTTTTGGCGTGTGAGCGCGGTGTCAGCTTTGGCTATAACAACCTGGTGGCCGACATGAGCAGCCTGGCCGAGATGCGCAAAACCGGCGCGCCCGTGGTGTTCGATGTGACACACTCGGTGCAAAAACCGGGCGGGCAAGGCACGAGCAGTGGTGGCGCGCGCGACATGGTGCCGGTGCTGGCCCGCGCTGGCGTGGCCGCAGGCGTGGCGGGTTTGTTCATGGAAACCCATCCCAAGCCGAATGAAGCCTGGTCTGACGGCCCTAACGCCGTGCCATTGGCCAAGATGAAAGCCTTGTTAGAAACCTTGGTCGAGTTGGATGCTGTAACAAAAAAACACCCGTTGCTGGAAAACAATTTTTCAGCCTGAATGAATGAGTCTTGCAAGCCCTAGCGGTTTGCGTTTTTTTCTTGAAGAAAGTCAAAAAATGAGTGCTATTGTCGATATCGTCGGTCGTGAAATTCTGGACAGCCGGGGCAACCCCACCGTGGAATGCGATGTGCTGCTGGAAAGCGGCGTCATGGGGCGTGCAGCCGTGCCCTCAGGCGCGTCCACTGGCAGCCGTGAAGCCATTGAACTGCGCGACGGCGACCCCAACCGCTACGGCGGCAAAGGCGTGCTGACCGCCGTGGAAAACATCAACCACGACATCACCCAGTCGGTCATCGGTCTCGACGCCTCTGACCAGGCGTTTCTGGACCACACGCTGATCGAACTCGACCGCACCGATAACAAAGCACGCATCGGTGCCAACGCCATATTGGCCGTCTCCATGGCCGTGGCACGCGCCGCTGCCGAAGAATCCGGTCTGCCGCTGTACCGTTATTTCGGCGGCATGGGCCGCATGCAAATGCCGGTGCCCATGATGAACGTTATCAACGGCGGCGCACACGCCAACAACAACCTTGACTTGCAAGAGTTGATGATCATCCCGGTCGGCGCGCCCACCTTTCGCGAAGCCGTGCGTTACGGCGCCGAAGTGTTTCATGCATTGAAAAAAATCATGAGCGACAAAGGCATGAGCACTGCAGTGGGTGACGAAGGCGGTTTCGCGCCGAATGTGCCCAGCCATGAAGCTGCGATTCAAATGATTTTGGACGCCATCGATAAAGCAGGATTCACAGCGGGCGAACAAATCATGCTGGGCTTGGATTGCGCGGCCAGCGAGTTTTACCGCGACGGCAAATACCAGCTCAAGGGCGAAGGGCTGGAACTCGACGCCGCTCAGTGGACCGACATGTTGTCGACCTGGGCCGACAAATACCCGATAATCAGCATAGAAGACGGCATGGCCGAAGGCGACTGGGAAGGTTGGAAGCACCTGACCGAACGCATGGGCAAGAAAGTGCAACTGGTCGGTGACGACTTGTTCGTCACCAACACCAAAATCTTGCAAGAAGGCATAGACAAGGGCGTGGCCAACTCCATCCTGATCAAAATCAACCAGATCGGCACCTTGAGCGAGACGTTTGCAGCCATTGAAATGGCCAAACGCGCCGGTTACACCTCGGTCATCAGCCACCGTTCGGGAGAGACCGAAGACACCATCATTGCGGATATTGCCGTGGGCACTAACGCCGGTCAGATCAAAACCGGCTCTCTCAGCCGCTCGGACCGTCTTGCTAAATACAATCAACTTTTGCGTATTGAGGAAGATCTGGGTACCATAGCTTCTTACCCGGGTCGCGCGGCTTTCTACAACCTGCGCGGCTGAACAACCATAAAGCTGTACTAATGCGTCGTCCCGTCCCGCTGATTTTGCTTGGCCTGCTGCTGGTTTTACAACTGCAGTTGTGGTTTGGCCGTGGCAGCGTCCCCGACGTGTGGCGACTGCGCCAGCAATACAAGGACCAGTTGCAAACCAACGCCAGATCGCAAAGCGATATTGAACGCTTGCGCGCCGAACTGCGCGATTTACGCGATGGTATGGAGATGGTCGAAGAGCGGGCGCGCGCTGAAATCGGCATGGTCAAGCCCAACGAAATTTTTGTACAACTGGCGAAACCCGCTAAGTGAACTCCGCCTCACAGCGAACAGTGGTTCTGGCTGGCGGCAATGTCAACGCTCGCCAATCGCTGGCATCCAAGCTGCAAGAAGTTTTGCTTGAACAATCCCTGTGTTTTGATTTTTTCTGCCCGGCGACGCCGCAGGATTTGGCAGACACCCCGGCGCATGGCAGACACTTGCTGTGGAATAACCCTGACGACTCGACAGCGCGCTTGACACATAACGCTTGGCGTGATCAGCTGCACGATTTACAAAGAAATTACCAGAGCCTGCACGCAAGCAATGTCTCGGTTGTTGAACAAGCGGTTTACGCCTTGGTCAATGGCCAGATAGACGCCTTGAAGCGACCGGAAACTCAAGCAAGCTGGCTGGGCTTGTGCGAATGCTGCGCCGACCCGGCTTGCGAGCAAAAACTGTTCGGCCGTTTATTGCAAGGCTGAACTGGGGGGTGGCGCGGGCGGTTGTCCTTGTATGAACAACTGCGCTGCATCGATCGCGTCGTAACGGTATTGCTGGCCGCAAAAATCACAGCCCACTTCAATCAATTCACGCTCTGACAATATGCTGTCGGCCTCTTCGCGACCCAAACTTCGAATCATGTTGCTGACCCGCTCGCGGTTGCATGAGCAGACAAAGCGCGGCGAGTCCATCCCGGGTTCAGGCGCAAAGTGACGTAATTCCTCCTGCCAGAACAAGCGGTGCAACACCTTGTCTGGTGTCAGTTGCAACAATTCATCTGCGGTCAAACTGTTGGCCAAAATAGCAATGCGGTTGTAGTCTTCGCTTTGGCCGATGGCGTCTTCCTCGGCCATGGTTTTGCTGCCGCCCAGGTTGGCAATGCCGCCCACGGGCAAGCGCTGTATCAACAAACCGGCAGCTACCTTGTCATTCGCAGCCAGCACCAGTGTGGTGTCCAACTGTTCGCTTTGCAACATGTAATGCGCCAGCACATCGCTAAAGCGTTTCAAGGGCTGCTTGTGGTCGTCGTACAGCGACACCACGCCTTGGTAAGGCTGCTGGCCGGGGCGTCTGCCCGCAGGGTCCAAGGTGATGGCGCAGCGCCCCAGGTTGTTTTGGTTGGTCATGTCTTCAAACGGCATGCCCGGCGTCACCTCGCCCATGGTTTTGGCGGTAGAGCGCAAACACAAATCGGATTGCACCTCAACCACGGCTAGTTTGAGCGGACCTTCGCCGTGCAATTGCAAAATCAAGGCGCCGTCAAACTTGATATTGGCTTGCATCAGCACCGCTGCTGCCGTCATCTCGCCCAGCAAATGCCGCACGGCTTCAGGATAAGGTCCGGTCTCCAGGTTATCCGCGCGGCGCTTCAATATATCTTGCCAGCTGTCGGTCAGACGAACGAGCAGGCCGCGCACCGGCAGGCCTTCGAACATGAATTTGTGCAGCTCGCTCATGCAATTTTTTTCAACCCATTTTTGAAACGCAGTGCGTTGTTCATGTAATGTTTGGCGCTCATGCGCAAACCTTCGATTTGCTCGGGGGTGAGTTCTCTCACCACTTTGGCAGGTGTGCCCATGATCAAACTGCCGTCAGGAAATTCTTTGCCCTCTGTGACCACAGAACCTGCACCGACCACACAGTTGCGGCCTATGCGCGCGCCGTTAAGCACCACAGCGGCAATGCCTATCAGGCTTTCGTCGCCAATTGTGCAACCGTGCAACATCACTTGATGCCCCACGGTGACGTGCTTGCCGACGACCACGGGCAAACCGTTGTCCGCGTGAATCACAGCCAAGTCTTGAATGTTGCTGCCCTCGCCGATGGTGATGGTTTCAGTGTCGCCGCGAATAACGGCGTTGAACCAGACGCTGGTGTTGGCATGCAAACTGACCGCGCCCATGACCTGCGCGCTGTCCGCAATCCAAGCGCTTTCGTGAATATCGGGGGTGTGATCGTCGAGTTGGTAAATGGCCATGAACGTGTTCCTGTGTGTTTCTACAATTGTAGGGATGGAATTACGAAGCGCTGCCCTCAAGGTCTTGTGCGATGCCAACCCGCACACCCAGGTGCACGAGGTGCATGCGCTGTGGCGCGAGCGCGACCGCTTGACACTGGAAACGACCGCTGTGATGCAAGTACCCGGTGTGCAGTTGCCGGGCCGCCCGGCCAAACCTGAGTTGAAACCGCCGCAGCACGTGCCATCGCGCTCGGTTTACACACCGCAGGGGCTGGCAGGTCTGGTGCACTCTATTTGCCATATCGAATACAACGCTATCCATTTGGCGCTGGACGCGATCTGGCGTTTTGCCGGTTTGCCCGAGGCTTATTACCGCGACTGGTTGAAAGTGGCGTATGAAGAATCCACCCACTTTGAATTGCTCTGCGGATTGCTGCGCGACATGGGCTACAGCTACGGCGACTTCGCGGCGCACGACGGTTTGTGGCAAATGTGCGAGAAAACCGCTGACGATGTGATTGCCCGCATGGCGCTGGTGCCGCGCACCTTGGAAGCGCGCGGGCTGGACGCCACTCCTTTGATACAAGCCAAATTGCCCTTAAGCGATTCACCGCACGCGCTTGCTTTGCAACCCATATTGAAAATTATTTTGCGCGATGAAATCGGCCATGTAGCGATTGGCAACCAGTGGTTTCGCTGGCTGTGTGCGCAACATGGACTCGACCCGTTGGCGCATTACCCGCTGCTGGTGCAACGTCATGCCGCGCCGCGATTGAAGCCGCCTTTCAACAACGAAGCGCGTTTGCAGGCCGGGTTCACGCAGGAAGAAATTGATTGGTTGCTGGCGCAGCGTTTGGTGTGATTTTTGAATGCCCAAAACGCTGAAGGCATTAGCCTCTAGGATGATGCTGCGCATGCAATTGCTTCAAGCGCTCACGTGCGACATGCGTATAAATCGTAGTGGTCGATATATCTGCATGGCCCAGCAACATTTGCACCGCACGCAAATCCGCACCGTGGTTGAGTAAATGCGTGGCAAATGCATGCCGCAATGTATGCGGCGACAACGGCACATGGATATCCGCCAGCAACGCATATTTTTTGATCAGCATCCAAAACATCACACGGCTCATGGCAACACCGCGCTGCGTCACAAACACCGCTGGGCTGTTTTTGTTAGCCAGCAATTCGCTGCGCGCCGTTTCCAGGTAACGCTGCATCCAATCCCCTGCTTCCTCGCCGAATGGCACCAAGCGCTCTTTGTCGCCTTTACCCGTGATACGCAACACGCCTTCGCGCATGTTCAGCGACAAGGATGGAAGATTCACCAATTCGCTGACGCGCAAACCGCTGGCATAGAGCAACTCCAGCATGGCGCGGTCGCGCAAACCCAAAGCGGTGTCGGTATCGGGCGCGTTCAACAAAGCATCGACCTGCGCTTCGCTCAGGCTTTTAGGCAAACGCAGCGGTTGTTTGGCCGACAACAGTTTCAACGTGGGGTCGGCCAGCAAGCGGTTGTCGCGCAAGGCCCAGCGGTAAAAACGCCTGAATACAGTCATGCGTCGGTTGGCGGATGTGGCTTTGGTTTGATCGTGTCGGTGCGCGAAATAGGCTTGCAGGTGAGCTTCCACCGCTGAGGAGAGTGAAGTGTTTTGCGTATGCAGCCAAATCGCCAGCGCACTTAAATCGCGCCGGTAAGCGGCCAGCGTCAGCGCAGACAAACCGTCCTCCAGCCACACGCTGTCGATGAAAGCATCGATCAGCGGATCAGGCGTGTCAGTCGAGCTTGAGTTTTTGCGCATCCACCACCTTTTTGTAGACCTCGTATTCGGCTTTCAATTGCGCTGCGAATTCAACCGGACTGTTGGCCACCACGCGAGAACCCGTGGCTTCAAGCCGCTTTAACACTGCCGGGTCTTGCAACACCTTGCGCACGGCTGCGTTCAATTGCGACACCAAGGGCGCGGGCAAACCTTTGGGCGCCCAAATGCCGTAGAGCGCGGGTCGATTCACAGACTCCAAACCCAGCTCTTTGAATGTGGGCACCGCTGGTAATTCGGCCACGCGCTCAGGAGAGGCCACCGCCAGCGCAATCAAACGCTTGTCCTTGATGTGCGGCAAAGCAGAAGGCAGATTGTCAAAAATAATCGGCACCTGCCCGCCCACCGTGTCGCGCAGTGCCGGGCCGGAACCGGCATAAGGAATATGAACCACAAATATTTTGGTGAGGTTTTTGAACAACTCCATTTGCAAATGTCCGATTCCGCCTGTGCCCGAAGATGCGTAATCGTATTTACCCGGTTGAGCGCGTAACTCTTTCAAAAAACTAGCCATGTCTTTGGCGGGAAATGAAGGATGAATCGCCAACACATTCGGAGAGGCAACCATGTTGATGATGGGCGTGAAATCGGTGAGCGGCTTGTAGGTAATGGACGGATTGATGGCCGGGTTGGTGGCCGCGCTGGATGCCGTGGTCAAACCCAAGGTGTAGCCATCGGGCGCGGCGCGCGCTACTTCTAGAGCGCCCACGGTGCCGCCACCTCCGGCCTTGTTCTCCACCACCACCGTTTGACCTAGCAATTTGCCCAGCGGCTCGGCGACGATACGCGCGATCAAATCGGTGCTGCCGCCGGGGGCAAACGGCACCAGCAAACGTATAGGTTTGACGGGGTAAGTTTGTGCATTCGCTGTGCCTGTCAAGAAGCAGAGCGCAGTGAAAAATAATTTCAAAAACATAGTTTTCATCAGACCACCACCGGTTCCGGTTCAAGTTGTATGCCAAAACGCTCGTACACACTGGTTTGAATCGCTTTGGCCAAGGTCACCACCTCGCCGCCGGTGCACGGGCTGTCGCGCCCGCCTTTGTTGATGATGACCAGCGCTTGTTTGTCGTAAACCGCTGCGTTACCCACGGACTTGCCGCGCCAACCGCAGGCGTCTATCAACCATGCAGCGGCGAGTTTGATGCGTCCATCGCTCAGGTGGTAATGCACCAGACGCGGTTCGCGCGCAATGATGTCCGCGCATTGTTCGGGTGACACGGTCGGGTTTTTGAAGAAGCTGCCTGCGTTGCCCACCACCTGCGGATTCGGCAATTTGGCGCTACGGATCTCGCAGACCCAGTCAAAGACTTGTTGCGGTGTAGGCTGGCTGATGCCGGTTTGCGCTTGCTTTTTTTCCAAGTCGGCGTAACCAATATCGACCGTCCATTTCTTTGGCAAACGAAAACGCACTTGCGTGATGAGTGCGCGTCCCAGCAAACCCAAATCGCGTTTGTCGCTGGCCTGGTGTTTGAACACCGAATCGCGGTAACCGAAAGCGCATTGCGCTGCGTCCAGCGTGAAATGCTGACCGGTGTGTAAATCCACCGCGTCCAAGGACTCGAACCGGTCCTGCAACTCGACGCCGTAAGCGCCGATGTTTTGCACAGGCGAGGCGCCGACCAGACCGGGGATCATGGCCAGGTTTTCCAGCCCTGGCCAGCCTTGTTGCAAAGTCCATTCCACAAAACCGTGCCAGTCTTCCCCGGCGGCGGCTTGCACAATCCAAGCCTTGTCGTCCTCGGACACCAAATGTTTGCCCAGCAGCTCCACTTTGATCACCAAGGGTTTGATGTCGCCGGTGATGACGATGTTGCTGCCGCCGCCCAGCACAAAATGTGGCTCTAAGCGTATGGGGTCGGTCAGCAGCGCGGCGACATCCTCCATGCTGCGCAAGCGCAGCATGCGCTCGGCTTTGGCGGCGATGCCGAAGGTGTTGTGGGCTTGCAGGGGAACCTGGGTCTCGATAATCATGTGAGAATTGTCGCACCTGAACTTCTGAAGTACCGACCATGCCCTCTTTTGATACTGTGTGTGAAGCCGACGTGGTGGAAGTGAAAAACGGCGTTGAGAACACGGCCAAGGAAATCACCACCCGTTTTGATTTCAAAGGGACTTCGGCCACCATCGAATTCAAGGACAAGGAAATCACCTTGATCGGCGACAGCGACTTTCAATTGGCGCAAATTGACGACATCTTGCGCAACAAACTGACCAAGCGCAATGTGGATATCCGTTTTCTGGACAAAGGCGATGTGCAAAAGATGGGCGGCGACAAGGTCAAACAAATCATCAAGGTGCGCAATGGCATTGCCAGTGAAGATGCGAAGAAGATTCAGCGTGTGATCAAAGACAGCAAGATGAAAGTACAGGCTGCCATCCAAGGGGAGGCTGTTCGAATTACCGGGGCCAAGCGGGATGATTTACAAGCGGCGATGGCGCTGATTCGCAAAGAGATGCCGGATTTGCCGCTGAGCTTTGACAATTTCCGCGACTGATTAATCGGTTAATCGTTTAATTGGGGTCAGATACCGATTATTTTTTGACGTACTTGAGTGAGGTGTTCACGCCACGCCGGTTCGGTCGCCGCTCAATGCCGCTTCGCGCCAATGTTCACGTCGGCCCGCCCGTCATGTCGTCATCTGTTCGTAGTTTTCTCCGCCAGCATTTCTGCGCTCCGTTAATGCAAAAAGCAATAATTATTCGAAGTAACGCATGAGAAGGGTAAATACTAGCCAACATTTATTTTTGCGTTGAACAGTCTCAGACATGACAGCATGAGATACCATCGTCGTCTACATTCAAATTGAATACTATATTTGCATTGATGATTTTGAATAGACTTAGCTTCATTGGATACCTCATCGCTTTTAGTTTGGGCACAGGCACAGGCACAGCCCACGCGCACCCGCATTTGCGACTCGCCTACCAAATTGAGCCATTGCTGAGCAATGACACCATGAGCGGTTTTCACATCAGTTGGCAAATGGATGCGCAAAGCAGTATCCAGGTACGCGAAAACATAGATTTGAACCAAAACGGACTGCTCGACCCCGACGAATTGCAGGCCTTCGCCGATGGCAACAGTTCGCTGATGCAACCCTACAAGTATTTTTTAACACTGGAAGACGGCCAAACCGCAGCCCCCTTGTCTTTTGAGGTGAGCAACTTCTCCGCGCGTGATGGCGGACGTGGTTTTCAAGGCGGTATTTACTTTGAATTTGATGTGCAACTCGCCAACGCCCTCAGCCACAGCCACAGCCAAGTCCATATGCAAATGCAAGATCCCACCTGGTACATAGGATTTTCACCTCGCATGGGTCAGGTGTTGGCTACTGACAGCGAATGCCATTCCAATTTCACCCGTGAAAAACGCCAAACGCCCAGCCAAGGCGAACAAGAGGTTCAGCGCATCGTTGTTCAATGTGCAAAGGGCTCCGTGGCTCAGCCCGATGCACATGTTTCACTTTTCAATGAGCCCGACAAAGGAGTCAATTCATGAAAACTAAAAACCTGGCCTCAAGCATTTTGACAAGCGTATTTCTTGGGTTGGTGTCGATGGGCAGCGCCTTGGCATATGAAAGTTGCCACAAGTCCAAATGGGGTCCGAATGACCAACTCGGTGCTTTGAACAATATCACCCAAGACAACATCATCGCTGCATCCAAGCTGATTAAACAAGGCAAAAAGATGGCCATGGCCATTGAGACCAATACCAAAACGCCTGCTTTTCCTCCCCGCACCTACTCAATGACCATCGTCAGACCGGGTCAAGAGAACGGTCAAACTTTGGGCAATACCAAACTCAGTTACCACGATGACATATTGCAAACATGGGTGGGTATCGGCACACAATTGGACGGCCTTGGCCACATCGGTATTGACAATGTGTTTTACAACTGCACCCCCGGCATAGATGTGACTGGCGTCAGTGGCTTAAAGAAATTCGGCATAGAAACTTTCCCGGGCGTGGCCACCCGCGCTGTCCTCTTGGACATGACGGCTCTGATGGGGAAAGACATTATTCCTGAGGGAACGCCTTTCAATCAGCCTGAAATCGAAGCTGCTTTAAAGCGCCAAGGCAATATGAAAATCAACAAAGGCGATGTGGTGATTTTCTATACCGGCTGGCACAAACTGTTGGGCGTGGATGACAAGCGCAACGGCGCAGCCCACCCTGGCTTGGGCGTGCAAGGTGCTCGCTACTTGGCTAACTTGGGTGTTGCCATGGTAGGTTCCGACACTTGGGGATTGGAAGTCGTTCCTTTCGAGAACGAAGGCCAAGTGTTCCACGTGCACCAAATCTTGTTGGCTGAGTTCGGCGTCTTCATTTTGGAGAACGTCGTTGCCCAGCAAGCGATCAAAGATGGCGTTTATGAAGGCATGATCACCGTTGGCCCACACCGTACCACCGGTTCGGTACAAGCCATCGTCAACCCGATTTTTGTGTACTGAAATACCTTACGCAAATAGTCAAAAAGGCACCTTCGGGTGCCTTTTTTTATGGGGCATTAAATTCAGAATTTTTTAGCTGCCGCCAAGTCTGGAAAAGCCTCATGGATGGTCGAGACCTGCCCGCAGTGCGCGGCGGTGTAGCCTGGCAGTTGGTTCACCGCAAACTGAAACTCATCGCCGTTGAGCACCTTCAGGACCGCTTGCAAATGCGGCCGCTCTAAGTCGGATTGGTTGCAAAGCAAAAAATAACGCTCTGTGGCCAAGGGTAAAAACTCCAGCTTAAAACGCCTAGCGGGTGTTTCCACGCCAAAACCCACATCGGCCATGCCACTGGCCACAAATGCCGCCACCGCTGCGTGGGTGAACTCGGCTTGCTCGTAGCCAGATATCTGCGTGGGGTCTATACGGCCTTTTTTCAAAAAGCATTCCAGCAAAAACCGTGTGCCACTGCTGGGTTGGCGATTGACAAAGCGAATGCCCTTGCGGGTGAGGTCTTGCGCCTCGTAAATTTTGTGCGGGTTGCCACTGGCCACCATGAAACCTTGGCGACGTGTGGCCACATGGATGATGCGGCTTTCTTTGGGAACCAGCCATCTTGCATAGTGTTTAAAGGCAATGTCTTCAAACTCGCCTTGCGGGATATGAAATCCTGCAATTTCACAAGCCCCTTCATGCAAAGAGGCTACCGCCTCGATACTTCCCACGTATTTGCGCTCCACACGTGTGCCTGACAGTGCCAAGGTTTGAATCAGTTTTTCCACCGCAAAACCATGGCTGGCATGAACTCTGAGGGTTTCGCCGCCAGCGGAGAGCACCCGCCCGATCTCGCCCTCCAACTCCGAGGCCAAGGACTCGAGCATGGGCGTTAGCCGCGCAGAAATACGGTGCCCCGCCCAAACCAGCTTTTCTGCCAAGGGGGTGAGGGTCGAACCTTTGCCGCGCTCCATGTTCAGCAAGGGCATCCCCAATTGCGCCTCGCCTTGGCGAATCAAGCTCCACGCATGGCGGTAAGAAGCCCCTGTTTTTTTGCAAGAACCAGACAAACTGCCGTGGCCTTGGACCTCGGAGAGCAGTTCCAACAGCCTAGGCGCCAAGTTTTGGCCCGTGGCGTCGCTGATGGTCCATTGGGGCTTGATGGAGACTTTATGCATAGAAATATAGGCTCTTCAGAGCATATTAGTTGTGTTGACTCAATCTAGCTTACCTTACCCTCATTGCCATATTGCCGCAATGCTGTGATTTCCCTAGACTCATATGTGC
>CAMBSK010000042.1 GCA_945870575.1 Bordetella parapertussis | reverse complement strand
CAACTCGGCGCCTACCTGCGTCACGACAAAGCCGCCGTCGCCGCCGACCTGAACAAGGTCTACCAGTTGTTTCCCATTCTGCAAGAGCGTGGCAGCCAAATGGTCAGCACTTTGTCAGGTGGTCAACAGCAAATGGTCGCCATCGGCCGCGCGCTCATGGGTGCGCCCAAGTTGCTGCTGCTGGACGAACCCTCGGTCGGCATTGCGCACCGCTTAAAGATGGAAATTTTCAACGCCATCCGCCGTATCCGCGACAGCGGTGTCGCTATTCTGATGGCCGAGCAAGACGCCCAATCAGCACTGCAAATCGCTGACCGCGCCTACATCCTAGAGCACGGCCATGTGGCGCAGGAAGGGCTGGCGGCGGATCTGGCCAAGGATGACCATGTGAGGCAGATTTATTTGGGCTTGGCTTGAGAATTGGATCGGCTGTATTTGATATCACTGCTATTTTTTATGCGCTACAGCTTCAGCGATAACATGCCGCATGACTATCAGCGCACTTGAAACATATATTGACCACTTGGTGGTCGCAGCCCGCAACTTGGATGAGGGCGTCGCCTGGTGCGAAGCCACCTTAGGCATCACCCCGAATGCAGGCGGTGAACATGAAAACTATGGCACGCACAATCGATTGTTCAAAATTGCCACGCCTCGTTATCCCATGGCTTATTTTGAAATCATCGCCATCAATCCCGCTGCCTCTGCGCAAAAACGCAATGCGAACAAACGCTGGTTTGATCTGGACGACGCAGCCTTACAAGCATCGATTGCGAAAGAGCCCGCATTAATTCACTTTGTGGTGAACACCACCGATGTTCAACTCGCGAGAAACACATGGAAAGCACAAGGCTTGGACACCGGCCCCGTGGTGCACGCGCACCGCCGCACCGGCAAAGGCAAGCTGAACTGGCAAATCACTGTGCGCGACGACGGCCAACGCCTGTTCGACGGCACTCTGCCGACATTGATTCAATGGGGCAAGCCGGAGGCGGCCGAACCCATGCGCCTGCACCCGCGCCACAGCCTGCCCCGATCCGGTGTGAGCTTGCAAACCATCACGGTTTCGCATCCTTCTTCAGAGAAATTGACCAAGGCTTTCGAAGCGGTGCATTTGAAAGATATTGAAGTAAGCAACGGCGAAGCAACTATTTCCGCCACTTTGCAAACACCTAAAGGACTGGTGGTGTTGCAGAGTTGCGGTGTGTGAGAGTGGGCCAGCCAATTCAATAGGCTGCGCACCACTGGTTTGCCTATGGGTGCCAATGATTGATGGATCGCCTGTCATGCTCTGTCAGAAGACTGCATATGAATAACAGACAACTTGAAAGAATTTCGAAGAGTCTAAGGGCTCAGTCTGGAGAATGGGGTTGGTCAAAGTTGTAAGCGAAATCCACCCCCATCAACCCCTCCAACTCCCCCTTCGTCAACCCGTCCACCAGATCGATCAACACCAATCCATCAGGGGTGCATTCCAACGTCGCCATGTCGGTGTAAATGCGTTTGACACACGCAATGCCGGTCAACGGGTAAGTGCATTGCGACACCACTTTGCTTTCGCCTTGCTTGGTCAACAAATCCATCATCACCCAGGTTTGTTTCGCGCCTATGGCCAAGTCCATGGCGCCGCCGACGGCGGGAATGGCGCCGGGTTCGCCGGTGCTCCAATTGGCTAGGTCACCGGTGACCGACACCTGAAAACCACCAAGCACGCAAATGTCCAAGTGACCGGCTCGCATCATGGCAAAGCTGTCTGCGTGGTGAAAGAATGCGCCGCCGGGCAGCAATGTGACGGCTTGTTTGCCGGCGTTGATCAAGTCAAAGTCTTCTTCGTCCTTGGCAGGTGCAGGGCCCATGCCGAGGATGCCGTTTTCGCTGTGCAAAACAATTTCAATACCCGGCGGCAAATGGTTGGCCACCAGCGTCGGCATGCCTATGCCCAAGTTCACATACGCACCGTCAAACATGTCTTGTGCCACTCGTTTGGCCAACTCGTCTTTGCTGCGCTTATGTATCGCCATGGGCTTGCTCCTGTTTGGCTTGGGCAACGGCTTTAAAGCCGCCTCCCTGGGTTGCGCGTCTTTCAATCTGCACAATCGCGCTGACAAAAATGCCGGGGGTGACGATGTGTTCCGGGTCGAGTTGGCCCAGGCTCACCACTTCATGCACCGAGGCCACGCTGTGCTTGGCTGCCATGGCCATGATGGGGCCGAAATTGCGTGCAGCTTTTCTGAACATCAAATTGCCCCAACGGTCACCGCGCTCTGCTTTCACCAAGGCCAGGTCGGCATGCAAGGGGTACTCCAGCACATAGTGTTTGCCGTTGATAAGACGCGTTTCTTTGGGTGTGCCGTCGGCGTTGTTGGCCAAGACTGTTCCATAAGCTGTGGGCGTGAAAAACGCACCTATGCCCGCGCCCGCAGCGCGTATGCGTTCGGCCAAATTACCTTGCGGTACAAGTTCCAACTCAAGTTCACCGCTGCGGTACAGCGCATCAAACACATGGCTGTCGGTCTGGCGTGGAAAACTGCAGATGATTTTTTTGACACGCCTTGCTTTCAACAATGCGGCCAAACCGGTGTCGCCGTTACCGGCGTTGTTGTTGATCAAGGTCAGGTTTTTCGCGCCTTGCGCAATCAATCCGTCGATCAATTCGTCGGGTATGCCTGCGGTACCAAAGCCGCCGATCATCACGGTGGCGCCGTCAGCTACCTGACCGATGGCTTGGACTACGCTGTCTGCAATCTTATTGATCATCTGCGTTCCTTCAACCGGGTATTTCAAAATCCACGGATGCACGCTCGGTGCGAATCTCGCTCATCAGGTGCTTGATCTCCTCATGCGCCGGGTGAATGTTGTAGGCCTTTAAATCAGCCCATGAAGCAAACCGCATGCTGATAGCGAAATCAAAAGCGCCATCGACTTGCACCATATTCGCATCCGCAAATACCTCCAACAAACCGGGCAGGTGTTGCTGCATGCCCAGAAAAGCTGTTTTTAATGTGGATGCATGTGCCGCTTTGTCGGCGGCTGTGTCGCCTTTGAGTTTCCACATGACCAAATGCAGCACTTGGCTCATGGCGCAGCTTTCGGGGCGAGCACAAAGTCAAAGTTCAAGGTGTAAAACGGTGTTGCCATGGTTTGACCATCCGGTGACTTGCCCGCTTCGTGACGAATGTATTTGCCCAGCAACGATGAACGCACACCGAACACGACATCGCTTTGCAAATAGTCATCATCATCACGGAACACATGAGTGATCAGCGTTTGGTAACCGGGTGCATCGATTTTGAAATGCACATGTGCAGGGCGCCACGGGTGTCTTCCGGTGGCCAGCAGCATTTGCCCGACCGGTCCATCGGTAGGCACGGGGTATGACACCGGCAACACGGTTTGAAACGCAATGCGTCCTTGTTCATCGCTGTGCAATATGCCGCGCGCCTGGTTGGATAACAGCTCTGGCCTTTGCACATCGTATAAGCCGTCTGCATCGGCCTGCCAAATGTTGGCGCGCGCAGCTTGCACCGGCTTGCCTTCGGTATTCAATATGCGTGCAGTGACAAATAAAAGCTCGCCGCTGGCACCGTTGGAAATATTTTCACCATCCTTGTATTGCGGCGGCTGGTCGATGTGAAACGGTCCGAACACCGTGGCCTCAGTGGCACCCGGGGGTTTGGCGTTTTGCATGGCCACGGTCAACATGGACAGTCCCAAAGTGTCAGATAACAAAATGAACTCTTGTCGTTTGTCATCGCACTTGTGGCCGGTGGTGGTCAAAAACTGTATGCCGGTCATCCATTCTTCTTCGCTCAATTGCACTTCGCGAGCAAAGTCATGCAGATGCCGTATGAGTGAAGACATCACTGTCTTGAGTCGCGGGTTGTCGCAGTTGTCCAATCGGTCTAGCACTTCTTGGGTAATGGAATGTTCATTGATATTGACCATGTGTTTCCTTGAGTAAATAAAACTATGTTTCGCACCACAACTCTTTATCAGTCCAAGCGCCTTTGGGTTGGAAAAAGTGCCCAGCCCCAACGCTGCTGCGCATAGCCCCACAAGCCTTGTTTGAAGTAAATGGTGACGAGGATGGCCAGCAACCCCAAGCCCATTAAATACCAACTGCCGTAATCGCTGAAGAATTTGTTAAACACCCAAAAAATCAAAGCGCCGACGATGGGGCCTTCTATGCGGCCAATACCGCCAATCACCACCATGAAAATGGCGAACGCGGTCCAGTTCACACTGAAAGCCGCATCTGGTGTGATGCGTAAATTGCTCAGGTAGTACATGGCACCGGCCAAGCCTGCGCCCAAGCCTGCCACCACATACACCGCCAACTTGGTGCGCTGCACCGCTATACCTTGTGATTCGGCCGCCACCTCGTTGTCGCGGATCGCCATCAATGCCAGGCCCCGCTTGCTACGCAAAAACACATACACCAGCACCACGGATGCCACCATGCCGGCCAACGCCATCCAGAAAGTTGTTTGTTCGCGAACGGCTTTGCTGATACCGGTGAATGCGGTGAGGCTGGTGCCCGAGCCACCGCCGACCATGGACATATTCGCAAAGCTCAAACGAAACACCTCGGCAATCACCCAGGTGCCGATGGCGAAATAACCGCCTTGCAAACGAAACGCGATGAATGACACAGGCACTGCGATCAGTCCGGCACACAAGGCCGCCACAGGCACTGCCACGAAGGGGTTGATGCCAGCGAAATTACTCAACATCAACATGGTGTATCCGCCAAAACCAAAATAAGCCTGCTGGCCGATGCTGACCATACCGCCATAACCGGCCAGTAAATTCCACATCAAAGCAAACACCAGGTAACAGGCAATTTCCACAAACTCGCGCATCCACGCCGAGCGGTTGTCCTCAGGTGCCCAGTAAGGAATAGTTGCAGCGGTCAATACCAGCAAGACAGCTACCCACATGGCTGTACGGCTTGAGCGGTTACTGCGGGTGACTGTAAAAGTAGACATGCGATCAGCCTACAGTTTTGGGAAACAGCCCTTGCGGACGAACCAAGAGCAACAACAAAAATACGATGTGCCCAAACCAGATGCCCCAACCGGGGTCAAACAAAAAACCAATTTGCTGCGTCACGCCCAGCAGCAAAGCGCCGATCAAGGTGCCCTTGAACGAGCCCATGCCGCCAATGATGACCGACTCGAAAGCAAACAACAACAGCATCGGGCCGTCAGACGGAGACACCGTGGTGCGCATAGCCTGCAACACCCCGGCAACGGTGATCAACATGAAGGCGATGCCAGTGGCATAGGCATACACCCGTTTGGCATTCAAGCCCATCAATTGGGCAATTTCCAAATCGTCTGAGACTGCACGAAAACTGCGCCCCAAGGCCGAGTGATCAAACATCCACTGCAAGCCATAAGTGGCTGCCAATGCCAGAGCAAGTATCAGCAATGGCAACACGCCGACAGCCCAGCCACCGGGCAACTGAACACTGGAGATATTCAATCCACCCGTTTCTATAGATCGCGGGTCAGCTGAAAACAATTCCAGCAACAGGTTTTGAATCACGATGGACAACCCAAATGTCACCACCAGCGACGGCAACGGGTCTTTGCCCAGCACCCGGTTCAGCACTTGCCGCTGCAACATAAAACCTGCACCAAAAGCGATCAATAACAACAAAGGCGACAACAACAATGGCATCCAGGTTGCGTCAGGTGTCAGCCACTTCAATGCGGCGATACCAGCCAAAGCGCTGAATGAGCCAAGCAAAATGAAGTCGCCTTGCGCTGTGTTGGTCAATCGCATCACGCCATACATCAGCGACAAACCGAGAGCGAACAAACAGTACAAGCCGCCAAGCAGCACGCCTTGCATCAGGGTTTGCAGCAACATGTCCATCATGGCAGAGCAGCCCCGTGCTTATTTGGCAAACCGAAATAAGCCTGCGATATTTGTTCTGCGGTCAATGTGGAAGAAACGCCTTGCAGAGAAACTGATCCTTCCTGAAAACAGTACAAACGGCTGGAGACTTCGCGCGCTTTGCTGACATCTTGCTCGACCATGACCACGGTCATGCCTTCTGCGCAAATGCGCGGCATGGCGCTGTAAATTTCTTTGATGACGATGGGTGCTAAACCCAAACTGAGCTCATCGCAAAGCAACAAAGCCGGATTGCTCATCAAGGCCCGGCCAATCGCCACCATTTGCTGTTGACCGCCGGACAGCGAGGTGGAGGCTTGCAAACGTTTTTGTTTCAAGATGGGAAACAGTTCATACACCCGCAACAGATTCCATACTCCTTTGCGTTCAGCACACTCACCCATCAACAGGTTTTCTTCCACATTCAAACTGGAAAATAAGCGCCTGCCCTCAGGCACCAGCGCAATACCGCGTTTGGCAATCTCCGAGGCCGACATTCCACCTATGGGCTGCCCTTGCCACAGGATTTGCGCGGGTTGCACCGCCAGCAGACCGGTCACGGCTTTCATGAAGGTGCTTTTGCCAGCGCCATTCGCACCAATGATGGCGACCATTTCGCCTTGGTCCACTTGAAAATCAATACCAAACAAGGCTTGGGCATCACCATAAAAAGCGGTCAAACCCCGGGTTTGCAACAAGGCATTCATGCGGGGGCGACTTGCAAGCCCATATAGACACGCTGTACTTCAGGGTCATTCATCACGGCATCGGGGCTGCCTTGCGCTAGGGTGGTGCCGAAATTGATGACCAGCAAGCGGTCTGCAATAGACAACAAGGCATGGACCACGTGCTCAATCCAAACCATGGTGACACCGCTGGCCTTGATGCGATGCAATTCATCCAGCAATTGCTGCGCTTCATGCGCTGTCAGTCCGCCAGCGATTTCATCGAGCAATAACAACTTGGGACGCGTTGCCAAGGCACGGGCCAACTCCAAACGCTTTCGATTGAGCAATGTGAGTGAACCGGCTGGCTTATTGGCATGCGCTAACAAGCCTGTTTGTTCAAGCACTTGGTAGGCGGTATCCCAGGCATCCCGTTCGGCCTGGCCGCCACCAAAGCAAGCCGCAGTGACCAGATTTTCAAACACCGTCATATGGCCGAATGGCTGCGGCACTTGGTACGAACGACCGATACCACTGCGGCAACGTTGGTGCGCTTTTTCACGTGTGATATCCCGCCCGTCATAGATGACCCGCCCGTTGTCACAGGCTGCATCGCCCGAGATGAGATTGAACAGCGTGGTCTTGCCCGCCCCATTGGGCCCGAGGATACCCAGCGTCTGCCCCACGTCAACCGACAAGGAGACAGACTGGATCACCTGCAAAGCACCATAGGCCTTGGAGACAGATTGCAACTCAAGCAAGGCCATGTGTCACACCCTTACATTGGCTTAAGAGTGCCTCCGGTAGGAATATTTTTTGCAGTCTCATTATTGACGATGACGAGGTCAACTTTGTGTTTGCTGCCCTTGACCCATTGACCCAACACCAGCGGTGTTTTGCTGACGTTTTTGAATGGACCGGGACCGCCCCATTTCACATGGCCAACAATGGTGTGCAGATCGGTAGCGGCGATGGCATCGCGCAGATCGGCAGACTTGACCGACTTGCTGCGCTTGAATGCATCAGCGGCGACTTCAAACAACGCATGGGCGAAACCAAGAGGCTGCGTCCACTGCTTGCTGCTGCTCTTTTCATATGTGGCAGCCAAATCTTTGGCGCTTTGTTTGGTCAAGGAAGAGCTGAACGGATGCGACGGGCTCCACCAGACTTCAGTGGTCAAGCCTATGCCCAAATCGCCAAGTGCCTCAATGCCGACTGGGAACAGCAAAGCTTTGCCCAATGTGATCACCTTGGGGTTGAAGCCTTGCTGCTTGGACTGGGTCAAAAAGGTTTTGGCATCAGGTGGAATCATCACGCCGGTGACGATCTCGACACCATCCTTTTTGAAGGCTGCAATCTGCGCACTGAAATCCTGGGTGCCGTTTTGGTAACGACCTGGATCATTGAGCGTAAAACCCATGTCAGCCAGCGGCTTGGGAAAGCCAACCGCCTTGTCGCCCCAGGCATTGCCATCACCGTCGTTAGGGAACAGGCCACCGACTTTTTTGTTGGTCTTGACGCTTTTCCAGCCGTTGGTGAAGTTGCCGATCACGTCTTCCAGTCCCCAAAAGAAATGGTGTGTCCACGCAAAGCCTTTGGCTGGATCGCCCTTGCGACCGAAGAACCAGGGCTGCCACGGGCAGACAGAGGAAATGCAAGGTGTTTCATTCAATTCACACACATCGCTCACCGGGTTGGTGGTTTCAGGCGTGCTGCTGACCACCATCAATGTGATTTTGTCTTTCAAAATCAAATCGCTGGCGACTTCAGCGGCGCGGTTCGGGTTGGACTGGCTGTCTTTGATCAGAATCTCGACGCTGTATTTCTTGCCTGACACGGTGATGCCGTCTTTGAAGGTTTGCTTCATCTGCTCGACGGTCCACTTGTCGGCTACACCGAACAATGCCAACGGCCCGGTCAAGGGTGTGACGAAACCGATTTTGATGGTGTCAGCCGCCCACAAACTGGTGCTGCTCACGGCAGCTGCGGCTGCGGCTGTGCTTTGTATAAATGCTCTGCGATTCAAGGTCATGCTTGTCTCCTGTTATGAATGCTGGTTGGCTGAAAACTGAACTGAAAACTGTCTGTCACATATCCGAACACTGCCGAATTTCAACGCTGTTGCGACTGTAGACCTGCGAGATATTCAAGGGTAGTCATTAATTGAAAAGTAGATTGTTCGGCTTCTTCGAACAATCTACGGGGTTTACCCGTAACCCGGTGTCACTCCTTCAAATGCCCTTTGCAACAAAGCCCTGATCTCATCGCGTTGCGCCAGGCCGAAAGGACGCGGGTTCCAATAAGGCTGTTTCACAGCCAAGTCAGCCGCTAAATCCAAGTCTGCGGCTTTCATACCTATATCTTTTAAGGCCACGGGCGCGCCGTTGTCTTTGGCCAGTTGATACACACCCAGCGGTCCGTTGTCTACACCCAGTGTATGGGCCAAGTCGTTCATGGCATCCGGCGCTGCCATCGCGTTAAAGGCCAAGGCATGCGGCAACACCACGGTATGCACCTCGGCATGCGGTAAATTGAAACTGCCCCCTAGGGTGTGACACAGCTTGTGGTGCAAAGCCATGCCCACGCTGCCGAGCACGCTGCCGCACAACCAAGCCCCGTACAAGGCCCGTGCCCGGCCCTCTGTATGGTCCGATTGCATGCGTATCAGCGGCAAGGCTTTGGCCAAAGACGCAATGCCTTCCATGGCCATCAAGCGAGTCATAGGGTTGCGGTCTTGTGCGTACAAACCTTCAGCCGCATGCGCCAGCGCATTCATGCCGCTGGTGATGCTCAATCCCAGCGGCAGGCTCAGGCTGAGTTCAGGGTCGTAAATCACGGTGCGCGGCAGTACCTTGGGGTGCTTACCGGTTTTTTTGATGCCGCCGTCTGTGATGCCGTAAATGCTGGTCATCTCCGAGCCTGCGTAAGAGGTAGGAATCGCCAATATGGGTAAGCCTGTTTCCAATGCGATGGCTTTGGCCAAGCCCGTGGTGGAGCCGCCGCCAAAAGCTACCAGTCCATCCGCATTCAAGCGTTTGGCTTCCTCACAAGCAGCGCTCGCGGTTTCAACCGGCACATGCATCACCGCCTTGTGATAGGTGCCGACACACTTGCTGCCCAATAAATCGGCCACCCGCTGAGTCTGCGTCAACTGCTCCGGTGTACACAACACCAAGGCGCGCTGCATATTCAGTTGCTCGGCTTCTTGCGGTAATTGCGCCAGCGTGCCTGCACCGAACAGCACGCGTGCGGCCTGAGCGTTGTAAATAAAGGCTTGCATCAGCGCGGGTAATGCGGTTTGATTTGTGCGTCGATATTGACCCAGACGCTTTTCACCTGGGTGTATTCGCGCATCGCATCAAATCCCATTTCACGCCCGTAGCCGCTTTGTCCTGTGCCGCCGAAAGGTGAACCCGGGTTGACGCGTTTGTAACTGTTGATCCAGACCATGCCCGAGCGGATTTCACGAGCAAACAAATGCGCGCGTTGCAAATTGCTTGTCCACAAACCGCTGCCCAAACCGTATTCAGTGCCGTTGGCAATCTCCAGCGCTTCGGCATCGTTTTTGAATATCAACACCGTCACAAACGGCCCGAACACTTCCTCTTGCGCCACCCGGTCCTTGTGACTTTTGACACGCACAATGGTTGGCCGCACATAACAGCCATTGGCTAAGTCGCCGCCGGGTGATACGCCACCGGCAAGCACTTCGCCGCCTTCGGCTTTGGCCACTTCCACATAACTCAACACCCGGTCCCGGTGCATGGCACTGGTTAAAGGACCCATTTCCGTGTCCGGGTCCAACGGATTACCCAAGCGGATCGAGTTAGCGAGCAGGATGAATTTTTCCAAAAACGCATCCGCTATGTTTTCGTGCAAAACCAAGCGCGAACCAGCAATGCAAGCCTGGCCTTGGTTGTGAAAAATAGCCCATGCAGCACCGTTGACAGCGGCGATCAGGTTGGCATCTTCAAACACGATGTTGGCACCTTTGCCACCCAACTCAAGTTGCACTTTTTTTAAATTACCCGCGCTGGCTTGCACAATGCGTTTGCCAGTGGCCGTGCTGCCGGTAAAAGCAATCTTGGCGATGTCCGAATGCTCTGCGATATATTGGCCCGCCACATGACCCAGACCCGGCAGTATGTTGACCACCCCGGCGGGCATGCCTGCCTCGCGCATCAGTTCGGCAATTTTCAATGTGGTCAACGGCGTGATCTCCGCAGGTTTGAGCACGATGGTGTTGCCAGCAGCGAGCGCAGGTGCCATCTTCCAACTGGTAAACATCAAGGGGAAATTCCAGGGAACCACTTGGCCCACCACGCCCAAAGGCTCGCGCAAGGTGTAGTTCAAAAATCCGGCATCGACCGGAATGGTTTCACCTTGAAACTTATCGGCCATGCCGCCAAAATAACGAAAACAACCCGCTGTGCGTGGCACATCCAGCATGCGGCAATCACGAATGGGGTGGCCGGTGTCTAGCGATTCCAAACGAGCCAGTTCCTCGCCATTGGCTTCGATCAAATCAGCCAGCTTCAACAAAATGCGTCCGCGATCCGCCGCCTGCATGCGGCTCCAGGCGGGAAACGCTTTGTGCGCCGCCTTGACCGCCAGATCGACATCGGCATGCCCCGCCATGGCCACTTGCGCAATCACCGAGTTGTCATGCGGATTGAGTGTGGCCAATGTCTCACCAGAGATGGCATCAACAAATTCACCATCGATAAACAACTGGTGTCTGATGGGAGATTTCAAACCCACCGCCTTTTGGATGTCCGACAAATCCATAACCGTCCTTGAAATGCAGCGCATAGCCCATGCAGCGCCGTGAAAAAAAAGGCCTGCCTCAACGCAGGCCAATGGGTGTTTAAAACTGAACCGGTACTTCCGGTGCATCACCCTTTTGGATTTCATGCACCAGCGTGGGAGAACCGTTTTCCCACACCAGCAGCATGGAACGCTTAGGGCTGTAACCCTGGTGCCTGCAATAGGCTGGCATGGCGGCCATGTCCCCGGCTTTCATGATGACGCGCGCCAGCGGTTTGCCGGTATTTTTGTCAGCACAATCCCAATGGATTTCGTCGCACATCTGGAAAAACCATTCCACACGGTCATTGCCGTGAATGATCGGCAGTATGTGTTCTTCGGTCGTCGGACACATGAAGCTGTACTTGACCACCGAGGTGAAGCTCGGGTTCCAAGTGACTTGGCTGCGCGACAAAAACGCAAACAAGTTGAAAGCATGGACTTCGTTTTCAAAACCGGGCTCGGGGTGCAACTCAGGCATGTCTTGAGGCACATCGGCAAACGCCCGATTGATGGGCGCACCCCGTGCATCGGTGCGCAAATCCAAATCACCTTTCAAACCCACACAACGGGTGGCGAGTTCGCGCGCACGTGTGATCTTGGCGTTGTTGTTCCCGTTCTTGCGGCCATAAGGTGTACCGGTTTCTTGCGGCGCAGAAAATGGATCAAAGGTTTCGTTGGTCCAGTCGTCCAGCATTTGCTCGAAGGTGGCGCGGATCTGGTCGGTCGGAAAGTTTTCCAGCAAATCGACACCGGCGGCTTTCATAGTGCCGTTGTAACTTCCCGCATACATATCCACCGACTGGTAATGGTTCACCGTGCCAAACACATTGTCGAAATTGACCCAGCCGTAAAAAAAGCCCCAAGCCACATCGCGCATGAGGGCACGCAAAAAATTACCGATGTCCATGGTGTGCGACAAAGGCCGACCGTCGCGCGTGGTCCAGGTGATGTGAGCGAAATATTCATCACGGTGGAAATTGAAACTGCCCAGCGTGTAAGCGCGGTAGCCCATGGTGGCATCCGGCGTTGAAGCCAAAACCTTGGTGATCTCTGAAGGTGCGTTCATGTCTGTGTCTCCTTAAGCGGTTTGGCAGATGTCTGCCCATTTCTCAACCGACAAATCGCCTTTGCAGGTTTGCAATATCAACACACCGGGCTGCGTGCTTTTGAATTGGTAGGCGGTGTTTTTCGGCAGCAATGCCTGGTGACCGCGCTTGATCTTCATCCAGCCCATCTTGATGCCCTTGGGTTCGCCTTGCACCAACACAGCGCCATTTTTGTTTTCGTCTTTGACGGTCTGGGCGGCTTCTAGTTTGATGAGGTGAATTTCTACATCGCCGTCCATACTGAGGGCGAATTCATCGTGCGCGCAGGTGTACCAAGGCGAGGCGCCTTCGGCACGCAAAGTCTCCAACACATATATCTGGTTTTGTCCGAACACCACCTTTTCATAGGGCTTGGACGTGTTGGCGATTTCAAAACAGTTTGAAAATGCGTAATGCTTCACATCGTCGTCTATGGGTTGGACGCGGCCTTTTTCGTAACTCTTGAGTGAGCCGAAATGGGTGTGGTAATTCACGTTCATGGTAGGTACTCCTGAGCAGTTCTGTCATCAAACGAATGGATGAAGCGACTGTAGGCCTGTCCAACGGCAGGCGGTAGACCTCAGTTAAAAAGTAGATTGTTCGCCATAACCGAACAATATATCGGGTTAACCCGAAAGCCTCTGCGTGGGCTTAAGTGGAAATCAGCGTCCCGGGAATCAAACCTCGGGCAATCAAATCCGCGTCCCACGGCGGCTCGCGTGTAAATTTGTTGGCGATGTGTTCAATGAACAAATTCAACTTGACCGCATGCCGAGAAGTTCCTGCGTAAACCGCACTCAATGAAAACGAGGACAGCAAATGCTCAGGCATGACCACTTGCAAATTCCCTTTCAAAATGTCTTCGCCAGCCACCAAGGTCGGCAAACACACGATACCTGCATGCGCCAGCGCGTATTCGCGCAGCAAATGCACACTGTTGGTCAACAGGCTGGCTGATAAATACATGGTCAGCGACTCGCCTTGGTGAAAAAACGTCCATTGGTCACGCGTGGGATAGCCCGAGTACAAACCCAGCTTGTGTTTATGCAGGTCCCGTGGCGACTGCGGTGTTTCATGCGATTGCAAATACTGTGGCGTGGCGCAAAACACCCGGCGCACCGGAAACAGTTTGCGCGAGATGAGTTCATCGGAGTTGGGTGGAAAAATCTGCAACGCGCAATCGACACCGGCCTTGACCGGGTCCACCACCACATCGCTGACGATCAAGTCCATGCGGATATCTGGGTATGCCGTTTGAAACTGGTGCAGCAAGGAAGCGAAGTTTCCCAACACCAAACCAGTCAATGCGTGTACCCGCAACGTGCCTGCGGGTTTGGTTTGCACATCGCGCATCTGGTCAACCACGCTGTTGGCCTGTGACACCAATTCGGTGCAGTCGCGCAAAAAGGTTTGTCCCAATTCACTCAGCCGGACCAGCCGCGTACTGCGGTGAAACAAAGCCGCACCCAAATAGTCTTCAAGTTGCTTGACCCGGGTGGTCACCACAGATTTAGACACGCGCAATTGCCTGGCGGCCTCGGCAAAACTTTGGGTTTGCGCGACCCGCACAAAGGTCTCTATGTTTTGAAGTCTGTCCATGGGCTGAATATAAGTCCAATACTCAGGCCAAATGCGCAGACCGGGAAACGAGTTGAAAGCGTTGATCAATGTGGACACTTAGCCATCCACACACCACCACTGCCCATAGCCCGGTGCATCCTTTGGCCACTGGCTTGCGTTTTCCACGGTTCGGATGCCTTGTGAAATCAGAAACGCAGCGCGTGCCACGCCAGCGTGAGTAATCCACACCTGGTTTTCTTCAGGCTGTTGCAGTGCCGCGTCCCACAGTTCTGCAACCCTAGCCAAAACTTCGTTGGCGCTTTCCAAACCGCCGAAACGGTGTGCGCCGAAATCATCGGTCCAGGCTTGCATGGCGACCAGTGGAATCGCGTCCCAGGCCACGCCTTCCCATGTGCCGAAGTCCATTTCGCGCAAACGCGTGTCTGTTTGTGGTTCCAGCGCCGGCCTTAGTTCAGACAAGGCCTCGGCCAGCTGCTTGCAACGCTGCAAAGGCGACACCCAAACTTTGCAATGCACGGGCAGCGCTTGCGCCAAAGCACGGGCGGCTTGCAATGTGTGTGGTGCGTCTGCCGCCACATCCAGCGCGCCGTAGCAAACACCGCTATCGATCAGCGGCTTGGCGTGTCTGACTATCCAGAGCTTCATACTGCTGAAACCATCGACAGTCAGAGGCCGCCGCCAAGGGCCAGCGCGCAGCCCAGGTAAAACGCAATCTCACACAACTGTTGCGTGGTACCCAGGCAGTCACCGGTAAAGCCTTGCAAGCGCCGCGCAAACAAACGCAGCAGATACACAAAGGCCAGCGCGCTGGCTAAACCACCGCAGGCCAAGACTTTCAACACCGGCAGCGCCTGCGCCGTTGTCAGCGTTTGCACACCGGTTCCTGACAACACTGACGCTGCGACCCACGAACTCAAAGCCAGCGCGCCTGCACACCAGAGCAAAGCGACCGCCAAACTACCGAAACTGATTTGATCGGCTAACGGTTTGGACTTGGAGCCCGCGTCGTCGCCCACATGCGGCAACCAGCGAATGACGAGCAAAGGCCAGGTGCGCGACACCACATGCGCGGCCATCAAAACAAAACACATCCACAGCGCGCCGATTGCGCCTATCAAGGCCAGCAGCGCCACTTTGCTCAGCAAGGCCAGCACCACGGCAATCGCACCGAACGCACCAACGCGCGAGTCTTTCATGATGATCAGCGCTCGCTCACGCTCATAGCTGCCGCCCAGGCCGTCGGCCACATCGGCCAAACCGTCTTCATGAAAAGCACCGGTCAGCCACACGCTCCACGCCGTACCAAAAGATGCCGCGACCAAGGGCGCATACGCCGTGGGCAAGTACTGCATGAGCGCCGCCGTCAACACCACCACCAAGCCACCGATGACCACGCCGACTGCTGGGAAATACGCCGCACTCGCGCGCAACATGGCCGGGCTGAAACCCACCCAATCAGCCAGCTGTCCCATGACCGGAATGCGCGTGAAAAATTGCAGCGCCAGCAAAAAATGGCGCAGCGCTTTCATGCAACAACCGATGAAGATTTTTCAGACACACCGGCCGAGGCAAAGCTGGCCATGTCACGCAAAATGGCGCAGGCCGATTGCAACAGCGGCCAGGCCAGCGCCGCGCCCGAGCCTTCGCCCAAGCGCAAACCCAAGTCCAACAAAGCCTGCACGCCCAGGTGTTGCAACATGAATTCATGGCCGCGCTCGCCCGAGCGATGCGCAAACACGCAGCGCTGCAAGACCAGCGGCTGCAGCGCGTACGCCACCAACACGGCAGCGCTGGCAATGAATCCATCCACCACTATCACCCGCCGCTGGGCTGCGGCTTGCATCACCGCGCCCACCATGGTGGCGATCTCCAAGCCACCGAACGCAGCCAGCGCGTCCAAGGGTTGCATTGCATCCGCATGCAGCGCCAGTACCTTGCGCAAGACATCGCATTTGCGCGCCACCGCCGCCGCGTCCAGGCCGGTGCCTGCGCCGGTACACAACTCAATATCCAGCCCCGCCAGACGCGCCAGCAGCAAAGACGCCGCCGAGGTATTGCCTATGCCCATCTCGCCCAAGAGCAAGGCGTTGCCGGGCAAGCCGCTCACCAGTTCCATGCCATTGCGCATGGCTTGTTCGCATTGCGCCTGAGACATCGCCACGCCTTGAGAAGAGTCCGCCGTGCCGTGCTCTGCGCCCGCCACTTTGCGCACCAGCAAACCCGGGCGTTGCGTGCCCGCCGTCAGACCCGCGAGAAAGTCACGGTTCACGCCGCAATCGACCACCGTCAAAGCCAAGCCGTGTTGCCGCGCCAGCACGCTGACCGCTGCGCCGCCGGCCAAAAAGTTTTCTACCATCTGCCAACTCACATCCGCAGGAAAAGCCGATATGCCTTGCGCTGTGAGCCCGTGGTCGGCAGCAAACACCACCATTTGCGGATGCGCCAGCACCGGTTTGTCAGTGCCCAGAATTTGGCCGATCTGTACTGCCAATGCTTCGAGACGACCCAGCGAGCCTGGAGGTTTGGTTTTGTTGTCTATGGCGGACTGCAATACGCTTTGCAGTGCGGGGTCGTGCAGGTTACTGAGAACGGGAAGCATTGCTTGCATGGGATATGAATTTTTCGTA
>CAMBSK010000041.1 GCA_945870575.1 Bordetella parapertussis | reverse complement strand
AAAATTCCCCTTGGCCTGCCCGAGGTGACGCTGGGTTTGATTCCCGGCGCCAACGGCATCACCAAAATGACCCGTCTGCTTGGTGTGGTGGCGGCGCAGCCTTATTTGATGGAAGGTAAGTTGTTCGGGCCGCAACAAGCCTTGCAACTTGGTCTGGCGCAAGGCGTGGCCGAAAGCTCAGAAAAATTACACGCCATGGCGCGCGAGTACATTGCCGCGCATCCGCAGTCTGCGCAAGCCTGGGACGCCAAGGGCTACAAAATGCCCGGCGGCAGTGTCAGCAGCCCGGCGCTGGCCAATGGCCTGGCGGTGGCACCGGCCATGTTGTTCAACAAGGCGCACGGTTTGTACCCGGCCGCACTTGCTATTTTGGAAGCCATGGTCGAAGGCGCGCAAGTCGATTTCGATACCGCCACGCGCATAGAAACCCGCAAGCTGGTGCGGGTGATGACCGGCCAGACCGCCAAGAACATGATTACCGCGTTCTTCTTCAACATCACCGCCATCAAGTCGGGCAAATCACGCCCCGCTGTCGCCAGCGTGTGGAAGCCGACGCGCGTAGGCATATTGGGGGCGGGCATGATGGGCGCTGGCATTGCGTATGCCAACGCCATGCGCGGCATTCCTTGTGTATTGAAAGACGTCAGCCTAGACAAGGCGCAACAAGGCCGCGACTACACGCACAAGCTGACCGCCAAACAAGTCGACAGCGGGCGCATGGAAGCGGCGCAGCAACTCAAAACCATGGCGCTGATTCAGGCGACGGACAACATGGCGGATTTGCAAGGCTGCGACTTGATCATCGAAGCCGTGTTTGAAAACCGCGCGCTCAAAGCGCAGGTGACGCAAGAGGCCGAGGCCATGTTGGCAGCCGATGGCGTGTTTGCCACCAACACCTCGACTTTGCCGGTCAGCGGTCTGGCCAAGGCAAGCGCACGCCCGGCGCATTTTGTCGGCCTGCATTTTTTCTCGCCAGTAGACAAGATGAAGCTGGTAGAAATCATTCGCGGCGAGCAAACCAGCGATGAAACATTGGCTCGCGCTTACGACTATGTGCTGGCGCTGGGTAAAACGCCTATCGTGGTGAACGACTCGCGCGGGTTTTTCACCAGCCGTGTATTCGGTAAGTATGTGATGGAAGGCGCGGCCATGCTGGCCGAGGGCGTGCCTGCGCCGTTGATAGAACGCGCTGCGGTGATGGCCGGTATGCCGGTCGGGCCGCTGGAAGTGCTGGACGCGACGGCTTTGTCTTTGTCGGTGCTGGTGCTGGACCAAACCCGCGCAGACTTCGCGGCAGAAGGGCGCAGTTACAACGCTAGCACTGGCGAATTGTTGGTCGAGCGCATGGTGAAAGAGTTCAAGCGCAACGGCAGGGCGGCGGGCGCCGGTTATTACGATTACCCGGCGGATGGGCCCAAGCATTTGTGGCCGGGTTTGAAAACACATTTCGAAAAACCGTTTAGTGCTGACCCTTTGCAAGCGCAAGAGGCGATCAAGCAGCGTTTGCTGTACCGCCAGGCGGTGGAGACGGCGCGCTGTTTGCAAGAGAAGGTATTGACCTCCAGCCATGACGCCAACATAGGATCGATATTCGCCATCGGTTTCCCGGCGTGGACCGGCGGAGCTTTGCAGTTTGTTTACTCTGAAGGTCTGGATAACTTCATCGCTAACTGCGCCGCGTTGGCAGCTAAGCACGGACCTGGATTTGCGCTGTCGCCAGAGGTGATTCAGACCTTGCGGGACTATCAATCTGATTAATTGGGATTAATTGGGATTAATTGGGGTCAGGTTCCAATTGTTGATTAATTGGGGTCAGGTTCCAATTGTTCGGCCTAAGGATGTCTTTAAAGAACTGCAGAAATGCCAAACCATCCGGATGATCAGCCAAAGCGTGACTTAATCAAACCGCAAAAACACCCTCACTCCATGGCTTGATAGATCAACTGCTTGACCATACGGCGGTAATACTGACGCTGAGGTCCAGGTGTTTGCGCCATCAGCAAACCAATGACCTGTTCCTTGGGATCAATCCAGAAAAACGTGCCACCCGCCCCGGCCCATGCGTAATCGCCTTCAGAACCCGGCACACTCGCCATGCCCTGGGCTTGACGCACCATGAAACCCAGCCCGAAGGTATAGCCTTGCACACCCATCAATAGCTCGCCCGGTTGCACCGGCGTGGCTACTTTCGGGCCCAAGTGATCCGATGTCATCAGTGCCACTGTCGTGCGGCTCAGGTAACGTTTACCGTCCAGCGTGCCGCCATTGAGCAGCATCTGGCAAAAGCGCAAATAGTCGTCCGCTGTGGTGGCCAGTCCTGCGCCGCCCGAGTCATTGCCTTGTGCTTTGGTCAGGTCCAGCATGGGCGGAAACGGTTTTTGAGTCAGCGGGTCAATCGCCAAAGGCTGGGCAATGCGGTGCGCCTTGTCGGCCGGCACCACAAACGAGGTGTCTTTCATACCCAGCGGTTTGATCAGGCGTTCTTCCAGCAGCACACTCAACGGTTTTTTGGCAACTGCTTCGAGCACACGGCCCAGCATGTCGGTGGACAAACTGTATTCCCAGGTGCTGCCCGGTTGCCATTGCAAAGGTGCTTTGGCAAAGGCTTCGATTTGCTGCTCGGGTGTCAGCGTGATCCATTTGGCACCGACTTCGTTCGAGAACAAACCGGCATCGATATACGCCTGACGCACGGCAGGCGAGCGCGTGAACTCGGCGTAAGTCAGGCCCGAGGTGTGGCGCAGCAAATCGTGCACCGTGGTGCCGCGTACCGCCGGGACGGTGGCGGTGTTACCGGCCTCCATGGCGTTGGCCATCACGGTTTGTTTGGCCAGTGGCGGCAAAAATTTAGACACCGGGTCTGCCAGTTGCAACTGACCTTCTTCAACCATCATCATGGCCAGCACCGACACCATGGGCTTGGTCATGGAATATGCGCGAAAGATGGCATCGTGTTTCACGCCTATGTCGTCGCTGAAGACCACAGCGCCTTTGCGCGCCACCATCACTATCGCACCTGGCATTTGTTTGTTGTCAATTTCTTTTTGAATCAGAGGGCGGACGCGTTGCAGACGTTCAACCGACATACCGACCGAGGCAGGCGAGGCAGAAGGCAGGTCTGCGAATGCCAAAGTGGCAAACGACAGCACAGCGCAGGCGATCAGGGTTCGGCGATTCAAGCGGGAAGTCATAGAGTTACCTTTAAGAAAAAATCAGTGGGTGTGAACAGCTTTGCGCAGCACGGCCGCATAACCGGGTGAGAGTTCCAACTGCGGGCCCAAGCCCTGGTCGATCAGCAGACGGTGTGCTTGGCGGAGTTTCCAGCAAGGCACAAAGGTATATAAATGGTGTTCCAGATGGTAATTCACCCAATACGGTGCCACCAAAGCGCGTTCAAACAGATTGGCGAACGTGGTGCGGGTATTGCGCAAACGGTTGTTTCTATCTCCTGTGACAGCGTGCTCGGCGATATTGCGTATACGGCTGAACAGTTGAAACCAAGTCAGCAGCGGCAACAGCCATAGCCATACATACAGCATGGGTTGACCTGCAGACCAGAGCAGGCCTAGCAGCAACAAATTGCACAAGACAAAGGCTTTTTCATGACGCGCAAATTTCACCAAGCGGGTCAGCCACGAGCCTTGATCGCCCATGCTAAATTGGATTTGCGCCAAGCGTTGTTTCAAGCCGGTGATGCCGACCATGTCGCGCAGAACCTTGCGTCGCAAACTGGCCGCTGAGACAGGAAACGGCGCTGACAACACCAAGTCAGGGTCTGCGTCCTGCTGCGTGTGTCTGTGGTGACTCAGGTGGTAAGGCCGGTAGTCATACATGTGCGCGCCCACCGCGCCGCCGCAAAGCCAATGCCCGGCAAAGTCATTCAAACCCGCCCGGTGCATCAATACGCGGTGCGCTGCATCGTGCATCAAAATACTCAAGCCAAGTTGACGCCCGCCTACCAACGCGCTGCAAACCAGCCAGGTGAACGGATTGGGCCAGCGTGCGAACACCAGCATGCAAGCGGCTATGACAAGCCAGGCATGCAAGACCAGCAACAAACCGACGACATCCGAACGACGCCGTAAATGCAAGCTATCAGACGCCGCTAAGGACGGCAAGCCATCGTCGACTGCAGCAGTGGTGGCGGTGTTCATGTGCATACTGGTTGTCGGTTAAAAGCCAACGGATAACGCACCCATGCGTCGGGCAATCGCATGGAACTCGGCCACCGTGTCTTCAATGATGGACTGCACGGTTTTGATCTCGTGAACCAAACCGGCGGATTGACCGGCCAGCGCGGGTGCGGCGTTCATGTCGCCGCCGAAATACACCTCTTGTATGCCTTTGAATGCGTTCGGCCCCATCAAACCGGCTTCGTGTATGGCAGCGGTGAAGTCGGCTTTCAAAGCGCGTATGCAAGGCGAGGATTTGGTATTGAGCATGTAGGTGCCGGTAGCAGCAGCGTTCACAATAGCTTGTTTGTAATTCGCATGCACGGGGCTCTCTGCGCTAGCAACAAAACGTGTCCCCATTTGAATGGCTTCTGCGCCCAGCGCGAACGCCGCGGCCATGCCTCTGCCGTCGACAATCCCACCGGCGGCAATCATGGGTATGTCGGTTTTTTCGCGTATGGCTTGCAGCAGCACCAGCGTGCTCACTTCTTCTGGATTTTTAAAGCCGCCGCCTTCAGAGCCCTCGACCACCAGACCGTCGACACCGGCGTCCACGCATTTCATGGCGGTGTCCAAGGTCGGCACTGCGTGGTAGACCACAATGCCGGCTGCTTTGAGCGACGCCATGAACTTGGCTGGGCTGCCGGCCGAGGTGGTGACAAAACGTATGCCGGATTTGCACACATAGCGCAGCATGGCCTCGTCTTTCAAAAACCGTATCGGCAGGTTCACGCCGAAGGGCAGACCGCTGTCCAACATGGTTTGTATTTCACGCTGGCAATTGGCGGTCTCGCCGGACGAGGTTTCGATAATGCCCAGGCCACCCGCGCGCGACACCGCGCCCGCGAGTTGGCTGCGCGCAATCCAGCCCATGGGCGCTTGCAGGATGGGATAGCGTGCGCCTGTGTGTGCAAGAACTCTGTTCATGTCGTGGCTCCGTGATTGGTATCCGCATGTTCAACGCGGCCATCAGCGTGTTTGGCAAAACGCCCGGCTTCGCGAGGATGCACAGGATCATTCGAGGCCCAGGGCCAGCCGCCAAATTCGGTTTCCCGGTAATCGGCAAACGCCTGGTGAATTTCTGCTTGCGTGTTCATCACAAACGGGCCGTATTGCGCCACCGGTTCGGCAATGGGTCGGGCTTGCAACATCAGCAATTCGCTTATCTGATCGCCGTTGGTTATCAGCAAGTCCTCTTGCGTATTCACTTCAGCCACATGCCGGTTGGCAACTTTTTCCCCGCCTATCTGAACCCCGTTTCCTTGAAACACATACAACTGTCGGCGCGTGTCGGGTTGAGAGCCGCGCGGCAGCGTCCAACGTGCACCAGCTTGCATGCGGATGGTGAAGATGGCCAGATCGGCGTCCGGCTGGCTGGCCCAAGAGTCGGGCGGCGGAGGCAGGCCGCGCGCTTGATCCAACTCGCCAGCAACCACCACCACATCGGTATGCAAGCCTTGTTCATCGGTGTGCTGCACTTTGTGAATCTGCTCATTCCACAGCATGGTGAAGTGTGGTTCAGTCATTTTGAGACGGGCAGGCAGGTTCAGCCAGATTTGAAACAGCTCACAAGGGTTGGGCTTGTCCTGGTCGCGCAGCGGAAACATCTCGCAATGCACGATGCCTTTACCGGCGGTCAGCCATTGCACATCACCGGGGCCAAAGCGCGCTGTCGCGCCCAGCGAATCCGAGTGGTCAATATGCCCTTGCCGCACGATGGTCACCGTCTCAAAGCCTCTGTGCGGGTGCGACGGAAAGCCGGGGATGGTTTGCCCGTGGTACATGCTCCAGCCGTCTTTGTTGGCGAAATCGCTGCCGATTTGCCGCCCGGCCAGCGAGGCCGCCGGGCCCATGTGTGCGTTACCGGCAGGGTAGTGGTCAACGTGGTGCACGCAAAACAAAAACGGGTCGATGGTCTGCCAGGGGAAGGACAGCGGTGCAATTTGGAGAACGGGCGTGGTTTTCATGGTGTGGCAAGGTTATCAGAGCTTGATGCGTTGCATTAAATACACAAAATCACAAATTAACAGTACTAAAATTACTAAAAATTGCAAAAAAATTAAAATTAATAATACATTAAGTTCAGGTATCAAGTTATATTTAACACATTGAGTATCTTTTTTTTAAGGAGTTTACGCATGGACAACACAGAAACCATCACACCTGCCTCATGGGGCCTGGTCAGCAGCCTGGCTGAATTGCACCAGTGGGAGCTGGAGAACCTGCCTTTGCTTTCCACCCTGACTGGTCGCCATTTGTACTACCGCATGGCTGAAGAAACCTTTCACCCCGAGGAAGCCTTGACCAAGGCGCTGAAAGATTTGTTCGGCGGCGCCCATTTCACTGAAAAAGCCTTGCGCAGCCGCATGCGCGAAATGGAGCGCGACGGCTTGATCGAAACCATCACCCGACAAAGCGATGCGCGTTCAAAGCAATTGATACCAACGCCCAAGTTCCACCAATTGCTGGAAGCGCACGCCGAGCAGGTCAAACGCACGTTTGACAAGCATTTTTTGCTGATTGAGAAATAAGCCCGGTTTCTTAAGCCGCCACCTCACTAAAACAGGTATTCCATGGAAGAAAAATACTCACTCAAGGTCATACAAAACGGTCAAACCACTTTGGCGCGTCAGGTGCGCAGTGGCGCAGGCGCCAACGGCCAAGCGCTGGTGGTCAAGGCTCAGGACGCGGCGGCCACTTACCAGTTGGTGAATCCTGTCACCTTGACCTCACCAGCCAAATTGCAGTTCAAGCGCAAGGGCGATGACTTGCAAGTTTCCTTGCCGGGCGGCGACAGCGACATGCCGGATTTGGTCATACAAAACTACTTTGCAGTAGAGGGCAACGCGGTCAAAGGCGTCAGCCAGAACGGCGAATGGATGTCTTACGACACCTCGGTGTTTGTGCCCAAGGCAGTGGTGCCCGGCGACAAGCCGGTCAAAGCCTTGAACCCGGGCAGCCCGGTGGCCGTGTCGCTGGCCGAAACCCCGGTGGCTTTGCTGGGCAAGTTTGACAGTCCCCTGGGTTTGGCAGCCATAGGCGGCGGTGCGCTGGCCTTGGGCACCATGGGCAAAGGCGGCGGATCCGGTGGTGGCGGTTCCAGCACGCCCACCCCGGCGAACAACACAGATGCCTTCTCTGTGATCAAAAGCTATGCCGGTGCGGGCACAGGTACCGCCGAGCCCACCTCAGCGCAATACACGGCCGCCGGAGTGACTTTGCCCACGGTAGATGGCGTGACTGCGGCCAATGTGTTGACAGCCCTGAACCGGGTGGTCAGCGGCAAACAGGCGGCGGATGTGGCCGGCAAAGCGCAGTTACAGGCGCTGGCAGATGCTTTGAAAACCAGTTGGGCAGTGATCATTGCCGAGGCCAACGGCAGCACGGCTGACGCCACACCGGACAGCGCACCTACGGCTGCTGATTATTTGAACGTCGGCGTGACTGTGGGAACGACCACCAAGGCCTTGGCCCTGATGAACAGCGCACTCGGACAACTCTCCAGTTCGTCTGTGAATACAGCGGCTGGCATCAAAGACCTGGCCGCAGCCGCGGATAACGTGATGAAAGTCGCGGCGGTTATCAGCGGTGCCAGTGTGAGCGCGGCGGATTTAGAGAAACTCGGGTTGAAGATCAACGGGGCCAACAGCGGCATCACCTCAAAGCTGGCTGCTGATTTCAAAGACAACCTGGCTAACCTGGAAAGCAGTTTGGGTAAAACCGATGCGCTAAATACCGGTGAGGCGGTGGATACCTATGAAGAGCTTCAAGCATTGTTCAGCTTGCAGGCCATGCGTACCTACAACGACGACACCGCTAGCACCAAAACACAGCCAGCGCCCGGCGTGGCGGATTACACAAACATCGGTGTCAAAGCATATGCCAGCCTGACTGACACTGCGGACGCATCGCGTGTGGCACTGGACTACAAGAATTTCGGTTTGTCCAGCGACTCTGCGTTGGCCACCACCTTGAACTCGGCGCTGGACAACCAGGTCAGCGGCACGGCTTTGAGCAAGACCGTGTTGCAAAACATGGTGGACGCTTATTACAAAGTGTTGAAGGAGGCGGGGAGTACGACGACAACCGACACAGATAATCAGGGCAAGTACTTCAATCTCAGCACAAATGATCCTCAAGCAGCTGATTACGCCAAACTTGGGATTACACAATCAAGCAAGGCTGCTGCATTAGCTGATTCGACCAGCCTACTCCATTTGTTAAATGATGCCGTAGGCCGCTTGTCGGTTTCCGCACTGGATACGGCCGCGGAAATACAGGCGCTGGAAAAAGCAGCTGAAAATATTTTGGCTATCGGTAAAGGCACAAGTGACGATGGTAAAGCCAAAACCGATGTGACTTACACCTCAGACAGCGAATGGATCAACGGGTTTTCGTTGTTGGGGGTGACCGGCGTGACATCCAGTAATTTGGCCGGTATCAAAAAAGCGATAGACCTTGCAGACTTTACCAACACGCCGGCTGCAAAAATAGGTGAACCGATTGACTCTGTGCAGGAGTTGCAAGCCATCGTCAGCATGTACCGTATCAACGACTATGCTGACAACGACAGTACCAATCCAGCGCCAAGTATTCAGGATTACAAGTCTGTGGTGTTGGGCGCTGCTGGCGGCAAGCTGAGCGATGCGTTCGACTCGGACAATAATTATTTGCTCTCATACAACGACGCGGTCAAAACCAAAAGCAATGGATCAAACCACGATACGTTTGCTGATTATTTGGCGATCAAGTCTATGGTGTTGTCCTACAACACAATTTTGAAATATGCAGACGGGGACCGTTTTGTTGCGGCTGATATTGCGCCAGATAAAGCTCTTAAGCTGCAAGATCTGTTCAACGTTGGCTTAGGTAACGGCTGGTCTTCAGAACAAAAGACCAAAGTCCTTGGAGATGGAGATGTCAGCATTTTAGCCAATGTGCAGGGAAAAACTTTTGAAGTTGCCAATAACTTTGACTTGTTTGCAGATGTGATCGGAGGCAAAACCAAAGATCAGGTCAATAGCATCAAAGAATTGAATGATTTAGCCAATATCGTCAGCAGAGTGATTGAACTGGAAAGTAAAGACACGACAGGTACAACCACTTACGACAGTTTGGTAGCAGGCAGATTGACTATCGCCGAATTCCAGTCACTCGGGCTTGATGTGAGCCTGTTGAATGCTGTTTCAGGCCAAGTTCAGACTAACAGGTTGTACTCCGTTTATGACAGCATCATCAATACCGATACGGATGCGATCAAAAATCTTTTGACTTTGCAGGCATACATAAACAAAACCTCGGGTATCAATGCCTGATGAAACCCGCCATGTTTCTCCGTCAGCGATACCTCGCCTGCCTGATTAGCACGCTGTGTCTGCACGGCTTGCTCAGTCCGTCTGTCGCATTGGCGAAAAAGCCGAAAAAACCGCCTCAGTCAGCGGCTGTCAATTTGCCTCCAGCTGAAACTGCTGTGACGAACGGACAGGGCGCGGCATCGCCCCCGGCGTCGACAGTTGCACCGGCTTCTTCCGCTGAACCAAGCGGCACTCGACAACAAAATGCCTCAGGCGAACTAAAGCCTTTGACCGTGGGCCAGGTGCAAAACCAGAAAGTGCCGAATCTCGAACTCAAAGCGGCAGACATTTCAAGCTCTCAAGCGACGGCAGACAGCCCGGCCCAAGCCAAAAACACCGACTATCGACTGCCGCAGGTCTTGGCACCTTCAGCCAACAGTTTGACGCTGGCGCAACTGCTGCAAGCCGCGTCTGACACTTACCCCATGCTGGTAGCGGCCCGCACCGAAACGCGGGCTTCAGCCCAGGATGTGGCGGCCAGCGAACGGCTGCGTTGGCCTTCGATCAGCGCCACGGTCGAGTCTGAAACTGGCAATCTGCGGTCTTATCCAAACCGGGCTTTGCAGGTCGACCAAACCTTGTGGGACGCCGGGCGCAACACGGCGCGCATCAACGAGTCCAAGGTACTGGCCGACATCAGTCTGATCAAAGTCTATTTGCAACAGCAGGATGTGTTTTTGCAAATTGTCAACGCTTGGCAAAACATGATTTCCTCGCGCGAACGTTTGAAAGTGGCCGACAAAACCCTCAAGCGTTTGAAAGATTACCAATTGCAAATGCGCCGCCGCGTACAAGCCGAGGCGTCGCCGGTGATCGACTTGGAGTTGGTCGATTCACGTTTGCTGCAAACCGATGTGGAATGGAGCACCGCCAAAACCGGTTTGCAAGTGGCGCTCACGCGCTTGGCGCAATTCAGCGGCGAAGAAGACCTGGCACGCCGCGCGGCCTCGCTCAGTTACTCAGATACGCTGGAGCAAACCGAGTCGTTTGCGCTTTCTGTCAACACCACCGACTGGTATCAGATTGCCGCTGCACACCCGGCGGTGGCCAAGGCGCGTCATGAAGTGAAACAGGTCAAGGAGCGCTTGCTGGCCAAAAACGCAGAAGCCTTTCCGCAGGTGTTTGCCAGGGTCTACAAACCCTTGAATCCGCTGCCCAACAACCCGGACATTTCAACCACTGCATTTTTGGGCTTGCGTTACACACCGGGCGCAGGTTTTGCCAATGTGGTCGAAGCGCAAGCCATGAACACACGCATTGCCAGTTCAGAGCAAGCGGTAGAGGCGGTGATGCGCGACACGCAGCAAAGCCTGGAAAACGACCGTGAAGAATTCTTCAACGCCCGCTCGCGCATGCAAGCCTTGCTGCGGTCGGTGGCGGGTTCAGAAAAAGTGCTGGAGTCTTACCAGCGGCAGTTTCAGGCCGGACGCAAGTCCTGGCTGGACTTGCTCAATGCTGTGCGCGAGCTCGCGCAAAACGAATACGCACTGGCCGATGCCAAGGCAGGCATGGTCGCAGCCATGAACCGCTTGCAAATCCGCATGGGCCAGGACCCTTATTAAGCCCGGACACAACCTATGAACGCCACCGCCACACATCCGCAATTTCAATGGGCCATGAACCGGTTGGCACAAATGCAGGCCGGCAGCTTGGACCAGCTGCGCCTAAGTGCAGCCAGCACGGCCTTAGACCAATACACCGATCCGGTGCAGGCCTTGGCGCAAGTCTGCCAGCGCATGGGTTTGCCTAAACCGCGCTGGCTGAAACTGCCCGAACGTGTGCAGTTGCCGGTGTTGTGCCACACCGTCGAGAGCGGTTGGGGCGTGGTGGTGGACCGCAGCCCGCAAGGCCTGTGGATAGTGGTCACACCCACAGGCATGGACAAGCTCAGCGACGATCAATTGAAAAGCAAGTCGGCAGAGGTGCGAATTGCCGAACCGGTGCAACTGGGTTTCGGCTTGTCCATAGGTGCAGGTGCGGCCAAGGCCGAGAGTTTCATGGCGCATGTGAACGACGGTCTGAAACAGCACCGCACGGCCTTGATTGAAGCCTGTGTCGCATCTGCTTTTATAGGTGCTTTGTCTTTGGCGACTTCGTTGTTTTCCATGCAGGTGTACGACAGGGTCATACCGGTACGCAGCGAATACACCTTGATCATTCTGGCCGCCGGTGTGTTCATCAGCATACTGATTGAACTTGGTATGAAATTTGCGCGTTCACAACTGATGGACTATGTCATCGTCGGTCTGGACCAACGTTTATCGCGTGAAATTTTTCAGCGCCTGTTGCAACTGCGTGTGGATCAAATGCCGGCCTCGGTAGGCAGTTTGTCGGCGCAATTGCGAGGGTATGAACAGGTGCGCGGTTTTTACACCGCCAGCACTTTGTTCACCTTGATAGATTTACCCATGGCCTTGTTGTTTGCAGCGGTCATCATGCTGGTGGCCAGCCCCTGGGTGGCGGCAGTGCCTTTGGTGTTCAGTGTGATCGCCTTGCTCATGGGTTTGTCTATTCGCAAAAAAATCATGGCGCAGGCGCGCGAAGGCGCGGCTTTGTCCAATATGAAAACCGGTTTGCTGGTCGAAGCCGTCGAGGGCATAGAGACTATCAAGGCAGGTTCTGGCGGTTGGAAATTTTTATCCCGCTGGATCAATGTCAACGGCAGCACCATACAAAACGATTTGAAAATGCGCTACGCCACTGACAGCGTAGGCTATTTATCGGCGACGATTCAACAAGTCAGCTATGCCGGTCTGGTGGCTGTCGGCGCTTTGCTGGTCATGCAGGGGGAAATGACCATGGGTGCACTGATAGCCAGTTCCATACTCAGCGGACGCATACTGGCGCCGGTGATGGCCATACCCGGATTGCTGGTGCAACACGCGCATGCCCAAGCTGCGCTGGCAGGCTTGGAGCGCATTTACCAGCTCAAGACCGACCACCACGGTGTCGCCAGTCCGCTGGCGCCCGGCGCCATTGAAGGCCATTTCAGCTTGCAGGATGTGAAGTTTGCGTATGCCGACAACCCGCCCGCGCTGGTGTTGCCCAAGCTCGATATACGCCCGCATGAGCGCATCGCTATCCTCGGACCGATAGGCGCCGGTAAATCTACCTTGCTGCGCTTGCTCAGCGGTATGTATGTGCCGCAGCAGGGCAGGGTGTTGCTGGATGATCTGGATTTGTCGCACATCAACAGACAAGTGCTGAGTCAACACATTGGTTATTTACAGCAAGACCACCGTTTGTTCCAAGGCAGCCTGCGCGAAAACCTGTTGATCGGTTTGCCTGACCCTGGCGATGATGTTTTGTTGCAAGCCATGAAACGTACCGGCATGGACAAACTCGTCAGCAGCCACCCCAAGGGTTTGGAGCGCCCGATTGCCGAAGGCGGCAAAGGTTTGAGCGGTGGTCAAAAACAATTGCTGGCATTCACCCGCCTGGTGCTTTGCAACCCGGCGGTGTGGTTGCTGGACGAACCCACAGCCAGCATGGACGATGAACAAGAGCGTCGTTGCTTGAGTGTGCTGGCCCAAGAGGCGCAGGCCGGTAAGACCATGCTCATCGTCACCCACAAACCCAGTGTGCTGCCGCTGGTGACCCGCATCATCGTGGTCTCGGGCAACAGCATCGTCATGGACGGATCGCGCGACGCGGTGTTGCAGGAATTGCAGCAACGCCATGCCCAAGCCGCCGCAGCCGCCAATGCGTCGGCCACCTCAACCAGCAACACCAACTTCGCCGCCGTATGAGTAACGATAACCAAGCTTTCAACCAGGACGCGACCCGTTCACTGCCGCCACCTCACCGTGCCCGTTCCAGTTTGTGGGTCTACATATTAGGCTTGACCGGGCTGGTGGTGTGGGCCTACTACGGAAAAATCGATCAAGTCACCCGCGCCCAAGCGCAAGTGATTGCGCAAGAGCGTACGCAACTGGTGCAGTCATCTGACGGCGGCGTGCTGACGCAAGTACATGTGAAAGAGGGCGACAGCGTCAAAGCCGGTCAGTTGCTGGCCACCTTGCAAAAGGAACGCGCTGCTGCTGCTGTGTCTGACAGTAACGCCAAAGTGGCGGCATTGCGCATCACGCTGGCGCGCTTGCACGCCGAGGTCTACGGCAAGCCGCTTAACTTTGACCGCAGCCTATTGTTTTACACCGACTACATACGCAACCAAACTGATTTGTACAACAAGCGCCAGACCGCGTTCAAAGACGACATCACTGCACTTGAAAACATACTCTCGCTCAGCGAAGACGAGTTGCGCATCAACCGCCAACTCGAAGCCTCGGGCGACGTCAGCCGGGCCGAATTACTTCGCTTGCAACGCAGTGTGGCTGATATCAAGGCACAGCTGGCCGGTAAGCGCAACAAGTATTTCCAGGACGCACAAGCCGAAATGACCAAAGCACAGGAAGACTTGAGCACGCAATCCGAGCAATTGAAAGACCGCAACCAAGTGCTGGAACACACCGAACTGGTGGCGCCGGTGGACGCGGTGGTCAACAATATCAAGGTCAACACCTTGGGTGGCGTGGTGCGCGCCTGTGAAACCGTGATGGAGTTGCTGCCCAGTGGTGACAACCTGGTGGTCGAGGCCAAAATTCCGCCTGTTGACATAGCCTTTGTGGAGATTGATCAGCCCACCAGCGTCAAGCTAGACGCCTACGATTCATCGATTTACGGCTCCATGCGCGGTCATGTCAGCTACATCAGCCCGGACGTGCTGACCGAGGAAACCAAGCAAGGACCGATGTCGTATTACCGGGTGCGCGTGACCATCACCGGCAAGGAATTCAAAGGAGAAAAAGCCGGTGAAATCAAGCTGCGCCCCGGCTTGACGGCGACGGTGGAAATCAAGGCGCTTGACCGCACCGTGCTCAGTTACCTGACCAAGCCGATCACCAAAACCCTGAGTCAATCGATGGGAGAGCGTTAAGGACGGTTGGCAGGAAGGTTGGCTGCATTTTGTTCAGCCGGGTTGAGCGGCGGCCTGGCCGGGGGGCGCTCTGCTGCCGGACGTTGCTGGGCAGGCGATTGCACAGGCGGTGGAACCTGACGCAGTGCAGTGGGTGCCAGCGCCGCCAACTGGCTGCGGTTGAGGTTGCTCATTTGTAGGGGTTCCAGTAAAGGCAGCAAGCTGTTCAATTGAGCCGGTGCGAGTTGCGCCACCTGCTCGGGCGTGAAGGACTGAAGTTGCGCATTGGTCAGCGACCACAGCTGACGCGGCGGTATGGCATTCAATTGAATGGGCGACAAGCTTTGCAACTGGTTGCCGCTGAGCGCAGCGAGTTGAGGCGCGCTCAGGTCGGCCATTTGCACAATGGTTAACGCGCGTATTTGCGGCTCGCCCATAGCGGAGATGGCTTGCGGCGTGATACCGGCGAACTGGTTGCGGTCCAGCACTTGTAAATGCCCGGGTGGCAATTGGTTGAACAGTAAAGGCGTCAGTGCGTTCAACTGCAAAGGACTCAAGATGCGGAACTGGTCTGCCGACAAGATGAGCAACTGCGCCGGACTCAGGCTGCCAATTTGCGTGTCGTTAAGAGACTGCAAGGCCTGCGGTTTCAAGCCGCTGATCTGCGTCGGTGTGAGAGCTGCCAATTGCGACGCAGACAAAGCCTGCCATTGTTCTGGGTTGAAAGCATTCAGTTGTTTAGGCGGTAAGGCGGACAACTGATCGGCTTGCAATGCTTTGACCAAGGTCGGTGGCATGGCTTTGAGCTGATTCTCATTCAGTGCGCTCAGTTGTTCAGGCTTGAGGGCGCTGACTTGTGTCGGTTGCAGTTTTTGTAATTGCACCGGATTCCATGCACTCAGTTGCTGCGGCGACAAGGCTTGCAACTGACGCCCGGACATGGCGTTCAGCTGGTCTTTATCAAGCGCATTGGCTTGATCCGGATTCAATAAACGCAATTGCTCAGGCGTCAGGCGCGCGATCGCTGTGGGCGCTACCGCCGTCCATTGCGCCGGGCTGAGGGATTGCCATTGCGGGTTGTTCAAAGCGGCAAACTGGCTGCTGCTTAAATTTTTCAACAAGGCCGGGTCCAGCGTGCGCAATACCTGCGGCGGTATGGCAGCCAGTTGTTCAACTGACAGGTTTTGCCACTGCGACGCAGGCAAACTGGCCCATTGATTTTTGTTCCAACCGTTCAACTGCCTAGGGGTTAACAGGCGCAATTGTTGAGGTGTGAGCAGTGTGAGTTTGTCGGGAGTGAACTGGTCGGCAGCGAGTTGCTGGAAATCCTTATCTATCACCTGGTCGGCGGCGGTTTTAGGTTTGGCCAGCAGCAAAGGGTTATTGAACGCCTGCAATTGTTGCGGCGAAAGCAATGTCAGTTGCTCGGGCAACAGCGCTTGTTGCTGCTTGGGGTTGAGCGCTGCGATTTGCTGTGGTGTGAGCGCTGCGAGTTGCTGCGGCGTCAATGCGTTCAGTTGCACCAGATTGAGCCAGACGATTTGTTCGGGCGTCAAAGCCTGTAATTGCGCAAGCTGCAGTTGTTTCACTTGCTCGGGCAGCAATTCGCGCAATTGGTTTTTATTGAAGCCGGTCAAAAGTGCTGGCGGCAGTGCGTTCAACTGCGGTGTGGTCAGCGCTTGCAGCTGAATAGGCTTGAAAAGCGTCACATCCTCGACTTGCAGGCGGGAGAGTTGAGCAGGCGTGAGTGCTTGAATTTGTTCCGGCGTGAAAAATTTCAACATCAACATCACCTGGGCATCAGGTAATTGCGCAATTTGAGTCGGCAGCCACAAACGTACTTGTTCGGGGCTGAATTTTTGAATTTGTGCAGCGGGTAGTTGGTTCAACTGCAGAGGATTGAGCGCCTGCAACTGGTCCCGGTTCATCTCCTGGCCCTGGTTTTTCAGCACCACCTGCAATTGCTCGGGCGAGAGAGAAGCCATTTGCTGCGCTGACATGCAATCCATTTTTTTCCTGACCATGTCTTTGAACACGGTCAGCGGCAATTGAGCGATTTGCTGCGGTTGCAAAGCTTTTAACTGGTTGCAGGTAAAGCAGCCGAGTTGGGTTTTGTTGAGCGCTGTGAACTGATCAACAGACAAGCTGACCAGTTGCGGCGTGGTCAGCGATTGCAACTGGCTTTCGCGCAGTTTGCTGAAAACCGGCAGGCTGAGCGAGGACACTTGATCAGGTGTCAACGCCGCCATCTGGGTGTCGCTGATAGCGCTCCATTGCGTTGGGGTGAGAGAAGCGAGTTGGTTGTTTGTCAGCACCTTCAACTGGCTTGGTGACAAGGCACTTAACTGGCTTTTGTTCAGTGCTCGCAGTTGGTCGTTTTGCAGACTGGCGAGTTGCGTGTTGTTCAGGGTTTTGATCTGACTCAGGCTGACCACCGTTATTTGGACAGGAGACAAGACGGAGATTTGAGCGGCGTTCAGAAATTGAATGCCTTTGATGTCTTTGTCAGTCAGGAAATTGGTTATGGTGGTTTTGAAATCGGCTGATGCATCGGTAGCCGGAAAACGCACAACTGCATTACTGTCTGTATTGATTTTTTGTATATTGACAGCCGTTGAATTTCCGGTAAGGCTGTTACTTACTGCGGCATCATCCAATGTCAAGCCAAGCACTTGTTTTTTTGTTGAAGTCGACATGGCACTCAATTGAGCAAAGCTGAGGGTCTGTCGTTGTTCTGAGCTGAGAAAAACCAGTTGTTTGGCATCTAGGCCGGCGATTTGTGTGTTGGTCAGTGCAGCCAACTGCGTGCGGCTCAATTGGCTTATTTGAGACGCCGTCAAAGCGTTCAACTGACTGCCGCTCAATGCACTGATTTGCGAGGTACTCAAACCAGTGATGAAGGAGTCAGGTAGCGAAGCAATTTGTTGAGTGGTCATGTAGCCAATTTGAGAATTCGACAGACTTAGTAACTTGCTCAAAGAAATGGCTGACAGTTGCGAGGCACTGAGCGCTTGCAATTGTGTTGAAGTCAGGGCGCCGACTTGCGCTTCAGTCAAGCCGCTGATGTGTGCGTTCGGCAACGAGGCAATTTGAGTGGTGCTGAGGTAGGGGACCTGAGAGGTGCTCAGCGACTGGATTTGCGTCAGACTCATGGCATTGAGTTGAGCGTTGGTCAGAGAAGGTATTTGCGTGGTCGTGAGCGCTTGCAATTGTGTTGAAGTCAGGGCGCCGACTTGCGCTGCAGTCAAGCCGCTGATGTGTGCGTTCGGCAACGAGGCAAT
>CAMBSK010000040.1 GCA_945870575.1 Bordetella parapertussis | reverse complement strand
GAGAAGTTCGACTCCAGCCTGGACCGCAACGACCCTTTCGAGTTCGGCCTGGGCCAGGGCATGGTCATCAAAGGCTGGGACGAAGGCGTGCAAGGCATGAAAGTCGGCGGCAAGCGCAGTTTGCTGATACCGCCGGAGCTGGGTTACGGCGCTTACGGCGCTGGCGGCGTGATACCGGGCAACGCCACGCTGGTGTTTGAGGTGGAACTGCTGGGCGTGGAAGACTGAAAGCGCATCACCGCTTCGTAAGTAAAGTTACAAATTGAATGAACCACGACCGGCGCTTGATGCGCCGGTTTTTTATGGGCCACGCAGGCTTTCTTTTTTGTATTTCAGCAAGTGGCCGATAAAGTATTCGTGGGCCCTGCGTGTTAAGTTGCATCCAAATCTGAGATACCCCAATCTCCTATCTTGCTTAATTTTTTGAGCAAGATTGGACGAGGAGAAATCAACTTAGGAGCTTTGAGCAAATTTTGCAGACTTGTGCTTCTCGACAAGGTCTCCATTTAACAAGCTATCCGCCGACTTGGCATCTCTAACAACACCGTCACCCTGTGGCTGCAAGAGGCTGAGATGGTCGAGCCTCGCCCCGAAGCGCGCGCATCGCTGGGCCTTTTTCCAGATGCAAAGGAGAACCGATAACAAGCAGGACAGCAGTTTTTTCTTGGTATTTTCTTGGTATTTTCTTGATGTAAGGAAATATCATCTTTAATAAAAATAAATTAAATTATCATGAAAGACAGCCCGCCCCAAGCCTTCTTTTTCCCACACCCACCTCTTGAAATCCCGCAAAACCCTCCCAATTACAGGGCTGTATCAGTATCCGCACTCATATTTCCTATGTCAGACCCCCAACACACCCCTCCGTCCGCAGCAGCGACGGGGCAAACCGAGCCCGCCGCCATGGACGAACACTTTCAGCCTGAAACCCCGCCTGCCGACCCCTTGATGGACGCGCTGGCCGAACTCGCCCAGGTCAAAGCCACCAACGCAGACCTGGCCGACCAGTTTTTGCGCGCCAAGGCCGAAGCCGAAAACGCCCGCCGCCGCGCCGAAGAGGAAATCTCCAAGGCCCGCAAATTCTCTGTGGAAGCCTTTGCCGAAAGCCTGCTGCCCGTGGCCGACAGCCTGACCGCCGGTCTGGCCCTCGCCGACGCCAACGCCCAACAGCTGCGCGAAGGCTCCGAGGCCACGCTGCGCCAGCTCAAAAGCGCGCTCGAGCGCCACAAAGTCATTGAAATCAACCCCGAGGCCGGTGCCAAGTTCGACCCGCACCAACACCAGGCCATCTCAGTCGTACCCGCAGAGCAAGAGCCCAACACCGTGGTTACTGTGTTGCAAATGGGTTACCTGATCGCCGACCGGGTACTGCGCCCGGCCCTGGTCACCGTGACCGCGCCTAAGTAGTACAGGCTTACACACACGCGGCGCACTTGAAATCCACCGACTTATCCACAACTGTTCAACATCGTATTTAGGAAATGAATCAGCTGCCTGAGGGGGCTGAATCGCACAGGAGAAAAAAATGGGAAGAATCATTGGCATTGACCTCGGCACCACCAATTCATGCGTGGCCATCATGGAAGGCAACACCACCAAGGTGATTGAAAACGCCGAAGGCGCGCGCACCACGCCGTCCATCATTGCGTACCAGGAGGACGGCGAAATTCTGGTCGGCGCATCCGCCAAACGGCAGGCCGTCACCAACCCGCGCAACACGCTGTACGCGGTCAAGCGCTTGATCGGTCGCAAGTTCGACGAAAAAGAAGTGCAAAAGGACATCAATTTGATGCCCTACACCATTGCCAAAGCCGATAACGGCGACGCCTGGGTGGAAGTGCGCGGCCAGAAAATGGCGCCGCCGCAAATCAGCGCTGAAGTGTTGCGCAAGATGAAGAAAACCGCCGAGGACTACCTGGGCGAAGAAGTCACCGAGGCCGTCATCACAGTGCCTGCTTACTTCAATGACGCACAACGCCAAGCCACCAAAGATGCCGGTCGCATCGCCGGTCTGGACGTCAAGCGCATCATCAACGAACCCACGGCTGCGGCGCTGGCTTTCGGCTTGGACAAAACCGAAAAAGGCGACCGCAAAATCGCCGTGTACGACTTGGGCGGCGGCACGTTTGACGTGTCCATCATCGAGATCGCCGACGTCGACGGCGAAAAACAATTCGAAGTGTTGTCGACCAATGGCGACACTTTCCTGGGCGGCGAAGACTTCGACCAGCGCATCATCGACTTCATCATTTCCGAGTTCAAAAAGGATTCGGGCGTCGATTTGTCCAAAGACGTGCTGGCCCTGCAACGCCTGAAAGAGGCCGCAGAAAAAGCCAAGATCGAACTGTCTTCCACCGCCGGCACCGACATCAACTTGCCGTATGTGACGGCTGACGCTTCCGGTCCAAAACACCTGAACATCAAACTCAACCGCGCCAAGCTTGAAAGCCTGGTGGACGATTTGATCGAGCGCACCATCGCTCCTTGCCGCACCGCCATCAAAGATGCCGGCGTGTCGGTCGGCGACATTGATGACGTGATCATGGTCGGCGGCATGACCCGCATGCCTAAAGTGCAAGACAAGGTCAAAGAATTCTTCGGCAAAGAGCCGCGCCGTGATGTCAACCCTGACGAAGCTGTGGCAGTTGGCGCTGCCATCCAAGGCCAGGTGTTGTCCGGCGACCGCACAGACGTGTTGCTGTTGGACGTGACGCCTTTGTCATTGGGCATCGAAACCCTGGGCGGCGTGATGACCAAGATGATCACCAAGAACACCACCATCCCGACCAAGTTTGCACAGACCTTCTCGACTGCCGACGACAACCAGCCGGCGGTGACCATCAAGGTCTACCAAGGCGAACGCGAAATGGCCAGCGGCAACAAGGCGCTGGGCGAGTTCAACCTCGAAGGTATTCCGCCTGCCTCGCGCGGCACGCCGCAAATTGAAGTGAGTTTTGACATTGACGCCAACGGTATTTTGCACGTTGGTGCCAAGGACAAAGCCACCGGCAAAGAAAACAAAATCACCATCAAAGCCAACTCGGGTTTGAGCGAAGCCGAGATCCAGCAAATGGTCAAGGACGCTGAACTCAACGCGGCCGAAGACAAGAAAAAACTGGAAATTGTGCAGTCGCGCAACCAGGCCGAGGCCTCTGTGCACAGCGTGAAAAAATCGCTGACCGAGCATGGCGACAAACTCGATGCAGCAGAAAAAGAAAAAATCGATGCCGCTGTCAAGGAAGTGGAACAAGCATTGACAGGCGAAGACAAAGCCGAGATCGATGCCAAAACCGAAACCTTGATGACCGCCGCGCAAAAATTGGGCGAGATGGTTTATGCCAACATGCAGGCTGAGCAGGCGGCAGCGGCAGGCCCTTCAGCCGCAGATGCAGGCAAAGACAAACCGCAAGACGACAATGTGGTCGATGCCGAGGTCAAGGAAGTCAAAAAGCCCTGACCATTCAACCCCTGCCCCGCCGCGTTCTGACCTGAAAAGGCCGGCGCGGCGTTGGCGCTTTTTACAGCAGCACAGACATGGCCACTAAACGCGATTTTTACGAAATTTTGGGCGTGCCCAAAACCGCCAGCGAAGACGAAATCAAAAAGTCGTACCGCAAAATGGCGATGAAATTCCACCCTGACCGCAACCAGGGTGACGCTTCCGCCGAGGTGAAATTCAAAGAAGCCAAAGAGGCTTATGAAATGCTGTCGGATGCCGAAAAACGCGCAGCCTACGACCAGTTCGGCCACGCCGGTGTCGACCCGAATATGCGCGGCCCCGGCGCTGGCGGTGGAGCGGGATTCGGCGGATTCGGCGATAGCTTTGGCGACATCTTCGGCGACATCTTCGGCCAGACACGACGCCAGCAAGGCGGTGGCGGTCGCCAAGTGTTTCGTGGCAATGACCTGAGCTACGCCATGGAAGTCACGCTGGAAGAAGCAGCGGCCGGCAAAGAAAGCGAAATTCGCATTCCTTCTTTTGACGAATGCGACACCTGCCACGGCACCGGCGCAAAAGCGGGTACTTCACCCAAAACCTGCGGCACTTGCCAAGGCCAAGGCGTGGTGCAAATGCGCCAGGGCTTTTTCAGCGTGCAACAAACCTGCCCGCATTGCAGAGGCACCGGCAAGGTCATCACCGATCCATGCTCGCCTTGCCATGGACAAGGAAAAATCAAACGCCAGAAAACGCTGGAAATCAAAATCCCGGCGGGTATTGACGACGGCATGCGCATACGCAGCACCGGCAACGGCGAACCCGGCACCAACGGCGGCCCGCCCGGCGATTTGTACATAGAAATCCGCATACAAAAACACGATGTGTTTCAGCGCGATGGCGACGATTTGCACTGCGCTGTGCCCATCAGTTTCACCACTGCGGCATTGGGTGGCGAAATCAGCGTGCCCACACTCAGCGGCGAAGCGGCCATTGACTTGCCCGAAGGCACACAGACGGGCAAGCAATTCAGATTGCGCGGCAAAGGCATCAAAGGTGTGCGCTCGAGCTTCCCTGGCGATTTGTACTGCCACATCACGGTGGAAACACCGGTCAAGCTGACCGAGCATCAGCGCAAGCTGCTGCGCGAATTGGATGAGTCGCTGAAAAAAGGCGGCGACAAACATTCACCCTCAGAAGCGGGCTGGGCAGACAAGTTGAAGAATTTGTTTAGCTGACCGTTTCACAAAATCAGGTTTCAAGCCCTCATGCGACAAAACCGTACATTCAGATTCAGCATCGCTCAATCCTGCGTGGCGGTTTTTTTGTTTGCAGGCGTCGCTGCACACGCTGCACCACTTTTACGCTGTGAAGTCACCTACGCAGGCACAACCCAGGTCATTGAAACCACGCCGGTGGCAGATGTTTATGAAGTCAAGCCGGTTGACATCGCCGGGCGTTTTTTATTCAAAGTGGTGATGTCAGCGCCCAAAGGTAAATTGAACCACGTGCTGATCTATACCTACTTGCAGCAGGAACCGCGTCCCGTGCTGCTACAGCAAGCCAAATACTTTCCTCCATTCAAGCCAAGCACACGCCCTTACTTGCTCACAGGTGAGCAGCATATTTACGGCGGCCCAATTGAGAGAGAACTGATTTACCGCTGCGAACTGCAAGGTGTCAAACCGTGAAGCTCGCGCTCAGCACCAAACTATGCATGGCGGTATGCCTTTGGCTGGGTTTGAGTATTTCAGCCTATGCAGCCAAAGAGGTCAGCTTGGTGTTTGCCGGAGACACTGTGCTTGACGACACAGCGGGAAAAATCATTGAACAAGGCGGTGATCCGTTTTCAGATTTCTCTGACTATTTTGCTGGGGCTGACATACGCATCACAAATCTGGAATGTGTGGTTTCAACACGCGGGCAAGCAAATGACAAGATGTATACCTTTCAGGCGCATCCGCGTGTCATTCCGGTGCTGCAAAAACATTTTGACGCAGTGACATTAGCGAACAACCACAGCGGCGATTTCGGACCTGATGCATTTGCGCAAATGCTGTCCTTATTGAAGGAAGCCGGGCTTGCGCAGGTCGGCGGTGGCATGAATTTGAAAGATGCCCACACACCGCTTGTATTCACGCGCAACGGATTACGCATTGCAGTGCTGAGCTATAACGAATTTCATCCGCGCAGTTTTGAAGCGGGTTTTGACATACCCGGCGTGGCCTGGAGCGAAGACCAACAAGTGATGGAAGATATTCAAACTGCGCGTCGTATCCACCGTGCGGATCTGGTCATTCCCATCATGCATTGGGGCTGGGAAAACGAAAGAACAGCCAACCCCAGACAACGCCAACTCGCCAAACTGATGATTGACGCCGGTGCAGATGCAGTCATCGGCGGCCACCCGCATGTCACCCAAGATGTGTCTGTTTACAAAGGCAAACCCATTGTTTACAGCGTGGGTAACTTTGTGATGAAGGAAACTGACAATGCGTTTCAGCGTAAGGGTTGGGTGCTGAAAATGTATTTAGACAAACGCGGCGTCACACGGTTCGAAACACTGCCGGTCAAGATAGACATGGAAGGGATACCTTCCATCGACCGCGCCGCCTCATCTCCTTGCTGGCAACGTGGCGACAACATCGCAGGTGAATGCCAGACAGCACCTGCGAAATAAGAAAACCAGGATTTACAAAAACCTATCGAGCAATTTGCGGCTGTGTCTGTCGAGCGTTGGCAAATCGCGGATCAAAAATTGCACGCCGTGTTCGTCAGCGACGATCAAAGTTTTACCGCTGATACGGCGTATGTCTTCCTCGCCGCGCAACACAAACTGCGTCAGACCTCTGTTGGTTTGCACCGACCAGGTTGATGGCGTGATGAAGCTGCTGACCGTATCCACCCGTTCAATTTCAGGCATAAATTCGCGTGCTTGCAAGGCCTTCATCACAGCTTGCTGTTGTACTTGAGGTAATTGCAAAGGATGAGGCAGCCACAACAGTTCATGGCCTTCGGCACTCAAAATAGAAACTGCTTCATCCGGCGCACCGATGGGAAACGCCCGCACTACCACCACGCCATGGTGCAGTTCGTTGTTGAGTTGCAGTTGCCAAAGACCGTCTGCGTCCAGGGTGAGTTCGAATGCGGCATTAGTCATACCCGCTCCTCTCTGTTAACACCCAAAGTCAAGCCGGTTTCTTCGGCTTCTTTTTGTCTGGCTTGCGCTTCGTACAAACGCCAGTAAGCGCCTTGGCGCGCCAGCAATTCGTCATGCTGGCCTTGCTCGACGAGTTGCCCGTGCTCCATCACCACCAGACGGTCGGCGCGGCGCAAGGTGGACAAGCGGTGCGCAATCGCAATCGTCGTGCGTCCGCGCACCAAGTTATCCAGTGCTTTTTGAATTTCCTGCTCAGTCTCGGTGTCCACAGACGAGGTGGCCTCGTCCATGATGAGGATGCGCGGATCAATCAACAAAGCGCGCGCAATCGAGATGCGCTGACGCTCGCCGCCAGACAGGCCTTGGCCGCGTTCACCGACCAGCGAGTCGTAGCCTTGCGGCAGCCGCAAAATGAATTCGTGCGCATGCGCAGCGCGTGCGGCAGAGACAATTTCGGCGCGGGTCGCGCCCGGTTTGCCGTAAGCGATGTTGTCGGCGATGGTGCCGAAAAACAAAAACGGTTCTTGCAACACCAGACCGATATGGCGACGGTAATCGGCGATGCGCACATCGCGGATATCGATGCCGTCTATGCGTATCGCGCCTTCGCTCAGATCGTAAAAACGGCAGATCAAATTGACCATGGTGCTTTTGCCGGAGCCGCTTTGGCCGACCAAACCGATCATTTCGCCGGGCGCGATGTCCAGCGTCAAACCTTTGATGACGGCCCGGTTGCCGTAGCGAAAACCTGCGTCAGTGATTTGTATGCGGCCAACCACTTCGTTCAAAGCGACCGGGTTGACAGGCTCGGGTACGCTGGAGACATGGTCCAGAATTTCAAAAATACGTTTGGTACCCGCTGCGGCTTTTTGCGTGTGCGAGACGATGCGGCTCATCGCATCCAGCCTGGCATAAAAACGTGTGCTGTAAGCGAGAAACGCGGTCAACACACCAACCGTGACCTGATGGTGCGCCACTTGCCAGATACCGAAAGCCCAGACCACCAGCAAACCAATTTCTGTGACCAGCGTGACCGTGGGCGAGAACAGCGACCATAAAAAATTGATGCGGTCGTTCACCGCCAAATTGTGTTTGTTCGCTTCTTGAAAACGCCGCGCTTCGCGGTTTTCTTGGGCAAACGCTTTGACCACGCGAATGCCGGGAATGGTGTCGGCCAGTACGTTGGTGAGTTCTGACCAGACCCGGTCAATCTTCTCGAACCCGGTGCGCAAGCGGTCGCGCACGATGTGTATCAACCACGCAATGAACGGCAGCGGCAGCAGCGTGGCAGCGGCCAGCCACGGGTCTATGCTGAACAAAATGATGGCGGTCATCAAAATCATCAACACATCGGTGGCGAAGTCGAGCAAATGCAAAGACAAAAACACGCACAAGCGGTCGGTCTCGCTGCCAATGCGGGTCATCAAATCGCCGGTGCGGCGTCCGCCGAAATATTCCAACGAGAGTTTCAACAAATGTTCGTAAGCGGTAGAGCGCAAGTCGGCGCCTATGCGTTCTGAGGCCAATGCCAGCACATAGGTTTTGAACCAACCCAAACCCCAGGCGAACAATGCTGCTGCTAACAATCCGCCTAAATACTTCCCCACCAATGAATGATCGATCTGCTGACCGTTTTGAAACGGTATCAGTACATCGTCCATCAAAGGCATGGTCAAGTAAGGCGGCACCAGCGTGGCCGCCGTGGAGGCCAAGGTCAAACAAAAGCCGAGCAACAACTGGCCTTGGTAAGGCTTGGCGAAACGCCACAAGCGAAACAAGCTCCAAGTGGAGGCGGGCGCTTCGTCTTGCACCAGGTCACAACTGCGACAGGTGTCGTCTGCATCCTTCAAGGGCGCGTGACACACTGGGCACCAGGTCTGACCGGGGGCATTGCCTTGACCGGCTTGCTGTTTATCGAAACGCGTCAGCAAAGCTGCCGCTTGCAGGTTGCGCCCCAGGGTAAAGCGCCAGTCGGCGAGTTGCAGCGAGTTGTCTCGCAGGCGCAAATGCCCGACACCGGCGTGGTCGCTCAGTTCAAGCCGCCAACCGGGCTGAATATCCAAGCTGTGCCAGGTATTTTCGTTGTCGGGCGAGCACCAAATAAGGCGGTGGTGCGTCAAAACCAGCAGGCCACGCGCGAAATACAATCGGGTATTGAGGTCAACCTCCAGCCAGGCTGAAACGTTTTCTTCTGATGACAACTGAAGCTGTAGATCCTCCCGCCACATGGCTGGCACATCCAGCAGCACTGGCGCAACTTGAGAGGAAATATGCATTCTTATAACTATGACCTACAGTGAATCAATTCTAACCCTCTGCCCTTCGCGACCCCTTCGCAGTCATACCTCAGCATTTACTTTATGACCTTTCCTGACATCGCTATTTTGCGCATGCGTTATTTGCGCGGACCGAATGTGTGGACCTACCGTCCGGTCATCGAAGCCTGGGTTGATCTCGGTATTCTTGAAGACCATCCCTCCCACAAACTGCCCGGCTTTGTCGATCGCCTAAACGATTGGTTGCCCGGCATGGTTGAACACCGCTGCGGTGTTGGCGAGCGCGGCGGTTTTTTGCTGCGCCTCAAGGACGGCACTTGGTGCGGCCACATCATGGAGCATGTGGCTATCGAATTGCAAACCCTGGCCGGTATGCAAGTGGGCTTCGGCAAAGCGCGCGAAACCAGCCAGCGCGGTGTTTACAAAGTGGTGATCCGCACGCGGCAAGAAGAAGTCGGACGTGAAAGTCTGGTCGCTGCGCGTGACCTGGTGATGGCAGCCATCAACAACACCTCATTCGATCTCAAGGCCACGGTCACTCGGCTCAAAGCCATGGTCGACCGCTTGTGCCTGGGTCCGAGCACCGCTTGCATCGTGGATGCTGCCACCGAACACCGTATTCCTTCCATTCGTCTCACCTCGGGCAATTTGGTGCAATTGGGTTACGGCTCTTTGCAACGCCGCATCTGGACGGCTGAAACCGACCGTACCAGTGCTATCGCCGAAAGTATTTCCAGCGACAAAGACCTGACAAAAATTTTGCTCACCCAATGCGGCGTCCCCATTCCCTCGGGCGAAGTCGTCAATTCCCCTGAAGAAGCGTGGAACGTGGCCCAAGACATAGGCTTGCCAGTCGTGGTCAAACCCACTGACGCCAACCACGGTCGTGGTGTGGCGCTGGATTTACGCAAGCGCGAAGACATAGAAGCTGCGTTTTTGGTGGCGCAACGCGAGGGCACCGATGTCATGGTCGAGCGCTTTATTGCGGGTGATGAACACCGCTTGCTGGTGGTCGGCAACCAAGTCGTGGCGGCCTCACGCGGCGAAACCGCGCGCATCACGGGCGACGGTGTGCACACCGTGGCCGAACTGATTGAATTGCAAATCAACTCCGACCCGCGCCGTGGCGAAGAGGAAGACTTTCCGCTGGACACCATACGCTTGAAAGACCTGCCGACCGCGGTGCTGGAATTGCAACGCCAAGGCTTGACGGCTGACAGCATTCCCGCGAAAGACCGCGTGGCTGTGGTGCAGCGCACCGGCAACATGGGCATAGACGTGACCGATTTGGTTCACCCCGAAGTCGCTGCCGTGGTGGTGTTGGCAGCGCGTGTGGTGGGCTTGGACATCGCCGGTATCGATCTGGTCGCGCAAGACATCAGCAAGCCTTTGCTGGCGCAAGGCGGTGCCATCGTCGAGGTGAATGCAGGACCCGGTTTGCTCATGCATTTAAAGCCCGCCATCGGCCAGCCGCGTCCTGTGGGCCAAGCCATCGTCTCGCATTTGTTTGAGCCGCAACAAGCCACACGCATTCCTGTGGTCGGCATCATGGGTCGCAGCCGCACCACCGAGTTGGCGCACCTGGTCAACTGGCTGATTCATTTATCGGGTCGACGCACTGGACTTGCGTCAGCACGCGGGTTGTTCATGGACCAGCGCCTGGTCGATCCCAAAGACGCGCGTGTGTTTGAAGCCAGTCAGCGTTTGCTGATCAACCGTGCTTTAGACGCAGCGGTGTTTGAAAACACGCCCCTTCAAGTGCTGGACGAAGGCCTGCCCTACGATCGTTGTCATGTCGGCGTACTCACCGACATGCCGGACCACAGCGGCTTGCAAGACCACGACATACTCACGCCCGAGCAAGTGCGTAGTGTGGTGCGCACCCAGATTGACCTGGTGCTGCCCGAGGGCGCAGCGGTGCTGAATGCCGAAGACGAAGCCGTGGTTGAATTGGCAGACCTGTGCGACGGCGAAGTCATTTACTACGCCGCTGATGAACACAACGACTGCGTGCAACAGCATCTGAAGAAACAGGGGCGCGCCGTGTATTTCTCTAAAGGCCAGGTGATGATGTCGCGCGGCACGTATGAACACAGTTTGCTGCAACTGGATTTCCCGGCGATTGCCAAACACCTGAGCGACAGCACGCTCAGCCTGCCCAACCTGCTCGCTTCTGTGGCTGTCGCCTGGGCGCTGGACATGACACCCGACTTGATACGCGCGGGTCTGAAAAATTACGGGCAACCGTCTGCGATTGCCAATGTAGATTTAGCAAGGATGAAAGCCTGATGGAAGTCTCCCGCATTCGCGCCTTGCGCGGTCCCAACCTGTGGACCCGCCATACCGCCATCGAAGCCATGGTGCGCTGCTCACCCGGTCTGGAAAGCGACCTCAGCGCCGACCAGCAAGCATTCGAAAAACGCCTGCGCCATTTGTTCCCGGGCTTAGGCCGCTTGCAACCCGGCGAACGCGACGCGAGCCTGAGCATGGCGCACGCCTTGGAAGCCGTGGTGCTGCATTTACAAATTCAAGCCGGCTGCCCGGTCACTTTCAGCCGCACCACAGCCACGCCTGAAGAGGGTTTGTCTCAAGTGGTGGTCGAGTATTCGGTAGAGCAAGTCGGCAAGCTCGCCATGCAACTCGGCGAGCAACTCTGTTTGGCGGCTTTCGATGCCACGCCATTTGATGTCGATCTGGCTTTGCATGAATTGCAAGAGCTGGATGAAGATATACGCTTGGGCCCATCGACCGGCGCCATCGTCGACGCCGGCTTGGCGCGCGGCGTTCCTTATCGCCGTTTGTCAGACGCCAGCCTGGTGCAATTCGGTTGGGGCAGCAAACAGCGGCGCATACAAGCCGCAGAAACCGACACCAGCAGTGCTATCGCCGAGTCTATTGCACAAGACAAAGAGTTGAGTAAAAAATTATTGCTGGCCGCCGGTGTGCCGGTGCCGCGTGGTCGTCCTGTCAGCAGCGCAGATGACGCCTGGGCCGCAGCACAAGACATTGGTTTGCCAGTGGTGGTCAAGCCACGCGACGGCAACCAGGGCAAGGGTGTGGTGGTCAATATACGCACCCGTGAAGAAGTCATGCAGGCGTACAAAAGCGCCCTCGAATACCGCGACGACATCATGGTCGAGAGTTTTTTACCGGGCAGCGATTACCGCTTGCTGATAGTCGGCGACCGCATGGTCGCAGCAGCTCGTCGTGAGCCGCCTTTGGTGGTGGGCGACGGTAAATCTTCAGTGCGTCAACTGGTTGAAAAGGTCAATGCCGACCCGCGTCGCGGCGATGGCCATGCCACTTCTCTGACCAAAATCCGCTTTGACGACATTGCCTTGGCGCGCTTGAAAGAACAAGGTTTTGACGCCGACAGCGTGCCTACCAAAGGCGCGCGCGTGGTGCTGCGCAACAACGCCAATTTATCCACCGGCGGCACTGCCACCGACGTGACTGACGATGTTCACCCGGAAGTCGCTGCGCGCGCGGTCATGGCCGCACAAATGGTCGGCCTGGATGTGTGCGGCGTCGACGTGGTCTGCGAGTCTGTGCTCAAACCTTTGGAAGAACAAAACGGCGGCATCGTCGAGGTGAACGCCGCACCAGGCTTGCGCATGCATTTGCAGCCCTCGTTCGGCAAGGGCCGCGATGTCGGCAGCGCCATCATGGACACCATGTTCTCCAATGGACACGATGGTCGTATTCCGCTGATTGCAGTCACCGGCACCAACGGCAAAACCACCACGGTTCGACTGTGCGCGCACCTGTTGCGCACCAGCGGTTTGCGCACCGGCATGACCAACACCGATGGCGTGTTTGTCAACGGCTTACAACTCGATACCGGCGACTGCAGCGGCCCGCGCAGCGCTCGCAGCGTACTCATGCACCCTGACGTGGACGCGGCAGTGCTGGAGACCGCGCGCGGCGGTATGTTGCGCGAAGGGCTGGCGTTTGACCGCTGCCAGGTAGCCGTGGTGACCAACATAGGCGCAGGTGATCACCTGGGCTTGAACTACATCAGCACGGTGGAAGACCTGGCCGTGCTCAAACGCGTCATCGTGCAAAACGTCGCACCCAACGGCATGGCCGTGCTCAATGCCACCGACCGCATGGTCGCTGCGATGGCACCGAATTGCCCTGGACAAGTCACGTTTTTTGCGGTGGATCCGCACCATCCGGTGCTGGCCACGCACCGCGCCCAAGGCAAGCGAGTGCTGTATGTACAAGACGGTCACATCGTGGCGCAGGAAGGCGCTCATCAGGTGCGAGTCTCTTTGAAAGAAGTGCCCTTGACACAAAACGGTGCCATCGGTTTCCAAGTGGAAAACGCCATGGCATCCATTGGCGCGGCATGGGCGGTCAATCTGTCATGGGCGTCCATCTGCCAAGGCTTGTCCACCTTTGTCAGCGACGCACAAGGTGTACCGGGTCGTTTCAACATGTTCAGCTACAAAGGCGCCACCATCATTGCCGATTACGGCCACAACCCGGACGCGATCAAAGCGCTGGTGCAGGCCGTCACCAACTTGCCTGCCAAACACCGCAGCGTCGTCATCAGCGGTGCCGGTGACCGGCGCGATGAAGACATTCGCGAGCAAACCCGGCTTATCGGCGATGCGTTTGAGCGTGTGGTGTTGTTTGAAGACGCTTGCCAACGCGGCCGCGCCGACGGCGAAGTCATCGCCTTGCTGCGCCAGGGTTTGAAGGATGCAAAGCTGACAAGCGACATCGTGGAAATACAAGGCGAGTTCATTGCCATTGACCATGCGCTGGCTAAGCTCAACCCCGGCGATTTGTGTTTGATATTGATCGACCAAGTGGAAGAAGCGCTGGCGCATATTGGTCAGCGGGTGGCGGAGCAAGTACTCCTCGTAATTTGATATGTAAGTGTATTCATGCGCACACCCGGCAACGAAACAATCGTAGTCAAGCCTGAGCTAATTAGGCTGGTCGCCCCGTCATCAGCAAGAAGTTCAAAACAGTAGCTGAAGTCGTCTTACATCGTCTACAAGCTGATAGAAGGTGCAGGTCAACAACGCTGAGACGTTGGTAAAGAGAGATTTCTAATCACTTCTTTTCAAAAAGGTTCGGAATATCAACTGCACCATTAGATTTTGCAGGAATTGAATTATTTAATGGGTCAGTTGTATTCATATTTTCAGAATTCTTTGACTTATAGTCCTTATAAAATTTATAGTTTTCTATTGTCACTGTCTCAGGAGGTCGATTTAAATTAGAGCTAACAAACACATTATCTTTGTAAATAACAGTTTTTTCATATAAGCCGTTTTCTTTATAGTGAAAACTTATGCCGCTAATCTTATCTACAGACCAATCCCCGATAAAATAACTACCATTTGACCGAATGTATTTACCTACACCTGACTTCTTGTCATTTAAATAGTTGCCTTCAAATCGATGGCCTTTAAATTTATCGTCTTTTAAAAAATAGTAAATACCAGTACCGTTTCGTTCACTGTCTTTGAATTTGCCTTGGTATTTATCTCCATTTCTGTATATGAATGAACCATATCCATTCAATTTTCCATCTAACCAATCCCCAGAATATTGGGTTCCATTTTTGGATGAAGATGAACCTTTGCATTTGGTCCATTTGCTGGTGTCAGTACCTTTACAAACTATTTCTTTATCTTGAGCAATTAGAGTATTATTAAAAAAACAAAAAAATATAAGAATATAAACAAAAAATTTAAATTTAAATTCTTTTAAGATTGGTTGGATTGAAAAAATCATTTTTTATTTTTCAGTAAATGCAGTAGTTAAAGTCTTGGTCAAAGGCGATGAAAGGTAAGACATGACTGACCTTTTACCTGTTAAAATATCAATTTGTGCAGTCATGCCCGGTATTAATTCTAGGCTTTTGCCAGTTGAAGTTTTATTAGATTCAGTTAATTCAACTCTAATAATGTAGTTACTTTCTGCTTTTTCGTCAGTACTAGGAACTGAGTCTGAGCCGACCACAACAACCACGCCACTCAAACTACCGAACATAGAGAAATCATAAGTACTCAATTTAATTGATGCTTTTTGACCTACTGAAATAAAGCCGATATCGTTAGGTTTGACCTTGGCTTCAAAGACCAGCTTTGCGTCAGAAGGCACTATCTCAATAGCAGGTTCACCAGCTTTTAAAACGCCACCTACTGTCGATACAAGCACACGATTTATCACGCCAGAAATAGGACTTTTTACGATGTTACGGTCAGCTTTATCAGCAGCAACATGCATGGCCTGTTGAAGCTGAGAAAATTCAGATTTAGCCTTGGCAAGTTCATTCAATATTTCAGACTTCTGCTCTTGAATGGCACCATTTTTTCGGTCATTGATCTCATCAATCGCTCCAATAATAGAATCAACCTTTGCGACTGTCTCGGCATAAGATTTCTCAGCTCGCACTGATTCAAGTTTAGGCTCCAAACCACGCTCAACCAATTTTTTAACAACTTCATATTCCTCACGAACCAACTTTAAAGTCTGTCTGGCACCGATTAATTCGCTAGCTTTTTGGCGTTTTTGTGACTCAAATGAGTCTAAACTCGCCTGATTTTTTGCAAAACGAGCAGTAATTAACAAATTTTCATTTTGAATCAATGAAGGGGAAAAGTTAATTAATTCTGGGCCAAATAATGGACGTGCATTGTTGTATTCGGCCTCAAGCCTTTGAATTCTTGCGAGGGCCTGCATGTAGTCATATTTTTTGGATTGGTAACCGCTGTCTGCTTCTATAGGACTGAGTGACAGAAGTTTTGAACCTACATCCACTTTTTGACCTGCGCGGACATGTATCCCGTTAATGATTCCACCTTCAAAATGCTGCACTGTCTGCAACTTGCTAAATGGAATAATTTTCGCCTCAGAGGATATGACTTGATCAAAATCAGAAAATATTGCCCAGCCCACAAAAAAAACGATTGTGACAAAAATATAAAACAAAAACTTACTTGATAAGTTAGATTTAGTCACACTAGCGCTTGAAAAAAGCATCCGGACGAAAAGCAGGGAACGTATAACTTTATACATTTATGCCTCTAACTTGGTAGCCGTATTTTTATTAAGCGTTGCTGCTTGGCGCATTGGAGCATTGGCAGCATTGCGAACAATTTCAGCAGCAACTTCTCGATCAGTTTGCGCCTTCATAAATTGTTCAGTTGTTCCCATACCAGCCACTTTGCCATTCTCGAGTATCACCACCCGGTCAACCAAAGTAAGTAAAGAAGTTCGGTGAGTAATAACAACCAAAGTTGATGGTAAGCCTGAGTTTTTAAACCGACTTACAAAAACTTGCTCGGAACGGGCGTCCATTGAACTGGTGGGCTCATCAAGTATGACCATGGCGGGTTTTCTAACAAGCGCACGCGCAAGTGAGATTGTCTGTCGCTGTCCACCTGAGAGGGATTCACCACGCTCTTTTAAAACCAATTTATAACCATCAGGATGCTTGTCAACAAAGTCAGAAACCCCAGCTATAGCACCTGCCCACAATATGTCCTCAGGACGGGTATCAATAGCACCTAAAGTGATGTTTTGCTCTACTGTTGCGGACATTAACCACACATCTTGCATAGAAAACCCAATGTTTTCTCTAAGATTTGAAGGAGCAATTTGTCTTACATCAATACCATCTATCAATATATTGCCTGAGTCTGCCTCGTATAAACCAGCAATCAATCGACTGATCGTTGTTTTACCCGAACCCACATGCCCCAACATGGCGACACGTTCACCTGCGTTTATCTTGAATGACACATCATGCAATACAGGTGATTGTTGACCGGGGTAAGTGAACGTGACATTCACAAACTCAATGCTTCCCTTGAATCTTTCTCTTGGCAAGAAAAATTTATCTTCAGGATGCTCTTTGGGTTGCTTCATCAATTCGTTCAGAGCTTCATAACTCACATTGATTTGATTCAATCTCACCATCAGTTGTGAAACTTGGGCAAAAGGAGCCAATGCTTTGCCAGATAGCATCGTGGAAGCGATGATTGCGCCGTAGGCGATATGACCGTCACTCACAAGGTACGCACCGACAGCTACCACGGCCATCTGCACCAATTGCTGGATGGATTGTGAAAAGTTACTTGAAAAATGCGTATTATCTTTAGTTTGCTCAGAAACGTCGGCCTGTCTTTCAAGCACAACCCGTAAACGACGGCGCATAAAACCACCGGCACCCAGTAATTTAATGGTTTCAAGCCCCGTTAAAGATTCAACCAAAACTGAATGTTTGCTCTGACCATCGTCAAAACTGCTCTTTGCCAATGCTTTCATTCGTGGCTGAATATATAAAGTAACAGCTATCACACAAAAAATACCAATGACGACAGGTAGTGCCATCCAATTTCCAACCAAAATAATAGCTAGCAGAAAAATAAAAGCAAACGGCAAATCAATCAAGGCCACCAGAGTGGCCGACGCAAAAAATTCACGAATATGTTCAAACTCTTTTAAAGTATTCGCCAATGCGCCCACAGATCCTTTGCGGGATTTAAATTGCAAATCCATCACTTGTGTGAATAAGCGGTCTGCCAAAGCCAAGTCAGAATCAATACCTGCAGCACTCAAAAAATGATTTCTGATACTGCGAATTGCATAATCCACTACCATCAGCAATAACATACCGCTGACTAAAACTGTCAATGACTCCAGGGCATTTGACGGAATAATGCGGTTATAAACAATCATCGAGAAAAGTGATGTTCCTAATGCAAAGAAATTGGTCAGCAATGAAGCAAGTGCAGATTGGATATACAGGTCGCGGTTTTTCCAGATGGTTGACCAGAACCATTGAACTTCAATACCGGGAAATATTGCTAAGTTTTCAACGGTGCGTCTATTACATCTGAAGAACTCCCATTCTTGAGGTAAATTCGAAAATAATTCCAAGGGTCCTGAGACAGGAATATATTCATTAGGATCTGTAGATATCCCTTTTATGCTTGAGCTGGTTTCATCAAAAGACAAAATCCAAGCTCTTTCATGGCCAAGACATA
>CAMBSK010000039.1 GCA_945870575.1 Bordetella parapertussis | reverse complement strand
GCGTCAAAACCGATGTCGGTGATCAGCTTCATCAGTTTGTCAAAGTCTTCTTCGGTTTCGCCGGGAAACCCGACGATGAAATCCGAACTCATTGAAATATCAGAGCGCACTGCACGCAGTTTGCGAATTGTGCTTTTGTATTCCATGGCGGTGTAACCGCGCTTCATGGCCATGAGTATGCGGTCGCTGCCATGTTGCACCGGCAAATGCAAATGGCTGACGAGTTGCGGCACTTTGGCATATACATCGACCAAGCGCTGCGTGAATTCATTTGGATGGCTGGTGGTGTAGCGGATGCGCTCAACACCGGGAATCTCGGCGATGTATTCAATCAACAGTGCAAAGTCTGCGATCTCTGACGTGCCGCCCATGCTGCCTCTGTAGGCATTCACGTTTTGGCCGAGCAGCGTGATTTCTTTCACACCCTGGGCGCACAAACCGGCGACCTCGGTCAACACATCGTCGAGCGGACGGTTGATTTCTTCACCGCGCGTGTAGGGCACCACGCAGTAGCTGCAATATTTGGAGCAGCCTTCCATGATGGACACAAACGCAGACGCACCATCAACACGCGCAGGCGGCAAATGGTCAAACTTTTCTATTTCGGGAAAGCTGATGTCCACCTGCGGCTTATTCAAAGCTTTGCGTTGGTTCAACAACTCGGGCAAGCGGTGCAAGGTCTGCGGGCCGAACACCACATCCACAAACGGCGCGCGCGCGATGATGGCTGCGCCTTCTTGGCTGGCGACGCAACCGCCTACTGCAATTTGCACGCCTTTTTTCTTCAAGTGCCGCACGCGTCCTAAATCGGAGAACACTTTCTCCTGGGCTTTTTCGCGCACTGAACAGGTGTTAAAAACCACCAGATCGGCTTGGTCAATGTCGGTGGTTTGTTCGTAGCCCTGGGCCGCACCCAGTACATCTGCCATCTTGTCCGAGTCGTACTCGTTCATTTGGCAGCCGAAGGTTTTGATGAAGACTTTGCGGCTCATGGCAAAGCCTTGTGGCTTGTGCAGCGGGTCATGGTTTAGATCCAGAGGCTGTTGAAGAAGCCGCGATTGTATCGACTGCCTTCTTTATGATGCGTGCATGCAAACATTCACACGCACAGTTTTATTCACTGACACCGACGGGCGCGCCCGTTTTCGCGAGGAAAGCATTCCTCTGGATCATGGAACTGAACAGTCCCGACTGAGCGAACTGCTGCCCGTACAAGGCCTTCAACTGCGCCACAGCCCGATCGGCTTTCAAAGCAGTTTTCACGTCACCACCAGTCCGCAATGGGTGTTCATTTTGCAAGGGCAAATGGAAATCGGTTTACAAGACGGCAGCACCCGCGTGTTCAAAGCAGGCCAACATTTTTTCTCTGCCGATCTGCTGCCAGAAGGCGCCGTTTTCAACGACAAGCTGCACGGTCATTGCAGCCGCCAAGCAGGTGACCAGGCCTTGGTGACAGCGTTTGTGCGAGCGTGAAAATCCTTAAAACAAAGAATTTTTCACCCTGACTAGGCTATTTAATTTATAAACTAATCAGAAAGAATCTATTTACTATCAATTGGCTAAAGAGACAACGGGGACAAGCCGATACCATCTCTTATCCCGGTGTTCATCGCGTTTGTACACCGCCTCTCCCTTTCTTTTTCATTCAGAGCAATCATGAAAAAATACCTACGTTTGATATTGGAAATCCTCCTGGGGGTTTGCCTGGTGGCCGTATCCACCCTGGCCTATTTGAATTACTCAGCGAAAAAAAACTTGGTGGCTGAGGTGGGTGAACTCACCGAGCAACTCGGCGAAGCCAAGGAAGCGCTGGAAAAAGCGAATGAGAGCGAGCCAGTGGGCGACGAACTCGCGGCTGATGCCGGCGGCACCAGCGCACAAGAACTGGATGCGTTGAAAGCCGCGTTCTCCAACGGCATTGTGTTGCAAGACATAGAAAGCCTGTACAAAATTCAAAAAGCCTTGAGTGCTGAGCGACAAGTCGGCATGGCGTCTATCCGTTTGCTGACCAAGGGCGCCCAGGACGAAGGCACGATAGCCGCATTTCAGAAAGCATTGGAAATGGCCGAATGGAGCAACCGTTTGCAAACCGTGTGTGCGGCGCAAAACGCGCTGGCTGCTGCGGGTCAAAAAATCAAGGTGTTACAGGATTGCAAAAAATCCACCGAGAAAGAAGACCCGGCCAAGGACGCACACGGCAAAAAAGACGACAAAGCGCATGCAGTCCACTGGGGTTATGAAGGCGACAACGGCCCTGAGCACTGGGGCGACAACTTCCCCGTCTGCGGCACCGGCAAAAAACAATCGCCGCTGAACATCATCGGCCCGTTTGAAAAATCCAAGGACATGCTGAGCGTGGATTACAAGGAAGGCCCGCTCAAGATGCTCAACAACGGCCACACCATACAAGTGAATGTGGAACCCGGCAGCACGCTGACCATCAACAAGGAAAGCTACGACTTGTTGCAATTCCACTTCCACCGACCGTCTGAAGAACAGGTCGACGGCAAAAACGCCTCCATGGTCGCGCACTTTGTGCACAAAAGCAAAGACGGCAAGCTCGCCGTCATCGGTGTGCTGCTGAATGAAGGCAAAGACAACGCTGCCATCAAAACCCTGTGGGCCAATCTGCCGCCCAAAGAAGGCGAAGAGTTTTTACCTGAAAAAGTCAGCTTCAATCCTGGCAATATGCTGCCCAAGGAACTCGGCTTTTACAACTACGAAGGTTCGCTGACCACACCGCCTTGTACCGAAGGTGTTCAGTTCTACATCCTGAAAAAACCCATGGACATGTCCAAGGACCAGGTCGGCAAATTTCCTTACAAGCTCAATGCCCGCCCGGTGCAAAGCCTCAACGGCCGCAAGATCAACGCCGGCGGTTGATAACCTTTTGACACAAAAAAGCCTGCAATGCGTTGCAGGCTTTTTTATGCCCCCGGGGCTTACGCTGTTTGCAGGGTTTGCATGAGCGCCTGTTGATCAACGCGGCATGCCGGGAAACCCGCCCATGCCTTTCATGCCGCCCAGCTTTTTCATCATCTTCATCAAGCCGCCGCCGCGCATTTTTTTCATCATGTCTTGCATTTGTCCAAATTCATTGAGCAAGCGATTGACTTCTTGCACTTGCACGCCCGCACCGGCGGCGATCCGGCGCTTGCGCGTGGCTTTGATGATGTCCGGCTTGGCACGCTCATAAGGCGTCATGCTGTGGATGATGCCTTGCTTTTTCACCATCTCTTTTTCGGCGCGATTCAAATCCACGTCCTTGGCCTTGGCCGCGATCTGGCCGGGCATTTTGTCCATCAAGCTGGACAAACCGCCCATTTGCTTCATCTGCTGTATCTGCGACAAAAAATCGTTCAGGTCAAAGCCGTCGCCGCTTTTGAGCTTGGCCGCCATTTTTTGCGCAGCTTCCAGGTCCACATTGGCCGTGACCTGCTCGACCAAAGCCAGGATATCGCCCATGCCCAGCATGCGCCCGGCATGACGCTCGGCATCAAAGGCTTCCAGGCCGTCGATTTTTTCACTGGTGCCGGAAAACTTGATCGGCGCGCCGGTGATCTGACGCACGGACAGCGCCGCACCGCCGCGTGAATCGCCATCGGTTTTGGTCAGCACAATGCCGGTCAAGGGCAGCGCCTCCTTGAACGCCTTGGCGGTATTGATCGCGTCCTGACCCAGCATGGCGTCGACCACAAACAAAGTTTCCACCGGATGCACCGCTGCGTGCAATGCCTTGATCTCGTTCATCAAAGCTTCGTCAATCGCTAGGCGACCGGCAGTGTCAATCAGCAGCACATCAAAATAATGGTTGCGCGCATAGTCGAGCGCGGCCAGAGCAATCTGCACCGGTTTTTGCGACGGGTCACTGGGAAACCATTCGGCGCCCGCTTGCGCCGTCACGCTTTTCAATTGCTCAATCGCCGCCGGGCGGTAGACGTCAGCCGACACCGTCAAGACTTTTTTCTTGCGTTTGGTGATCAGGTGCTTGGCCAGTTTGGCGGTGGTGGTGGTTTTACCGGCACCTTGCAACCCGGCCATGAGGATGACCGCCGGGGGTTGCGCCGCCAGATTGATGTCAGACACGCCCTCGCCCATGGTGGCGCTGAGTTCGCGCTGCACGATGCTGACGAGCACCTGCCCCGGCGTCAATGAACCGATGACTTCCTGACCCAGCGCCTTGTCCTTGACGCGGGCAATGAAATCGCGCACCACCGGCAGCGCCACATCTGCTTCCAACAAAGCCATGCGCACCTCGCGCAACATATCGGCCACATTGGCTTCGGTGATACGGGCCTGGCCGCTGATCTGGCGAACCAGGCGCGAGAGTTTGTCGCTGAGTGTGCTTGCCATCGTCAATGCCTTGCCATGAAACTTGCAAAAGAAAAAACCGGATCCCCGGCGAAACGCTAAACTGTTTACATGATTGTATTCAGCGCATCTCACTTCAGTCTGGTCTGGGGCATGTTGGCCGCTTCGGCTTATGCACTGGGGGCCTTGTTCGGCGGACGTTTGTCGGCGCAGCAAAGCCGCAATTACCTGTGGCTGATTTCCCTGTTCCATGGGCTGAGCGTGATTGCCAGCCTGATTCCTTCCGACGACGAGCTTGCGCATTTCGGCTTTGCTGCCGCACTGTCTGCCACGGCCTGGCTGGTGCTGCTGGTCTACACCATAGAACACCACTGGTTCCCGCAAATGCAAACCCGCTGGCTGATGTCCGCTGTGGGCATGGTGGCCGTCATACTGCCATTGCTGTTTCCCGGTCATGCGCTGCACGGCACATCTTCAGCCTGGCTGCCGTTTCACTGGATGCTGGGCATGGCCTCTTATGCCTTGTTTGCTGCAGCGGTGGTGCACGCCAGTCTGATGAACCGCGCTGAACGGCAAATTCGCCTGGGCGCTATTGATCCCAGCGGACTTCCTTTGTTGACACTTGAGCGTCTGACCTTTCGCTTTGTCAACATAGGCTTTGGCCTGCTGACAGCCACGTTATTGGCCGGTTGGCTGTTCGGCGAACAACTTTACGAAGCTGGCAAGGCCTTTCGGCTTGACCATAAAACCTTGTTCGCCATCTTGGCCTGGCTGGTATTTTTGCTGCTGATCTGGGGCCGCCGCTATCGCGGCTGGCGCGGGGCACCGGCAGTACGCACGCTGTACACAGGCGCTGCCATGCTGTTTTTGTCTTATGCCGGTTCGCGTTTTGTCACTGAAGTTTTTTTACATCGCAACCAATGAAGTACCTGCTTCTGCTGGGCGTGGTGTTCGGGCTGATCTGGTGGATCAAACTCAGTCGTCCTGCATCAACCGATAACAAATCTTCCGGCCAAGGCGTTGGACCGCAAAACATGTTGCGCTGCGCGCACTGCGGATTGCACCTGCCCGACAACGAGGCCGTGATGTCAGGCAACACGGCCTATTGCAGCGATGCCCACCGCGCGCTGGCCGAGTCCTGAGGCATGAGCAGCCTTCCTGCCTGGAACCGGGGCTGGTACCGCTTTGCCCACGCGATGGCGTCTCCTAACTTCGGTCCCCGCCCGCCTGACACCGGCATTGATCTGGTGGTGATACACGCCATCAGCCTGCCTCCAGGCACATATGGCGGCGCGCACGTGCAGGATTTTTTTACCAACTGTTTGAACCACGACGCGCACCCCTACTTTGAGACATTGCGGAACCTGAAGGTATCGGCTCACTTTTTTATAAAACGCGGCGGCGAGTTAATGCAGTTTGTCAGCTGTGATGAGCGCGCATGGCATGCTGGCGAATCCAAGCATGCAGGCCGCAGCAATTGCAATGACTTCTCCATCGGTATTGAACTCGAAGGATTGGACGGTGACCGCTTCACTGATGATCAATACGAAAGTTTAAATGCGCTGTTGCCCATGCTCGCGCAGCAATACCCACTCAAACATATCTGCGGTCACGAACATATTGCGCCCGGCAGAAAAAAAGACCCGGGAGACGGTTTTTCTTGGGCTTTTTTAAAGACATCGACGGGTTGGGATGATGAATTTTTTTCTGTTAAGTGACAAAATTCAACATTCTTCGCAAAAAAAATTAACGCTAAATGCAGCAGATTTCCAGTGAATTGCACAATACCTCTCATATTTTGAAAAAATTCACTAAACACTACGCGTAGTGTGTTGAAAAGAGTTTCGACCCCATATATAGTGTGGGCTGTGCACATACGGAACGCGTCGGCGTTCATGCTTGCAAGCAAATCATTAGAAGTTAACCAAAGCATTCACGCCCTACAGGATCACAATAAGATGCAAATTGCCGCCAACCCGACGAATGTCGCCGCATTCCTCAAACCTGCTGATGCCCAAATCTCCAGCGCCTCATCACTGAACTCGATTCTCAGCCAATACCAGATCATCCGCCGCAACGGCGCTGTTGTTCCTTTCGAACCCGCCAAGATAGCCGTGGCCATGATGAAAGCTTTTCTGGCAGTGCATGGTGCTCAAGGTGCGGCCTCTTCCAGCGTGCGCGAAACCGTGGACCAACTCACCCAGGCCGTGGTGCGCGCACTCATGCGTTCACGCCCGGGTGGCGGCACCTTCCATATTGAAGATGTGCAAGACCAGGTCGAACTCGGTCTCATGCGTGGCAGTCACCACGAAGTGGCACGCGCCTATGTGCTGTACCGCGAACGCCGTTCGCAAGAACGCGCAGCGCAAAAGGAAACACTGGTCAGCAACGACCCCGTATTGCATGTGCTGCTCGATGGCGCGCACGTCGCGCTTGACACAGCGCGCCTGCGTCAATTGATAGAAGCCGCCTGCGAAAACCTCGGACCCGATGTATCAGCCGCGCCTATCCTGAATGAAACCATGCGCAACCTGTACGACGGCATCCCCATGGAAGAAGTGCACAAGGCTTCGGTGCTGGCAGCGCGCACCATGATTGAAAAAGAACCCGGCTATACCTTTGCCACTGCACGTTTGCTGATGTATTCCATCACCAAGGAAGTGCTGGGTCAGGAAGCCACCCATGCTGAAATGGGCCAGCATTACCTGAATACCTTCGCTGGTTTTATGAAAAAAGGCGTAGACCACGAATTGCTGGATCCCAAGCTGCTGCAATTTGATTTGACGCGTCTTGCCCAAGCCATCAAACCCGAAAGAGATTTTCAGTTCGATTACCTGGGCCTGCAAACCTTGTACGACCGCTATTTCCTGCACGTGAACAAGCAGCGCATCGAAATGCCGCAGTCGTTTTTCATGCGCGTGGCCATGGGTCTGTCGCTGAACGAAGTCAACCGCGAAGAACGTGCCATCGAGTTCTACGAGGTGCTGTCCTCATTCGACTTCATGTCCAGCACGCCGACGCTATTCAACAGCGGCACCACGCGTCCGCAGCTCTCCAGTTGCTACCTGACTACCGTGCCGGACGACTTGGACGGCATTTACGAATCCATCAAAGAAAACGCTTTGCTGTCCAAATTCGCCGGCGGCCTAGGCAACGACTGGACACGCGTGCGTGCACTGGGCAGCCATATTAAAGGCACCAACGGCGAATCGCAAGGTGTTGTGCCTTTCCTCAAAGTGGTCAACGACACGGCTGTCGCGGTCAACCAGGGTGGTAAGCGCAAGGGCGCGGTTTGCACTTATCTGGAAACCTGGCATCTGGACATTGAAGAATTCCTAGAGCTGCGCAAAAACACCGGCGACGACCGCCGCCGCACCCACGACATGAACACGGCCAACTGGATTCCCGATTTATTCATGCGCCGCGTCATGGAAAAAGGCGAATGGACTTTGTTCTCGCCGTCCAACACACCCGACCTCCACGACAAGTTCGGCGCCGATTTTGAAAAGGCATACACCGCCTACGAAACACAGGCACGCCAAGGCTTGATTAAGCCGAGCAAAACCGTGCAGGCCACCGACCTGTGGCGCAAGATGCTGACCATGTTGTTTGAAACTGGCCATCCTTGGATCACCTTCAAAGATGCCTGCAACGTGCGCTCGCCTCAGCAGCACTCGGGTGTGGTGCACTCATCCAACCTGTGTACTGAAATCACGCTCAACACCAGCGACACCGAGACTGCCGTTTGCAACCTCGGTTCGGTCAATCTGGTGCGCCATCTCAAAGACGGCGCCGCCGGCAAAGAACTTGACCACGACAAACTCAAGCGCACCATAAACACCGCCATGCGCATGTTGGACAACGTGATCGACATCAACTATTACGCCGTCAAAAAAGCACGCGACTCCAACCTGCGTCACCGCCCTGTAGGTCTGGGCATCATGGCCTTCCAGGATAGTTTGTACGAGCAGCAAATCCCTTACGCCTCACAGGCGGCGGTGGAGTTTGCCGACCGTTCCATGGAAGCGATTTGCTATTACGCCTACTGGGCGTCGACCGAACTGGCGCGCGAACGCGGTCGTTATTCCACCTACAAAGGCTCGCTGTGGGAGCAAGGTATTCTTCCGTTGGACACGCTTAATCTGCTGGAAAAATCGCGCGGCGGCTATATTGAAGTCGACCGCAGCGTCACCTTGGATTGGGAAGCCTTGCGCCGCAAAATCACCACCGACGGTATGCGCAACTCCAATTGCGTGGCCATTGCGCCTACCGCCACTATTTCCAACATCGTCGGTGTGGACGCTTCCATCGAACCGTGCTTTGGCAACCTGTCGGTCAAATCCAACCTGTCCGGCGAATTCACCATCATCAATGCCTATCTGGTGCGCGATCTCAAGCGTCTCGGTTTGTGGGACGATGTCATGGTCATGGACCTCAAGCATTTCGACGGTTCACTGCGCCCTATCGACCGCGTGCCGCAAGACCTCAAGTCCATGTACGCCACGGCCTTCGAAGTTGAAACACATTGGCTGGTAGAAGCTGCCGCACGTCGCCAGAAATGGATTGACCAGGCGCAGTCACTCAACATCTACATGGCAGGCGCCTCCGGCAAAAAGCTTGACGAGACCTACAAACTCGCTTGGCTGCGTGGCCTCAAGACCACTTACTACCTGCGCACCAGCAGTGCCACACAAGCCGAGAAGTCCACTGTCAATGCTGGTTCGCACAACGCAGTGTCATCCGGCAGCGCAAGCGGCGGGCTGAGCGCCATGGAGATGGCTGCGGCTGCTGCGCGTGCGCAAATGTTGTCTGACACACCGGCTACCGATGTGAAGTTTTGCGGTGTTGATGACCCGACCTGCGAAGCCTGTCAATAAAAACCCGCACAGACAGCCATGCGTGCTGTCTGTGTATTCGATGCAATTCAACAACAATCAAAGGCGCGCTTGTGAATGAACACTTTGCGTTTCACTCGCAAGCGGCCATAATACGAAGAATGGAATTAACTATATGTTGACCTGGGAAGAAGAAGCTAAACCCCAAACGCCAGCCAGCGTAAACCTCGGTGACCTACAGAGTCACCTGCTCCCGCCACCCTCATCACAAACAACACCGACGCGCATGCTCAATGACGGCGCTGTACTTGCAGCAGCCATGCCGGTCGACTCTCGTGCCTTCACTTCAGGCACAGGCCGTCGCGTCAATGCCGCCGACAAGCGCATCATCAATGGACAGACTGACGTCAATCAACTGGTGCCGTTTAAATACAAATGGGCCTGGGAAAAATACCTGGCCACCTGCGCCAACCACTGGATGCCGCAGGAAGTCAATATGACGCGCGATATCGCGTTGTGGAAAGACCCCAACGGACTGACCGAAGATGAGCGCCGTATCGTCAAGCGCAACCTCGGCTTTTTCGTGACAGCAGATTCACTCGCCGCCAACAATATCGTGCTGGGCACGTACCGCCACATCACTGCGCCCGAGTGCCGCCAGTTTTTGTTGCGCCAGGCTTTTGAAGAAGCCATTCACACCCACGCCTACCAGTACATCGTCGAATCACTGGGTCTGGATGAAGGCGAAATTTTCAGTGCCTACAACGAAGTCAAGTCGATCCGTGACAAGGACGAGTTTCTGATTCCGTTTATCGAAGCGATCATGGATCCGCATTTCCATACCGGAACACCGGAAACGGATCAGACCTTGCTCAAGTCGCTGATTGTGTTCGCCTGCCTGATGGAAGGTTTGTTCTTCTACGTCGGCTTCACCCAGATTCTGGCACTGGGCCGCCAGAACAAAATGACCGGCGCCGCTGAACAGTACCAGTACATATTGCGCGACGAGTCCATGCATTGCAACTTCGGCATCGACCTGATCAACCAGCTCAAGCTGGAAAATCCGCATCTGTGGACCACCGAGTTCAAGGCCGAAATCAAAGTCTTGTTTGAAAAAGCAGTTGAGCTCGAATACCGTTATGCCGAAGACACCATGCCGCGTGGCGTGCTCGGCATGAACGCATCGATGTTCAAGGGCTATTTGCGCTATATCGCCAACCGCCGCGCCACGCAAATCGGCTTGGAAGCCTTGTTCCCTCATGAAGAGAACCCTTTCCCCTGGATGAGCGAAATGATTGACCTCAAGAAGGAGCGTAACTTCTTTGAGACCCGCGTTATCGAATACCAGACCGGCGGCGCGCTGTCCTGGGATTGATACTCAGATGACCTGCATTTGTTCTTCTCCTGCGCGTTCATTGCCATCTGCAATGACCGGCCTGGGCGGAACACACCGTGTTCATGGTGTTGAACCCCGGTTCAGCACCATGAATCACTTGGGCTGCAAAGACCAAGTGTTTTTGAACCAACGATCTAAGATCTTGATCTAGGAGAGTATCTAATGGCAACTGCAAAAAAATCCGCTGCAAAAAAACCAGCAGCAAAAAAACCGGCAGCTAAAAAAGCAGCAGCCAAGAAACCTGTCGCTAAAAAAGCAGCAGCTAAAAAGCCCGTAGCTAAGAAAGCCGCAGCCAAAAAGCCTGTCGCTAAAAAAGCAGCAGCTAAGAAGCCCGTCGCTAAGAAAGCCGCAGCCAAAAAGCCTGTCGCTAAAAAAGCAGCAGCTAAAAAGCCCGTCGCTAAGAAAGCCGCAGCCAAAAAGCCTGTCGCCAAAAAAGCAGCAGCTAAAAAGCCTGTAGCTAAGAAAGCCGCAGCTAAAAAGCCCGCAGCCAAGAAAGCTGTAGCTAAAAAGCCAGCAGCTAAAAAAAAAGTAGTTAGTGCCCCATCGGCAGTAGCAACAAAACCGGCAGCCAAGCCGGTTGCTAAAAAACCTGCCAGCAAACCTGCGGCCAAACCGCACACAAGCGCTTCTGCGCCAGCGGCTTCGCATGTGGCTCAAACCACATTGAATCCTCAGGCTGCATGGCCGTTCCCCACGGGCTCCAAGCCCTGAGCGAACGACCTGCGTTTGCCTCAAACCCGGTGTCTTAACGCACCGGGTTTTTTTATGTCAGCGCGTAATTTTGCGGACCGCGACTGGCAATTTTGATGGCACCGATTTTGTTGCCCAACTCAGCACAACGCACCAAGTCCCAACCTTGATCCAATCCGAATAACAAGGCGCTGCGCCAGGCGTCGCCGCAACCGGTAGGGTCGACGACTGCCTCTGCTTTCACCGGCGCCACCACTTGTTTACTGCCTTGTTGCCAGACTTCACAACCGTGCTCGCCCAGCGTCACCACCAGTCCTTGCACCTTGGCGGAAATCGCTGCACTGTCCATGCCGGTCCGGTCTGACAGCATTTTTCCTTCGTAGTCATTGACCGTCACCCAGGTGGCCAGTTCAATGAAATGGCGCAGATCAGCGCCGTCAAACATGGGCAATCCCTGGCCCGGATCAAACACAAACGGAATGCCTGCGGCGGCAAACTGTTCGGCGTGCTGCAACATGGCGTCACGGCCATCCGGCGACACAATGCCCAACGTAATATCGGCACGTTTTTCGATACGGATGGTGTGCGCCTGCATCATGGCGCCAGGGTGAAATGCGGTAATCTGGTTATTGTCCAGATCGGTCATGATCATGGCTTGCGCGGTGTAGTCATCCTCGACCATCTTCACAAAATCGGTAGGAATGCCCAAGTGCTTGAGACGGTTGAAATAGTTTTCTCCGTCATTGCCCAGCGTGGCCATGGGCAAAGCGTGTCCGCCCAGCAGCTTCAATCCATAAGCGATATTGCCGGCGCAGCCGCCGAATTCACGCTGCAAACGCGGCACCAGAAATGAAACATTCAGAATATGCAATTGTTCGGGCAGGATTTGCTCTTTAAAGCGCCCCTCGAAATGCATGATGGTGTCAAACGCCAGCGATCCGCAAATTACTACTGCCATGGTCTTTCCAATCTTTTAAAAAAAATTCAAGGGTAAAAAAGCAAGGCTTTGAAGCCGTCTATGTCAGCAGACACAGCAGGCTCAAGGCTGAAGGTAAATGAAAAATTCTGAGTACGCCGTGCCGGCAAAATATCCGTCAAGCCGAGTTGAGCCGCGGGGACCACCTTGCGCACTCTGACTTCACCGCTGCTGGTCAAACTCAGTTCCAGCGCAGGCGTAGCAAGCTCTGCATCCCCGAGGTTGCGAACCGCACCTTCAAACACAAGACGGTTATCTGCCAGTCGTTTGAAACTGCTGGACTCTATAGATACTTGTTCAGGATCTTTAAAGGGCTGCACATCACAAGCCAAGGGCTGGCACAGCCAAATCAAAACTGGTCTGAGTTCAGGCACACGCGCAGCCAGCCAATGTCGCTGATACATGGTGAGTTGAAGTAAAAAAACCGCGACAAGTAACCATTGCATCCACAGCCACAGCGGCGATGGCGTTTTTCTGTCAAGCGTTGCGCTTTGCCGATGCTGGGAAGGACGCGACAGCGGTTGTGTGAATTCCTGCACAGGCCTGGGATCGTCCATTTCATACAAATGCTGATCGACGGCGAACATATGTGCGCAACGGCCGCAGCGCACCCACCCGTCAGCCACACTCAAATGCTCAGGCAGCACAGTGAAGCCGGTTTGGCATTGCGGACAAAGAGTGACGATGGCCATGCGCTATGCCTTTTAATACAACGGCTGCCGTTTCATGCCGCCGCTACGCCGTGCATCAGCACCCAACCGTCTTGGCGGTCAGCGACTTGCAGCGTCATATGCGCTTGGTACGCGGCTTGAATCTCATCAACCTGCCGCTCCAAAATACCGGCCAGCAGCAATTGTCCGCCTTGTTTTACATGGGCACACAAGAGCGGCGCCAGCACTTTCAACGGTGCTGCCAGTATGTTGGCAAGCACCAGCGCGTAGGTGCCCAGCGCCTTGTCGGGCAAGCCAGTGTTCACGCTGACACGGTTGTCTTTTGCATTGGCAAGCGTCGCCATGACAGCATCAGTATCGATATCGACAGCGTCGACATGGGCCGCGCCCATCATCGCCGCGCCTATGGCCAGAATGCCGGAACCGCAACCGTAATCCAGCACCCGCTGACCCAGTGGCGGGTGCGTGGCGATCCAGCGCAAACACATGCGCGTTGTGGGATGCGTGCCAGTGCCGAAGGCCAGCCCGGGGTCGAGTCGCAACACCCATTTGGCTTGTGCGGGTGGCTGGTGCCAGCTGGGCACCACCCAGAATTCATCAGTGATAGGCACAGGTTCAAACTGCGATTGCGTCAAGCGCACCCAGTCCTGCTCTTCAACGGTATGTATGCCAAGCAGGCTGGCGTCAGCGAAAAAGTCCTGCAGCGCAAGCAATTGACTCGCATCCAGCGCGGCGGCTTCGTTATCAAACAATGCCACGACTTGTGAGCGAAGCCAACCGGCAGCGGGTGGCGGCATACCAGGTTCACCAAACAACGCCTGCTCCTGGTCGGTGTGAGCGTCAGCGTCTTCGACCGACACACTGAGCGCATCCAATGCCATCAAGGCATCGCTGATCTGCTCGACCTGGTCTTGCGGACATTGCAGGCGCAACTCAACCATCAACTGCGCCGCACTGCCAACCATTCTTCCAGGTAGTGGATATTGGTACCACCACCGACGAAGCCGGGATCGTTCATCAACTCGCGATGCAAGGCGATGTTGGTGCTGATGCCCTCGACTACCGTTTCACCCAGCGCGGTACGCATTCGCGCCAAAGCGTGTTCACGCGTATCGCCGTGCACAATGATTTTGCCTATCATCGAGTCGTAATTCGAAGGGACGAAGTAATTGGTATAGACGTGCGAATCGACGCGCACGCCCGGACCACCCGGCGGATGCCACATGGTGATGCGACCGGGTGAAGGTGTGAACTTGAACGGATCTTCGGCATTCACACGACACTCAATGGCATGACCTTTGATCTCTATCTGCCGCTGCGTGTAAGGCAGTTTCATGCCGGACGCGGTCAAGATCTGGGTTTTGACAATGTCCACGCCGGTGATGAATTCGGTGACCGGATGCTCCACTTGAACCCGGGTGTTCATTTCAATGAAATAAAACTCGCCGTTTTCGTACAAAAACTCAAACGTACCGGCGCCTCGATAACCCATTTTTTTACAGGCTGCTACACAGCGTTCGCCGATGCGCTCAATCAGCTTGCGCGCAATACCCGGGGCCGGCGCTTCTTCAATCACCTTTTGGTGGCGGCGTTGCATAGAGCAATCGCGCTCGCCCAGGTAAATGGCATTCTTGAAGTTGTCCGCCAGAATTTGAATTTCTATGTGCCTGGGGTTTTGCAGGAATTTCTCCATATAAACCGCAGGGTTGCCGAAGGCCGCACCGGCCTCGGCCTTGGTGGTTTGCACCGCATGGATCAGCGCCGCCTCGTTGTGTACCACCCGCATGCCACGCCCGCCGCCGCCGCCCGCCGCCTTGATGATGACCGGGTAACCGACCGCCTTGCCTATGCGCCGGATTTGCGCCGGGTCGTCGGGCAACTCGCCTTCGGAGCCAGGCACACAAGGCACGCCGGCCTTGATCATGGCCTGCTTGGCTGAGACTTTGTCGCCCATCATGCGGATGGACTCGGGCGTGGGCCCGATGAACACAAAACCGCTTTTCTCGACACGTTCGGCGAAATCAGCGTTTTCGCTCAAAAAACCGTAACCGGGGTGAATCGCCTGGGCATCGGTAACTTCAGCCGCCGAAATAATGGCTGGCATGTTGAGATAACTTTGGGCGGAAGGCGCCGGGCCTATGCAAACCGCTTCCTCAGCCAGCTTGACGTACTTGGCTTCGCGGTCGGCTTCGGAATACACCACCACAGCTTCAACGCCGAGCTCCTTACAGGCGCGCTGTATGCGCAGCGCTATTTCGCCCCGGTTGGCGATCAAAATCTTTTTAAACATGTCCGGGGATCACTCAATCATGAACATGGGTTGGCCGTACTCAACCGCCTGTCCGTTGTCCACCAGGATACGGGTGACAGTGCCACTTTTATCTGCCTCGATTTCATTGAGGATTTTCATGGCCTCGATGATGCAAATGGTTTCGCCTTCCTTGACCACGCTGCCGACCTGCACAAAAGGTTTGGAATCGGGGCTGGACGAGGTGTAAAAAGTGCCGACCATGGGTGACTTGACCACATGGCCGCTTGGCACCGGGGCTTCGACAGCTGCATCCGGTGCCGCAGGCGCGAAGCTCGCAGGCGCAGCCACCGGGGCAGCCACCATGACCGGGGCGGCCATCGCCAGGGGTGCGCCGACCGGACCTTTGACAATGCGAACCTTACCTTCAGCCTCGGTGATTTCCAACTCAGACACATTGGACTCGGAGACCAGATCGATCAGGGTTTTGAGTTTTCTTAAATCCATGTAATTGCAGTCAATTGCTGTTAACAAGCAAGTAATTTACACCATTTGCAGAAAGTAGCCAAATACGCAGGGGGCGTCAGACGCTCAAAGCCAGTCGTTGATATCGGCCTGAGTCAGTTTACCCAGTTTGCGAAAGCGCAAACCGCTTTGTGCATCAATCACCAAAGTAAAGGGTAAACCACCGGCCTGGTTGCCCAGCGCAGTCATCAAATCGGTACCGTTCAACCCAGCCATGGCTAAGGGATATTCTACTGGATACTGAGCCAGAAAACGCTTGACAGCGCTCGGCTGATCTATGGCCAAACCGAGAACTTGCCAACTTTTAGCCTTATTTTGCTGATAAAAGGCGTTCAATAAAGGCATTTCTTCGACACAAGGGGTACACCAGGTGGCCCAGAAATTAACTACCAGCGGACCACCCTTGAAATCTGCCAGGCGCAAGGGCGGGCCTTCAACCGAGTCAAATTCTGCGCTCCACAAAGTATCGATGGAGGCGTCCTTTGCTCCCTTTACATCAAAGCGCCACCAGGCGAATCCGGCACCCGCAGCCAATGCACCGGCGGCCACGGCCAACAAAGTTCGTCTGCCGTGACTGGCGTTAACGGGTAAAGGGTTTTCCTGAATCATGTGGAGCATTGTCTACCAACTGGCGCAGGCCTGCGATATCCCCGCGCATCGGTCTGCCCCGGCTGTCCGGTAGCAAAGCGCCGCGCAAATCGTCGTAGTCGTAAACCATGAGATGCACACCTATGTCTTCATTCAATACCGGGCAGCGGCTGTGAATGCTGAGCGCATCCACGGTCTCACCCCGAAAACCGCTGACAGCGCTGACGTCAAAGCGCACCTGTTTGTCCAGCAACGCCAACTCGGCCTGCTTGCTGTCATCGCAGAACAATTGAATGTAAATATCCGATAAGCGCGTGGCGGTACCGCGCCAGACTGCACCGCTTAGGTGGGGTCGGAATTCCTGTAAACGCTGCATCCACACCAAAGCCAGGCGGCGCAAGGCCAGCAGTTCCTGCGGCTGGCTATCGGCGCAAAACAATTGCACATAGTCAATCACCTCGTTTTCCAGCGTCTCGTTGTCCGGCAAGGCCTGGCGCGCGGGCAAGCCCAGTTCGCGCAAAGCGCGGCGTTTCGCGGGTCCGTATTCCAAGCCTTCCTCGACCACCAGCCGCGCCGCGGTGGCGGCAATTTCCTGTTTGATATCGTTTGACATGCAACAGATTGTGACCTGATCCGGCAAGCCCGTAGCGGCTTTCAGGTCATGTCATACCTGTCAAGCGGCGACTTCTACAATGCACGTCCATGCACATACATATATTAGGCATTTGCGGCACTTTCATGGGCGGTCTGGCCGCCCTGGCCCGCGAAGCCGGTCACCGGGTCACCGGTTGCGATACCGGCGTTTACCCCCCGATGAGCGACCAATTGCGCGCTTTGGGCATTGAATTGATCGAAGGCTACAGCGCTGAGCAGTTGAGTTTGAAGCCCGACATGTTTGTGGTCGGCAATGTGGTGTCACGCGCCAGAAGCGCTGACGGCTCACCCCGTTACCCGTTGATGGAAGCGATTTTGGAAGCCGGTCTGCCCTATACCAGCGGCCCGCAATGGCTGAGCGACCTTGTGCTGCACGCGCCCGGCCAAACCCGGCATGTGCTGGCCGTGGCCGGTACGCACGGCAAAACCACCACCACGGCCATGCTGAGTTGGATACTGGATCAGGCCGGTTTGACGCCGGGTTTTTTGATCGGCGGCGTGCCCCTGAATTTCGGCGTGTCGGCGCGTTTGGGACAAGTCGCTGCAGGACAAAGCCGACCTTTGTTTGTGATTGAAGCCGACGAATACGACACTGCGTTTTTCGACAAGCGCAGCAAGTTTGTGCATTACCGCCCGCGCACCGCTGTGTTGAACAACTTAGAGTTTGATCACGCGGATATTTTTGACAATCTCGCGGCCATCGAGCGCCAGTTTCACCACTTGGTGCGCACCGTACCGGGCAGCGGCTGTCTGGTGGTGAATGCCGAACAAGAGAGTTTGCAGCGCGTACTGAGCATGGGGCACTGGAGCCCGGTGGCCGGTTTTGGTGCAGGCGGTGAATGGCAGGCTCAGGGCGAGCCGCATGATTTCGAAGTGCTCCAATCCGGCAAGCCAGTGGCTCAGGTTCGTTGGAATTTGACCGGCGTGCATAACCAAATGAATGCCTTAGCGGCCATTGCCGCCGCAGCGCATGTGGGCGTGACGCCAACCCAAGCGGCTGATGCTTTGGGACGTTTTGAGAATGTGCGCCGCCGCATGGAGTTGTGCGGCAGCATAGGCGGCGGTGTTCAAGCCATCAACGTATTTGACGACTTTGCCCATCACCCGACCGCCATTCGAACCACCTTGGACGGGCTGCGGCGCAGCGTGGGTCAGGCCCGCATACTGGCGGTGTTTGAGCCGCGCAGCAACACCATGAAACTGGGCGCCATGAAATCGCAACTGCCTTGGAGCCTTGAGCAGGCCGATCTGGCGTTTTGCCATACCGCTGGATTGGATTGGAATGCGGCTCAAGCACTCGCGCCCATGGGCGAGCGCGCCAGCCTGGCAGACAACATCGCCGCACTGGTGGCCCAGGTCAAGGCCGCAGCGCGACCCGGCGATCAGATTGTGTGCATGAGCAACGGCGGCTTTGGTGGCGTGCATCAAAAACTTTTAGATGCGCTCAAACCTTGAAGGCCAGTGTTGATTTGCTAACCCAATAAAAAACGGACTGCCTGGCAGTCCGTTTTCATTAGAAGGCTTATTTCTTCGCTTTGCGACGCGCCTTGATGCCATCGTCCAACACCTTGAGCACTTCCAGAGAATCGTCCCACGAAAGGCAGGCGTCGGTGATGCTTTGGCCGTAGACCAAGCCCTCAACTTTGTCTTTACCGGGCGTGAATTTTTGCGCGCCTGGCTGCAAATGGCTTTCCACCATCACACCAAACACCTGATGCGAACCACCTGCCAATTGAGCGGCTATGTCTTTGGCCACCACCAACTGGCGTTCGTGTTGTTTGCTGCTGTTGGCGTGGCTGCAATCCACCATCAAACTGGCCGGTAACTTGGCCGCTTGCAGTTCTAGGCAAGCCGCACCCACACTGGCGGCGTCATAGTTGGGCGCTTTGCCGCCGCGCA
>CAMBSK010000038.1 GCA_945870575.1 Bordetella parapertussis | reverse complement strand
TGCATGTTGTGGGTAACGATAATGACGGTGTATTCGTTTTTAAGAGTTGACACCAACTCTTCGACCTTGCCTGTGGAAATCGGGTCAAGCGCAGAAGTAGGCTCATCCAAAAGCAAAATAGATGGCTTGACCGCTATCCCCCTGGCAATACACAGTCGTTGTTGCTGGCCACCGGAAAGCGACAACCCACTTTGAGTCAACTTGTCCTTAACCTCATTCCAAATGGCTGCTTTTTGCAGTGCCCACTCAACTCGGTCGTCCATTTCACTTCTGGACAAATCTTCGTAAAGACGAACCCCAAAAGCGATGTTGTCGTAAATGGACATAGGAAAAGGGGTGGGTTTTTGAAAAACCATACCAATCCGGGCACGAAGTAAATTTAAATCATGCTTAGGCTCAAGAATATTTTGACCTTTGAACATGATTTCACCAGTTGCTTTCTGTCCTGGATACAAGTCATACATCCGGTTGAAAGTCCGAAGCAGGGTCGACTTTCCGCATCCTGATGGCCCAATAAACGCTGTCACAGTGTTTTGCTGAATTTCAAGATTGATATTTTTTAAGCTGTGAAAGTTACCGTAATAAAAATTCAAATCACGGGTAGTCAAAATATTTTTAACAGTACTGTCAGCAGGCAAAGTGGTAGTGGTCATTTGGGTGTCCGTAGAAATAAAAATTACTGGCTTACTTTGTCTCTGAAGTAAACCCGGGCAAGAATGTTCAAACCAAGTACGGCAAGAGTGATCAATAAAGCGCCGCCCCAAGCCAAATCAACCCAGTTTTGATAGGGACTCATGGCAAACTGGAATATCACAACAGGAAGATTAGCCATAGGGCCATTCATATCGAATGTAAAAAATGGATTGTTTAATGCGGTAAACAATAAGGGAGCTGTTTCGCCGCTGATACGTGCAAGCGCAAGCAGTATGCCGGTCATGACGCCGCTTCTGGCTGCTTTGAGCACAACAGTCAAAGAAACTTTCCATTTAGGCGCGCCCAAGGCAAATGCTGCCTCGCGCAGACTCACCGGAACAAGATTGAGCATATTTTCAGTTGTTCTGACTACCACTGGAATTGCAATCAAACTTAAAGCCACGGTTCCGGCCCAACCGGAAAAATGTCTGGCATTGACGACGATCAAGGCATAGACAAACAAACCAATCACAATTGAGGGTGCTGACAGCATGATGTCGTTCAAAAAGCGCGTCACCTCGGCAAATTTGCTGGTCTTGCCATATTCAGACAGGTAAATACCGGCCATCACGCCGACAGGCGTGCTGATCATTGTGCAACTGATAACCAACATTAAACTTCCGAGAATGGCATTGGCTAAGCCGCCGCCTTCGCTATCTGGTCCGGGGGTTTTATGTGTGAAGAAATCCAGGCTAAAGACATTCAAACCTTTATAAAAAAGCAATCCCAGAATCCAGAACAGGAAAATAAGCCCTAGAAACATGGCCACTGTGGACAATACGAGTCCGATAAGGTTTTTCCGTTTGCGTTGGGCGTAAATAGATGTATTGAATGTCGGCTGATCAAGCAGGGTTTGGGAAGAATCAGACATGGCCATTTGTTTGTGGTGGTTGTTAGTCATAGAAGGCGAGTTCATGTTTTCAGACCTTTTTTAGCTTCAGCTCTAAGCAACATCCACTTTGCCAAAGATAGCACCACCAGTGTGATTAAAAACAAAGCCAGGCCCAAGGCAAACAATGAAGCGTAATGCAAGCCCGGTTCGGCTTCTCCGAATTCATTAGCCAAGGTAGAAGCAATAGAGTTGCCTGGAGAAAAAAGAGACGGGGACAGTTTATGGGCATTTCCGATAACAAAAGTGACAGCCATGGTTTCGCCAAGGGCTCGTCCAAGTCCCAACATGACACCACCAACCACGCCAGCTTTCGTATAAGGCAGTACCACTCTGGTCACCACTTCCCAAGTGGTGCAACCCAAGCCGTAAGCAGATTCCTTCAACACAGCAGGCACGATTTCAAACACGTCGCGCATCACAGAAGCTATGAATGGAAGAATCATCATCGACAAAATAAGACCAGCCGCCAAAATACCGATGCCATTGAAAGCACCTTTGAACATGATGCCAATTAATGGCAGTTGACCCAACGTAGAAGATAGAAACGGTTGTCCGTATTCTGCAAACAAAGGTGCAAAAACAAATAATCCGAACATGCCGTAAATAATGGAAGGCACGGCGGCAAGTAATTCGATGGCAGTGCCCAAAGGACGACGTAGATTCTTGGGGCAAATTTCAGTCAGAAAAACAGCGATACCGAAAGCCAACGGCAAAGCAATCAAAATAGCAATCAACGCAGTTGCAATGGTTCCGAAAATTGCAATCAAACCACCGAATTCAGAATTGATAATGTCCCATTCAATGGTGTAGAAAAAGGGTAAGCCGAAAGTTTGTAATGCAGGCCAGGCACTCACGCCTAAGGAGCCAATAATTCCGAGCAAGGCAACCAGCGTAGTGGTTGCAAAAACAAGTGTGAGCTTTTCAAACGCAAAATCCTGCAAACGAAGCAAACGTGTTTTGCGGATTTGACTGAGGTGAAGGCTCTCTACACTGTTCATTTTTATATCGCCTGAGGTGAATGAATGCTGAACCAGCAACCCCTTGGTTGCTGATCCAGTCATAAAAAACTACTGATTTTTATTATTTGTTATTTATTTGCGTCCATACCTGCTTGCGAATAAATTCGGTTGTCGCATCAGGCAATGGTACGTAGTCAAGATCTAAAGCCATTTTTTTGCCATCCTTAAAGGCAAAGTCAAAAAACTTCAAGGCTTCTGCTGAAGTCACCTTGTTGGTCGGATTTTTGTACATCAGAATGAACGTGGCAGTGGTGATAGGCCAAGACTTGGCACCTGAGGCATCTGTCAAAGAAGCTGCCATGGCAGGAAATTTAGACCAGTCGGTGCCAGCAGCAGCAGCAGCGAAAGTCAGATCATCAGGTTCAACAATCTGACCGTCTTTATTTTTCAAGTTGATGTGTGACAGCTTATTCTTCTTGGCATAAGCGAATTCCACATAACCGATAGAGTTTTTCACCCGGCTGACATTGGCTGCCACGCCTTCGTTACCTTTGCCGCCCACAGATGTTGCAGCAGGCCATTTGACGGCCGCGCCAGTTCCAACCTTGTCTTTCCACTCAGGGCTGACCTTGGAGAGGTATTCTGTGAAAGTGAAAGTAGTGCCGGAACCATCGGCACGGTGAATCACAGTGATGTATTCATCAGGCAGCTTGACGCTGGGGTTCATTTCCTTGATCTGCTTGTCATTCCATGTGGTGATAGAACCCATGAAAATTTTGGCCAGCAAATCGCCAGTTAACTTGATTTCGCCGGGCTTGACACCGGTAAGGTTCACAATACCAACCACACCGCCGATGACAGCCGGGAACTGAACCAGGCCTTCTTTCTCAGCTTCGTCGGCTTTCATGGGTGCATCGGTGGCACCGAAGTCAACAGTCTTGGCCTTGATCTGCTTGATGCCGCCGGATGAACCGATGGACTGGTAATTCACGCCTACGCCGGATTTATCCTTGTAGGCTTCGGACCATTTGCTGTAGACAGGAAATGGGAATGTGGCACCTGCACCGGTGATGTCAGTAGCGATTACTGAGGTTGAAACAATGGCGGTTGCCACTGCGGTCATGACTGCGCTTGAAAATTTCATGGTTACTCCTTGGATGAAAAAATCTAGATAAGCCACCTTTTTGGTGACTTTTGACTAATATATGCTTGGTATATGACAGTTTCATGTCGCAAATCTTCTGTTTCCAGGCTTCAACATATTGCGATAATCACGCCATTCGAACCCGGCCCACCCACCTAAAAGATTACTAAAACACTTACTTACATGCTGAAATTGCTCCAAAACATTGAATTTCTCCTGTCCCTATGAAAAACGGAACCTTGCTGGCTGCCATAGACCTTGGATCGAACAGTTTTCGCCTGGAAATTTGTCGATTTAACAATGGAATATTGCATCGATCAGAGTACATCAAAGAGGCGGTCAGGCAAGGCAGCGGGCTGGATGAAGACCGCAACCTTAGCGCCTCATCCATGGAGAAAGGATGGGAATGTCTATCTCGCTTTGCAGAACGTCTGGCGGGATTCCACTCCTCGCAAGTCCGCGCAGTGGCCACTCAAACGCTCAGAGAAGCACGTAACCGCCATGTGTTTCTGGAAAAAGCGCATCAAATTCTTGGTTTTCCCATCGAGGTGGTATCGGGCCGGGAAGAAGCCCGGCTGATTTACCAGGGTGTGTCGCAATTACTGCCCTTGTCTCCCGAACGCCGATTGGTCATCGATATCGGCGGGCGCTCTACAGAGTTCATCATCGGACAAAACAAAAACGCACTGATGCTGGAGTCCTACCGCGTCGGCAGCGTAGCTTCGAGCATGAAATATTTTCCCAATGGCGAGTTGACAAGCGCGGCTTTTCAAAAAGCTGAGGTTGCTGCCAAAGCGGTACTGGACGAAGCCTTCTCGGTCTTTAACCGGTCGGAATGGGAAACGGCCTACGGCTCTTCGGGTACGGTAAGTGCTGTTGCAGAGGCACTGGAACATGCCGGTTGGCCCTCTGAATACATCACTATGGAGAGTCTGCTTTGGCTTAAGACTCAACTTATTCACTTCGGGCATGTCGATAAATTGCGGCTTGAGGGCATGAAAGAGGATCGCAAAGCAGTGATAGGCGGTGGCTTGAGCGTACTGATCGCCTTGATGGAATTGTTTGAAATAGAGCGTTTACAAGTCACACCAGGGGCATTGCGACACGGTGTCTTGTATGACCTGGTTGAGCGTGAAGACGATGTACGCGACATACGCTCGCTGACGGTCAATGGTTTGCGAAAAACCTTTAAAGCGGATGCTGCACAAGCAGCCCGTGTCAGTCGTATTGCTTGCTACTTTCTACAGCAAATACAAAACCAATCCGGGCTGGATTTGAATTGGCCGCGCTTGATGAAAAAACTGGATTGGTCAGCACAACTGCATGAAATCGGGGCAGCCATTTCTCACAGCGATTCGCACAAACATGGGGCTTATATTCTCGACAACACAGATACACCCGGGTTTGTTCAGCATGAACTGCACAGGTTGAGTCTGCTGGTACTTGGGCATAAAGGTAAGTTACGCAAACTGGATGTCGACTTCGACGATGATTCGTTTATTTTTCAACTGATCAGCTTGCGCTTGGCAGTGATTTTGTGCCACGCAAGAAGAGAACCTGAATATGCAATTTTTCAGCTGGGAATATCTAAAACTGAACCCCAGTGCTTTGAATTAAAAATGGAACCGTTGTGGTCACAACGGTTCCCTCAGTCCAACCATTTATTGCAACAGGAAGTGATTTCCTGGCAAAAAACCCGCTGGCAATTACATCTGGTTCAAGCGACTTAACGAACCACTGCAATATTGATTTTTTTACCGCCCTTGAAGCTATGCAAAGTCAGTGCGCCGTTTTTGATATCGCCTTTTTCGTCAAAGCCAATGTCGCCGGTCACACCTTTGAAGCCTGATGTTTTGGCCAACACAGGCAGGTATTTGGCGGGGTCTGAAGAGTTGGCTTTGACCATGGCGTCTACCAACACATTGACCGCGTCATAAACATAGGGTGCATAAATCTGCACATCTGCATTGAAACGCTTTTTGAATTTGGCATTGAAGTCAGCAAGAATCATTTCCTGAGGCCCTTCGACGCCACCGGCTTCAGCGCAGTAGACCTGCTCATCAGCAATCGTATCGCCCGACAATTTGAATAGTTCACCGGTACATATGCCATCACCGCCCATGAATTTGGCGTTCAAACCCAAAGCCTTCATTTGCTTAATCATCGGACCGGCAATCGCATCCATGCCACCAAAGAAAATCACGTCCGGTTTTTTACCTTTGATGGTGGTCAAAATAGCAGTGAAGTCAGTCGCCTTGTCAGTGGTGAATTCCCGGCCGACGATGGTACCGCCCGCGGCCTTGGCTGCTTTTTCAAATTCATCCGCCACACCTTGACCGTAGGCTGTACGGTCATCAATCACGGCAATGTTTTTTGCACTCAATTTTTGAATGGCATAACGACCCAAAGTGCCGCCCAACTGAACATCATCAGCCACCACTCGGAACGTGGTTTTATAGCCCTGGCGGGTGAACTTGGGATTGGTGGAAGAAGGGGAAATCTGGGGAACACCAGCATCGCTATATATTTTGGAAGCCGGAATGGAAGTGCCCGAATTCAAGTGCCCAACCACTCCGTTAACTTTTTGATCAATAAGTTTTTGCGCGGCAGATGCACCTTGTTTGGGATCGGCAGCATCGTCTTCAGCCAACAATTCAAATTGGACTTTTTTACCGCCGATGGAAATGCCTTTGGCATTCAATTCTTCGATGGCCAGACGCGCACCATTCTCATTGTCTTTTCCCAAATGGGCAATGGCGCCGCTCAAAGGTGCTACATGGCCGATTTTTATGACTTCCGGTTTCTGTGAACAAGCGGTTGCAATAATTGCAAAAGCTAATAGGCTCAATTGTTTTTTCACTTGAAGCTCCTTGAATAAAAAATGAAATGAAAACGATAATAGCGGACAAGTTGATTAGTGATCAATCAATGCATTGATTCATTAAAAAGAACTTAAGAATTCTTTCTAAGCTGCTCCTGAGCGTGTTCTTTCAGCACCTGGTCTACCGATTCACGCAATAAATCCGGCATCAATTCCGCAATACGGCTGTTGACCTTTTCTATCACCTTGTCAGCCAGCGCATCCTGGTCGACGTAAGCCGGACCCATCACTTCATGCACACGGGTTTTCATTTGCCAGGGAAGAATCGCCGGGCGCAATGAGTCGTTGAGCTGAATGGCTTCAGTCAAGACGGGAACAGCATCAGGCATTGCGGGAGGCGTACTCACGCAGGGACTTTCTTAGGACTCAGGTCATGACGAACCAGCGGATAACCGCGCTCAGAATAGTGTTTCCATCTTTGTCGCGCCAAAGCCTTGTCTAGCTCGTCCAGGCAGACCACTTCAATGACCCGCTCAAAAGTTTCAAACCCCTTGATCAGCGATTGACCCAGGTTAATCATTACCTCGTGGTGCGGCACTGATGTAGGCAAATTGCCGTCTGTTGTCAGAATAACCGGTGTCAGCGCTAAAATTTCCGGCGAAGCATCCGACAGGCAATGAGGCACAAAAGACATGGGATCAAACGTCCACAATTGCGCATCGAGCAATTTCATTTGCTCAGCGTCCCCCGTCACTATGACCCTGGCAGACGAGGCGCAAGCTTTGCGTAGCAAGCGACAGGCATAAGCCAGTTTGTCAACCGCGTTGAAATGAAATGCAACTTCGGTCATGGCCGCAGTTTTAAGAGCATCACTTGCGGCTGGCTTTGGCGCTTGCGGTTTTGGTTGTTTTTCTGGGTTTGGCTTGATCAGCCTCGGTCATCAAAAATGTCAGCAATGAAGGCACCGGTCTGCCGGTAGCGCCTTTGGCAGCCCCGCTTTTCCAGGCTGTACCGGCAATGTCAAAGTGGGCCCAGGGGAAATCTTTTGCAAAACGATGCAAAAACTTGGCGGCGGTGACGGAACCGGCGGCGCGGTCGGCCACATTGGCCACATCGGCGAAATTGGATTTCAGGCCTTCGGCATATTCCTCGTCCAGCGGCATGCGCCAGTTCAAGTCCAAGCTTTGCTCGCCGGCGGCTTGCAATTTTTGCGCAAGTTTTTCATCTGTGGCGTACAGGCCGCTGCGCAAATGACCTAACGCAACCACGCACGCGCCGGTCAAGGTGGCGATATCAATCACTGCCGAGGGCTTGAAGCGTTTGGCATAGGTCAGCGCATCGCACAAAATCAAGCGGCCTTCGGCATCGGTGTTCAAAATTTCAATGGTTTGACCGCTCATGCTGGTGACCACGTCACCGGGCTTGAGGGCTTTACCGCCCGGCATGTTTTCGCAGGCAGGAATCAGGCCAACCACGTTCATGGCGGGTTTGAGTTGCGCCAGCGCCTCGAAGGTGCCGAGTACGCTGGCGGCACCGCACATGTCAAATTTCATTTCATCCATACCGGCGCCGGCTTTGAGTGAAATACCGCCCGTGTCAAAAGTGATGCCCTTACCAATCAGCACCACCGGTGCCTGAGAAGCAGCCGCCCCTTTGTACTCCAACACAATGAAACGCAGTGGCTGCGCAGACGCCTGAGCCACGGCTGCAAATGAACCCATGCCAAGACGTGTCACTTCTTTCAAACCCAGCACTTCACAACTGACACGCGGGTGCTTGGCAAGGAGTTTGGCGGCCTTGGCCAAGTCATCCGGCGTGGCGTGGTTGGCCGGGCGGTTGGCCCATTCACGCGCCAGGCTGACGCCTGCGACCTGCGCTTTGGCAAAAGCAAACAAGGCTTGTGCACTGCGGCTGTCAGGCACGCCGAAGTTCACATGAGAAATGCCGGAAGGCTTGGCGCTGGGTTTGGTGGCGGTATAAACGTACACCGCATCTGCGGCCGCCTGAACAGCAACTGCCATGTGCTGCACCTGGTCTTGCTGCAAACACACAGTGACCTTGGCGGATTTGGTTTTTTTCAAAGCCTGAATGCCTGCGGTGACAGCCTGGCGGATGTCCTGCGGCCTGCCTTCACCGACACCGGCCAGCACCAGACGCTGGGCGCGCAAACCCGGGGGCTTCCACCACATCAGACATTGACCGGCAGCGGTCGAAAAATCGCCTGCTTTTTCAGCCTGGGCCAGCATATTGGCCAACAGTCCGGTATTCTTGTCCTCTTTTTGAGAAACTAGCACGATCAAAGCATCGGCTGTCGCCGAAGCGGCCTGTGCCCAGGACAGGGTTTGAAGTTCCAAGTTCATAATCAACCTTTTAGATACCATCAGGTATGTTATTCCATTCCTCAGTCAGGCAAGAACTTTCCCGGTATTTCTGGGCCACGCTGGTGGTCTTGACCACCATTGTCATTACCGTCTGGCTGATACGCGCGTTTGGCGACGCATCGGTGGGCAAATTCAACCCCCAGGACGTGGGTTTGGTGCTGGGCTACACCACCCTCAGCAATTTGCATTCTCTATTGACCTTAAGTCTTTATATTGCCATTGTGTCTACCGTGTCGCGCATGTATGCCGACAGTGAAATGGTGATTTGGCAAGGCAGCGGTCTGAGCATTTTCAATTTATTTCGCCCGACTTTGCGTTTCGCCTGGCCCTGGCTGATTGCGATCGCCGTGCTGTCCCTGACGGTCTGGCCGTGGGCCAACGGACAAATCCGGGAAATGCGCGAAAGGTTTGAAAAACGCGGTGATCTTGAGCGCATCAAACCCGGGCAGTTTCAGGAATCGGCCAACGGCAAGCGCGTTTTTTTCATTGATAACAGCAGCTTGTCGGATAAAAACGGCAACCGCATCTTTATTGTCTCTAATGAGCCCGGCAAGCAATCCATCATCACGGCGCTGACCGGCCTGCTGGAAACCCGGGAACTTGACCGTTATCTGGTTTTGAAAAACGGTCAACGGGTTGATATTTCAACGGAAAAAAACGAATTAAAAGTGATCGAGTTTGAATCGCATTCATCCCGCATTGACTCCGTGCCCCTTGCCCTGCTGGAATCGGAGGCCCAGTCCATGCAACCCTCAGAATTGCTGGCCAATCCCGGCAACGCCAATTTGGGCGAATTAGGCTGGCGAATCGGCATGGCACTGGCCGCGCTCAACCTGCTGATCCTGGCCATAGGCATACCCTTCATCAACCCGCGCAGCGGCCGCTCAGGCTCCTTGGTTGTTACCGTCATCAGTTTTTTTACCTACTACAACATGGTCAACATGAGCCGCAACTGGATAGGCGCCGGTGACATCAGCTTCACGCACATGCTGCTGGCGCTTCATTTGCCTGTGTTTATCTTGGGCTGTCTGATTTTGTTCTGGCGGCAACAGCAAGGTGTGATTTTTTACAAAGCCCGACCGGTCATGGGTACATCCGCGGTGAGCAGCCTATGAAAACACTGCGCAACATGATTTACAAAGAAGTACTGACCAAGGTCGGGCTTGCCACGCTGGGTTTTCTGGCCATGTTCATTTTTTTTGACTCGGTAGATGAACTCAAACTGATAGGCAAAGGACCGGGTGGTGCCTACACCATGCAAGTTGCTGCCTTGTATGTGGCTTTGATGATCCCCAACCATTTGTACGAATTGCTGCCCATCACGGTGCTGATCGGTACGATTTTTGTTATGGCGCGTTTCGCCAAAAGCTCAGAGTTCACCATCATGCGAACCAGCGGCCTGGGGCCGTGGAAGGCGCTGAGAACCTTGCTTGAGCTGGGTTTGTTTTTTGTCTTGATTGCCTTTGTGGTCGGCGACTATATGACGCCCGCCTCCAGTCGGCAGGCGCAAATGCTCAAAGCTAAGTTTCTGGGGGAAACGATTACTCTGGGTAATTCCGGAGCCTGGCTCAAAGAAAACAGTAATAACACTTCCAGCATCGTCAATGTGCTGGCACTCAGCCGCGACGGGCAATTGACCGGCATACGCATTTATGAGTTCAACCAGAAGGGCAAAATGACTTCGATGATCAATGCTGCCAGCGGCGAATTCAGCGAGGACGGCCAAGCCTGGAACCTCAAAGAAGTGCTGCGCCAGAGCTTTGACATCAGCCTGGAACAAAAAATTGACCGGGTTTCCCTGCCCGCCATGACCTGGCCCTCAAACTTGAGAGAAGACATGGTGTCGGTGGCGCTGCTCAAACCCGAGCGCATGGCTACCTGGGATTTGTTTCATTACATACAACACCTCAAAAGCAACGGCCAAGCTTCACACCGCTATGAAATCGATTTCTGGAAAAAAGTCTTTTACCCGCTGGGCTGTCTGGTGATGGTGGTGCTGGCCCTGCCCTTTGCTTATTTGCATTTGCGCAATGCCTCTATGAATTCCATGGTGTTCGCCGGCGTCATCATTGGCATCACCTTTGTGCTGTTCAACAACCTGTTCGGCTTTATCGGTAATTTGAACGACTGGTCGCCCTGGCTGGCGGCGGCCACGCCCGGCATTGTGTTCATGACGGGTTCGCTGGCGGTGTTTGCCCGCCAGGTGCTGAGGCATTGATGCAAGCCGTTATTTTGTTTGCCCACGGTTCTCGCGACCCGCTGTGGCATCTCCCTATGCAAGCTGTTCAAGAACGCGTGACGCTTATGCAGCCGCTCACGCCAGTCACCTGCGCCTATCTGGAGCTTAGTCAACCCGACCTGCCCACCGCCGTCACCGGCCTGCTGGCGCAAGGCGTGAGCCATATACGCGTGGTTCCCATGTTTCTGGGCGTGGGCAAGCATGTACGCCATGACTTGCCACAAATGATGACCGAGCTGGTTCAACAGTATCCAGAAGTGACTTTCGAGTGCCAGTCTGCGGTCGGCGAACACCCCGATTTGCTGGACTTGTTGGCGCGCATCGCCGTTGCCTGATGATCAATTACCCCTAAATAAAGGCATAATGAACCCATAGCGTTATATGGATTTGTTATGAACCTGCATCAATTCCGCTTTGTCCAGGAAGCGGTCAAGCGCAACTTGAACCTCACCGAAGTGGCTAAATCGCTGCACACCTCGCAGCCAGGTGTGTCCAAAGCCATTTTGGAATTGGAAGAAGAACTGGGCATAGAGATTTTCGGACGCCACGGCAAACGGCTGAAGCGCATCACTGAGCCCGGCGAGCATGTGCTCAAAAGCATAGACATTATTTTGAGAGAGGTGAACAACCTCAAACGCATTGGCGAGCAATACAGCGCGCAAGACTCGGGCACCTTGTCCATCGCCACCACGCATACACAAGCGCGGTACGTGCTGCCGCTACCGGTCGCGCAATTGCGCAGCGCCTATCCGAACGTGAACATCAGCCTGCACCAAGGCGCGCCGGATCAGGTAGCACGCATGGTGTTGGACGAAACCGCTGAAATCGGTATTGCCACCGAGTCTTTGTCAGATTACCCGGAGTTGATCACCCTGCCCTGTTACGAATGGGAACACGTGCTGGTGCTGCCCAAAGACCACCCGCTGGCCTCGGTGGATGACCTGCAACTCAGCGATTTGGCGAATGAGCCCATCATCACTTACCACCCGTCTTTCACAGGCCGCACCCGTATTGACAAAGCATTTGCCGCCCAACACCTGACGCCGCGCATTGCGCTGGAAGCGATTGATTCGGACGTGATCAAAACCTATGTGCGCCTTGGCATGGGCGTGGGCATAGTCGCCGAGATGGCGGTGCGCGATATCACCGACGAAGACCTGCTGGTGCGACCCGCCGGGCATTTGTTCGGTCGTAACCTCGCGCGCATTGCGTTCAAAAAGCAGGCGTATTTAAGGCAGTTTGTGTTTGAGTTTGCGCAACTGCTCAACCCGGAATTGAATGCGGCGCGGATTGCGGAGTTGATGGGGAACTAAGTGAAGAATTGGCAGAGCTTTACTCTCGAGCGAATAAGGCCGCTTGAGCTGCTTGGCTAAGATGCGTGCCAAGGAGACACACAATGAAGATTGCCATCATGGGTTCGGGCGCTGTCGGCGCCTACGTGGGAGCGCGTTTACAGGCTGCCGGCGCAGACGTCACATTCATCGCGCGCGGCGCGCATTTGCAGGCCATGCAGGCCAAGGGCTTAAGCATTCACATGCCGGACAAAGACTTGCTGTTGCCGCAGGTCAAGGCCACTTCGGACCCCGCAACCATCGGCACCGCCGACCTGGTGGTGTTTGCTGTCAAGCTGACTGACACCGTCTCGGCGGCGCAGTCTATGCGCCCGCTGGTGTCTGAACACACGCGGGTGCTGACCCTGCAAAACGGGATAGACAGCGTGGCCATGATTTCGCAGGAACTGCCGCAGGCCAAGGTGCGCGGCGGCGTGATTTACGTTTCTGCGGTGATAGACAGCCCCGGCGTGATCAAAAGCCCGGGCGGCTTCCACCGCGTGGTGGCCGACAGCGCCGACGGTGACCCGGTCATGCGTCAACTCGGCGAATGGGGCGCGAAATGCAGCGCGCTTGAAGTGACGCTGGTTGACGATATGCAGCGCATCATCTGGGAAAAATTCATGGGTCTTGCCGCGTTCTCGGGCTGCACCTCTTTGCTTCGCGCGCGCACCGGTGAAATTTTCAGCCACCCCGAATCCACAGCGTTTTTGCAGCAACTGATCAACGAATCGGTGGCGGTGGCGACGGCTCATGGAGAGACTGTTCGACCCGGTATTGCCGACGAGTACATGAAAACCTTGCGCGCCGCCCCGCCGTCTTTTCGCTCGTCCATGTCCGAAGACCTGGAACGGGGTAAAGCGCTGGAGTTGCCTTGGTTGTCGGGTCGCATGCACCAATTGGGTTTGCAACTGGGCGTACCCACGCCGGCGCACACGGCGGTTTACCAAGGTTTAGTGCTTAAAGCCGGTGGCAGTTAATGAACAAATTTGAACCCCTGTTTGACTTGGTCCGATCCCACATCGCCGAACAGCGCTACCCCGGTTGCCAGATTGCCATCGCGGCCGGAGGGCAACTGCTGGTCAACCGCAGTTTCGGTTTGTCGCGCACCGGTGTCGGGCACGCCGCTGACACGCAAGCTTTAGCCGCAGACAACCAGCATCTGTGGCTGCTGTACTCCAACACCAAGGTGTTGATGGCGTGTACGTTGTGGAAGCTGTATGAACAAGGCCGTTTGCAATTCACCGACAGTGTGGCTGATCACCTGCCGGACTTTGCCGCCAAGGGCAAGCAAGACATCACGCTGTTGCAAGTCATCACGCACCAAGGCGGGTTTCCGGACGCAGATGTTCCCGCATCTGTCTGGCAAGACCACGCGCGTATTTTGCAAACCGTGTGTGAGTTTGATTTGCAATGGATACCGGGCTCGCGGGTGTATTACCACGGCCTGAGCGCGCACTGGGTGCTGGCCATGGTGATAGAGGCCGTCACCGGCATGGACTTTCGCGAGACGGTCAAGCAACTGGTGATCGCGCCGCTGGGTCTGGCTGACGATTTGTTCATGGGCCTGCCTGACGCTCAAGCGCACCGGCTGGCGTATTTGTACGAGCCATACGCGAGCGCCGTCACGGGCCAACGCCTGCGGGATGAAAGCACCAGCCTGAACTGGCAAACTGCCGGTGTGCCCGGCGGCGGCGCTTACGGCACGGCGCGCGGCATGGCGCTGCTTTACCAAATGATGCTGGGCGGCGGCGAGCTAAACGGCGTGCGTTTGCTCTCGCCCGACACGCTGGCTTATGCGATACAAAATTACACCGCAGACCGGGTCGATGAATTCATGGGCATGCCCATGCACAGAGGCCTGGGCCCGCACTTGCGCGGCAGCACAGAGGTGATTCGCGGTCTCGGCAGCGATGCGCCTGCGAATGCATTTGGTCATGGCGGTGTCGGCACGTCTTATTGCTGGGCCGACCCGAACAGCGGCTTGTCGTTTGCGTACCTGACCAATTCGCGCGTGCCCGAGCCCTGGCATTCGCAGCGGCTGAATGAGGTGAGTAATCTCGTTCATGCAGCAATCAACAAGCATTAAACTCATTCACATCTGCTTTTGCACGGCAACATCACACTGAGATTAAGCGCGGTTATCTGTGTTTAAACCGAACAACCAAGGAATTTCAATATGCAGAAAATTTACTTTATTCGCGCTGAATGGGATGACGAAGCTGCTGTTTGGGTTGCCACCTCAGATGATGTTCCCGGCCTGGTCACGGAAGCTGAAACCATGGAATTGCTCTCTGCAAAACTGGAGAACTTGGTGCCAGAACTTCTATCCGAAAACGGTTTTGAAATCACCGGTGAGATTTCGTATGAAGTGTTGGCAAGAAAATTTTCTGTCACACATGCTGCACCCGCTGCATGATCTTTCAAAGGTCTGCCGCTATGAACAGTTCCACCTTCTCCGTCGAAAAAATCGACGCCCCGCTAGGCGCGGTGATTCACAACATCGACCTGACGCAAACGCTTACCAGCGCTACGCTGAATGACTTGCGTCAGACTTGGCTGCAACACCAGTTGCTGGTCTTCCCTGCACAAGCCATGTCCATCGCCGACCTGGAGCGCTTCGCCCACGGCATGGGCCCTTACGGCGAAGACCCTTACTTTGAAGCCATGCCCGGGCACCCGCACGTGGCGCAGGTGCGGCGCGAGGCCGACGAAAAAACCCGCATCTTTGCCGAGGCTTGGCATTCGGACTGGAGCTTCATGCCCTCGCCGCCCGCCGCCACAGTATTGCTGAGCAGCATCATTCCTCCGCACGGCGGCAACACCTTGTTCGCCAACCAGTACGCCGCCTGGGACGCGCTGCCCGACGAAGTAAAAACGCGTTTGCGTGACGCCATGGGCATACATTCAGCGAGGCGCGGCTACTCGAAAGACGGCGCCTACGGGGAGAAAGACCGCGAATCCGGTCGTTCCATGGCCATCAAATACAACGACTCAGCCCTCAAAACACAGTTGCAACCTATCGCCCGGGTGCATCCCGAGACCGGGCGCATCGCCTTGTACGTCAGCCCGGGCTATACCTTGGGCATAGAGGGCTGGCCTCAAGATGAATCCGACGAGATGATGATGTATTTGTTCCAGCATCAGGCGCGCCCGGAGTTTGTCTACAGCCACCGCTGGTCAACCGACATGCTGTTGATGTGGGACAACCGCTGCCTGATACACGCGGCCACTGGCGGCTACGAAGGCCACCGGCGCTTGCTGCATCGCATCACTATTGCTGAGCGGTGCTGATTCATAAGCCGCGTTGCCGGTTGTGCACTGCTTTTAATTTCAATCAGGCAGCGCAAAAACAAGCATCCCCGGCTTTTATTTCCGCCGGGGCATTGGAATTCCCCTGAGCCGTGCCGATTCCATGAATACATCTTGGAAGCTGCTGCTAGCAGCGGGTCTGAATTCATGCACTGGCACACAAAAAGAATACTTTTTAAGTTATTTTCAGCGTCTTTAAAGACGCTGTGTCACGCCATGGCGGTCGGGATGCTGCTCGCCGGTACGGCCCAAGCGCAAACTGCACCAGTCGGTGTCACGGGTTCAGACTGGATCCACTTTCCCGCCCGCCCAGCCAAAAAGAAGCTGTCGGTCGCACCTACCACGGGCCCAGCAGCCACACCCGCCAACGTGGCACCACTATCAGCACCAGCGCAAACCGCATCTCCCAAAGCAGCAACCGCTGAAACCAGCACACAAAAACCGTCCGCTCCGCAAACCGTGGCTGGCGATTGGGTGCAATTTCCGCCGCTGCCGCCGCCCAAAGCCAAACCCGCCACAGCCAAAGCAGTCGCACCTGCTGGCAGCGCGACCGAACAGGCTGCCCCACCCAAAACCACCGACAGCAAACCGGCTGACACGGCTGCAGTGCCAGCGCCTCAAGCAGCGCCAAAGAGCAACACCGCAGACGCACCGGCAACCAACGCCACCGCGCCAAGCACAGAAGCTGCACCCGCAGACACGCCTGCTCAATTTGCGTTCAAGGGCTTTAAGTTTGAGGGCAACACCTTTTACAGCAGCAACAGCTTGACGCGTCTGATTGCAAAACAAGTGCCTGCGATCAAAGACTTGTCCGACATACAAAGCGCCGCGCAAGCGGTGGCCAACCGTTACCAGGAAGACGGCGTGCTGGCCCGGGTGGATCTGCTGCCGCAGGACCTGACAGAGGGCATAGTGACCATCACCATCACCGAAGGTAAATTCAGCGGCGCGCGCATGGAGTCCGCCAACAGCGCCAAGTTGCCGCCAGATCTGCTGACCCGCATGGTGGAAAAAGCCCAGCCTGTGGGTGCACCCGTCCGCTTGAGCAACATGGATCGCGCCACCATGTTGTTGAGCGAAGTGCCCGGCGTGCAAGCCAATGTCCGTTTGAGTACCGGCCAAGCCGAAGGCCAGACCGAGGCGCTGGTGCAAGTGCAGGACAAAAACCCCTGGGACGGACAGTTGACCTTGGACAACACGGGCACGCTGTCTACTGGTATCGGGCGCTTCAGCAGCCAGTTCAACCGCTACGGCATGCTGAGCCGAGCCGATGTTGGCAGCATGCAATACATGCACAGCCAGGGGCTGGATTACCTGCGACTGGGTTACAACGAACCGCTGGGCTACGGCGGCGCACGCTGGGGTTTGAACACCGAATACACCCAATACAAGGTCATCAGCGACGATTACGACTCCTTAGATCTGCACGGCCCGTCCAACTCGCTCAGTCTGTATGTCAGCCAGCCTTGGGTCAGACGGCGCGATTTCAGCAGCGATTGGGTAATGACAGCTGAACGTAAAAATTTTAAAAACATCAGCATCTACAGCGCTTCTCAATACAAGGTCAATAACCTCTCCGGCACGGTTTCCATGACCAGCCAGGACAGCCTGTGGCGCGGCGGCGAAAACAATGCCAGCCTGCAATTGCAACGCGGCTTTGTCAACTACGACACCACGAACACCCTCGATGGCGGCTTCACCAAATGGCGTCTGAACATGAGCCGCAAAAACAAAATCAATGACAGCCAGGCGCTTCTGCTGTCCTACCAGCGCCAATGGGCCAACCGTGATCTGGACAGCTCGGAGAAATTCAGCATAGGCGGCGCCAGTTCAGTTCGCGCCTACCCCGGAGGCGAAGCCAGCGGCAGCGAAGCCAGCATGTTCAGCACGGAATGGCAGCACGATTTGCAATGGAATAAACAGCCCTACAAGTTCAGCGCGTTTTATGACCTGGGCAGTGTGACCAAATACAAATACAACGACTCAGCAACCGCCAATAACAGCTATTCCTTGCATGGCGTGGGCTTGTGGATGGGTACCAGCATCCCCAACCGCTGGGGCCAGTCGCTGTGGCGTGCCACCTGGGCGCACAGGCTGGGCAGCAACCCCGGTGCCTCAAGCACCACCGGCGCTGATGCCGACGGGACGTATTATCTGAATCGTTTCTGGCTCAGCGCCAGTCAGGTGTTTTAAACATGCAGTACCCAGGTCGTTATTCTTACAACACCATTGCACTGGCCGCGGCATGCCTGTGTAACCCAGCAGCTTGGGCGCAAACCACACCGGCGGCCAGCACCTTGCCATCAGGGGGCAAAGTGGTCGGCGGAAATGCCAGCCTGAGTAGCAGCGGCAACACGCTGAACGTGAACCAGAGCAGCAACCGCGCTGCCATTGAGTGGAAGAGTTTCAACCTCGGCTCGGATGCGCGCATCAATTTCATACAGCCCTCATCCTCCTCGGTCACGCTCAACCGGGTGGTCGGTGGCGACCCCAGCCAAATCATGGGCCGCATCAATGCCAACGGTCAGGTGTTTCTGGTCAACCCCGGTGGCGTCATCTTCGGACCGACCTCGCAAGTTGATGTCGGCGGGTTGGTGGTCACCACGCACGGCATCAGCAACGACGACTTCATGGCCGGCAAAACCGGTTTCAGCGGCAACGGCAGCAAAAGCAGCGTGGTCAACCAAGGTCAATTGAAAGCGACCATAGGCGGCTTTATTGCGTTGCTGGCGCCCGAAGTGAGAAACGAAGGCGTGATCATTGCGCAGCAAGGCGCAGTGGCAATGTCAGGCGGCAACAAAATGACGCTGGTGTTCAGCGGCAACAGCCTCACCTCGGTGGACATTGACCAAGGCATAGTCAACGCGCTGGTGGAAAACAAACACATGTTGATCGCTGACGGCGGCCTGGTGCTGATGACGGCGCGCAGCGCCAGCGCCTTGATGGGCAGCCTGGTGAAAAACAGCGGTACCGTTCAAACGCAAACCATCGCGAATAAAAACGGGCGCATTCTGCTAATTGGCGACATGAGCAGCGGCACCACCCAGGTCGATGGCAAGCTGGACGCCAGCGCACCCAACGGGGGAGACGGCGGTTTCATTGAAACCTCGGCGGCCAAGGTCAATGTGGCTGACAAGGCCTTTGTAACCACCTTGTCTAAAAGCGGTAAGACAGGTAATTGGTTGATTGACCCGTACGACTTTTACGTTGCATCCAGCGGGGGCAACATCACAGGCACGGCGCTGGGCACGGCGCTGGATTCGAGCGATGTGACTATCCAGACCTTCGCCTCCGCCAACCCAACCGCCTCAGGCGCTACGGTCAGCAGCAGCTACACCAGCGGCTCGGGCGATGTCTATGTGAACGACACCGTCTTTTGGAGCGGTAACTACACCCTCACGCTAAACGCTTACAACAGCATCTACATCAATAGCGCCATCACCGCCACAGGCACCAGCGGCAAGCTGAGTCTGAAATACGGCCAAGGATCAACAACTGGAATCATAAGTAACACCATAGCAAACTACGCCCTGTCTTCCACGGGGAGTATCAGCCTGGCTGGAAGTTCGAACTTAACCACACAACTGGGCAGCAGCGGTACCAGCTACAGCTACTCCAATACGACAACAGCCATCAATAGCAAAGTCGGAAATCTAACGACTGCACAAATCCCCTATTTGACAACTGCTCAAGTCACACAAAATATCCTTGGTTTAAGTTCGGCGCAAGTAGGCGCCCTGACTTCCACTCAACTGCAAGCGATCACCACAACGCAGATTTCATCTATGGGAACTGCACAAGTTGCTGCAATTGCTACAACCTACATCAGCAGCCTGAGCACAGCACAACTGCAAGCGCTGACCACATTACAAATTCCTTCATTGACCACAGCCCAAATTGCCGCCCTGACAACCGCAGGTATCAGCGCCTTAGGTACTGAGCAAATACAAGTACTCACTACAGCACAAATTCCTGCGCTGACCACCGCTCAACTCAATGCCATGAGTCTGACGCAAGTCCAGTCGCTGAGCACCTCTCAGTTCTCCTACCTCAGCACTACTCAAATTGCCTCGTTGCCCAACGCACATATCAGCGGCTTGACTGCAGCGCAAGTCGGCGCCCTGACTTCAACACAATTGCAAGCGATCACGACCACGCAAATACCTTCTCTGACCAACGCTCAACTCAACACCATGAGTCTGATGCAAATCCAGTCGCTGAGCACCTCTCAGTTCTCCTACC
>CAMBSK010000037.1 GCA_945870575.1 Bordetella parapertussis | reverse complement strand
TGCGTCAAGGCAAACTCGTGTTCGCTCAACTCAGCGAGCATCTCCCTCGATCGGTTTTTCTCAGCTTTGCTGCTCGCCACGCAGGTCGTTACCCCACACTTTCTTTTTCTCACTGGGATCAGTTTCTTTGCATGATGTTCGCTCAACTAACCGCGCGTTCTAGTCTGCGAGACATCGTGACTTGTTTACACGGGCAGCGATCTAAGCTTTATCACGCAGGCTTTCGAGGAAACATCGCTCGCTCCACACTTGCAGATGCAAACGAGAAACGCAGCAGTCAAATCTTCGAAGACTTTGCATTGCATTTGATTGCAATCGCCAGGCCACTTTACGCCTCGCAATCTCTTGGCTCGGACCTATCTCAAACGGTCTACGCCATCGACTCCACCACCATTGATTTATGCCTGAGTTTGTTCGAATGGGCTCCTGCGACAAAGGGCCGTGCAGGTGTCAAATTACATACACAACTTGATTTGCGCGGCAATATTCCATCCTTCGCTTTGATCACAACGTCAAGGGTCAGCGATGTCTCATTTTTGGACGTTCTCCCTCTGGAGGCGGGCAGTTTTTATGTGATGGATAGAGGCTACGTACACTTTGAGCGCTTGCTACGCTTTACACATGCCGGCGCCTTCTTTGTCACTCGCGCAAAGAGCAAGATGAGGTACCAAGTCACTGGTGCAATGACGGCATCCGAGGACGCAAGCATCCTCACAGATGACTGCATTTTGCTAACAGGTCAATTTACCCACAAGACCTATCAGCATGTATTGCGCAGGATCGAATTTTTTGATCAAACTCAGCAGCGTGAATTTGTATTTGTCACGAACAACTTTGAATTATCTGCCACTCAAGTAGCAGCGCTGTATAAGAGTCGATGGCAGGTTGAGTTGTTCTTCAAATGGATCAAACAACACCTGCGAATCAAATCATTCGTAGGCAACAGCGTGAACGCCGTGAAGACGCAAATTTGGATCGCCATATGCGCTTACGTCTTGATTGCCATCATCAAAAAGAGGCTTCAAATACAAGCCTCGTTGCATTCAATGCTCCAAGTTTTGAGCCTGACATTGTTTGAGACCACGCCAATCATCGACTTGCTGCAAGCGATTGAACCAGAGCCTGAAGATGCTGAAAACCTTCAAATGAGCTTATTTGAGAAAATCTCCGGACATTAGTGTATCTGACCCCAATTACCACCAATTACCCAATTACCTGCGGCGCCTGAGACTGACATGGCGCGGGATAATCTGTGCAAATAGCTGTGTGATGCTAAAGAATGACGAGGTTTTATCTGAGCTCCTTATCTACCCAACTGGTGCAACGCAGTTTGCACAGTGTCTGGCACCCGTGTACCCAAATGCAGCACCATGAGACTGTGCCGCTGGTGGCGGTTCACCACGGCAGCGGACCCTGGCTGTATGACCATGACGGCCACCGTTATTTGGATGCTATCAGCTCATGGTGGGTCAATCTCTTTGGTCATGCCAACCCGCGCATCAATGCGGCCTTGAAGCTCCAACTCGACACCTTGGAACACGCCATGCTGGCCGGGTTCACCCACGAACCCGTGGTGGCCTTATCCGAAAAACTCTCGGCCTTGACTGGCGACGTTTTGGGCCACTGTTTTTATGCGTCTGACGGCGCTTCAGCGGTGGAAATCGCACTCAAGATGAGTTTTCACAGTTGGCGCAACCAGGGGCTGGGCGATAAAAAAGAGTTTGTTTGTCTCAAAGGCGGTTACCACGGAGAAACAGTCGGCGCTCTAGGCGTGACAGATGTACCTATTTTTCGGGATGCGTATGACGCATTGCTCAAGCCCGCGCATTGCTTGATGTCGCCGAACGCCAGCCAGGCGATCGACGGCGAAACTGCCGACCAAGTTGCACTGCGTGCCGCACAGGCACTGGAAACGCTGTTGAAAGCGCGGGCAACGCATATCAGCGCCATCATCATCGAGCCTTTGGTGCAATGTGCTGGCGGCATGGCCATGCACAGCCCGCTCTATGTGCAAGAGGTTCGGCGTTTATGCACTGCATTCAATGTGCATTTGATTGCCGATGAAATCGCCGTGGGCTGCGGGCGCACGGGAAAGTTTTTTGCCTGCGAGCATGCCAACATCTGGCCGGACTTTTTGTGTTTGTCCAAAGGCATCAGCGGCGGCTATTTGCCTTTGTCATTGGTGATGACGCGCGACGAGGTATACCAATCGTTTTACAGCGACAGCATGGCGCGCGGTTTTTTACATTCGCATTCGTACACTGGCAACCCACTGGCTTGCCGCGCCGCGCTGGCCACTTTACAAATTTTTGAAGAAGACGATGTGCTGATGCAAAACCTGGTGCGTGCTGCCAAGTTGAGCAACGCGCTTTCCCCGTTGACGATGGATTCACGTGTCAAGTATTTCAGGCAGCAAGGCATGATTTGGGCTTTCGATGCGCAAGTGGATGACCCGCAACTGGCCGCTACATTTTCACGGCGGTTTTTCGCCAGTGCCCTAAAGCACGAATTGCTGTTGCGCCCCATAGGCACCACTGTTTACCTGATGCCGCCTTATGTCTTGAGCGACGCAGACACCGGCTTGCTGGCAGAGCGTTTACAAACGGTGTTTGACGAGGTGATGCACGCATGAGTTTCACGCACCTGCAAACATTGACTTCGCGTTTGAATGAACTCGACGCTCAAGGTTTGCGCCGCTTCAGGCATAGTATTGAGTCCGTTTGCCAACCGCACTTGTTGGTCGATGGTCAGCCGCTGCTGGCCTTCAACAGCAATGATTATTTAGGCTTGGCGGCGCATCCTCTGGTGATTGACGCATTGAAAGAGGGTGCATCACTGTATGGCGCAGGCAGTGGTGCATCCCATTTAATCAGCGGGCATTCGCAGGCGCACGAGCGCCTGGAGGAATTGCTGGGCTCGATGTTGTCCCCGTTTTTACCGAGTGTGCGGGTGCTGTCGTTCAGCACCGGCTACATGGCGAACCTCGGTGTATTGACGGTATTGGCCGACAGTGCCAAAGGCGACATCACTTTCTTCTCGGACGCGTTAAACCATGCGTCGCTGATTGACGGCATACGTTTGACACGTGAAACCTGTCAGGTCTACGCGCATGCGGATGTTGATGATTTATTGCTTCGACTGTCGTCGTCTCAAAGTGGCACCAAGGTGGTGGTGACAGACGGTGTGTTCAGCATGGACGGGGATATTGCGCCGCTGCAAGCTTTACTCAACTTGTGCGAACAACACGGTGCCTGGCTGCTGGTGGATGACGCGCACGGTTTCGGTGTGTTGGGTGACACTGGAGCTGGTGTGTTGCAGCATTTCAATTTGCGTTCAGAGCAGTTGATTTACATGGGCACGCTGGGTAAGGCGGCTGGCTTGTCCGGTGCATTTATCGCTGCACATGAAAATTTCATTGAGTGGATGGTGCAGCGTTCTCGTCCCTATATTTACACCACGGCTTCAGCGCCGGCGTTGGCGCATGCATTGTTGACCAGCCTGCGCATTATTCGCGCAGAAGAAGGGCGCAGACGAAGAGCGCATTTGCAGACCTTGATTCAACAACTCTGCACCGCATCTGTTCCAACGAGCTGGCAGCGCATGGTTTCAACGACGGCGATTCAACCGCTGGTGATTGGCAGCAACGCGCAGGTGTTAAGGGCTTCCGCGGACTTGAAAGCACAAGGTATTTGGATCAGCGCGATTCGTGCGCCCACTGTGCCGGTGAATACCGCGAGGCTTCGCATCACTTTATCGGCATCGCATACGGCGGAAGATGTTGACCGGTTGGTGCGGGCTTTGTCGTTTGAAAGCATTTCATGAATCGGCAATTTCCAGCACAAGCGTTTTCGTGTTTTGTCACTGGCACCGACACCGAGATCGGCAAGACCTTGGTTGCTTCTGCGCTGGTGCATATGCAGGCGCTTCGCGGCTGGCGTGTGGCGGCAATGAAGCCGGTGGCAGCGGGTGCCGAATGGCAGGATGGCCGCTTGTGCAATGAAGACGCAGACGCGCTGGCAGCTTGTGTGTCCGTGCCGTTACCTCAAGAGATCACCACACCGTATTTGTTCAAGACACCGGCTGCGCCGCATATCGCTGCTTCATTGGAAGGTAAGGTCATTGATCGCACACATCTGATCGAATGCTTTCAGCAAGTGAGAGCGCAAACGGATGCGGTAGTTGTCGAAGGTGTGGGTGGTTTTCGTGTGCCATTGAACGACAACTACGACACGGCCGACATGGCCAAAGACTTAGGACTGCCGGTGGTGTTGGTGGTTGGCCTGCGATTGGGTTGTATCAGCCAGGCTTTGTTGACTGCCGAAGCGATTGCGGCTCGAGGTCTTTCGCTGATGGGCTGGGTGGCTAACACCGTAGACCCGCATATGCTGTATCCACAGGAAAACATAGACGCCATCGCGCAAAGAATCAACGCGCCTTTATTAGGATGTATTCCCAGACTCAAAGTAGCAGATGCAGCAACAGCAGTGATTAATTTGTCTAATTGGGGTCAGAGACCAATTAATTGTTGACTAAAGATTCGGGTAATTAATTGGTATCTGACCCCAATTTACGCTCTACAGCCAGCCCGAGTTCAATCACGGCCAACGCGTAATAGCTGCTGCGGTTGTAGCGGGTGATGACAAAGAAATTGTCCGTGCCAGCCACATAAGACGGCGCTTCATTGGCGTTGTGCAATTGCACCAGCGCCAAAGCTCCATTGAAACGTCTGCCTTCTTCATCTAATAGCGCTTGCTTGTCTGCCATATGCGATACAGACCAAGACGGCACGATGTCGGGCGCGAGCAATGCAGACAAGTCTGTTTCGCTGACCGTTTGCACATCCAACGCGAAATGCGTGGGCATGCCGGGCTGCCAGCCGAAGGCTTTGAAATAGTTGGCCACCGAGCCTATGGCATCGGCTGCGCTGTTGCTTAAATCGATGCGACTGTCGCCGTCAAAATCCACGGCAAATTTGGCAATGCTGGACGGCATGAACTGCGGCCAGCCGTTAGCACCGGCATAACTTCCAAGCACTGGTTTGCTCGCAGGCTGCGTACTCTGTTGCTTTAAAAAATAGCCTAATTCATCTTTGAAAAATGCTTGCCGTTCGGCGGCTTGCGGATGCTCTTTGGGAAAATTCAAACTCAAGGTGCTCAAGGCATCGATCAGTTTGTACTGCCCCTGGTGCTGGCCGTAAAAAGTTTCCACGCCCAAAATGCCGACGATGTAGCGCGGCTCAACACCGGTTTGTGCAAACGCACGGTCAAGTTGCAGCGTGTGTTCGCGCCAAAAACGGGCCCCGGTTTGAATACGGTTTTCCGTTAGAAAACGTGCGCGGTAGGCTTGCCAGTTTTTCGCTTGCGGTGAAGAGGGCGGTAACACCAGTTGCAGGATTTGCGGCAGCACCCGCGCCCGGGCAATCTGTTGTTGCACCCAGGCCGGGGGGAGTTTGTGTTTTATCGCAATTTCACGCGCCAGTTGCTTTACCGCGCTGTTGTTATCGAATGCCTTGCCGGTGACCACTTTGGCTGCTGCCGGTTTTTTGCGTTGGCCGGTTTTGCGCTGACTGGTTTTGCTGTTCGCTGCTTTTGCGGTGGTGTGTTTGCGTTTTTCAATTGCCGGTTTGGTCTTGTTGACGGCAGCAGTTCGTTCGGTGGCCAGGGCATTGGGCGAGAGAAACGCCATGGCACAAAGACAGGCTGCCACTGAAAATGCGGATAAGTGAAAGGGCTTGACGCGTTGAGCCGGGTTATTCATTTATGACAAGTGTAGCCATCAGCGCGGCTTGTCAAACCTTTGAGGCGTGATAATGAACTTCGATGGAAAATTTAACAGTTTTACTCTCCGCCTGGAGCCGTGACGGCATCTCCACGGCCCTCATGACAGAAGCTGCTTACCTTTGCGCGGCGCTGGCGCTGGCCTGGTTGCCTGCGTGGTCGCTGGCTCGCCATAGCAAAAACGAATCCGTGCTGTTCGGCAGGCAAGTCATAGACGGCTTGCTGTTTCCTCTGTTGGCATTGCTGTTTGCTTACATTGCCCAGTCCTGGTTGCAGCGGCAACAACCGGTGCTGCTGTTCAAAATTGCTATCCCTGTGTTGTTGTCATTGGCGCTGATTCGTTTGTGCGCGCGCGTGTTGATGGCTGTGTTCCCGCGCTCGGGCGCCGCCGCCTTGACTGAGCGACTGATTTCCTGGCTGGCCTGGGGCATGGCGGTGTTGTGGATCACCGATTTGCTGCCTTTGGTGCTGCAGGAGATGGAGCAAATCCATTTGAATTTCGGCAAGCTCAGGCTGGACTTGCGCACCGTACTCGAAGGGGTGTTGTCTTCTGGCCTGGTGCTGATGCTCAGCCTGTGGTTGTCGGCAGTCATAGAGCAACGCGTGCTCAGCCAGACCGTCAGCGATTTGTCCATGCGCAAAGTGGCGGCCAATGTGTTGCGCGCAGTGTTGCTGCTTATCGGTTTGCTGCTGGCCTTGTCGGCTGTCGGCGTGGATTTGACCGCCTTGTCTGTGCTGGGCGGCGCTTTAGGTGTCGGCTTGGGCCTTGGTTTGCAAAAACTGGCGGCGAACTACGTCAGTGGTTTTGTGGTGCTGATAGAGCGCTCGGTGCGCATTGGCGACCATATCCGGGTCGACGGCATGGAAGGCCAGGTCACTGACATCAAAACCCGTTTCACGCTGCTGCGCGACACCAACGGGCGCGAGTCCATTATCCCCAACGACATGCTGATCACCCAGCGGGTAGATAACTTTTCCCTCAGCGATGCGGCGGTGGCTTTGCAGAGCGTGGTGCTGGTCGCTGTAGAAAACGATGCGGCGCAAGTGCAAGCCTTGTTGCAAGAAGCGCTCGGCAAAGTCAGCGATGTGCTGCCTGAACCGGCGGCGCAAGTGTTTTTCAGTCGCTTCAGCGCCGACGGCCTGGAGATGACTTTGAATTTCTGGGTAGCGAACCAGTTGCATACTCGCATGGCGGTGTTGTCACGTGTCAATACGGCCGTCTGGTCAGCCTTGTCAAAGGCCGGCATTAAATTGCCGCCGTCCAAGGCCATAGCCAACCTTTCTACTTCGACTGGCGACGAAAGCCGTTGACCGGCAGGCAGCGTTTCCAGCGCTATTTCAGCTGCTAGGACGGGTAAAAAAGCACGACCGTTCTGAAAAACAATGCGATTCGTCTAGAATGACGTGCACGTCAACTTCCATGCTTGGAAGTCAAGACTTTTAACCTATATTTATTTCTTGGAGCAAACCCATGAAGGCATTGGTGGCCGTCAAGCGCGTGGTGGATTACAACGTCAAAGTCCGGGTCAAATCTGACCAGACCGGCGTGGATATCGCCAACGTCAAAATGAGCATGAACCCGTTCGATGAAATCGCTGTGGAAGAAGCGGTACGGTTGAAAGAAAAAGGCATTTTGACCGAGGTGGTCGTGGTGTCTTGCGGCATCACCCAATGCCAGGAAACCTTGCGTACCGCCATGGCCATAGGTGCAGACCGTGGCATTTTGGTGGAAACCAACGAAGAATTGCAACCCTTGGCTGTGGCCAAACTGCTCAAAGCGCTGGCCGACAAAGAGCAACCCGGCATGGTGATTTTGGGCAAGCAAGCGATTGACGACGATTGCAACCAGACCGGCCAGATGCTGGCTGCGCTGACCGATTGGCCGCAAGCTACGTTTGCCTCCAAAGTGGACATGGTCGACGGCAGTCTGCATGTGACGCGTGAAGTCGATGGCGGATTGGAAACTTTAAAGCTGTCATTGCCGGCGGTTATCACCACCGACTTGCGCTTGAACGAGCCGCGCTACGTCACGCTGCCCAACATCATGAAGGCCAAGAAAAAACAGATCGATATTTTCAAACCCGAAGACTTGGGTGTGGACGTCACACCGCGCATCAAAACATTGAAAGTCAGTGAGCCGCCCAAGCGCAGTGCCGGTATCAAAGTGGCTGATGTTGCCGCTTTGGTGGACAAACTCAAAAATGAAGCAAAGGTGATTTGACATGGCCTCCTTAGTGATTGCAGAACACGACAACCACAGCCTGAAACCGGCGACTTTGAACACCGTGACCGCAGCCATTGCCTGCGGCGGTGACGTGCATGTATTGGTGGCTGGCAAAGACGCTGGTGCCGTTGCCACTGCTGCCGCGCAGATTACAGGCGTGAGCAAGGTATGGCACGCAGAAGCTGATGTGTTTGCCCATGGTTTGGCCGAGCACATGGCCGCGCAAGTACTGGCCTTGGCCTCAGGCTATAGCCACATTTTGTTTGCCGCAACAGCCAGCGGCAAAAACATCGCGCCGCGTGTTGCCGCCAAACTGGATGTGGCACAGGTCAGCGACATCACACGCGTGGACAGCTCGGACACCTTCGAGCGACCCATTTATGCGGGCAACGCCATGGCGACTGTGCAAGCCACAGATGCGACCAAAGTCATCACTGTGCGCACCACCGGTTTTGACGCGGCAGCCTCCGGCGGCAGCGCTGCGCTGGAAGTGATTCAAGCGACTACCTCTGACGCAAAAAGCCAGTTCATGGGCAGCGAAATTGCAAAGAACGACCGCCCGGAACTCACCGCCGCCAAAATCATTGTGTCGGGCGGTCGGGCATTGGGCAGCGCAGAAAAATTCAACGAAGTCATCACGCCATTGGCAGACAAATTGGGCGCAGCCATGGGAGCCAGCCGCGCGGCCGTGGACGCAGGTTATGCGCCCAACGATTGGCAGGTCGGTCAAACCGGCAAGATCGTCGCGCCGCAGCTGTATGTGGCTTGCGGCATCAGCGGAGCCATCCAACATTTGGCGGGTATGAAAGACAGCAAAGTCATTGTGGCCATCAACAAAGACCCGGAAGCTCCGATTTTCAGCGTCGCTGACTACGGCTTAGAGGCCGATTTGTTCGTGGCTGTGCCCGAGCTGGTCGCTGCCCTTTAAACACTCATGACAAAGGCACCCAGCGGTGCCTTTTTTTATTCAGATTTTGGAGATTGACTGTGAGCTACACCGCACCCGTGAAAGACATGCTTTTCAATATGCAGCATCTGGCGGCCATCGAGCGCATTGCCGCCATGCCCGGCTTTGAAGATGCAGGTTTAGAAACCGCACAAGCCGTGTTGGAAGAATGCGCGCGTTTCAACCAGGATGTGGTGGCTCCCCTCAACTGGGAAAGCGACAAACAGCCCTCCAGTTTGAAAGACGGTCATGTAACAACAGCGCCCGGCTTCAAGCAGGCCTATAAGCAATATGCCGAAGGCGGCTGGCAAGGTTTGCAACACCCCGTCGATTGCGGTGGTCAAGGCTTGCCTAAAACCATTGGCGCTGCCTGCGTTGAAATGTTGAATGCGGCCAGCTTGAGTTTCGCGCTCTGTCCTTTGTTGACCGACGGCGCGATCGAAGCCTTGTTGACCGCAGGGAGCGATGAACTGAAAGCCACTTACTTGGACAAACTGGTCAGCGGCGAATGGACCGGCACCATGAACCTGACCGAGCCGCAAGCCGGTTCTGATTTGTCGCTGGTACGTTCGCGCGCAGAGCCGCAAGCCGATGGCACTTACAAAGTGTTCGGCACCAAAATTTACATCACCTATGGTGAGCACGACATGGCCGAGAACATCGTGCATCTGGTGCTCGCGCGCGTGAGCGGTGCGCCCGAAGGCATCAAAGGCATCAGCTTGTTTGTCGTGCCTAAATTCATGGTCAACACAGATGGCAGTTTGGGCGCGCGCAATGATGTGCATTGCGTGAGCATTGAGCACAAGCTGGGTATCAAAGCCAGCCCGACAGCGGTGCTGCAATATGGCGACCACGGCGGTGCTACCGGCTTTTTGGTCGGACAAGAAAACCGTGGTTTGGAATATATGTTCATCATGATGAATGCCGCGCGTTACGCGGTCGGCGTACAAGGCATTGCGGTAGCCGATCGCTCTTACCAAAAAGCCGTGCAGTACGCGCGTGATCGTGTGCAAAGCCGCCCGGTCGATGGTTCCATCAAAGCCTCTGCGCCGATCATTCACCATCCCGATGTGCGCCGCATGCTCATGACTATGCGCGCTTACACCGAAGGCTGCCGCGCCATGGCCAGCGTGGCTGCTGCGGCCTATGACGCAGCGCATCACCACACCGATGCAGACACACGCAAACAAAACAACGCGGTCTACGAATACATGGTGCCGCTGGTCAAAGGCTTTAGCACCGATATGAGTTTGGAAGTCACATCCTTGGGCGTGCAAGTGCACGGCGGCATGGGCTTCATTGAAGAAACCGGTGCAGCGCAGTACTACCGTGACGCGAAAATTTTGACGATTTACGAAGGCACCACAGCCATTCAGGCCAACGACCTGGTGGGACGTAAAACCGCACGCGACGGCGGTCAAACGCCCAAGGCTTTGGCCGCGCAAATGGAAAAAACCGAAGCCGATTTGCTCCAATTGGGTACTGACGATGCCAAAGCCATTGCACACCGGTTGGCGGCAGCGCGTAAAGCGTTTTTGGATGTCGTTAATTTCATCGTCGATACCGCCGCCAGCGACCCCAACGCAGCCTATTCGGGCAGCGTGCCGTACTTGATGTTGGCCGGTAACGTGGTGTCTGGCTGGCAACTGGCCCGCAGCTATGTGGCCGCGCACCATGCCTTGGCAGCAGGCGACACCGACACCGCGTTCATGCAAGCCAAGATGGTGACGGCGCGTTTTTACGCCGACCACATTTTGAGCAAAGCGCCTTCAGTGCGCGACGGCATTGTGGAAGGCGCGCACAGCGTGACGGCCATGGCTTTAGAAGCGTTCTAACCCGATACCTCAACCATGACCAAACTCCCCGCCATTTTTTCTTCGATGACATTCCCGGTCATCTCCGCCCCGCTGTTCATCATCAGCACGCCTAAAAGCGTGATTGCCCAGTGCATCAACGGCGTGGTGGGCTCCATGCCTGCGCTCAATGCACGTCCGCTTTCGCAACTGGATGAATGGCTGGCTGAAATCACCGAGGCTCTGGCGGCACATAACCGGGCGCACCCGGACCAGCCGGCTGCGCCATTCGCCATCAACCAGATCGTTCACAAAAGCAACGAGCGTTTGGAAGAAGACATGGCGCTGTGTGTGAAATACAAAGTGCCGTTGATCATCACCTCATTGGGTGCGCGAGAGGACATTAACCAAGCAACGCACAGCTACGGCGGCATTGTTATGCACGACATTATCAACAACAAGTTTGCGCACAAGGCGATTGAAAAGGGCGCTGACGGTTTGATCGCCGTCGCCGCCGGAGCCGGTGGCCACGCCGGTGTGAAAAATCCGTTTGCTTTGATTCAAGAGATACGCCAATGGTTTGACGGCCCGTTAGCACTCAGCGGCTCCATCGCCAACGGCAACGCCATACTTGCAGCCTTGGCCACCGGTGCCGACTTTGCCTACATAGGCTCGGCTTTCATCGCTACCGTTGAGGCGCGCGCCATTGATGAGTACAAACAATGCATCGTCGATAGCAACTCGGACGACATCGTGCTGAGTAATTTGTTCACCGGCGTGCACGGCAACTACCTGGCGCCTTCTATTCGCCGCGCAGGCATGGACCCTGACCATTTGATGGAAAGCGACCCGAGCAAAATGAATTTTGCCGGCGACAAATCCAAGGCCTGGAAAGACATCTGGGGTTGCGGACAAGGCATAGGCGTGATTGACAAAATTCAAACCACAGCCGAGTTGATTGCGCAACTCAAGCGTGAATTTGCTGACGCCAAAAAGCGGGTGTTGGCGGCCTAAACAGCATCTACGCTGTGCAAAGAAAAAGCCACCCAAGGGTGGCTTTGCTATGAACGCAATACGTTCAGCCGAAATGGCAAATGTAGTGGTAGCTTTCAGCCACTTTGATCTCGAAGGATGAATTCGCGCCTACGCTGAATGTGTCGCCCGCGCCGCTGTGCTGCCAAGCGTCGCTTCCGGCGAGTTTGTATTCACAGGCACCAGCCACGCATTCCATGATTTCAGGCGCGGCGGTGTTGAAAGTCAGGTGCGAGGGAAGCACCACGCCGACAGATTTTTTCTCGCCGCTTGGCGTGACGATGGCATGGCTCACGCATTTGCCGTCGAAAAACACATTGGCTTTGGTGGCGATGCTCACACCTTGTATATGTTCTGTCGTCATGTTCAGGCCTTTTTGTTGGCAGGTGTTTTGCGCGCTGCCGCTTTGGTTTCGCGCTCGTTTTTCAGATTGGCAGCGATGCGCATGCGCAAGGCGTTGAGTTTGATGAAGCCTCCGGCGTCGGCCTGGTTGTAAGCGCCGCCGTCATCGTCAAACGTGGCAATGCGGGTGTCAAACAAACTGTCGGTTTTGCTCTCGCGGCCCACGCACATGATGGTGCCTTTGTACAGCTTCAAGCGCACCTTGCCGTTGGCAGTGGCTTGCGACGCGTCGATCAAACCTTGCAGCAATTCGCGCTCAGGGCTGAACCAATAACCGTTGTAAATCAGACGCGCATAACGCGGCATCAAGTCTTCTTTGAGTGCCAGCACTTCGCGGTCGAGTGTGATCGATTCGATCGCGCGATGACCTGACAACAAAATAGTGCCGCCCGGGGTTTCGTAGCAGCCACGGCTCTTCATGCCGACGTAGCGGTTTTCCACTTTGTCTAAGCGGCCGATGCCGTGTTTGCCGCCCAAGGTGTTCAAGTGCGCCAACACTTTGGCGGGTGACATGCGCACGCCGTCAATCGCCACCACGTCGCCGTGTTTGTAAGTGAGTTCTATGACTTGCGGTTTGTTCGGTGCTTTTTCCGGGCTGAGCGTCAAGCGCCACATGCTGTCGTCGGGCGCGTAATTCGGGTCTTCCAATATCCCACCTTCATAGCTGATGTGCAGCAAATTGGCGTCCATGGAATAAGGCGCTGGTCCTTTGCGCTTGGCACCGTCTACCGGTATGCCGTGCTGGTCGGCGTAACGCATGAGTTTTTCGCGGGACAGCAAATCCCACTCGCGCCAAGGCGCGATGATTTTCACGTTTGGCATCAAGGCATAAGCGCCCAACTCGAAACGCACCTGGTCATTGCCTTTGCCGGTCGCACCGTGACTAATGGCGTCGGCTTTGGTTTTGCGGGCAATCTCGACCAGCCTTTTGGCGATCAAGGGCCGTGCGATGGAGGTGCCTAATAAATATTCGCCTTCGTAAAGCGCATTGGCGCGGAACATGGGGAAGACAAAATCGCGCACGAATTCTTCGCGCAAATCTTCAATAAAAATATTGGCGGGCTTGATGCCCATTTTGATGGCCTTGGCGCGCGCCGGTTCAATTTCTTCACCCTGGCCGATGTCGGCTGTGAAGGTGACCACTTCGCAGTGGTATTCGTCTTGCAGCCATTTCAAAATAATGGAGGTGTCCAGGCCGCCCGAATAGGCCAGCACCACGCGTTGCGGTGCCTTGGAGGTGTCTGACTTTGTGGTGTTTTTAAGCATGAAACATACCGATTGAAAGCAAAGGCGGGATTCTAGGTCATGACCTGACAAGAAAAAAAGCCGCTGAGAACAGCGGCTTGGGGTGAGGCAAAAGAGATTTATTGCATGTATTGTGGCGCAGAGCCGGGCGGCGGCACCGGGCTGCCTGCCGGCGGGTAGTTGTAATTCTGGTTGGATGAAGTCATGGGCGTGATTTGCAGGCGCAGCGTGGGGCCGGGGTCTTGCGGCATTTGCACCGTGTATTGCTTACCGGCGTATTCATAAAGCACGTTGTAGGCAACGATGCGGCTTTCATAAAAATTCTGGTTATTGCAGGTTTGTACAGTGCGTACTTCAGGTGGCGGTGCACCCTCGATTTTGTCGCCGAAGATGGCGCCACCGAATGCGCCGATGGCAGTGGCAAGCGCACGGTCGCTGCCTCTGCCGCCGATTGCACTGCCAATGGTGCCGCCGGCGATAGCGCCCATGATGGCACCAGCGCCGGACTTGTTCGGCTGGGTGGTGACTTGTTGCTGGCTACATACCTGGCGCGGAACCGCCACTTGCTGAACGATGGGGGTAGTGGTGAAGACACGGGCGTATTCGTCAGCTTGAGCGGTAAATGCCAAACAAGCAGTTGCAAGTACCGACAGACAGATGGAATATTTCATGAGCGTCTCCTATGTATTAGCCTCAATGCATTATTTAACGAAGCCGGTAGTAGGGCGGTTGACAGGGTTTTTAAATGAATAGGTGACAATCTTTCCATGACATTACAAGATTGGTTGAGCCATTGTGAGCGCTTACACCCGCAAACCATACAACTTGGGCTGGAGCGGGTTGCACAGGTCGCGGCGCGCATGGACTTGCGCTTTGATTGCCCGGTGATCACGGTGGCGGGCACCAATGGCAAGGGTTCTACCTGCGCCATGCTGGAATCGGTGTACCGCCATGCCGGTTTCAAGACCGGTTTGTACACCTCGCCGCATTTGGTGTATTTCCAGGAGCGCTGCCGGCTCAACGGACAACCGGCGTCGGCTGACATGCTGATTCCCCATTTCGGGCGGGTGGAAGCGGCCAGGGGCGACATTAGCCTGAGCTATTTCGAATTCACCAGCCTGGCCTTGTTCAGTTGCCTAAGCCTTGCTCAACTTGATGTGGTGATTCTGGAAGTGGGCTTAGGCGGGCGGCTGGATGCGGTGAATACCATTGACGCCGATTGCGCGGTCATCACCAGCATAGACCTGGACCATACCGAGTTGCTTGGGCCAGACCGCGAAAGCATAGGCCGTGAAAAAGCCGGCATCATGCGGCCAAGTATTCCCGTGGTCATCAGTGACCCCGCGCCACCCGCCAGTGTGCAAGCGCATGCGCAAGCCTTGGGTGCCGATGTCTGGCAGGTGACCCGGGATGTGCAATTCAGCGGCGACGCCCAGCAATGGATATGGAAAGCCAGAGGCCGCACCTACAGCGGGCTGGCTTATCCGGCGCTGCGCGGTGCCAATCAGTTGTTGAACGCCGCCGGTGTGCTGGCGGTGCTGGAGGCGCTGCGGCAGCAGTTACCCGTCACGGCGCAGGCCATACGCCTGGGTTTGTCCATGGTGGAGTGGCCGGGTCGGTTTCAGATATTGCCCGGCCAACCGTCCATCGTGCTGGATGTGGCGCACAACCCGCATGCCACGGCGGCGTTGGCGCACAACCTGGATGCCATGGGCTTTTACCCGCGCACCCATGCGGTGCTGGGCGCCATGGCCGACAAAGATTTGCCCGGTTTGTTCAAACGCTTGATTCCGCTGGTCGAATGCTGGTATTTCTGCGATCTGCCCACGCCGCGCGCTGCTTCTGCCAAAGACTTGCAGCAAGTCTGGCAGTCGCTGTCTCCACCGAGCGGCGCTACTTGCGCGCTGTTTGACGGGCCGGTTCAGGCGCTGGCGCAGGCCATCTCCAGCGCAGACCCCACTGATAGAATCATGGTTTTCGGTTCATTCTTCACCGTCGGCGCGGTGCTTGCTAACGGCATTGATGGCCGTCTTCCCGCGTATTTACCCACCTGAACCTGTTCATGGCTTTTTTCAAATCACGCAGTAAAAACCCGGCCGCCGAAGACTCCACCCCGGATGATGCCCAAAGCATGGACAGCCTGCGTCAACAGGCCAGGCACCGTTTGATCGGGGCCACGGTGCTGGTGGTGATTGCAGTCGTCGGTTTTCCGCTGGTGTTTGACACCAAGCCGCGTGATGTGGCTTCTGACATTCGCATTGACATGCCCGAGCGCGAATTGGTTCGCGCCTCTCAGCCGCCCGTCGCTCCTGTGCCTGACAAGCAGGCATTGGTCACGCCGCCTGCAGAAGAAGTTGTTTCCAACACAGAAAAAACCGCTGTTGACAACGTCGCTATCCCGGATAAAACACCGGTTCCGGCCATTGACACCAAAGCCACTGACAGCAGCAAGTCAAAAACTTCCTCCGTTTCAGACAATGCCCCGGCGGAAACAAAAAGCAGCGACAAAACCGAAGCAGCTGCGCCTGCGCCCGAGCGTTTCATCGTGCAAGTCGGCTCTTACAGCGACGAGTCCAAAGTCAAGGAAGTGCGCGCAAAGCTGGAAAAAGCCGGGTACACCACGTATGTGCATGTGGCCCAGACCAAGGAAGGTAAACGCACGCGCGTGCGCATCGGGCCATTTGCCACCAAGCAGGAAGCGCAGAAAATTGTCGGGAAGATCAAGTCGCTGAATTTCAACGCTTCTGTGTTGACCCTCTAAGGCATGAATTCTCTCGATTGGATATTGCTGGCCCCGTTGTTTGTTTCCGGCCTGCTAGGTGTGTGGCGCGGCGTGGTCCGCGAAGTGATGTCGGTGCTGGCGTGGGTGACAGGTGTGGTGTTGGCCGGGCGGTTTGCCGCAGACCTGGCGCAGTTGCTGCCTATCAATGGTGATGTGCTGCCTCATGCAGTGGCCTGGGTGTTGGTGTTGCTGGCGGTGTTGATTGCGGCCGGCTTGCTGGCCCGCTTGTTGAAACAGTTGTTATCTGTCGCCGGACTCGGTCTGGCGGACAGGTTGTTGGGAGGCGTGTTCGGTTTGGTGCGCGGCACGATGGTGTTGATGTTGATCGTGTTGCTCATCGGTTTGACGCCTTTCAAGAAATACCCGATTTGGACCTCGTCGCAGGTGGTGCCGTTGGCGCAACTGCTGCTTGAATTTGTGAAGCCGGTATTGCCGGTGCCATTGGAAAGGTTGGTGACTTGATGTGCGGCATAGTGGGGGTTGTCAGTCAGTCCCATGTGAACCAGTTGATCTATGACGCTTTGCTGCTGTTGCAGCACCGCGGCCAGGACGCTGCGGGCATAGTCACACAGTTGGATCGCAAGTTCTTTATGCAAAAAGCCAAAGGCATGGTGCGCGATGTATTTCGCACGCGCAACATGCGCGCCTTGCCCGGCAACATCGGTCTGGGTCAGGTGCGCTACCCGACGGCAGGTAACGCTTACAGCGAAGAAGAGGCCCAGCCTTTTTACGTGAATGCGCCTTTCGGTCTGGTGATGGTGCACAACGGCAACCTCACCAACGCGCAAGTGCTGAAAGCTGAACTCTTTTCAACCGATCACCGTCACATCAACACAGAGAGCGATTCGGAAGTGTTGCTGAACGTGTTGGCGCATGAGTTGGAAAAAACAACGCGCGGCATCTCGCTGGCAGCGGCCGATGTGTTCTCAGCCGTCAGCGGCGTGCATTTGCGCATCAAAGGCTCTTACGCGGTGATCGCCATGATTGCCGGCCACGGCTTGCTGGCGTTTCGCGATCCGTTTGGCATACGGCCTTTGTGCCTGGGCCAGGGCGCAGACGGCACCTGGATGGTGGGCAGCGAATCGGTGGCGCTCGAAGGCACCGGCCACGTGTTTGTGCGCGATGTCGCACCTGGCGAGGCTGTGTTCATTGACATGCAAGGTCAGTTGCACGCGCATCAATGCGCAACCAAGACGCAACTCATGCCGTGCATTTTTGAGTACGTGTATCTGGCGCGCCCTGATTCGACCATGGATGGAATTTCGGTTTACCAGGCGCGTTTGAACCTAGGCGAATCGCTGGCCAAGCGCGTGGTGTCTACTGTGCCGCCGTCAGACATTGATGTGGTGATTCCGATTCCCGAATCCAGCCGCCCCAGCGCCACGCAACTTGCGCATTTGCTGGGCAAGCCGTACCGTGAAGGGTTTGTCAAAAACCGTTATGTCGGCCGCACCTTCATCATGCCGGGCCAAGCCGTGCGCAAGCGTTCGGTGCGCCAAAAACTCAACGTCATCGTCAGCGAATTCAAAGGCCGCAATGTGTTGCTGGTCGACGATTCGATTGTGCGCGGCACCACCAGCCGCGAGATTGTGCAAATGGCGCGTGACGCAGGCGCGCGCAAGGTCTATCTGGCCAGCGCCGCGCCGCCGGTGCGTTTCCCCAATGTGTATGGCATTGACATGCCGACCCCGGAAGAACTGGTAGCCCATGGACGTACGGTGGAGCAAGTGCGCGAAGTCATAGGTTGCGACGCTTTGATTTACCAGGACATCGCGCCCATGCTTGAGGCCGTGGGCCGCGCGGCATTACCCGGTTCTCCTGCCATCAACGGTTTTGACGCTTCGTGCTTTGACGGTGTGTATATTACAGGCGACGTCAGCAGCGAAGACATCACCCGCATGGGTCAGCAACGCGCAGGCTCGCAAGAAGATACCGCCGACCACTCGCGTCTGGCTTTACCGAACGCTGATGTGGGTTGATCTGCGATGACGAATTCCACTTTGCCTCCCAGCTTACACAAAGACACCCTGGCGGTTCGCGCTGCGGTTGACAAAACCCAATACGGTGAAAACTCCGAAGCCTTGTTTTTGACCAGCAGTTTTGTGCAGCCGGACAGCGAAACTGCTTCGCGCCGCTTTGCCGGTGAAGAAGACGGATACATTTACTCGCGCTTTACCAACCCCACGGTCGCCAGTTTTGAAAAGCGCTTGGCCGCTTTGGAGGGTGCCGAGGCTTGCATAGGCACGGCCAGCGGCATGGCAGCGGTGTTGCTGCTGTGCATGGCTTTGCTTAAGAGCGGCGACCACGTGGTGTGTTCGCATTCGGTGTTCGGCTCGACCCACAAACTGCTAAGCAGCGAGTTCGCCAAGTTCGGCGTGCAGACCACGTTTGTCTCGCAAACCGATGTGTCTGAATGGCAGCGCGCAATGCAACCGAACACGCGTTTGTTGTTCGCTGAAACACCGACCAATCCATTGACCGAGGTGTGCGACATTCGCGCGCTGGCAGACATAGCGCATGCAGCGAACGCCTTGCTGGCGGTCGACAATTGTTTTTGCACACCGGCCTTGCAAACGCCGATGGCGTTGGGCGCAGATGTGATCGTGCACTCGGGCACCAAATACCTGGACGGCCAGGGCAGGGTGGTCGCTGGTGCATTGTGTGCGTCGCAGGCTTTGGTGACAGAGAAATTCATTCCCGTTATGCGCAGCGCCGGCATGAGCTTGTCGCCGTTCAACGCCTGGGTGGTGTTGAAAGGTCTGGAGACTTTGTCTTTGCGTATGAAAGCGCAATCCGACCAGGCACTCGAACTAGCGACTTGGCTGGAGCAACACCCCAAGGTAGCGCGTGTGCATTTCCCCGGGCTGGCCAGCCACCCGCAGCACGCACTGGCCATGGCGCAGCAATCCGGCAAAGGCGGCCCCGTGCTGTCGTTTGATGTGGTGGGCGCTGACGCAACGCATTGCCGCAGCAACGCATTCACCGTGATCGACAGCACGCAATTGATGTCTATCACCGCCAATCTCGGTGATGTGAAAACCATCATCACGCACCCGGCCAGCACCTCGCACGGTCGCTTGAGCGAAGCCAACCGCCAGTTGGCCGGTATTCAACAAAGCCTGGTGCGCGTCGCGGTCGGCCTGGAGCATTTAGACGATTTGAAAAACGACTTATCCCGGGGCCTGGATTTGATCAAAGCCACTGCATGAGCACACGCACACGATTCGCGCCGTCGCCCACCGGCTTTATTCATCTGGGCAATATCCGTTCGGCTTTGTACCCGTGGGCGTTTGCCCGGGCCACCGGCGGTAAATTCATTTTGCGTATTGAAGACACCGATGTGGAGCGTTCTTCCCAAGAAGCGGTGGATGTGATTTTGCAAGGCATGTCGTGGCTGGGGTTGGAACATGACGAAGGTCCGTTCTACCAAATGCAGCGCATGGACCGCTACAAGCAAGTGTTGGCGCAATTGCAAGACAAAGGTTTTGTCTACCCGTGCTACATGAGCGTGAACGAGTTAGATGCCTTGCGCGAACAGCAAATGGCGGCCAAAGAAAAACCGCGTTACGACGGCACTTGGCGGCCCGAGCCGGGTAAGACTTTGCCCTCCATTCCAAGCGGTGTGCTGCCGGTGCTGCGTTTCAAAACACCCTTAAGCGGTGCTGTGACCTGGGACGACAAGGTCAAAGGCCACATCTCCATCAGCAACACCGAACTCGACGACTTGGTGATTGCGCGCCCCGACGGCACACCAACCTACAACTTTTGCGTGGTGGTGGATGACATAGACATGGCCATCACCCATGTGATTCGCGGCGACGACCATGTGAACAACACGCCCCGGCAAATCCATATTTTTCAAGCGCTGGGCCATGTGCCGCCGGAGTATGCGCATTTGCCCACCGTGTTGAACGAGCAAGGCGACAAACTTAGTAAGCGCACCGGCGCCAAACCGGTGACGCAATTTCGCGATGAAGGCTTTTTGCCCGAGGCCATGGTGAACTATTTGGCGCGCTTGGGCTGGAGCCACGGCGACGATGAAATATTCAGCCGCGAACAATTTGTGCAGTGGTTCAACCTGGACCATTTGGGCAAAAGCGCAGCGCAGTTTGACGAGGCCAAATTGCGTTGGGTGAACGCACAGCATTTGAAAGCCATGACAGGCGATGCATTGGCCGCGCTGGTGACGGTGCATTTGCAAGCCATAGGCATCACCGCCGATGAACGCCTGCCAGCCCTTTGTGATTTATTGAAAGACCGTTGCGACACCACTGTTGCGCTGGCAGATTGGGTGCGGCGTTTTTACCAACCGGCGCATCCCAGTGCAGGAGACTTGGCGCAGCACGTGACGGATGCGGTGCGGCCTGTGTTGCAATCGCTGGCCGACAGCTTGCGTGAATGCGAATGGGACAAAACAGCGATTGCCGCCGCCATGAAACAAGTTTTGCAAACGCATGGCCTGAAAATGCCTCAACTGGCCATGCCTGCCAGGGTGTTATTGCTGGGTACACCGCAGACGCCGTCGCTGGATGCGGTGCTGGCTTTGTTCTCCCGGGAAGAAGTTTTGAAGCGAATTCAAGGGTGACAAAAAATTCTGGTTATAATCTCAGACTCGATATTTGTCGGGGGTATAGCTCAGCTGGGAGAGCGCTTGCATGGCATGCAAGAGGTCAGCGGTTCGATCCCGCTTACCTCCACCAGAATATCGGGAAGTCCAGGATTTGACCCTATCGTCTAGAGGCCTAGGACATCACCCTTTCACGGTGAGTACCGGGGTTCGAATCCCCGTAGGGTCGCCAAGTTTGTAGCACTTGGTTTTGGCGCAAGCCGGAACAAAGCTATCTACCAGGAGTGGTAGTTCAGTTGGTTAGAATACCGGCCTGTCACGCCGGGGGTCGCGGGTTCGAGTCCCGTCCACTCCGCCA
>CAMBSK010000036.1 GCA_945870575.1 Bordetella parapertussis | reverse complement strand
ATTGAGGAAATTATCATGAACAACCGTTTTCTTTCCATTGCCATGGTTTTATTGATTGGCTTTTCCAGTCTGACTGCTGAAGCAGCCAGACGCATGGGCTCAGGAAAATCCATGGGAAAACAATCCAACAATGTGTCTCAAACACAGGGTACCAAGCCTGCACAAAATGCAACGCCTGCTTCTCCTGCCTCCTCCGCCGCAGCAGTACCCCAAAGAAGCCCTATGGGAGCCATGCTGGGGGGTCTCGCAGTAGGTCTTGGCTTGGCTTGGTTGGCCAGTTCATTGGGATTCGGTGAAGAGTTTGGACAAATCATCATGTTTGGTCTCATCGCCTTGGCAATCATGATGGCCGTCGGTTACTTCATGCGTCGCAAAGCCGCAGCCAACATGGGTTCCTCCCCCGGGTCACTTGCCTACCAAGGCGCCTCAGCCTCTTATCCCTCCCAACAACCCACGGCCACGTTTAAGTCGCAGCCAAACACCCGCAGCACCTACACCGGCAGCATGATTGGTTCTGCTGTTTCAGGTTTTCAGCCCAATTGGTCTGTACCTGACGGGTTTGATGTGGATGGATTCTTATCCAAGGCCAAAGAAAACTTTGTGACCATGCAAGATGCCTGGGATCGCTCAGACACATCCAGTCTGCGTCAAATGATGACGGACAACATGTTGACTGAGATAAAAGCTCAAATCGCCGAGCGTGATGCAGCAAGCACCATCGGTCAGATGTCGATGACTGAGGTGATTTCACTCGATGCCAAGTTGTTGGGCATTGAAGAATCAATGGATGGTTATCTTGCTAGCATTGAATTCTCAGGAATGATTCGCGAAGAATCCAACACCTCCCCAGAATCATTCAAAGAAATCTGGAACATGTCGCGCAGTAAACAAGACAACGGTGGGTGGCTTCTGGCCGGAATTCAAGGTTTCTAACTCTGACTACATATCTGGTCAATATTTAGGGGTTAGGAATGGTTCGATATGAGACCATCCTTTCCCCCCATTTGCGCTATGCCTGCCGTGACCGCGATTACGGCACAAAAAAGCACTATGTTTTCTGTCTAAAAACCACGCTTTTGACCCGATAACGCACTTTTTGCCTGACTTATGGTCTTGAAAGGGTGCTGGGCACGTGAGTGAAATACCAGCTCGTCCTTGTCTCTTTCGTCATAGCCATTTGTCATGGGTGCCACTAGGGTTGGTGGTTTCTGGGTGGGGGTTGGCGGCTGGGGGTTGATTTTTTGATTCCTCTGGGGCTTCGCCAACTCTTTACTCAGGTGCTGGGCCAGTTGCTGGTGCTGCTGGGTCTGCTGTTTTGTGGCCTGGGTTGGGGTTAACTGCTGGGAGTTGGGCTTGGGTAGGGGTTTTGGAGCTGGGGCCATTGGCGCACGCTTGGGCTTAACCGCCTTGGCCTTTGATTTGGCTGAAGCTTTATGTGAAGTTTTGGTGATGGGTCTGGCAACAGGCTTTGCTGGGCTAGCCACCCCAACCTTTGGGGCTGATGAATTTGGTGGCGGGGGACTCGTACCCTGTGGAGCTGGCTGAGCAAAAGCTGCCCACATCTTGTCAGATATCAACTTCCAAAGTGCCAGTTGGTCTTCAGGGTTGGCAATTTCCATAATTCTCATGTTTGGTCTCCTTTTCCTACATTTATTTATCCGTTGCCATAAATAAATGCATGCGGATATTTGAGCTTGCCAAACCAAAATCACCAGAGCAACTGGGACTCGATCAACTTAAAGCCTCAAGTAACCGTGCCAGTGATGCGCTGAAAGTTGAACGTGAAAGACAAAAGCTCCAGCACGCAAACAAGGCATTGCAGCAGCTACACAAGCCCAAGGCCGCAACCATAGTGCCCAAAAAATCTATCAAACCCATAAAGGCAGGCTCACCGAAACTGATAAAACCGAGCTTGAACCAAAACCACAAGGCTTGTCACAAACCGATGGCGGGTTCAGTCTCGGGGTTATAAGAGCTCATGTATGAACCTGGTGTGTCTTCAAAGGCAATGGCTTAAAAATTATCGATAACCGTTTGCGCGGCCTGTAATACCGCATTGGCCTGCGCCTTCGGTAGTTCGATGTCTAGGCGCAGCAATTGCGCGGCAATGGTTTTACCCAAGTTGTCGCTGCGCAAACTCGATGCAGCCCCGCCGTTGAGTGCGCCACGCAACACAAATTTGAGCGCAAGCAGTTTTGGCAAATCAAAACGTTCAACTCTGGGCAAATGGCTGGCAGTGTTCGCGCTGTTTGCCCACAGGTGAGAAAAATGCTGCGCTACTTTTTCTGCGGTCACGTGTTCGGCCAGCACCGCATAACCCGTCGGGTCCCACGCAAACAAGCCGATGTCGGCGGTGTCGGCTTTGTCGCCACTGCGGGCATGTGCGATCTGGGCCAAACGCAATTTCATGTCATCTCCCAAGCTTCAACGCTGACCTTAGATTCGATGGCCGTCCTGTCTACCAGCGTGGGCCAGAGCCCCAGCAATTGGCTGGCGGGTGTCATGCCGTGAAACCCGCCCATATATGGCGGCCCGGACAAGGCCAGCCAGGGGAACAAGCGGGGAAATGCGTCAGCGAATTTTTTTTCGCGGGTTCGAATTGCCATACGCAACCAAATTTCATTGGTATTGTCGTCGGTGGCTGGGCTGGCATGCGGGCCTAAAAACGTGTTGTGGCCGATGTACTCGACGCACAGTTCATCATGCTGCAATTGTTTTTCTTGCATTTGCAATTTCACGGCCTCTGCCACGGCCTGTGCTTTTTGCAAAGCATCAGGCCAGCTAAACCCAGTGACCGCATGGCCCATCCAACCGTTGCGGTATCCCGCCACCAGTTTAAGATGCAGCGGCGCGGGATGACCTATGGCACCGCGCACTTGCACCCGGTCTTGCCCGAGGTCATGCAATTCCAATTGGCCCATGTCCAGCACCACATCAGGTGTGACGTAGTAGCGCGGGTTGTGTACTTCATACAGCAGTTGCTGACGCACCGTGTGAAAGTTGATGCGCCCACCCGTGCGGGGTGCTTTGTACAGTGTGACTTGTGCGTCTGCATTGACCTCGGCGATAGGAAACCCGATATGCGATAAGTCGGGAATACGTTGCCACACACCCGCCGAGCCGAAATTGCCGCCCGAGCCTTGCCCTGAACATTCCAGCAAATGGCCCACCGCCGCGCCTTGCGCCAAGCGATCCCAGTCGTCAGCCGCCCAGCCGAATTCATGGATCAGCGGCCCTAAAAAAAGCGCGGCATCGGCCACACGCCCGGTCAGCACAATGTCTGCGTCCATGGCCAGCGCTTTGGCAATCGGTTGCGCGCCCAAATAGACATTGGCAAACACCACGTCTTCACGCACCGTTGCAAACGCGGCACCGGAGTCCATATGCGATAACGCCTCTCCAAGGGCTTGCAACGCATCTAACTGTTCCAGTATGTTGTCGCCAATCACCACAGCCACACGCGCCCTCCAGCCTCTGGCGGCGAACAGTTGTTGCAAGGCAAGGGCAGCGGCTTGCGGGTTGAGGCCGCCGGCGTTCAGCACAAATTTCACTCCGCGCGAAGAAGCCGCTGGCCACAGCTGGGTCAGCATAGGCATTAGGTCGCGGGCATAACCCGCAGCAGGGTCTTTTTGGCGGTCTTTTTGTAAAATGGCCAGCGTCAATTCAGCCAAGTGGTCTGAGCACACATACTGTACATCGCCATATTCGATGGCCGCCAGCACGGGCAACCAGTTGTCGCCATAAAACCCCAAGCCTGATGTGACTCGCACGGTTTTCATGGGGACCTTAAAAAAAATGCCACCGTGCGTTCGCACAGTTGATCCAGTGTCCAGCCGTTACTGTTGTGGGGTGCTGTTCTTTGAACCAGGTCACGCTGTAGTTGATCGCGCCCAGCACCAACAGCCGTGCCACTTTTTCTTCACAGGCGATCACTGCTTGGCTGTTTGCTAGACCACCGAGCAAGCCTTGCTGAATCAAGTGCGACCAGGTGTGGTGCCACAGCCCGTCGTAGCGGTCTTTCAAAGCAATGATGTCGCGCTTGTGGCTGTCAGGCAGATGCCGCCATTCGTAAATCATGACGGCAATGAAATCGCTGCCCAGGTGGTGCAAGATGCCGTAATGGGTTTGCGCCAACGCGCGAAACTCATCCACTGGCGTTTTCGCTTGTCCCAATGAATGGGTGGTCAGCTCCAGCCCTTGTATCAGGCCTTGCTCCATCACCGCTTTAAGTATTTCTTCTTTGTTGGCGGAATGGTAGAAGGGAATGCCAGAACGCATACTCACGGCAGAAGCAATGTCCCGAACGGTGGTGGTCTTGAAGCCTTTTTCGCGGAGCAATTTGGCAGACGCCCTGACCAATGCGTCACGCCGATTGGCTTCGTCGCCCAGCGCATGGTGTGGTGTGACTGAGTGGGCGGCAGGCATGGGTTGGTGCGCGGAGGTGATCAGGAGTCGTCGGGAATGTCATTGAACAGACAAACCCGATGATAGGTGAACACGCTGCGCCGCCACATCACGTCATCGCCCTGCCCGCCAATGATTGTGTCATTACCGTAACCACCCATCACCCAGTCGTTTCCGCCACCAGCGTCAATCTAGTCGTTTCCGTTAACCATCACCTGGTTGAACATTCGCAAGTCTGTGGTGTTGGTTTTGCTGATATCGCCCCACACATTTTCGTAAGGAGATTTCGTCAGCACAGCCGTGGCAGGATTGAGCGAAGGAGCGCTGTTGTTGCCGTTTGCGGTGCCCCCGCGCCAGGAGCCCCAAAATTAAGTTTGTTTCCACTGTCATAGGTAAGCAAGTTTGACGCCACGCCGAGTGTATTGGCTTACCCAGCGTATATCAAAATGCAAACGGGTGCTGTCATTAAGTAGGGGCCATAAACCTTTATCAAAGAAATGAATATCAAAGTACTTCTTGATGAATGAATTTGTATTTAATTTTAGATATTTATAACTGTAAAAAATTATTTAAATTATTTAAAATTAATTATTGAAGGGTAACTCTATGCTTTGTTATAAGTTGCTAACAGTCACCGGCACAGAAGCTGTTTAAATGCATTCTTGATTTCAGCCGTGCCGATGGACTGAGCAAAGCGCCCACCAATCGCTTGTCAATGCAGGGATATGCCTAGCATCCGCACGTGCGAACCGCGTTGACAATTCCCCCAACGGCCGCGGAGCTACTTTTTCAATTACCTATGCAAGTGTTGCAAGTCATCTTCAGCGGTGTAGCCCAAGGTTGTATTTACGGGTTGATAGCGCTGGGCTTTGTGCTGATTTACAAGGCCACCGAAACCGTTACGTTTGCCCAAGGCGAATTGATGATGCTGGGTGCTTTCGCAGGGCTGGGTTGTGTCACTTACTTGGGCTGGCCATTCGGTGTCGCGGTGGTGGTGTCAATGTTGGTGATGGCGTGCATGGGGTGGCTGATCGAACGCGTGGTCATCAACCCGGTGCTGGGCGAACCGGCGTTTGCCATCGTCATGTTGACGATTGGTGTGGGTTACGTCGCGCGAGGTTTGGTCACCATGATTCCCAATATCGGGACAGAAACCCACAACCTGCCTGTTCCTTATGCAGATATTTCTTTTCAGTGGGGTAGCTTGGTGTTGGGAGCAACACAGTTGGTGGTAATGGCCAGCACCGCCGTGCTGTGCGGTTTGCTCTATTTGATGTTCAAGTATTCGCGTGTGGGCATTGCCATGCAAGCCACATCGCAAAACCAGTTGGCAGCCTATTACATGGGTATACCTGTCAAGCGACTCAACAGTTTGGTGTGGGCGTTGGCAGCGGTGGTGGCGACCATCGCCGGGCTTTTGCTCGCGCCCATTACGTTTGTACATGCCAACATGGGCTTCATCGGATTAAAGGCTTTTCCTGCAGCAGTGGTGGGAGGCTTTGGTAGCTTGCCTGGCGCGATTGTGGGTGGCATTCTCATTGGCGTTGTGGAATCGTTGTCGGGGTTTTGGTTGCCCGAGGGTTTCAAAGATGTCGCCGCTTATGTGGTGGTGTTGTTGATGTTAGTGTTCAAACCGAACGGTCTGTTTGGCGACAACCTGCGGAAAAAGGTCTGACGCATGCGCTTCATTTTTAAAACCAGCTACCAACAAGACATACAACTGGCCCGCCATGGTGGCCATGTGTTTTGGTATGGCTTGTTACTTTGGGGTTTGGTGACTGCGCCTTGGTGGTTGCAGGAATATTGGCTCACACAACTGATTTTTGTCATGATCTACAGCATCATGGGTTTGGGTCTGATGCTGCTTGCCGGATTCACCGGTTTGTTCTCTATTGGCAATGCGGCATTCATGGGGGTGGGGGCGTATGTGGCTGCAGTGCTGTCTGCCCATGGCACGCCTTTTCCGCTGACCTTGGCGCTTGCCGCGGGCTTGTCGGCATTGGTGGGTGCGGTGGTGGGTCTGCCCGCTTTGCGTGTCAAAGGTATTTTTCTGGGCATTGCCACGCTGTCGTTCGGATTCATTGTGGAAGAGGGCTTGGCTCGCTGGGAAAGTGTCACCGGCGGTAATGCGGGCATACATGTCAAAGCCATGGTTTTGGGCAGTTGGAAAGTTGACAGCGCTGCGTCTTTTTATGCAGTTTGTTTGGGTGTGACGGTGCTATCAACACTTTTCGTTCTCAATGTGTTGCGTTCTTCCACAGGGCGCGCATTTGTGGCGATCCGTGACTCAGAAGTTTCGGCGCAGAGCATGGGCATTCATTTGGCCTATTACAAAACCTTGTCGTTCATGTTGTCGGCGGCCTTGGCTGGCGTGGGAGGAGCGCTGTACGCCCACAAAATGCAATTCATCAGTCCCGAACAATTCGGCATTTTGCAGTCCATCGATTTGCTGCTCATGGTGGTGATTGGCGGCTTGGGTTCGGTGCACGGTGCATTTTTGGGCGCGTTATTTCTCATCACACTGCCGCAATTCATCACCTTGGGCAAAGACTATTTGCCTGCGGTCATCGGGCAGGCACCCGGCTTGCAGTCGCTGGTGTATGGCTTGGTATTGATTGCCTTTGTCATGTTTGAGCCCATGGGTTTATACGGCCGTTGGCTAAAAATTCGCACTTGGTTTGAACTGTTTCCCTTCTACCGCAAGGGCATGTTCAAACGACAAAAGAGCTTTCAAAAATCGGACCGAATCAAATGAGTGACATTCTACTCAGCGCCCACGAATTGAGCGTTCGCTTTGGCGGCGTGCTGGCCGTGAACAAAGTAAGTTTCGAGGTGCAACAAGGCGAAGTTTTCACCTTGATCGGGCCCAACGGCGCGGGCAAAACCACGGTGTTCAATTTGATCAGCCGTTTGTACACGCCCACCTCGGGTCACCTGACCTACCAAGGACGCGCTTTGAACGACATGCCCGCACATTCAGTGGCGGCCGCCGGCATAGCGCGTACCTTTCAAAACATCGAACTCTTTGAACATGCGTCCGTGCTACAAAACTTATTGATTGGTAGGCATGTGCACAGGCATACCGGGTTTTGGCAGCAAATGTTGTTTCTCCCCTCGGTGCGTGCAGAGGAAATTTTGACCCGCCGCAAAGTCGAGGAGGTGATCGATTTCCTTGACTTGCAACATTACCGCGACACTATGGTGGCGGGCTTGCCCTATGGCATTCGCAAAGTAGTGGAGCTCGCCAGAGCGCTGTGCACCGAACCACAATTGCTGTTGCTCGATGAGCCGTCCTCGGGTCTGAATATGGAAGAAACCGCTGACATGGCGTTTTGGATCCAAGATATACAAAAAGATCTAGGCATTACCGTGTTAATGGTGGAGCACGACATGAGTTTGGTGTCCAAGGTCAGCGACCGTGTGCTGGCCATGAACCAAGGCGAGGTGCTGGCTGTCGGCACGGCAGCGCAAGTGCAATCACACCCGGCAGTGATCGAGGCCTATTTGGGTGGTACCTTGGATGTGTCCGCTTTCAAACGTGAAACAAACGGGGCGGCATGAGCGACACCGTTTTGCAACTCAACAATGTCGAGAGCGCGTACGGGCCTGTGCGCGCCATTCGTGGTGTCAGCCTCAGTGTTCAGCGCGGACAAATCGCCACCGTATTGGGCTCGAACGGCGCGGGCAAATCCACGGTGCTCAAAACCATTTCAGGCATTTTGGACCCGCGCAAAGGCACGATATTTTTCAATGGTGCAAACATCACGGCCATGGATCCAGCGCGGATTGTTCAACGCGGTTTGGTGCAAGTACCCGAAGGGCGTGAGGTTTTTCCTTTGCTGTCAGTGCGTGACAACTTGGTGATGGGCGCTTACACACGCAGTGACCGCGACGGCATTGCGCGAGACATGGAAACCGCATTCAACTACTTTCCGATTTTGCGCGAGCGTGCTGCGCAACCTGCGGGCTTGCTCTCTGGTGGCCAACAACAAATGCTAGCGATTGCACGTGCGCTGCTTGGCAATCCCGAAATGATCTTGTTGGATGAGCCAAGCCTTGGGCTGTCGCCCAAACTCACCCAAGAGATTTTTGAAATTGTGCTGCGTATTAACCGGGAGCGCGGCACCACCATGCTGCTGGTTGAGCAAAACGCCAACATGGCATTGAACGTGGCGGACTACGGGTTTGTGTTGGAGTCAGGACGCATCGTGATGGAAGACACCTGTGAGCGCTTGCGCGAAAAGGACGACATCAAAGAGTTTTACCTGGGTCTGAAAGAAGCCGGTGCGCGTGACGAGCGGCGCTGGAAAAAGAAGAAAACCTGGAGATAACGCATGAGTGTTTTATGGGACACCACCAGGCTCAAAGGCACCAATGACATCATGATGCCAGGGGATACGATCACCGATATTTTTTGGAACGGCGTGACAGCACGTGGACCGCAGTTGATGATGCGTGAGAAAAAATTCGGCATCTGGCAAAGCTGGAGCTGGCAGCTAGCCGGTGAAGCCGTGCGGCAAATCAGCATGGGCTTGATGGCCCACGGTTTTGACATCGGTGACTGCGCCTCCATACTGTCAAACACCCGACTGGAATGGGTGCTCGCTGACATGGCGGTGTTATCAGCCGGTGGTGTGTCCAACGGTATCTATCCGACCGATTCGGTGTCACAGGTGCAATATTTGTGCGAAGACTCACGCACGACTGTGCTGTTTGTCGAAGACGAAGAGCAACTCGACAAAGCCTTGTTGACCCGATCGCAGTTGCCGTTGCTCAAACTGATTGTGGTGATCGATACCGAAGGCTTAACCCGTTATGCCGACCCCATGGTGGTCAGCTTGGACGCCTTGCGTGAACAAGGACGCCAATACGAACGCACGCAGCCCGGTTTGTTCGAGCGTCGCCGCGTCAGCCGAAAACCCGAAGACCTGGCGATTTTGATTTACACCTCAGGCACCACCGGCAAGCCCAAAGGAGCGATGCACAGCCATGCCGGCATGGTATACACCATGCGGGGTTACAGCTTGTATTTAGCGCAAGACCACCGTGATGAACGCATGCTGTTTTTGCCCTTGTGCCATATCGCTGAAAGAATAGGTGGCATGTACTCGTGCATATACGGCGGTGCCATTTTGAATTTTGTAGAGAATCCGGATACTGTTCCTGAAAATGTCCGCGAGATTGCGCCAACCTTGTTTTTTGCAGTGCCGCGTGTGTGGGAAAAGTTTTATTCAGCCGTGACGATTGCGATTGCAGAAGCAGGTATCTTTCAACAAGCCATTTACCGCGCATCGTTGGCCTGTGGCCATGCCGTGGCCGTACGCGTGTTACAGCAACAAAGCGTGCCTCTTTGGTTGAAATTGTGCTTCCATCTCGCGCGGATGACTTGCTTAAACAATGTTCGTCGCATGATGGGTATTCACCGCGCCAAGTTTTTGGGCACAGGTGCGGCGCCAATCTCGCCGGAGTTAGTGCGCTGGTATTTGGCATTGGGTGTTCCCATGTTGGAAATCTGGGGGCAAACCGAGTCAGGCGGTGCGTCAACCTTTATGCCGTTTGACCAAATCGTGCTGGGTTCAATCGGCAAAGCCTGTGTGTACAACGAAGTCAAGGTCGATCCGCAGACTCATGAATTGCTAATACGCGGCCCTAATGTGTTCATGGGCTATTTGAACCAGCCCGAGAAAACCGCTGAAACCGTTGACGCTGAGGGTTGGTTGCACACTGGCGACGTCGGCGGTGTGGATGCGCAAGGCTTTTTCAAAATCACCGACCGCATGAAAGACATTATCATCACGGCGGGAGGTAAAAACATCACACCCAGCGAATGGGAAAACGAATTGAAGTTTTCGCCATATGTGACCGATGCGGTGGTGATTGGCGACAAGCGCCCCTATTTGTCGGTGATCATCATGATTGATTTGGACAACGTCGAGAAGTTCGCACAGGACCGTGATGTGCCGTTTTCAAACTACGCCAGTTTGACCCGCGCCGCTGAAGTACAGTCGCTGATACAAGCTGAAATTGACAAGGTGAACACCAAGTTCGCCCGTGTCGAGCAAATCAAACAATTCCGTTTGCTCGACACGCAGTTGACAGCCGAAGACGACGAGTTGACTCCCACCATGAAACTCAAGCGCAAGTTTGTTGAAAACAAATATAAAGATTTGATCGATTCGATGTATTCCTCTTCCACCCATTGACCTTCGGATCACAGGAGACCACACCATGAAAAAACAACTGCTCACTGTTATGTTGGCACTTGGCTTGACACCCGTATGGGCGCAACAGCAAGGCGTCAGCAAAGACCTGATTGTGATCGGCACGATCCAAGATTTGTCCGGCCCTCTCGCCGGTTATGGCAAGGCTGTGCGATACGGCATGCAGCTGCGTATTGACGAACTCAATGAGCAGGGCAGCATCCACGGCCGCAAATTGAAGCTCTTGACCGAAGACTCTGGTTACGACCCCAAACGCGCGGTGCTGGCTGCACAAAAACTCGTCAATCAAGACAAAATTTTCATCATGGCAGGGCATATCGGTACGGCACAAAACAACGCCGCCATGCCGGTGCAATTTGAAAAGAATATCATCAATTTCTTGCCTGTGACCGCAGCGCGAGAAATGTACGAGCCTTTCAACCGCCTGAAATACGCTTCTTTCGCCACTTACTTCGATCAGATGCGTGCCGCAGTGCCCAGCTTGGTCAAGGAAAAGAAACTCTCCAAGGTATGCGCCATTCACCAAGACGATGAATTTGGACTCGAGGTATTGCGTGGCGCTGAGGCGGGTTTGAAGACTGTCAATTTGGAGTTCACCGAAAAAACGTCTTACAAACGCGGTGCCACCGATTTTTCTTCGCAAGTGGCGCGAATGAAATCTGCAGGTTGCGAACTGGTGGTGTTGGGCACCATCATCCGCGAAACCGTGGGAACCATTGCAGAGTCCCGCAAAACCGGCTTTAACCCGTTGTTCATCGGTTCGGCCGCGGCATACACCGACTTGATCCACAAGCTGGGTGGTAAGGCCATGGACGGTATGTACGCCACCATGACCGTACAGCATCCGTACCTTGACGCAGCCTCTAAGCCTATTGCGTTTTGGGCCAACAAATACAAAACCAAATTTGGCGACGATCCCACCGTTTTTTCTGTTTATGGCTACCTCATTGTGGATGCGTTCATTCGTGGCGCACAAAAAGCCGGTCCCAATTTAACGACCGACAGTTTTGTCAAGGCCATGGACACCATGACCATTCCACCTGATATTTTTGATGGCCCCGAGGGCAAGTTCACGCCTACCGTGCATTTGAGTTCCAACCGTTCGCGCTTGTCGCAAATTCAAGACGGCAAATGGAAAATCATTTCGGACTATTTCAAATTAGATTGATATTTTTATTCAAGGGGTCAGTTGCACCAGCGTCTGACCCCTTGACACCTGCATACCCTGGCTGGCATTAACGGTTTGCACGGTGCCGTTCATTTGCGCATGCAAATGGTGTTCCATTTTCATGGCCTCCATCACCAGCAGCAACTGACCCGATTTGACCGCGTCACCGACCACCACTTCCATCCGCACCACTCGACCATGCATGGGGGCTTGTACTTGGTTGCTCACTGCAGATTGCGACTGTGCCGTGGGCTTTAAGCGGGCATCCTCGACCATCCATTGATCGCCACCGAGTTGCAGCCAGAGTTCACCTGCAGACCAGGCATAAAACAGTTGCACAGGCTGGCGATTGAGCTTTAACTGCAAGCGGCCTTTAGCCATGGCATAGGGGTCCAAACCGGGTGAGGCTGTGATGGCGGGCAGCAGTTGTAAATCGCCGAGTTCAAAAGCATCATCACCTTGGCTGACCAGCCACACATGTTGCTGCATACGCACTTGCCAATGTTGCAATTGACCGCCTATGCGCAGCGGTACATGCATGGCGACATGACCACTGCTGTGCCAATTCCACCAAGCGGCTGAAGGTGTCGCATCCGCATGGCGCGGCACACAAGCCACCACCAGCGCGGCGATGGCATGCAAATGTATTGGCCTGGCAGGTTCGGGGAAGTGTTTCAAGTTGGTGAGCAAGACCGAGGTATTGAATTCACCCCGCAAGAACACATCGCTTCGCAGCACTTGCGCCAAAAACCCGCTGTTGTTCGCGACACCCAAACAGACCGTGCGTTCCAGCCCGTCGGCCAAAACCAAAGCCGCCTGTTCACGGGTGGGTGCATGTGCGATCAACTTACCCAGCATTGAGTCGTAAAAAGAACTGATAGGCTGGCCACTGACCAACGCAGCGTCACAACGCAAACCGGCAGGCGCTTGCCAATACAACAGCGTGCCGCTTTGCGGCATGTGTTGCTGCTGCGGGTCTTCTGCGCACAAACGCGCTTCTATGGCGTGTCCGCCACGCTCAAAGCGTTGCAGCAGGTCATCTTGGTTCAGTGTCAACGTTTCGCCCATAGCCAGACGCAATTGCCAATGCACTAAATCCTCATTTACCAATGCTTCGGTGACCGGGTGCTCCACTTGAAGTCGAGTGTTCATTTCCATGAAATAAAACTTCTGGTGTCGGCTGGGGTTGGTGTCGAGTAAAAACTCAACCGTGCCCGCACCTTGGTAGCCGACAGTGCGAGCCACTTTTACTGCCGCGTTGCCCAGTTGCCTGCGTAACGCGCCATCTACGGCGGGTGACGGCGCTTCTTCAATCAACTTTTGATGCCGTCGCTGTACCGTGCAATCACGTTCTCCCAAATGCACTACATACCCGTGTGCATCTGCCAGCAATTGAACTTCCACATGGCGTGCCGACAACAACGCTCGCTCTAGCAACAAGCGGCCATCGCCAAATGCAGCCTGCGCCTCTTGCATGGCGCTTTCAAGGGCAGTTTGCAGTTCGTTGGCTTGCAGCACCAACCGCATGCCCCGACCGCCACCACCGGCACTGGCCTTGACCATAAGCGGAAAACCAAGCGTATGAGCCTCTTGCATCAGTGCAGCCTTATCGGTGCTGGCGTCACGGCTGCCGGGCAACACCGGCACGCCTGCGTCTTGCATGTGTCGCCTCGCCTGCGCTTTGTCCCCCATGGTACGCATGGCCGAAGGCGGTGGGCCAATCCACACCAAACCCGCGTCTGACACGGCTTGGGCAAATGCTGCGTTTTCAGACAAAAAGCCATATCCCGGATGCACGGCATTGGCACCACTGTCTTTGGCAGCTTGCAGTAATTTAGGCACAGCCAGATAACTGTCCAAGGCATGTTCGCCGCCAATGCACAGCGCTGTGTTGCAACTGTGGAGGTGTGGCGACAAGCGGTCAGCATTCGAATAGACCGCGACAGTTTGTAAACCCATGGCGTGTGCGCTGCGGGCCACACGCGTCACGATTTCTCCACGGTTAGCGATCAGCACGCGGTCAAAGCGCTTCAAAGTTTGGCTCATGGCAATGTCCAGCGGGCAGAGCGTTTGGCTTGTCGCGCGGACAAGCCTTCAGCGGCGGTGCCGCTGCGCAAACTGCGGGCAAACCGATCGGCGGCAAAGTCCAGCGTCGCATTGGTCTGTGAGTTCGGCTGGCCTTTGCGCAAAATTTGCACCGTGGATCGTAGCGCCGCTGGTTCAGCGTGTTGCCAATGCTGTGTCCATGCGTGCAAAGCCGCGTCCACATCATCGGTCAGCTCATCGACCAAACCCAGTTGACTAGCTTGCTGTGCATTCAGACGCTGGGTGTGCAAAAGCATGTTCATGCTGCGTTGCGTGCCTAAACGCATTTGCAAGAAAGGGGCAATTTGCGCGGGTGGCAAGCCCAAGCCAAGTTCAGGCGTGCCAAACACAGCGCTGTGATCAGCCAGCACCAGGTCGCATGCAGCGGCCAAACCGCAGCCACCGCCCATGGCCGCACCTTGCACCACGGCGAGGGTCATGACTTCACAGCTTTGTAGTTGTTGCAGTAATTGGCCAAATGCACGGTTGGCAGTGGCAATTGGGTCAGTGCCGTGTGCGGGTGCTGGCGTGGCCATCAGCCCTTGAAAACTGCTGAAGTCACCACCGGCACAAAAATGCCCACCCACGCCTCGCAACACCACGGCACGCAAGTGTGGGTGATCCGCGATAGCCGTCAATGCATCACGCATAGCTTGCACCATGTCAGCGGTCAATGCATTGCGGGTGGATGGCGCATCCAACCACATTACCCAGTGCGTGAGGTGTTGCTCGAGTTTCAGCATGGCCTCAAGCACGCAAGGGCAAGGTGTGCATGTATTTGCTGATGATGCCCAGCATCACTTCATCGGCACCGCCACCGATGGACGCCAATCTGCCGTCGCGGTACAGCCGTGAAACCGGGTTGTCCCAGGTAAAGCCCATGCCGCCCCAGTACTGCAAACACGCATCCGGAACACTGCGCAGCAAACGACCTGCTTTGAGTTTGGCCATGGATGCCCATTCCGTCACATCCTTGCCTTCAATGTAATGTTCGGTGGCCATGTAGGTCAGGGCGCGCAGGCATTCGATCTCGGTTTTCAATTCAGCCAAGGTGAAATGTACGACTTGGTTGTCCAATACAGACTTACCGAATGCTTTTCTTTCGCGGGTGTATTCGATGGTTTGGTCAATGCAGTTCATCAACCCCTGAATCGCATTGGCGGCAGCCCACAAACGTTCTTCTTGAAACTGCATCATCTGGTAGGTAAAGCCCATGCCTTCTTCACCAATTCGGTTGCGTTGCGGCACACGCACGTCGTCAAAATGGATCACGCCGGTGTCGCTGGCCATCATGCCGATCTTGCGGATTTTTTTGGCGCGAGTGATACCCGGCATGTCCATGGGCACAATGATGAGGCTTTTGTTTTTGTGTGCGGCCCCTTCGCTGGTGTTGGCCAGCAAGCACATCCAATTGGCTTGCAAGCTGTTGGTGATCCACATCTTGCCGCCGTTGATGATGTAGTCGCCACCGTCTTTGCGTGCTGTGGTTTTGATGGCTGAAACATCGGAGCCGGCATGTGGTTCGGACACGCCGATACATGCCACGGCCTTGCCGCTGATGGCGGGGGCCAGAAATTCTTCGCACAGCGCCGCCGAACCAAACCGCGCCAAAGCGGGTGTGGCCATGTCGGTTTGTACCCCGATGGCCATGGGCAATGCGCCGCAACTGATGTGCCCCAAGGCTTCCGCCATCACCACGCTGTACGAATAATCCAGACCGCTGCCACCGTAGTCTTGGGGCTTGGTCAGGCCCAAATAGCCCAAGGCACCGAGTTTGCCAAACACCTCATGCGCAGGAAATATTTCGGCGGCTTCCCATTCGTCCACATGCGGGTTGATTTCGTCAACGATAAACCGCTGGAGGTTGCGCTTAAGTTCTTCGTGTTCATGGGTAAGTTGCATACAGGCTCCGCAAAGAAATGTCAGGCGCGAGACACGCCATATTGCATGGGACGAAGTGTGCGTTGTTCGGATTGTTTGCACACCGACAGAGTAAAGGCCAATACTTGGCGCGTGTCGCGCGGGTCGATAACGCCGTCATCCAGCAACAGGCCAGAGGTGTAAAAAGCACTCATTTGCCGCTCGAAGGTGTCAACGATGCTGTGCTTCAATGCATCGCGTTTGTCAGTGTCAAGCGTTGCACCTTTGCGTGCAGCGGCTTCTTCCATGACGATGCCCATGGTGTCAGCGGCTTGTTGTGGCCCCATGACGGCGGTACGGGCATTGGGCCAACTGAACACAAAACGCGGGCCAAACGCACGACCGCACATGCCGTAATTCCCAGCGCCAAATGATGCGCCGCACAACACCGTGATTTGCGGCACACGCGCGTTGGACAAGGCCTGAATTTGTTTAGAACCATGTTTGATCATGCCCGCGTGCTCGGCTTCTTTGCCGACCATGAACCCGGTGGTGTTGTGCAACCAAACCAGCGCCACACCGGTCTGATCGCAGGCTTGTACGAAATGCGTGAGTTTGTTGCTGCCTGCCGGGTCTAAGGGCCCGTTGTTGCTGATGATGCCAACACGGTGCCCGCCAATAGACGCATGCACGCACACACTGGCAGGTCCGAAATCAGGTTTGAATGCCAAATACTGTGATCCGTCTACGATGTGTTCAATCACCCGCAACATATTCACGGGGCATTTGGTGTCGGCAGAAAAAAAGTCCAGCAAACCATCGGCATTCAACGTGGGCGCCAAGGCCTGCGGTAAGTAACACTCGATGGGTTGTTGCCAACCCCAGTGGCCGATTACTTGACGGGCTATGCCCAGCGCATGTGCATCGTCTTGCGCCACATATTCGGTCAAGCCAGAAATGCTGGCGTGCACCTGCGCACCGCCCAGACTTTCATCGTCTGCAATTTCACCGGTGGCGGCTTTGAGCAACGGCGGGCCTGCCAAAAATGCGCGGCCTCTGCCTTGCACCATGATCACCTGATCGGCCAGTCCGGTCATATAAGCCCCGCCCGCCGTCGATGACCCGTGCACCACTGCCAGCACAGGAATACCTGCGGCAGACAAACGCGCCAAGCCATAGAAGTTGCCACCACCCAGCACAAATTGCTCGACCTTGTATTTCAATAAATTGGCACCGGCTGATTCCACCAAATGCACAAAGGGCAATTTGTTTTGCAAGGCAATCGCTTGGGCGCGTTGAAATTTTTCAATGCCCAAGGCTTGTAACGCACCTGCATCAATGCCTGAATCGTCGGCCACCAACATCACCAAGGTGCCGCTAACCAAGCCGAGCCCGACTACCGCACCGCCACCGGGAACGGACAACGTCGGGTCGGGTGTGTCTTGCAACCAACCCGCGAGTGTGGACAGCTCTAAAAAAGGCGTGCCAGGGTCCAGCAAACGCGCCACGCGTTCGCGCGGTAGCAATTGCCCGCGCTTGACGAACAACGGGCCTGCTTGTGCGCTGCGCTCGCGTGTGCGGGATTCAAGCATGCGCAGTTGGGCGATCAAGCCGAGTTGGTAGTCGCGTGCTGACACATCCCCACTCATAGTGCGTCCTTCTTCAAGACCTTAGGAGTTTGGGCCAGATGAAATCCATTGAAAGCCTGGTTGCTTTTTCCAGTGCCCACTTGCGGCCAGATGCGTTTGGCATTGGGCGCAGCACCATCGATACGCAAACACGCCCCAGAGATGAAAGCCGCTGCGGGCGAGAGCAAAAAAACAATCGCAGCAGCCACTTCGCTTTCGGTGCCGATGCGTTGCAACGGCACCAGTTTGTGCATGGTTTGGATCATGGCCGCCATCTCCGGCGGGTAGTTGTCCATGCCGCTGGAGGCGATCCAACCGGGGGCGACCGCGTTAGAGCGTACCGGCCCCCATTCGAGCGCTGCGGTTTCGGTGAAATTGAGCATGCCGGCACGCGCAGCGCCCGAGTGGCCCATGCCAGGCATTCCCAACCACATATCGGCGATTACATTGACAATGGCGCCGCCATGCCGTTGCATCCATTGTGTGTAGCACTCGCGTGCCATCAAGAAACCGCCGGTGAGATTGGTGCGCACCACAGCGTCCCAACCGCGTGCCTTGATATTCATCAGCGGGGATGCAAATTGACCGCCTGCGTTGTTGACCAAACCGTCAATGCGCCCGTGGGTTTGCAGCACCGCTGTAATAGTGGCCGCTACTTGGCCCTCTTCGCGGATGTCGCACACATAGATAGAGGCGGAGCCGCCAGCCTGCGCAATTTCTTGGGCCACTTGTTCGAGCTTGGTGGAGTTTCGGCCGACCAGTGCCACACTCGCACCCAAAGCAGACAATTCATGCGCGGTACAGCGGCCAATGCCAGAGCCGCCGCCGGTGATAACGACAGCTTGTCCGTTAAATAGGCCGGCACGAAAAATAGATTGGTAAGTCATGCGGGTTCAATCTTAGTCGAGTCAATTCAACGGGCTGTCAGGTTTTCAACCAAGCAATTGCTTTGTAACTTTAGGATGTTCATAGTAGGTCTGTCAATGCAGGGCTTACCCTCAACACACCTTTTTTCAGGAGATTTTCATGACCCTCGCCGTGGTGTTTGATGCAGTGCGTACGCGGCGCGGTAAAGGCAAATGAGAAGGCAGTTTGCATTCGTTAAAGCCGGTGGATTTGTTGGATGGCTTGCAGCTATTTTGTCAGCTATGAACAATATGGAGAAATCGTTTCTTCCCTCATGAAATCAAGCTAGGGAACACCTCAAATCATTAACTGATCAATGCTTGAGTTGATCTGGTCTTTGAGCATGCCACTGGCTTTGAATGTAACGACTCTCTTAGGTGGAATTGGTAAAGGCTCGCCGGTACCTGAATTGCGCCCTGGACGACCAGACTTGGAAAGAATCTCAAAGTTAATCCTGCAGTGATGGATCAAGTACCCGACGCAGCCAAGGGAAAAGCCTGCGTATGTGCCAAGTGTGTGGGGACACTCATTTAAGTTTCAATTTGTCAGGGCCCAGCTAACCATTTACCCGATTGACATATTTGTATTTGCTCTAATAGGATGAATCAGCTCCATCTTTCAAATGTAGGTTAATACAAGCGTGAGGGTTATTAAATGAACATACCATTTGGACTAACTATTTTTTTCAGTTCATTAACTGTCTGGGCAGGATTACTGATTTGGGGCCTAACTCACAAAAAATTTACTCCATTCATTGTTTTCGGAATTGCATTTCTACTGTTCATGAATGTCCGCTACTTGATTGAGGGCGCTCCAGCAGCGATTGCATTCTTTATTGGAATTTACGATGTTCTCGATAACATCGGCTTGCAGTCTGGTCAAACAGCAGCGGCGCTGGCAACTTGTCCGGATAACGCCTGTACTGTTTGGGGGGCGACATATGAATTGCATCCTTCATGGGGCACAGCTTTTCACGATCGATTCCTAAATGGAACTGAATTTAGAACAAACCTTCTCTACGCACATCTAACTTTCAATTCCATCGTCTTTGTGTTGATGCATATTCAGCTATGGCGCCCTGGCACTGGCCCAAACGCTACCCTGCACGCCTACCTTGGGAGAGTTTCCTTTGCTTGCTTGACCATAGGAACGGTCTGTGCCATTTGGCTTGCAGCCTCTCACGGCTCCGTTGATGAATACGGCGGCAATCTCTCCATGTATGGTTTTTGGTCGATGTCGTTCTTTGTTTATGGCTGTGCTGTGATGGGTGTTTTAGCTATTCGGCGAGGAGATGTCACCAGCCACAGAATCTGGATGATCAGATTTGCTGGTTCGATGTGGGGTGCGTTTTGGATTTTCAGAGTCATGCTGTTTGTGATGGGACCCATTCTGCGCGATTACCCTTCGGCAAACATTTTGTTATGCATTTGGGTGTCAGCACCCTTAGGAATTCTGATTGCTGAAGTTGTCAGAAGAAAAATATTAGACACGCAATCAAATGGCACAAAACAAAGAGGTGACTTGGCTTATGACTAAATTACCTGAGTTTTAAAAAATGATGTCAGCCTCTTTGTTTAGGAAACCAGATTAATTTGACTTGCTTGGCAGTTTCAAAGTTGGACGCTTTGAGCCTTGCGCTTCTTTGTCAAAGCCTGCTTTGACCAGTCCGCTAATGGCTTCAATACGCCCATCAAGTTCGCCAGCGTCTACTGCCATTCGCAGCAACTCAAGCGTTGTGATAACGCCTGCAATATTTTCTGTCTCGATGGCGTTCTTTCCTTCGACCACTTCGAGTGTGCGAGCACCATAGCGAACAGTGATACACATCTTGCCGTTATCGCTAGGCCACCACCATGGCTTCAAGCGCTTGGGGATCTCAACTTTGCGCGTCTCCCCTGTTGTCTCATCTTTAATGCTGCGGATCTTTACTGGCACAAACTCAGTACCAGATTGAAAAGCCTTGGCCATTTGTATCTGCTCATGAAGTTTGTTGCTGAGTTTTTGACGACGAGCGTGCTTAGGACTATTACCCTGTTGAGGCTTGCTGGCTACGAATTTCAATGCACTTAAACCTGACATTTGCTACTCCTTGTGTGTTGCAGGAATAACTAATTTATTGTCAGACCATGGCTCTGGACAACCGAAATGATTGGTAACCCGATAGATTGGAAGGACTCAGATCACTAGAAAATATGAATGTCATCCAGGCTTTAAGCCTGAGTAGTACGCCATAGCTCGCGCTTGCTCAAGTGCCATTCGATCCTCGTGCTCTTGCTCTTCCCGCAGCGCGTTTAAAGAGCGTGGCGTGTAGCGCTCGATTTGCTTGGGCGTGAGGTGCCAATATGGGTTGCCTGTTTGCTCTCGCATCTGCCACTCAATTTCACTTTTGAATTCAGCACCCAATCGACGCTTGAAGAAAATGGCATCGTGCACATTGGCAATGGGTACATGCCCTTTAGCCATTGCTGCTTGACGAACAATATCCATGACGTGCGTTTCGCCATGCTGATAAAGATAGGCTAGCACCTTGGCTTTGCTAGGTCTTCCGCTATCCGTCTGCAGGTATCGCTCGCACAGCAAATCAGGACGGAACTTCTTGAACAAATCGTAGAGGTAGTCGTCCAGTGCGTTTTGCTCTTTGATGAACAGCTTGACCGTATCGTCGGAAAGAAATCGCATTCTGTCTTCAGTGTTTTGCAGAATCTCTACAAGCGCTGGATTGGTCCAATTGCCAGAAGCATCCAACCACCCTTTTGCTGTTTGGCGTGCACCAAAGCTGATGGCCGTAAAGGCTTGCTTGAGCAGTTTGGGTCTTAGCTCTTTGGGTACAGGGCTACTTTCTGGAAAGACGAAATAACGAACTGTCGCCATGAAATCTGCTTTGTCCTCTAAGTACAGCAGCGTGGCAGGAAATGATTTCTTCAGATCTTGATCAAGTCCACTGGCTGCCAAGTAGCCACGCGCATAGCCCATTTTCCAAGCAACAACGCTGCTGCGGATGTCGTACTCCCAGCAGTTGCCCAACATTGCACAGCGTAGCTCTTTATTGACATTTTGAACGCTGGTGCCTTGGTAATAGGTACGACCAAAAGGACTGGGCTTTTTACGTTGGAGGTAGTAACCCTTGGTGACGGCGGATATGCCAAGAATTGTTAGTGCTTGGCGTAGCGCCAAATCCTTCTTGAAACCTTGGATTAAAGTTGATTCCGTCTCGAGCCAAACGGCGTAGGCTTTGACAGATTCCACGTCCACTGGTACCCAATCAAAAAGCTCCCTCAACTTGTCCT
>CAMBSK010000035.1 GCA_945870575.1 Bordetella parapertussis | reverse complement strand
TTTTGATATGCCTAGGGTTTACACGCACTTCGGTCAAAAATCGTTCATAAATAGAGAGAAAACGTCAATCGTCAGATGAATATCGTCCGCCATTGCGCACCGGGTCGCTGAACTGAGTCAGTCATTGCAAGACACTTTTGCCATCGGCGTGGTCTAGCCACTCCAGATTGAAACTGGCTGAGGTGTCTTTGTGTGGCGAAGTTATGGCGGGTAAATTATCAGTTTTGACCTTCGGTCAGCGTGTCTAATTGGAAACGGCCGCTGGCATGCCATAACCAAGTTTCTGTATAGGTGACTTTTCGCAATTTGACAGGTGCCGGATAAGGACTGGCACTCAGAATCAGGTTTTCAATCTCTCGGGTGACATCCGCATGCCTGGGAGCACGCAACCAAATAATATTTAACACCTGTCCTTTGTGTCCGACCACCACGTCCACCACACCGACTGACTTGAGCATGGGCGGCAGTTTGCCTTTGTAAATGCGGTTTGAATAGTGGTGGTACAAATGTCGCGCGGCATCCTGCCGGTAGTCTTTAGGGTTTAAGGCCAGGGATTGCAAACCGGGCTCGGTGTCTGTGCTGGGAGGCGGAGCCGGCTTAGGCTTAGGCGTTGGTGTTGGTGTTGGTGTTGGTGTTGGTGTTGGTGTAGGCGTAGGCGTAGGCGTAGGAGAGGGTAAAGGTTTAGGGGGCGGTGCCGGGGATGGCGTTGATTGGGGCGTCTGAACAGGTGCAGGCGTTGGCGCAGGCGTTGGTTTTGGCGCTGGGGCAGGCGGTGGTTTTGGCGCTGGGGCAGGTGCTTTAGGCGCTGGGGCAGGCACAGGCTTTGCTGGGGTGTCGGCAGGTGACGCAGCGGGGACAGCAGGCGGAACATCCGCGGGCTGAGGAGGGGCCGGTAGAGTCGGGGTTGACATAGGCGGCTTGCCGCCGAGTTGATCAGCCTGAGGTTTTTTTTCCGGCGCAGGTCTTTCGATGAGTGACACAACTGCACAGCCTGTCAACTGAAACGCCAGGAGCAAGCCGGCATAGGCATAAAAACGGGAAAAACTCATGACGCTCCTGAGGTTTTATTCTTTGACGCGTATGGTCATCGCGTTCTCTGTTTATCGCCTGTATTGAATTGCCTACAGCCATAAAGTACGAATTTAGCATTTTCAAGTAGATCTGGTATTCCTTGGATGGGCAAACTGAAATCAGCTAGCTGGTGCGCTAAGCGCCGGGGCAGTGGTGTCTGGAGGTGGCGCCTGGTTTCTGATTTTTTTCTCGTAAGCCTGCAATCGTTTTTCCCGCTGCGCCAGGTAAGCCTGATATTCCTGCATCATTAGCTGCTTGTGCGCTTGCTTTTGTGTTTCAATCCGGGCGTCTTGATGAAACTTCAATTTATTGTTGTGAATAGCCTGCGCCAGAAAAGCAGCTGCACCTTTGCTGAGCAATTTCCAGACGGCCCAAGCTATGACCAGAGGAAAAAATACCACGGACGCAAACATCAGCCATAGGTTTTCGGGACTGGTGGCCGTGTCTTTCAGGTATTTGTTGATGTCAGAAGCTTGCATGTTTGGCTTTCAAGGGGTGTCGAAATAAGCATCGGCAGCAAGCGCTTGAACTTGAGCCCATCCGTTATCCTTATCTTCTATGGCTTCTCAACCTGACCCCCACCAACACCCGAAAGCGTTTTTACGCCATTTGTTTGACACAGCAGTCGCGCGCGCCCAGCCTTTGCTGAATATGCCGGGATTGCTGCCGCCACCGCCGAGGGGTAAAACCGTTGTGGTTGGTGCGGGTAAGGCGGCAGGTGCCATGGCGCATGCCTTGGAACGCTTATGGCCTGCTGAAGCGCCCTTGCAAGGATTGGTGGTGACGCGCTACCACCACACGCCGCCGCGCCCAGAAGGTTTGCGCCAGCGTATTGAAGTGGTGGAAGCATCTCACCCGGTGCCAGATCAGGCTGGCATGGATGCTTCCGAGCGTTTGCTGGCGCTGACCCGGGGCTTAAGCGCAGATGATCTGGTGATCTGCCTGATCTCCGGCGGCGGTTCCTCTTTGCTGACCATGCCGGCCGTTGGCCTGACGCTGGCCGACAAGCAACGCATCAACCGCGAATTACTGGCCTGCGGTGCACCCATAGGCGAGATGAACACCGTGCGTAAACACCTCTCGCGCATCAAAGGCGGACGTTTGGCCGCCGCTTGTCACCCGGCGCAGGTGTTGACCTTGACCATCAGCGATGTGCCGGGGGATGACCCGGCGGTGATTGCCAGTGGCCCGACCGTGCCAGATGACACCACTTGCGATCAGGCGCTGGCTTTGCTGTACAGGTACGGCATACAGATTCCAGCGGCGGTTCGCGCCGCGCTGCAAGACGGTTCTTTCGAAACGCCCAAACCGGGTGACGTGGTTTTTGCCGGTCATCAGGTGAGGATGATGGCCACGCCGATGCAATCCCTGCAAGCAGCGGCAGATGCTGCACGCGCCGCAGGTTTGAAGGCATATATCTTGTCAGATGAAATCGAAGGCGAATCGCGTGAAGTTGCCAAGGTTCATGCAGCGCTGGTCCGAGCCTCAGCACGCGGACAAGGGCCGTTTCAAAAACCGTGCGTGATATTGAGCGGCGGCGAAACCACGGTCACCATCCGCCCGCAGGCGCCTGGTTTTTCCAAAGGACGGGGCGGTCGCGCAGGAGAGTTTTGTTTAGGCCTGGCCGTGGCTTTGCAGGGGCAAGCCGGTGTCTGGGCGTTGGCTGCAGACACAGACGGTATTGACGGGGTTGAGGAAAATGCCGGTGCTCAGGTGACGCCGGACAGTTTGCAGCGCTGTGAACAACTGGGCTTGAAACCCGCCGCATTTGCTGACCGCAATGACAGCTACCGTTTGTTTGAAGCTTTGGGCGATCTGGTGGTCAGTGGCCCGACGCACACCAATGTGAATGACTTCCGGGCTTTGCTGGTGCTGTGATGTGCTTATGATGGGCTGATGAAAGCTTCGCCTATATCTCTTGCAGGAGACAAGCATGTCTAATTCTTCCAGACCCATGGTCATGACCGAGCGGCAACGCCGTTTCAGGGAAACGTACCGCGCCAACATCAGCCCGTTTTACAACGGCTGGCTGCACGTCGGCGTGATGTATGCGGTCGGCATCAGCCTTCTGGCGTTTTGCTTTGAGCAGCTTGACCAAGCCACATGGGCCTGGTTGATGGTGCTGCCGGTGGCAGTCGCAGGTAACTTCGGCGAATGGGCCATGCACAAATATGTCATGCACCGGCATATCGATGTGTTTGCGTTGCGCGCCATTTATGACCGCCATACCCGCCAGCACCACCAGTATTTCACTGACACCGACTACACCATAGATAGCGTCAGGGAATTTCGCATTGTGTTTTTTCCGTGGCGTGTGTTGACAGTTTTGGGCTTGGGCGGTGGGGCTGTGGCACTTGTTTGCGCTTATGTGTTTGGCCCGAATGCGGGCTACATCGCTTACATGACGGTGATAGGCCACTATGTCTTGTATGAGACTTTTCACTATTGTTGCCACATACAGGAAAACGCTTTTGTGCGGCACATGCCTTTCATCAACACCATACGCCGCCACCACGCGGCTCATCACAATCTGGGCATCATGATGCATAAAAACATGAACCTGACGTTTCCGTTGGCCGATTGGCTCATGGGCGCCAGCGATGTCAAGCGTTCATTGCTCGGTACTTTGTTCAATGGGTTTGACGAATCGCACATAGACCCGGCGCTCAAACCCTTGATAGAAAAATTCCGTGATGGCCAAGTGCAGCAAAACAGCGCTACTTTGGATGGGCCTTTGCTTAACGAGCAGGAGAGGGCGGCGTTGGGCGGTGCTTAAATGAACCAGAATTCTTATTCAGGTTTGCCATCTGATGAATTCAGTTCAAGCGCACGGCCAAGCAACACCGCTTTGCTTGAATTGCGCAACATCAGCAAGCGCTATCCCGCTGTGCTGGCCAATGACCGTGTTTCTTTGCAGGTGATGCCGGGTCAGATTCACGCCATACTCGGCGAAAACGGCGCCGGCAAATCCACCTTGATGAAAATTATTTACGGCGCGGTGCAACCGGACCAGGGCGATATCCGCTTTGACGGCAAGCCGGTTCATATCCGCAATCCGCAGCAAGCCAGGGCTTTGGGCATCAGCATGGTGTTCCAGCATTTCAGTTTGTTCGATACCTTGAGCGTGGCGCAAAACGTATGGCTGGGTCTGGATAAATCGCTGTCGCTGGCCGAGGTCAGTCGCCGCATCCGCGACAAAGCTGCAGCTTACGGTCTTGACTTGGAGCCGGACAGGCCGGTGCACACGCTCAGTGTGGGTGAAATGCAAAGGGTAGAAATTATTCGCGCCTTGCTCTGCGAACCCCGCTTGCTGATTTTGGATGAGCCGACCTCGGTGTTGACGCCGCAAGCGGTCGACAAGCTGTTTGCCGTGTTGCGCCAATTGGTTACCGAGGGTTGCAGCATTTTGTACATCAGCCATAAGCTGCATGAAATCCGCGCGTTGTGCACGCATTGCACTGTGCTGCGCGGGGGCAAAGTCACGGGTGAGTGCGATCCGCGCGAGCAAAGCAATGCGTCGCTGAGTCAAATGATGATTGGCAGCGAACCGGCTGCGCTGGTTCACAGCGAACGCACGCCCGGACAACTGGTGCTGGATGTCAGTCAACTCAATCTGACTAGCCTTGACCCCTTTGCTACCCGTTTGTCAGCAGTCGATTTGCAAGTTCACGCAGGTGAGATCGTCGGCATTGCCGGCGTCTCCGGTAACGGTCAACGTGAACTGCTGTATGCCTTGAGCGGTGAAGACACACGCGCAGCTTCGGACAGTATCCGTTTGGGCGGGCTGGCGGTGGGCAAGCAAGGACCTTTGCAGCGCAGGGCGCTGGGCTTGCATTTTGTGCCTGACGAGCGACTCGGGCGCGGTGCGGTGCCCAGTTTGAGTCTGGCGCATAACTTGTTGCTCACGCGCAGCGAAGCCGTCAGCGGTTCAGGTTGGATCAATATGTCTGCACTGTCTGTGCAAGCGCAAGCCATCATTGCCAAATACCAGGTGAAAGCGGGTGGGCCGCAAGCCCCAGCCCAATCGCTTTCCGGCGGTAATTTGCAAAAATTCATCGTCGGTCGTGAGGTAGACGCCAAACCGAAATTACTGATCGTCTCGCAACCGACCTGGGGCTTGGATGTCGGTGCGGCAGCGCAAATCCGCGCCGCGCTGGTGGCATTGCGGGACGCAGGTTGCGCGGTGCTGGTGGTCAGCGAAGAGCTGGATGAATTGTTCGAACTCTGCGATCGCATGCACGTCATGGCGCAGGGTTGCTTGTCGCCTTCGTTAGCTCGCTCTCAGGCGACGGTGCAGAAGATTGGCAGCTGGATGAGCGGTTTGTGGTCAGACACTGAAAACCTAGTGAGCTGACATGTGGAAACTGGAAGCCCGGCCTGAACCCTCTGCATTCTGGCGTATTGCTTCGCCGCTGCTGGCGCTGGTGCTCACGGTTATTTTGGGTGTGCTGTTGTTCCTGGCTTTGGGCAAGGATCCTGTTAAAGGCTTGCAGGTATTTTTCTGGGAACCGATTCGCAGTGCTTATGCCTTGGGCGAACTGGTGGTCAAGGCCACACCCTTGTTGTTGATCGCATTGGGACTGGCGTTGTGCTTTCGCTCGAATGTATGGAATATCGGCGCTGAAGGTCAGTATGTGATGGGGGCTGTGTTTGCCGCCGGGGTTGCGCTGTTGGCAGACAAAACAAGTGGTGCTTGGTTTTTCATACCTGTGCTGTTGGCCGGTGTGGTCGGCGGCATGTGCTGGGCGGCCATCACGGCTTGGCTGCGGGACCGTTTTCACGCCAATGAAATTTTGGTCAGTTTGATGCTGGTGTATGTCGCCATCATGGTGCTGGGTTTTCTGGTTTACGGCCCTTGGAAAGATCCGCTGGGCTATAACTTTCCGCAAAGCAAAACCTTTGAAGCGGCGACTCAGGTGCCGCGTTTGTTCAAGGGTTCACGAGTCAATATCGGTGTGTTGCTCGCACTTGCCGGTGTGGCTGCCATGTGGGTGTTTTTGTTTCGCACGCGTACCGGGTGGGCGCAGCAAATCGGCGGGCTTGCGCCGGCTGCGGCGCGTTATGCAGGGTTTTCTTCCAGGCGCGCTATTTGGCTGGCGTTGCTGGTATCGGGTGCTTGCGCCGGTCTGGCGGGCGCATTGGAAGTCGCCGGGCCTATCGGGCAACTCACGCCGTATGTGCCTGTGGGTTACGGCTTCGCCGCCATCATTGTGGCGTTTGTCGGCCGTTTGCATCCCGTAGGCATGGTATTCTCGGCGATTTTGATGAGCATGTTTTACATAGGCGGTGAACTAGCGCAATCCCGCCTCGGTTTGCCCAAGTCTCTTACCGGCGTGTTCCAAGGGCTGCTGTTGTTTTGTCTGCTGGCCTGTGATGTGCTGATGAATTACCGCTTGCGTTTGGCACCTGTACGAGCAAAGGCGGGCGCGTGATGGAAACCTATGCCTTGTTATTTGCCGCGACCCTCAGTGCGGGTACGGTGCTGGCGATTGCCGCATTGGGTTTGTTGATCAACGAAAAAGCAGGCATTGTCAATTTGGGTGCAGAGGGCATGATGTTGTGTGCCGCTATTGCGGCTTATGCGGCCGTGGTGCATACCGGCAGCGATCTATTGGGTTTCCTCGCGGGCATGGGCGCGGGTGGATTGCTTGCATTGATTTTTGGTGTCTTAGTGATTGGCCTGAACACCAACCAATACGCCAGCGGCTTGGCATTAAGTTTGTTCGGCGCGGGTTTTTCAGCTTTTGTCGGAACCGGCTATGTGCAAGCCAGTTTGCCTGAGCGCATCAGCTACGAAGTACCTTATCTGGCGGATCTTCCGGTGGTCGGTCTGGCCTTGTTCCGTCAGCACCCCATGGTGTATTTGGTGATTGGTTTCACCTTGGCATTGATTTGGTTTTTAGAGCGCCACAGGGCTGGTCTGGTGCTGCGTGCGGTCGGTGAGTCGCCGCAATCTGCACACGCCTTGGGCTATCCGGTTCGCCGCATCAGGCTGGCTGCTGTGGTTTGTGGCGGTGCTTTGTGCGGCTTGGCCGGCGCCTATATTTCTGTGATTTACACGCCGCTGTGGGTGGAGGGCATGATCGCAGGCAAGGGTTGGATTGCGTTGGCATTAACGACGTTTGCCACTTGGCGGCCTGCGCGCATTTTGCTCGGCGCTTATTTGTTCGGCGGTGTCACGATGCTGCAGTTTCATTTGCAGGCCACGGGTGTGGAAGTGCCAAGTCAGTTTTTGAGCATGTTACCGTATGTGGCCACCATCGTGGTGCTGGCCTTGATTTCGCGCAACCCGCAGTGGATACGGGTGAATATGCCGGCGTCTTTGGGTAAGCCTTTTTATCCGGGAGCTTGAGTTTTAAAAGCCCTCTGTCGGCCTTTGTGATTTATTTGGTTGAAGCTTGGTTTCTTTAACCGCAGAAATGCTGTCGGTGAAAAAACTTCGAGCAGATGACGACATGGCGGGCGGGCCGACGCGAGCATTGGCGCGCAGCGGCAGTGAGCGGCGACCGAACCGGCATGTCGTGAGCACTTGACTTAGATGAAACATACAAGCGACCAACAAAAAACGAATTCACGGGAAAACCCTGAAATCAAGGCCATAATCCGGTTTTTGCTTATTGACCAACTCTTGCGATATTTAAAAAGGATGGGGACATGACCGATTTTCAAAAGCGCACTTGGCTTCGTGCAGCAGCTCTTGGTGTGGTGGCTGCGGCCCTCATCGTCGGTTGCGGTAAAAAAGAAGAGCCTAAACCTGCTCCTGTGGCTGAAGCCCCCAAGCCCGAGCCCTTGAAAATTGCATTTGCCTACATTGGCCCTGTAGGCGACGGCGGCTGGACATTTGCGCATGACAATGCCCGCAAGGCTATAGAAGCTGAGTTCGGCGACAAAGTTAAAACCTCATTTGTTGAAAGCGTGTCTGAATCTGCTGACGCAGAACGCAATTTCCGCGACTTAGTGTCGCAAGGCAATAAGTTGATTTTCGGCACTACCTTCGGCTATATGGAACCCATGTTGAAAGTCGCTGCTGACAGTAAAGACGTTAAGTTCGAACATGCCACCGGTTACAAGCAAGCTGAGAACATGCGCACCTACGACAGCCGCACCTATGAAGGCGCGTACATGGCCGGCATCATCGCCGGCAAGATGACCAAGACCAATAAGCTGGGCGTGGTCGCTTCCATCCCTATTCCGGAAGTGGTTCGCAACATCAACAGCTTCACGCTGGGTGCGCAATCGGTCAACCCCAAAATCAAAACCAAAGTGGTGTGGGTGAATGAATGGTTCAATCCGCCCAAAGAAACAGAAGCCGCCACATCGCTGATCAACAGCGGAGCCGACATCCTGTTTCAAAACACAGATTCAGCAGCTGTCCTGAAAACCGCAGAAGCCAAAGGTAAACGTGCTTTCGGCTGGGACTCTGACATGACCGCTTACGGCCCCAAAGCCCATCTGGCTTCAAGCATCATCAACTGGGAGCCCTACTACATCAAGACTACGCGTGAAGCCCTCGAAGGCAAGTGGACCGGCGGTGCCGGTGTCTGGTGGGGTGTGAAAGAAGGCGCAATCGATATCGTCTCTATTGCCGAAGATGTGCCTGCGGAAACCAAAAGCAAAGTTGACGAAGTCAAAGCCGGCTTGAAAGACGGTAGCTTTGTCATTTGGAAAGGCCCGTTGCTGGACAACACCGGCAAAACCTTGCTGAAGAAAGATGAAGTTGGTGACGACAAGTTCCTCGGTGGACTCAATATCTACGTCAAAGGCGTAGAAGGAAAAGTGCCGGGCAGCGACAAAAAATAATTTGTTAGCTGCTTTCGCCAAAAGGCTGCCTGCGGGCAGCCTTTTTTAAGACAGACAAGCATGAAAATCAAAAAAGCCTGGACTGATTCGCTGTATGTAATGACTGTGGCCCTGATTTTCTGGACACTGGCTACGCGTTGGGAATTGTCAGAGCAAATTGCTGCGTACAGTCGTATTCATGAACCCGATCAAATCGATGAATTACCTTTTTTATTGATTGTTTTATTTTTGGGCATGACCTGGTATTCATGGCGTCGCAGCATGGAGGCCAGGCAAGAAGTCGCTGAACGCATACGCTCTGAGCAACAAGTGCAGGAATTGCTGCGGCACAACAGTTATCTGGCGCAACGATTGTTCACCGCACAGGAGGACGAAAGACGTGCGCTGGCGCGTGAATTGCACGACGAAATGGCGCAGACGGTGACGGCTATTCGCACTGAAGCGGCGGTGTTGACCGCGCATCAAGCCAGTCCTCGCGAGGTGCATCTCTCAGCGCAACGCATTGCCGATGCGGCACAGCAAGTCTCGCAAATGACCCGGCATATGTTGTTACAGCTACGGCCCATGGCGCTCGACAGCATGGGTTTGCGTGAGGCGTTATTGGCACTGTGTCAACAGTGGCAAAACAGTTCTGGCATTGCTTGTGAATGTGAGATTCAGGAGGTAATGGATGATGCCTCGCAAGATTACCTGTGCGTCACGGTATACCGCCTGGTGCAAGAGGCATTGACCAATGTGGCAAGACATGCCAAGGCGACAAAGGTATTGTTGAATTTACACATGTCTACTCGAGGTAATTTGCTTTTGAATATCCGCGATGATGGTCGGGGTTTGCCTTCTCTCCAACATAACAGTCAAGGCTTTGGCTTGCTGGGCATGCGTGAGCGAGTAGCCAGTTTGAAAGGCAGCTTTCATATGCGGACTGAGCCCGGGCAGGGTGTTGAGATTAGTATTGAATTACCGATAAATACTGATAAGACCGGTCAACTTATTTGAAGGATTTGATGACACCGTTGCGCTGAGCAAGATGGACCAGTGCCGCAGGTGTTTCAACTTTCAGCTTGGTGCGTATTGCTGTCTGGTAGTTGTTGACGGTTTTCTCTGACAAACTAAGGATTTTTGCGCATTCAGGTATGGATTTACCTTCAGCTAGCATTTTGAAAACTTCAAATTCTTTGGACGTTAGGTGTTTGATAGCCTCAGATTCTTTGCTGAACGCATGATCGTGTTGCCTGGACTGCAAATCCTCGCTCAGGTAAATACTGCCCGCGTGTACGGCATGTATCGCCTTCACAACATGCACCGGGTCTGAGGATTTGCTGATAAAGCCCCGGGCACCGTTATTCAAAGCGGTGGAAATCAATGACGAGTCGTCGTACATGCTGCAAATAATGACTTTGGCGTGTTTGTCGCGGCTCAGGATTTTTTGTAACAGCGACATGCCGGACAAGCCTTTCATGGCCAAATCGGTGATCACCACATCCGGGGTTGAGCCATTAAAAAGCGAATAACCTTCTTCAGCGGACTCTGCCTCGCCGCATACGCTGAGAAGCGGGTCTGAAGATATCAAACGCACATAGCCTTGGCGCACGATGGCGTGATCATCAACGATCAAAACACTGACCATGGGCTTCAACCTTTTAATAAAACCAATGAATTTTTTGACCCGTCAATCTCGGTGTCTAAGCATAGAGCTTAGGGGAAAACTGTCATAGAAAATCAGCCAGGTCATTGGATTGCGCGTAGATCGGGAATTTCCTCTCTGGCTAACTGCCTAAATCTTATCCTTGGAGTTCATGGCATTTTTTTAAATGCCAAAATAGTAAAGAGTTCAGTTAAAGACCGTTTCGTTCGCCAAAAGCCAAGCTCGGGTCAAGGCTTATGCTGGGTTTTTGCGTTTTTGAAATCGGGCAGGTTTTTTACAAATCTAGTCATGGTTGCTTGCAATTTCCCCGAGCTAGAACAGGGTATTGCCTTCTATTCGTTCAAATTGTTGCAAAACGAGAATTTGAAGGCTAAAGCAAGGGCTTTCCCTAGGGTGCTTGCGATGAATAATCACTAATATAACTACGTTCCGCATCCCTCAATCAAGGAAGTATTTATGAGCCTTCAATTCAAAGTTAACGGTAAAACCGTTTCGTCCAACTCCGAGGCTGACACGCCTCTGCTTTGGGTCATCCGTGATGAACTCGGCCTGACCGGCACTAAATTCGGTTGCGGCGCTGCCCTGTGCGGCTCCTGTACCGTGCATGTGAACGGTGAAGCTGTTCGTTCATGTCAAACCCAAGTCGGCAATATTGCTGGCTCCAACGTTGCCACCATCGAAGGCCTCGGCGGCACACACGCTTTGCAAAAAGCCTGGGTCAAGCATCAGGTTCCTCAGTGCGGCTACTGCCAGTCCGGCCAGTTGATGAGCGCTGCTGCACTGCTGAGCAAAAACAAAAACCCTTCAGATGCAGACATCGACGCAGCCATGGCTGGTAACGTTTGTCGTTGTGGTACCTACACACGTATCCGTGCTGCCGTTAAAGACGCAGCATCCCAGTTGCGCGCTGCTTAATTTCAAAGGAAATACATCATGATAAGCACAGAAACAAATCGCCGCGACTTCATCAAAACCACCAGCATCGCCACCTCCGGCCTGATGATGGGTGTGGTTCTGCCAAGTACCGTCTCCAAATCTATCGCTGCCGGCACATTGCACACACCTAACGCTTGGGTGCACATTGCTGACGACAACTCCATCACGCTTCTGTCAGCACGTTCAGAAATGGGCCAAGGTGTTTACACCTCCATGCCAATGTTGATCGCTGAAGAGTTGAATGTTGACGTGAACAAGGTTGTCATTTCCGCTGCCCCTCCCGGAGCCGTGTATGTCAACGCTTTGCTCGGCGCCATGATCACCGGTGGTTCTACCTCCGTTCGCGATGGCTGGGAAAAGCTCCGTATAGCCGGCGCACAAGTTCGTGAAATGCTGGTTGCCGGTGCTGCCGCTGAATGGGGTGTCCCCGCCAGTGCAGTCAAAGCTGAAAACGGTATGTTGACCGGCCCTGGCGGCAAAAAAGCCACTTACGGCCAAATGGCTGAAGCCGCTTCCAAGCAGCCTGTGCCAGAAAAGCCAAGCATCAAAGCGCCTAAAGACTTCCGTGTAGTCGGCAAGCGCATTGCCCGTACTGATGCTCCTGCAAAAGTCAACGGCACCGCTGAATTCGGTATTGACGTTCGTCTGCCCGGCATGGTTTACGCCAGTCTGGAGCAGTCACCTGTCATCGGCGGCAAGGTTGTTCGCGTTGACAGCACGGCAGCCAAAGCCATGCCTGGCGTAGTTGACGTGATTGAAATCCCTGATGGCGTGGCTGTTGTTGCCAATTCCTACTGGGGTGCAGTCAAAGCACGTCGCGCTCTGAAAATCGATTGGGACTTCGGCGCTGGTGCAAACCTGTCATCCGACGGCATGATCGAAACCCACAGACAAGCTTCTTCTACCGGTAAAGTGCTGCCTATACAGCCTGCCAAAGGCGATGCATTGGGTGCAATCGGTGGTTCAGCCAAGAAATTGTCTGCCACTTACATCACACCCCTGCAGTCTCACTCACCCATGGAACCCATGAACTTCACGGCTCACGTCACTGGCGGTAAAGCGCTTTTGATCGGACCTACCCAGTTCCAACAAGGCGTTCAAGGCGGTGTTGCTGCTGCACTGGGTATCAAGCCTGAAGATGTGCAAGTGCAAACCACCTTCCTGGGCGGCGGTTTCGGTCGTCGTATTGAACTGGACTTCCCGGTTCAGGCTGCACTGATTTCTAAAGCAGTCAAGCTGCCGGTGAAATTGGTCTGGTCACGCGAAGATGACATGACCCATGACTTCTACCGTCCCATCGGCTTCAACCAGATCAATGCTGGTTTGGATTCCAATGGCATGCCTGTCGGCTTGCACTTCAAGCTGACTTCACAGTCCATCACACAGCGCGCTTTCGGCCTGCCGAAAGACACCATGGATCCTTTCATGGTTGAAGCAGCTGTTGCGCCTTACAACATTGCCAATACCCAGCACGACCTGGTCATCCATGATGCCGGTTTGCGTGTCGGTTACTGGCGCGGTGTGAGCCACAACATGAACGTTTTTGCTAACGAAAGCTTTGTTGACGAAATGGCGCTGGCTGCAGGTAAAGACCCTGTGGAATACCGCATGGCCATGTTGGAAGGCAAAACACGTTTCCAGAACGTCCTGAAACTTGCTACTGAAAAAGCCGGCTACAAAAAAGGCGCAGGCAAAGGCAATGCATTCGGTGTATCCATCATGGAAGGTTATGACACCTACGTTGCCGTTGTCGCTGAAGTCAGTATCGGTGCCGATGGCGAAGTCAAAGTGGTGAAAACTACTGTGGCAGCCGACATGGGCATGATCGTTAACCCTGAAATCGTTGACCAGCAAATCCAATCCAGCATCATCATGGGCATGGGCACCACGCTCAAGCATTCCATCACGCTGGCAAACGGACGCGTTCAGCAGACCAACTTCAATACTTACCCGATGGTTCGTACCAACGAAGCACCGCTGATTGATATTGTGTTGGTCAAGAGCTCTGAGAAGCCTGGTGGTATCGGCGAACCCGTCACAGCGGCCATCGTGCCTGCTTTGGCTAACGCTGTTGCCAAACTGACGGGCAAGCGTGTTCGCACACTGCCTATCACCGGTAAAGCTATTCAGCAAGCCTGATCATCACCAGTCGCTGTTCGCAGCGATTGGGTTTGATTTGAAAAAGAGCGGGAATTTCCCGCTCTTTTTTTGTCTAAAATTTCAAGCTTATGGCTTGAAAGAATCAAACATCCGATTTTGAGAGGTTGAAAACAGATGTCACGTACATCAATTCACAAGTGCGGGTTTTATTTGATTTGCACTACGCTCAGCCTTTCTGTCTTAGGGCAAAGTAGTCCGCTTCCTGATCCACGTTTAACGCCAGGCAGTATCGATCCTTCAGTCACACAAGAGAATATTCACACAACGGTTTGCATCAAGGGATATACAGACAGCGTAAGACCGGACAAGGAATACACCAACCGCTTAAAGCATGAGCAATTACGGCAATACCGCTATCCGGATTTGAACCCTCGAAATTATGAACAAGACCATTTGATTCCATTGAATATAGGTGGGAATCCAAGCGACCCGAAAAATCTCTGGCCGCAACCCAGGCAAGGCGAATGGTCAGCTGAACAAAAAAACGATCTTGAGTTCGTGGTTTATAAAATGGTGTGTAGAGGCGAACTATCTTTGCATGAAGCACAAAAACGCATGGCGCGCGATTGGATTCAAGCCTACAAAGAATGGGTTCCATCTCATCGCAACTTGTTGCCTAAACATAGGCGCCACAGAGTCGATTAATTGAGACCGCAAGTCTGGCGCAAAATCAGAATGCAGTCGACGACAAGGCTGGAGAAGCGTAAAAGCATTTTTGTAACAATCAGGTATCACTTTTGGAGTCTGCAGTATGAATTTCGAAGCTATCAGGGAAACACAATTACCTGAATTGCTATGCGCTATGCCCAAAACCGAATTACATATGCACATAGAAGGCTCGCTTGAGCCTGAACTGATATTTGAATTAGCTAAGCGTAATCATGTCCGACTAAATTACGCAAGTGTCGAGGAATTGCGATCTGCTTATGCATTTACTGATTTACAAAGTTTCCTGGACATTTATTACGCCGGTGCCAGCGTATTGCAGCAACCTCAGGATTTTTATGACATGGCTTGGGCTTATTTTTTGCGCGCTAAAGCTGATAACGTTGTGCATGCGGAAATATTTTTTGACCCTCAAACCCATACCGAACGCAAAGTCTCCATGCGCACGGTCATCACCGGTTTGCACGAGGCCTGCTTAGATGCTGAAAAAAAACTCGGCATCAGCTCTTCCTTAATTCTGTGCTTTCTTAGACACCTGAGCGAAGAATCAGCCTTTGAAACCTTGGAGCAAGCCATACCTTTCAAGGATTTAGTTAAATGCGTGGGATTGGACTCCAGCGAGCGAGGTCATCCGCCAGAGAAATTTGAACGAGTGTTCAAACGAGCAAGACAACTCGGGCTCAAAACCGTTGCACACGCTGGAGAGGAAGGCCCGCCGGCTTACATATGGAGCGCCTTAGACGTGTTGCACGCTGAACGCATAGACCATGGCGTTCAAGCGATTCATGATCCGGTATTGATGAAGCGCCTGGCCCAAGAGCGTATACCCTTGACAGTATGTCCATTGTCGAACTTGAAACTGTGCGTGTTCCCGAATTTGGCTCAACACAATTTGGGTGCCATGCTCGAGCAAGGCGTGTGCGTCATGCTCAATTCGGACGACCCGGCTTATTTCGGCGGCTATTTGAACGAGAATTTTTTGCAAACCTTTGCCGCATTAAAGCTCAATGCATCCCACGCGTATCAGTTGGCTTGTAACAGTTTTGAAGCGGCTTTTGTGCCGCAAGAGCGCAAGCAGGTATGGCGCAATCAACTTGATGTGTGCTTCCATCACTTCGGTGCATAAACTGTATATTTATCTTTCGCACCATGCTGCTGTGATGAAGCAATGTCAAAGCTGAACACATTGGCCGTCGCGGGTGCTGGCATTGGTGGACTTGCAACTGCGCTGGCTCTTGGCCAAACAGGTGTGCGACTAAATGTCTACGAACAAGCGGGTACATTCACCGAAACAGGTGCTGGTATAGGTCTAGGGCCGAATGCCATGCGAGTCTTAGACCAATGGGGATTGGGCAGAGAATTGCTCACTGTAGGTTGTATGCCTGAGTATTTGCAGTCACGCCGCGCAGATGACGGGCGTATAGCAGGTCGTTTGCCTATGGGCCAATCCTTTATTGAGAAATACGGTGCCCCCTATCTGACGGTACACCGGGCTGATTTGCATCAGATATTGCTTGAAGCAGTAAAAAAACAAGATGTTTCAGAATTCTTTTTGAATCACAAACTGATGGCGGTTGATGTTCAATCGCAAGGGCTTGATCTTCAGTTCCAAGAAATTAATGTGTCTCATCAAACGCTTGCGCTGATAGGTGCAGATGGTTTAAACAGTCGTGTGCGCTCCTCGGTATTTGAATCTGGCGCACCCGTATCAAGCGGTCATTGGGCTTATCGAGCGTTGTTGCCGATGAGCGGCTTACCTCAGGCATTTCAAAAATCACATGTAGGTATTTGGATGGGCAAGCGCTTGCATGTGGTGCATTACCCGGTGCGAGGCGGTGAATTTTTAAACATGGTTGTGCTGGTTGAGACCACTGACCATCCATCGCAAGCCGGTTGGGACGTGCTGCGTAGCAGCAAGCAAATCAATGCCGATTTAAAGCATGCACTGCAAGGCTGTTGCAATGACTTACAGAAACTGATCCACAGGGCAGAGGACTGGCGCGCCTGGTGCTTGTTTGATCGACCGCCTTTGCAAAGTGCAGCGCAAATGGCGCAGGGCAGGGTGGCGCTATTGGGAGACGCAGCGCATCCCATGTTGCCTTATCTGGCGCAAGGGGCGGGTATGGCGATTGAGGATGCAGCTTGCCTTGCTATTCAATGGCAGCGTGCTGACTTGACTGAAGAACAGCGTTTGCTCAATTACGCGCAGGCTCGATGGCAGCGGGTCTCAAGAGTACAGCAGCGAGCGCGTCGCAACGGCTCCATTTTCCATGCCGATGGATGGCTGCGCTTGGCGCGTGACACAGCACTGGCGCTGGGCGGTTCTTATCTGATGGACATACCGTGGTTATACGCAGGCTGATATTGAAGGCAATGACAGTTCAAAAATACGAAGCTAAAAGCAATCTTTCAAAGCCGTCCTAGCAGCAGCAATTCCATCAAAGCTTTTTGCACATGCAAGCGGTTTTCGGCTTCGTCCCACACCACGGATTGCGGCCCGTCTATCACGGCAGCTTGAACTTCTTCGCCGCGATGAGCGGGCAGGCAATGCATGAACAAGGCATTGGGGTTGGCGACCGCCATCATGGCTTCATCCACACACCAAGCTGCAAAGGCTGTACGCCTGGCTTCGTTCTCAGCCTCAAAGCCCATGCTGGTCCAGACATCGGTGGTCACCAGGTCAGCGTCACGGCATGCTTGCAGGGGATCCGAGAACACTTTGAAGCATTGGCTGTTTGACACACCAGCCACAGCCTGATTGACTTCGTAACCGCTGGGCGTGCTTACATGTACCGTGAAGCCCAGTAAATCAGCGGCTTGCAACCAGGTGTTGGCCATGTTGTTGCCGTCGCCTACCCACGCCACCACTTTGCCCTGCAGGCAATCCAGCGGGCGAAACACATCGCCCCGGTGTTCAATGAAGGTGAACAAGTCGGCCAGTATCTGGCAGGGGTGAAATTCATTGGTCAAACCATTGATGACAGGTACACGCGAATTGGCGGCGAACCGCTCAATTTTGGTTTGTTCGTAGGTGCGAATCATCACCAAATCAACCATGCGGCTGATCACTTTGGCCGAGTCTTCAATGGGTTCTGCGCGGCCAAGTTGGCTGTCACCTGTGGTCAAGTGAACCACGGCGCCACCCATTTGGTACATGCCAGCTTCAAAACTGATGCGGGTGCGGGTGGAGGCCTTTTCGAAAATCATGGCCAGCGTGCGGTCGGTCAGCGGCTGGTGTTTGTCGTAGGCTTTGAATTTGCTTTTGATCAGTGCCGAGCGCGTGAACAAATACGCGTACTCATCAGCAGTCAAATCGCTGAACTGCAAATAATGTTTCAGAGTTTGGCTCATTTCAGGCCTTTGCAGAATCAGCTAAAAATGTTTTCACCAACGGCACCAGTATGGCTATGACTTCATCGGCTTCTTTCTCGGTCATGATGAGCGCTGGCAGCAAGCGAATAACGCTGTCAGCTGTCACGCTGAGCAACAAACCGGCTTGCAGCGCTTGCCCCATCAAAGGGCCGCAAGGGCGATCCAAATCAATGCCGATCATCAAACCATTGCCGCGTATTTCTTTGAAACCGGGCACATGACCGAGTTCGCGTTGGAAACCGTTTTTCAAATACGCACCGACGCGGCTGGCGTTTTCCAGTAAACCGTCTTCTTCCATGATGCGCAAAGTTTCCACACCGGCGCGCATGGCCAAGGGGTTGCCGCCAAATGTCGTGCCGTGGTTACCCGGTTGAAAAATGCCGGCGGCTTTGGGGCCAGCCACGACCGCGCCAATCGGTACACCTGAACCCAAGCCCTTGGCCAGCGGCATCACATCCGCTTGTATGCCTGCCCATTGGTGGGCAAACCATTGGCCGGTGCGACCGATGCCGCATTGCACTTCGTCAATCATCAACAGCCAGTCGCGCTCATTACACAGTTTGCGCACTGCGCGCAAATAGTCTGCGCTCATGGGATTGATGCCGCCTTCGCCTTGAATGGCTTCAAAAAATACAGCGACCACATTCGGGTTGTGTGCCGTGGCCTTTTCAATGGCGGCGATATCGTTCATCGGTACGCGGATAAAACCTTCGACCAACGGTCCGAAACCTTGCTGGATTTTCTCGTTACCGGTGGCGCTCAAGGTGGCAATACTGCGACCGTGAAACGCTTTATCGTAGACAACGATTTCGGGTTTTTCAATGCCTTTGCCATGACCGAATTTGCGCGCCATCTTCAGTGCCGCTTCGTTGGCTTCCAGCCCAGAGTTACAAAAGAACACATTGCTCATGCCGGACAACTCAACCAGTTTGTCCGCCAATTGCTGTTGCAAAGGGATGTGGTAATAGTTGCAACTGTGCATGATTTTGCTGACCTGGTCTTGCAAGGCAGGAACCAGACGCGGGTGGTTATGCCCCAGTGTGTTGACTGCAATACCCGCCAACGCATCCACATACTTTCGACCACTGGTGTCCCACACGTACACGCCTTGGCCATGCGACACCGTCATTGGCAGACGGCCATAGGTGTTCATCAAATGCGCAGCAGGATCGGCAGTGGACATGGAGACCTCGGTGTGTGTCAGAAAAGAAATCGGCTCTGAAGCCATGAAGACTTGGAGCCGAAGATTCGCATTTTAGGCGCGTCGCCCATAAAAAAACCGCCCCGAGGGGCGGTTTTCTACTTTTTCTTTGCCAACAGCGCACCGGTTTCAAACGGCGGTCTGCTTTGGGCAGACCGGGCTGGGTGCCTGAATGATCAGGCGGCGAGTGCCAGGTGCTTCACCTTGGCGGCCAGGCGGCTCTTATCGCGAGCAGCCTTGTTTTTGTGGAAGATGTGTTTGTCAGCGATGATGTCCAACACCGATTGCATCTTGCCAAACAGTTCAGCGGCTTTGACTTTGTCACCGGCTTGAACTGCTTTTTCGACGTTCTTCACCGCTGTGCGGTATTTGGAGCGCAACGAGCTGTTGGCTTCGTTGAGTTTCACGTCCTGGCGGGCGCGTTTGCGGCCTGATGCCAGGCGTGGGTTCTTTTTCTTGGGTTTGGCTGAAGCCATGGTTTTTCCTTTGAGTGTCTGAGGATGATGTGGGCAAAGCCAGATATTGTAGCAAATGGCTCTGGCTGAGTGTCATCTTCGGCGGCTACACTCCGGCGGGTGAGCCTGTTCAAGTCCGCCTCTACCGTTTCCTTGTTGACCCTGGTGTCTCGTATCACCGGGTTCGCGCGCGAGACCCTGATTGCCACGGTTTTCGGTGCCAGTGCGCTGACCGACGCTTTCAATGTGGCTTTTCGCATCCCCAATTTGTTTCGCCGCTTGTTCGCCGAGGGCGCGTTCAGTCAGGCGTTTGTGCCGGTGCTGGCTGCCACCCGGGCGGAAAAAGGTGACGAGGCCACCCGCGTCTTGATAGACAAAGTCGCTACTTTGCTGGCTTGGGCGGTGTTGGTCACCAGTGTTCTGGGGGTGCTGGGTGCGCCTTGGCTGGTTTGGGCCATGGCCAGCGGATTGCGACAAACGCCCCAAGGATTGCAAACCGCCGTCAATCTGACCGGCTATATGTTTCCCTACATCGCTTTCATGTCCATGGTGGCCTTATCGGCTGGCATTTTGAACACATGGCGGCGCTTTGCCGTGCCTGCGGCCACGCCCGTTTTGTTGAATGTGTGCATGATCGCCAGCGCCTGGCTGGGTGCGCCTTGGTTGAGTTCGCAAGGTATTGAGCCGATTTACAGCTTGGCGGTCGGTGTCATGTTGGGCGGCGTGTTGCAGTTGGCAGTGCAAATACCGGCGATTTTAAAGCTGGGCTTGTTGCCCCGCATCAGCGTGTCACCAAGACAGATCAAGGCGGCTTGGAAAGACGCCGGTACGCGCAAAATTTTGGCCATGATGGGCCCGGCGCTGTTGGGCGTGGGCGTGGCGCAGTTGTCGCTGGTGATCAATACGCAAATCGCTTCGCATTTGACACCGGGCAGCGTGAGTTGGATCAGTTACGCCGATCGTTTGATGGAGTTTCCCATCGCTTTGCTCGGTGTGGCGCTCGGCGTGGTGTTAATGCCGCAATTAGCCGCCGCCAAGGCCGCTTCAGACAGTGAGGGTTACAGCGCCATGCTGGATTGGGGACTGCGTCTGGTAGTGGTGCTGGCGCTGCCGTGTGCGGTCGCGCTGCTGGTGTTTTCTGTGCCGCTGGTGTCGGTGCTTTATCACTATGGCGCGTTTTCAAGCCATGATGTGCAGCAGACCAGCCTGGCCTTGACGGGTTATGGCGTGGGCTTGCTCGGCCTGGTAGCAATCAAGGTGCTGGCACCGGGTTTTTATGCCAACCAAGACACGCGCACGCCAGTGCGCATTGCGCTGGCTGTGCTGGTGTTCACGCAAGTCATGAACTGGCTGCTGGTGCCTTATCTGGCGCATGCCGCGTTGACTTTGTCGATTGCACTGGGCGCCTTGGTTAACGCCTTGAGTTTGTTGATCGGTTTGCGCAGGCAGGGGCAATTTATGCCGCTGCCGGGCTGGTCCCGTCTTATGCTGCAAGTGTTGCTGGCTTGCGGCTTGATGGCTGCCGGTTTGTTGTGGGCTTCTCAACAATGGGATTGGACCGGCTTGCAGTCACACGCCTGGCAGCGCATAGGTTTGATGACTCTGGTACTGGGTTCATCGGGTGTGGTGTATTTGGTGACGCTTAGGGTTATTGGCGTCGATCTGCGTGCACTTTTACGACGCTGAGGGCATGATTGAGCCATGGATTACAAGTTGACACTCCCCTCTGCACTGAACTATTTCTCCACCCTGGTGCAAAGTGACGAAGAATTTCCCTTGCTGGAAACGGCGGTCAGTTTGGCGCAGGATGAATTCCCAGCGCTCGACCTACAACAGGTGCTGGATGAAGTCGATGTGATGTCCGCCAAGCTCAAGCGGCGCTTGCTGCCGAGCGCCGACGCGCTGGACAAATTGCGTGAGCTGAACCGGTTTTTTTATGAAGACATGCGGTTTGCGGGCAATGTCAACCATTACGATGACCCGCACAACAGCTACTTGAATGTCGTCTTGAGCAAGCGCCTGGGCATTCCCATCAGCCTGGCTGTGTTGTGGCTTGAGCTGGGTCAAAGTCTCGGTTTGAATGTCAGCGGTGTCAGCTTTCCCGGTCATTTTCTGGTCAAGCTGGATTTGAGTTTTCCGCAGGAAGGTCATGTGGTGATAGACCCGTTCACCGGAGAATCGCTCAGCCGCGAAGACTTGGCCGAGCGCCTGATTCCCTGGCTGCCCGGCGCCAAGCTGGGCAAACCGCAAGCCATATCTGATGACGCGCTGGCTTTTTATTTGGAACCGGCCGAACCGCGCCAAATCATTGCGCGCATGTTGCGCAACCTGCACGAGATTTACCGCCG
>CAMBSK010000034.1 GCA_945870575.1 Bordetella parapertussis | reverse complement strand
TACCGCTGACGTTGATTCGCCTTGTGATCTGGGTGTTGAGATAAGTGCGTGGTGCAATTTGAATTTCATGTGTCATGTGATTCTTAAAAGGTGCACAGCCTAAGCAAATGCAGCTGATTAGTTGGAGTTCACATAAATTTAGTTTCTGCACCACGGTTTGGGCAACCTCTTCAGTGAGTGCCCCGAAGCATTGGACGGACTCTCAAGCAGCTTGAAAAAACAGAAATTCAATAAGCACTCAAATCAAAGTTTTGGGCAATTAAAGCCCACTTTGTTTTGGGTCGTTAAGAGGAGGGTGCCAACCGCAGAAAACAGGTTTTCAAATCGTCAGTTGCAATATGCAACTTCCCATAATATGAGAAGCCTACAATATATTCGTGTAATAACCGTGTAATTGATACTTTAGGTAAAATATAGGCTATAAATCGTTGATTTATATGGGTTTTTTAAGGGTATTTTTTAGTAAGGAACTGTTTCTGCGGAGTTAACAGTCCGGCGCTCTACCGACTGAGCTATCGAGGAATATATTCGGTTTTTCTAACAAAAATCGTTCACTAGGAGTGTCACCTGTGTGGGCTTAGTCCCGCAAAAATTGCCAAAAGAATATTGTAGCAAAAAATTCAGCGCAGCTTGAACTTGCTGGATTCTGAACACAAAAAGCCACAAAAAAAACAACTAAATTAGGCACGCCTGAAAGGACTTTTTTACATTTGTTGGATAACAATTTTACGGATGATTTCAATTTGGGAGAAGTATCTGTTAGCTTCTTCACTTATTCTTTGTGCGCCTTTGAATCAGGCGGAATATCCATGTGCATGACCTCCAATTGTTGAGCCAGTGCTTTTAATTGATCAGCGATCAGCCGACAGTCAAGGTTGTTCAAAGTCTGTGGCGACAAATCGATATGAACGCCTTGTGTATGGCTAAATCGCAAGGGCTTATCTGCCTCTTCTCTACGTCCCTTGACCGCATAGGTTTTAATGCTTCTGTCAATGCCTTTGAGGTTGACTGCCTGCCTTTCCTCTACCTGCACCAAGTCATCAACATGAACAAATGTATCGTGACTGATGAGTATGCCGCCGGGATCACAGCTTCCCTCGAGTCGTTGGGCTACGTTCACTTCACCGCCGATGATGGTGTAGCTCAGGCGTTGTTCAGACCCGAAATTGCCTACATTGCAGAAACCTGTATTTATACCAATACGGATGACAAACGGGTTTTTGAAGCCTCGTTCCAGCCAGCGTCTTTGTAGCACCAGCATCTGCTCTTGCATTTCCAGGGCCATGGCCACACAGGAGCGAGCGTCTTCACGAACGCCGTTTGATTCTGGGTCGCCGAAAAACAGCATGACAGCGTCACCTATGTACTTGTCAATAGTGGCACCATATGAATGTGCAATTTGAGTCATCTCAGAGAAATATTCATTCAGGTACTCGGTCAATTCTTCTGGCTGCAAGGATTCAACTGTTCGTGTGAAGTCTTTGATGTCGCTAAAAAAAACTGTTAGTTTTTTTCGTTGTGTCGTGATTTTCGTATCGTACTTGCCGGAAAACAATGCTTGATGAATTTGCGGCGGCAGGTATTTAGCAAGCTGATTTGATAATCCCTCAAGGCGACTGCGCTGTTGCTCCAGTTCCAAAGTTTGTGCTTTCAGATCGTCGTTGATTCCCTCTAGCTCACTGGTTCGATCAGCTACTGTTAACTCAAGAACTTTATTCTGGTTTTCAATCAATGTTTTTTGTGTGTCGAGAGAAACAGCCAAGTCCTGTTGTATCCATCGTGTACGACTGACCACCGCGAGTGCCATGACGATAGCCTCGCAACACATACCCAGGGCTTGCGAGACATTGGAGTTTTGTAATAGAAATCTGATTCCTGATTCAGGTAAAAATGTAAATGGTGAAGTAACTCCAGCCAGGCCAAGTCCGAAAATAAAACGAAGACACATATAAGGGATGGCTCCGATCAGAAAGAAAATGACAATTTTCATTCCTTGTCTGTAGCGTATTACGCCGCATACATAGTTCATAATGAACATGCTTAAGGTAAATAGCACTAAAGGCATCCATACCCATTGAGGTGAAAAGTTGTGAATCAAAAAAGTAAAAATAATTGCGTGTGTCAGAAAAGTAAATACATACAGATATGTTATTTTTTGAATTAATGGAAAATATTTGTCTAATTGCAGAAAAGCACTTGCAAATAAAAAATAGAAGATCGCTTGTCCATAGCCTCCAATATTGTTAAAAATGTAGGTTAGCGAGGTGTTAGAAAAATACAGGCCATCTGAATTAAAGACAAATTCAGTGAAATGAATGCCATCTTGGGTAGATAAACAAAATATTTGAATAAATGCAAATGTGATCCATAGGGCATAAAAAAAACTAGTCTTATCCTTGTTTGAAAAATAGGAAAACCAACCGAAAATCCCCAACGCAAACAAAATACCAAGTAGTCCGCCTTCCACATAAAGACCAAAGCGCCTAGTCTCAAGGAATCTAGCGTTATCCACTACCCGCAAAACAAATGACCTAGGGGGCAAGGATGCGTGAGGCTTTGTGTGAGATAGCAGCGTCAGCGTTTCGCCTTGGTAAAGGGTAAAAAGTGCGTGCTGAGAAGACGCCATGGCCGAACTGGGTAGAGTTGGATCGGTATCAGTCAGGTGGGCGTAGTTGCCATAATAAAAACCCGATGGCTTTAGAACATGTAGCGAACCATCCGGTCTAATTACGCTGGTGTTGATACTCAGCCAGCCTGCGCCATCTAGTCTGAAATCCCGGTCTGAACCAAGTCGACTGATAATTTTCTGCATGATCCAGTAATGTGAGTGAGCGTTAATCGATCCCATATCACCAGCTGGTTTGAATTCATCCCGGCGCTTTAAAGCTTCCTCAGCGCTCATGGAGCCAGTGCGATCCTCCAGGACAAAAGTATTTTGTTTGGGGCTGAAAATAGTGGGTGTCGCAACGGTCACGTCAAAAGCATTTTTTTCTTCTAATTTATTTGCATGAGTTTGGCTAATAAAGCTAAGACAAACTGATAATAGTAATAATTTGAGAAGTCTTAACTGCAGCATACTTGCACCTATATGGGAAAACGCTCGAAAGCCAGGGCGGTTAACTTATCCGTTTGCCAATGAATCTCAAAGAATGGTTCAAACAATACCTGAAACTTCGCTTATTTTGACTAGGGTTTGTTCTGACTTATGTGCTGTCGTATGTAGTAAATGTCGGATGATTTCAAGAAATCTAAGCTTATTAACAATTGCGAGATAAATAAAAAAACTTCTAAAGCTTGTGTTAAGCTCGATTAATCCTGTTTTTTTTTGAAAACCCCAGTCGTGGTCAAAAAATATTTAACTTTCATCAAAAAATCTTTGCCAAGTAAAACTAGACTGAAGAAAAATGCAACTTCTCCAATGATCAAAAGACCAGTTGTAAACGCCGTCTTCATCCCCATTGAAAAATCCAAAAAAGGAATAATGGCAATTCCCCCAAGTGATAAATGACATTACGAGAAGTAGTTAGCCAATTGCTTTTCTCATAGATAAATTTTGCGAAAAAGTGATTGGGATAAAAAATTTATTATCTAGACATTACGCCACGCACTTATATTTCCCGTGTAGATGTAAAAGATCACCTGCTTGATTCTGTCAAAATGGTGTTGTCATAATCAGCGCCTTAAGTTCTTTATTTCTTTCATTCCAACCAAACACCGCCCCCAATGTCCGTTATTCTAGATATGCTGCCCCGTCAGTTGAAAGTACTTGAGTTGCCCTTTAACCGACAGCTGGGCATAGTTTATGACGGGGCTGCTGGCAGCACAACTAAAGCACATTTTTTCATCACACCTGAGCTTGCAACCTTCGATGGTTATCTGCATGGCGGTGTGTTGTCCACCGTATTTGAGGTGGCCGGTTTTCTTGCTTTGGTTCCGCACCTGGCTGACAGTCAGCACGCTGTGACCCACGATTTGCATGTGTCGTTTATGCGTTCTATTCCGACTGGCGCGCGCTGTGATCTTTGCGCCAACGTGAGTCGTTCAGGCAGAACCTTGGCGTTTATCGAGGTCACTGCTTTCGTAGATGCCAAGTTGGTGGCTTCTGCTCGCATCACCAAATCTATTACTGCGCTTATGAATTCACAATGATTCTGCTGCTGAACTGTTAATGTTGCAGTGAAGAGGAATGCACAAAACCTATGATGGCGTGTGTCATACGCGCGACCGGAATTATTTTTGCTTCGGGGATAAGTGTAGAGCTTGAACGGAAAGCCTCGGCCCAGATATCTACAAAGGCTTCGTGGATTTTTCTGAGAGCATCGGGAGAAAATACCTAACATTCCAGTAACAGCAGCTTTCTGTCACTTCCAGCAGCCTTCTAGAAAACCGAATATTATTCATAAGCAATTAAATTTAACTTTTTATAATGAATTTTGCATAAAATTTCAAAGAATTATTAGTTTTTATCAATTACCCTGTTGTTTTTAATAAAGGCGAAATAACTGAAAAAAATTACTGGAGTTATGTGCCTGGATTGAAAGTCAGATCGACCAGACTATTCGGGCGACATAAATTCAGGTCCGGGTTATGCCGGTTGGAACAGTCTGCTTCAATAAAAGTATCTGAGTTCCATGAACAATGTGTTGTTATTTTTCAAGTACCCGTAATAGGTATTCGAATTGCCTGCGTAGTATTCATACCCGGCTAACAATTTGATGCTGTCACTCCACAAATAGGTAACCCGTGGACGCAGTGAATATCCATTTCGCTCCAGCAGCGTAGAACCGGCCAGTTCGGTTTCAAGGGTTTCATTCAGCCATTTTTTGGCGATACGAATGCTGATGCCGTCCTGGTTACGGTCCAACTGTGAAATCACGACAGAGCGGAGAAGCTTTAAAGAAGTTGATGTGTCTGGGGTGCTGTAGTTATAGACGTGGCGGTTGAAAATTTGAACAATACCGCTGGTGTTATTGCCGAAATCATGCTCCACCCCGAATACGGTATACAAAAAGGGATTTTTGATGTATTCGTTCGTACCATTCATGTCCTGGGTCTGCGTATAAGCGGATTCCAAGGCGAAGCGGTTACTGCCTACCGTGGTGGCTATGTCCATGCCATAGACCTTGGTCCTGTAATGTTTATAGACGTAGCTGGCAGAAAGGTCTGGGGACAAATCATAACCATCGTAATACGACACAGACCAATCAATGGCCTTGCCGGATTGATCGTATTTGATGGCCCACTGGTTGTTGGCTGAGGGTATGACCTCTGTAAATTTGCTGTAACTTTTATTCGCTTGAAACTCTGGAAGCAGAACCAGAGTCAAACTGTCATTGGCGGTCAGACTCCACGAGGCCTTGGCTGCCAGTGAACCGAATCGGTCTTCATCAATATCCGTCGCCAACAGTCTGGCGTCTCTTGGCGTCAGGTTGTCTGTCGGGTTAAGGCGGTCTGTCCGGCCCCAGGCAATGATTTGCCGACCAACACGGAAATCAAAATCACCTTTTCGTGTTTCTAAATACATTTCACGCATGTTCGCGCGCGTATTGCCGTCAGTACGGAAATCTTCACGCGCTGAATAGCCTTCGGCAAATAAACCAATGCCGTTATCCAGCTTCTTCTCCAGCTTCAACCAGGCCGAAGCCGTACCTACACCGCTGACATCGTCATACAGCCGGTTGGATGACCAGTACCCGGTACGAAAAGAGCCGGTAACACCAAGCCAGCTAAGTTGCGCTTTGATGGGATTGGCAGTTGTCACTGCGGGTTCATCCGGTGACAGGGGCGGTGCCATGTCATTGTCGACAGCTGCGGCTGATATCAACGGAGCAGTTGACAAAAGTAAAGCAACTAAAAAATTTGTAGTGGAAAAAATGCCGTCAGAATTTGACGACGCGGAGGCTCTCAAGGCCTGCGGCATTTCTTCCCTGAGCATCATTGTTGTTCCATGTACCGGGTTGTGAAGAACTCATCCTTGACACCGGTGTTGTATTTGGATTGGTCAATGGTGATGACAGTTCGGTGTCCGGTTTGTAGGTTTTTGGCTTCCAAAATGCCGGCTTGCCATCTGCGCTTCACAGGCTCGACTTCTTTCCAGCGCTTGTAGGTGGCTTCTTTCAACAATTCATTGGCTTCGTCGTAGGTAACTGTTTTGAGAGTGACGAAGTTATCTTTTTGAATCCAGCTGATACGCTTGGCATAACCGGTGTTGGCTTTGACTGTGGCATTTTTAGGAATGGATTCGATCACATAGCAGGCAGCACCTTCCACGTCTTCTTCCTTGACCAAGGTATGGTTCCATTCGTGGACTTTATGTCCAATCACGTCACCATAAGAAAAGTCAGTACCTACAAAACTGTCTTTCTTGTTGCTTGAGATCAGGCGTCTGACTTTTTTCAAGCTGGGCAGGTAAATCCATATATCGTCGTCTCTGTCTGAATGCTCAACCAGCAGCGAAACAGTGCCTTTGACGTCGGCGGGTTCCAGAAAACGCGTCATGCGTTTATTGTCGATGCCGTTGGCGTCTAGCTTGCTGGTGCCAAAAGTTTTGCGTACGCGTTGCTGGCCAGATTTATTCGTCAGCGTCATGGTGGATTCAGATGTCGAATCCGGATACTTTCCGACGATGAAATTCTTATCCATGATCTCCACGGCGGTCAAGGCACAGCTTGTCTTGGGCAAGGCCATACCCGCCATCAGCACCAGGCTTGAAAGAAGGAAAAAAGAAGTTTTGGCAAGCGTCATTTTTGATGTGATCATTTTTTGGCTCCTTTGAAGATGAATGAAGGACGGAATTTGAGCACCAAGGCAGGCATCACGGTTAATGCAGCCGTGACGCTGACCAGCATGGCGGTACCGATCAAAATAGCCGTCCATGTGTGCGGGTAGTAGCCGCGAGAACCGGCTTGCACTGCATAGCCACCGGCCACAGCAGAGGCCACGAACAAACAGGCTTTACCAGCGGTATTCAGCACTTTGTGAACAGCGAGTTCGAGTTCTGTGCCTTTGGCGACTTCCTCGCGCAAACGGAACAGCATGTAAATCGCGTAGTCGGCACCGATGCCGATGGCCAGCGCCGAGGTCAAGGCGGTGGGTACGTTCAAACGCATGCCCAGCCAACCCATCAGACCCATATTGACCAGGACTGAAAGAAGCAATGGTGTGACCACCAGAAGACCGGCAATGAATGAGCGGAAGACAAATGCTGTGGCGAGCAACACCACGCTGGCAATTTGTATCACGTTCAGGATTTTGTCTTTCACGATCACATCGGTGATGGCCGCACTTTGAGCCACGCTGCCGCCGATATTGACTTTGATGTTCGGCGGGAACTTATCTTTCACAAAGGCTTGAATCTCGCTCCAAAGCACATGCATGTCTGCGGTGCTGTCGCTGTGGGTAAAGACCACCATATTGGCTAAGCGGTAGTCGTAGTCCACATACGGGTCAAAGTCGCCGGGTTCACCTGACATGGAGTAGAGCAGCAGGTATTCAGCAATGGTTTCCTGCTTGTCAGGAATCTTGAAGAATTCGGGCTTGTCAGAGTTCATCGACTGGTTCATGCGTTTGATGAACTCGGCTATCGACATCACCTTGCCGATATTTGGACGTGTCGTCAAATAGACCTGCAATTCATCAATTGCTTTGAGTACAGCCGGGTCTTTGATGGCGTCGGGCTTGTCGCCTTCAATCAGCAGGTAAATATTGTTCGTACCTGCCATGCGTTCATTCAGCTTTTTGTCAGCCACCAGCAAAGGCAAATCGGGATCGAAGTATTTTTTCAGCGCACTTTCAATTCGCAGTTGCGACATGCCGGCCAATGCCAAAGCAATCAAAATACCTGCGATCATGAAAATTTTGTTGCGGTTAGCTCCGACCAAAGTGTTGGCGTAAAAATTGGTGACGCGGTCCCAGAAGCGCTCTTCGCGCTCCATGCGGGCTTCTTTTTCGCCGGGAGCAGGGAGAACAGCTCGCAGCGCGGGAATCAAAGTCATCTCTATGACCAGCACGCTGAGGATACCGACGCCGGCAAAGATACCGAACACGCGAATGGACACAATGTCAAAAATCATCAGTGACAAAAAGCCCGCAGCTGCCACCAGACCGGCGGTCAGCATGACCGGACCGATCTTGACAATCGATTCAATCACGGCCTGCTGATTAGCCATTTTGGGAGTCAGATCCGGGTTTTGTCGAAGAATGTTGTATTCCTCGTAATAGCGTTTCAGCATCTGTACCGCATGTCCGGCTCCCACTGCCAATATCAAAATAGGCGTGGTCATGTTGAAAATATCCAGCGGCACATTGGCCAGACCCATGAATCCCTTGCCCCAGGTGACGGCAACAATAGGTGTGACCAGTGGCAATATCAGGCCTTGCATAGTGCGGAAAGCTTCGTAGTGAATGACGCCGATGATGCCAATGGCAATCAGCAGCAGCATGCCGCCGCGGCTGGAAAATTTCTCCAGTAAGGCGAGGAATGCAGGGTACCCGGTGACGACAATGTCGACGCTGTCGTCGCGCTCAGCGTCTACGATTTCAACAATTTTGTTGTTGACGTAAGAGAAACCGCCTTTGCCTTCTTTCAATTCAGCGGGGGTGGCGTCGCGCACCTCGGCCAGAATGGTGATGGTTTTGAAGTCTTCCGAAACAACGGAGTTCATGTAAGCCGTGTTTCGCTGTAGCGCATCTTTCAAGATGGCCATTTGTTCCGGCGTGGTCGGCACGTCCGTCATCATTTGCTTGACTTCCATGCCTTCGTCGGTGCCGCGAATGTCCTTGGCCCGACGTGCAGCGACTGACAACAGATTGGCTTTGACGACACGCGGCGTCTCGCGCAGTTTGGCTGTGATGCGCTGCACTTTTTCCAGTACCTTGGTATTGAATACGTCGCCTTCTTTGGGTGTGATACCAATGACACCCACATAGCGTGAACCGAAGACTTCTTCAACCTTGAGCGTGGTGGCTACAAAAGGGTGCGAGCGAGGTACGATATTGTTAGGGTCAATGATGACGGTCAGCGTCTGTCCGCGAAAGTGCAAAAACACAGTGGCAATCAAAACCAGAGCGAGCACTGCCCAACGAAATCGGACAATGAAATTGATATAACTTCTCATGAAACTGTCTCCCGATAATTTGCTTTTTTAGGACTAAGCACAAGCTTGAAGTTGAGTTGTGCAGTGTCCGAGTGCCGGATAATATCCCTTGTACGAGGCCGAATATCTAAAACATCATCTGATTTTAATAAGTAATGACAAAATTGGTGCTTATAAAGTTATGTATTCAATCAAATATATGAATATTATGAGTTTATAAATACTCAAATGCAGCAAGACGCCAGCACGATATTCAGCGTTTATTTGCTTTCATGCATATCCGCAATTTTTCAACCGCTTCAGGCACATTCACAGCCGCCGTAATAGCTCTGACAAATGCTACCGAGCCCACGCCTGTTTGCATGACTGCCGGCAGACGTTCTAAGTCGATACCGCCTATGGCCACCAGCGATTGACCTTGCATTAAGCGCGCATACATGCCAAGTCGTCCTAGGCCTTGCGGAGCAGTGGCCATGCGTTTGAGTGTGGTTGGAAAGACTGCGCCCAATGCCAGATAACTGGGTTGTGCTGCGTGCGCCTTGAGCATTTCAGCGTAGCCGTGCGAACTCAAACCCAGGCGCAAGCCAGCCATTCGTATGGCATCCAGCGGAGCATCGACCATGTCTTCCTGACCCAGATGAACACCATAAGCACCGGCATCTATGGCGTGCCGCCAGTGGTCATTGATGAACAATAGCGTGTCGCTGCCTTCAACTGCTTTGACCGCAGCTTTTACTTGTTGGTCTATGGCTGTGTGGTCGTCAGACTTGAAACGCAGTTGCACCGTGGGTACTTGTAGCTCGACCATGCGTGCAATCCAATCAGAATCCGGCAGCACCGCGTACAAACCGAGTGACTGAGGGCAGGGCGCAAAAGCAGTGGCGGGATTGGCCGCAGACAGCGCAAAGTCTTGCGGGTCGCAAGGCCAGTTTGTTGCATCAAACACTTCATGACGCGATGTTTGTGATTGCCAGGCATTGGCAATGCATTGCGCGTCATGCGGCACAAAACCCAGCCGGCGCGCGCCTAGCCAGGCCGCAGCAAATATTGGCGTTGAATCTGCGGGAATTTCTTTTACCAAGACTTCAACTGTAGATGTTTCACCCGCCAGCAGTTGGCTGTGTGTGCGGGCAATCTCTTTGGCAACTTGTTGTATGTCCATGTTCTCGACTTTCAATTCTGATGCCAGAACGGCGTACCCAACAATGGCGTGCTGGCTTGTGCGGATTCCTGCGCTTGCATGACACCGCCCTGAAATGCATCTCTGCCGGCTTGCACTGCTAGCGCAAACGCATGCGCCATGCTTACCGGGTTTTGCGCAAGCGCCACGGCTGTATTCAACAGCACTGCGTCATATCCCCATTCCATCACCTGACAGGCATGCGAAGGCAGTCCCAGACCGGCGTCAACAATCAAGGGCACATCCAATCGTTCACGCAACAAACGCATAGCGTATGGGTTGATCGGTCCTTTGCCGGTACCTATGGGTGCCGCCCAGGGCATGACGGCTTGACAACCGACATCGACCAGCCGCTGACACAAGACCAAGTCTTCGGTGCAATAGGGCAGCACCTTAAAGCCTGCTTTAATGAGTTGTTGCGCGGCCGAGGCTAAGTTGATGGTGTCAGGTTGCAAGCTGTAATCGTCACCTATCAATTCCAGTTTCAGCCAATCGGTTTCAAACAATTCGCGCGCCATTTCGGCTGTGGTGATCACTTCTTGAATGCTGTGACAACCAGCGGTGTTGGGCAACACGGGTACTTTCATGTCGCGCAATAAATTCCAGAACGCAGGAGAAGTGTCGGCGTGCGCGGTCTGGCGACGCAGCGACGCGGTCAACATGGCAGGTCGAGCCAGTTGCACCGCATCGGCCAGTACTTGTGGTGACGGATAACGCGAAGTGCCCAGCAGCAGCCGGCTGTTAAATGTTTCGCCGTACAAGATCAGCGGGTCGGTGTGTGTGTTCAATTCATCCTCCTGTGACCGGCACGATCAATTCAATCTTGTCGCCGGTTTGCAAAATATGGCTGGCATAGTTTTTTTTCGGTACAAACTGCAAGTTCACCGCCGCGGCAAACGGTGGCTTGACCCCGGCGGCAGCTATCGCATCAGACAAATGCGCTGGTGCCTTCAACTCTTTAGCGACTTGGTTGATCCAAACTTGAATGCGATGCGTGTCCATATCAGTTTTCTTCTACCAATGCAAACCGCTCAGCCAATGATGTATCGCCTTGTACCAGTGCCAGCACTGCGTCCAGCATGGCAGGCGCGATCAAAAAACCATGGCGATACAAGCCGTTGATTTGCAGGCATGTGTCACCGACACGGCGAATGCCAGGTAAGTTGTTTTTTAAAGCAGGTCGAAGTTGGGTGTTGATTTCCAAAATGCGCGCCTCGGCAAAACCGCTGTGCAAACTGTAGGCCGCGCTCAGTAGCTCCAGGGTAGAGCGAACGCTGGCTTCTGATCTGTCATCACTTTCAATCTCGGTGGCGCCGATCACATACACATGGTCTTGCTTGGGCGCGATGTAAAGTGGGTAGCGCGGGTGCATCAGTCTTACTGGCCGTTGTAAGTTAACCTCGGGCGCAAACAAACGAATGACTTCCCCACGCACGCCTCGCAGATGGGTCCAGTCAGAAGAAGCACCTGTGCCACGGCAGTCAAACACCCAGTCTGCCCCCTCGTTTTGGAAGGCAGCCAGATCATCTAGCGATTTAGCGCTGTGCCAATATGTATCTACCTTTTGATGTTGCAAGGATTTCAGCAAACCTGCCAGTAACTGTCGGTTGTCCAATTGGCCTTCACCCGGCAAATACAAGCCTTGCTGAAACTTACCGGACAGCTCGGGTTCAAGCCGGTGCAATGACGCGTTGTCCAGGTTTTGCGGCGTGCAATCAGGCGGCAGTTGACGGCTGTTGATCTGTAACTTATCCACCAGCATTCGCGCCTGAGGCGCATCCTGTTTATGCCAGAGTATCAATGTGCCTTGCTGTTGGAAGTACACCGGCGTTGGTAATTGTTGTATCAATGCGGGCCAGCGCTGCAAGCTGTATTGCCCCATGTCTACCACTGGCCACTCGGTGATGGCGGACTCCGCCAAAGGTGCCAACATGGAGGCGGCCACGCGAGCGGCCGCGCCCATGCCGTCCTCGCCGCTTGCTTCATACAGGCTAACGCTGTGACCTGCTGTGGCCAATGCGTGCGCCAGCAAACGGCCCATCAATCCCGCACCCAGCACCACGCAATTCAAATGTTTAACCACCGGTTTGTCCTTGGTGGTGAGCAAAGTCTGAGCGGCTTTGTTGATAATGCATGCCATGCAAAACATTACTCTCACCGGTCAATACGCACGTCTGCTCAGCATCGCCGGGTCTGACAGCGGCGGCGGCGCCGGCATTCAAGCCGACTTGAAAACCTTTGCGGCTTTGGGTTGCTACGGCATGACCGCCATCACCGCGTTGACGGCCCAAAACACCTTGGGCGTGCAAGCGATTCACGGCGTGCCTGCCAGTTTTTTGAAAGCGCAATTGCAATCGGTGCTGGACGATATCGGCGTGGACGCGGTCAAGATCGGCATGTTGCATTCGCCCGACGTGGTTGAAGTGGTCGCCTGGGCTATTGACCATTACGGATTGAAGCAGGTGGTGCTTGATCCGGTGATGGTGGCTACCAGTGGCGACCGTTTGATTGCCGAAGAAACCGTCTCTGTGCTGGTGAAAGAACTGTTTCCGCGCGTGCAATTGGTCACGCCCAATTTGGATGAAGCTTCGCTGTTGTTGCAACAACCCTTGACCGCTGTTGATCAATTGCATAACGCGGCTCAGGCATTGCTTGACATGGGCGCGAAAGCCGTTTTGCTCAAGGGTGGCCATTTGCCCGGCGATGTGTTGTGCGATGTGTTGCAAACTCCTGGCAGTGATGCCGTGGTGTTTGAAGCGACCCGCATTCACAGCCGCAATGTGCATGGCACCGGTTGCAGTTTGTCTTCTGCAATTGCCGCTCATTTGGCCTCGGGCAAAACCATGGCTGACGCGGTGGCGGCTGCACGCGCATTTATTCGCCAAGCCATAGCAAGTGGGGCCGCTGTGAAAACCGGTGAAGGTCACGGCCCCTTGAACCATGGGTTTGCGCCAGTGGTTATGCAATTGAAGCCTTTGAGTTGACAGGGCGGGTCAGCCAGCCCAGCAACAAAGTCAACATCAAGCTCGGCAGTGCAGAGCCCCATGGCGATTCAAGTTGTATGCACAGTTGGTACAGCGCAATGCCTGCCAACCACGAAAACACGGCTTTTATGTCCACCTTAGACGTCATCGTGCTGCTGTAGCCAAAACCCATGCGACCCAGAATCACGCCAAACAGAGGCAAGAAGACTGAACTCAAGGTCAATAGGAAAGGTTCAAGACTGTGCATGGGCAACACCATGGCCAAACCCGTGCACAGCACCGCGATCAAGATGCCCCAATGCTTGGTACTGGTGCCCGAAAAAATACTGTGGCTGTTGACAGATGCGCTGTACACATCGCCATAGGCATTATCAAGTTCATCCAGCAAGATCAGACCCAGCGCAAGCAAGCCGCCTTGCGCCAGCAACAAAGTGTTGACCAAATTGGCATCCGGGGCTGACACACTGATCACCATCACGCCCAATGCATAGCACCAGATGTTGGCCAATGCGTAGCCGAGCCAACTGCCGGTCATTGCAGAACGGCTGTTTTTGCCAAAGCGTGCGTAGTCAGCTATCAGCGGCAACCAAGACACAGGCATGGCGATCACCAACTCCATGGCCAGCATGTAATTTTTTTGATCGTTGCCGGGCTTGTTCCAAAAACTCTCCAAACCTTGTGTTTGCAACATGCCGATGAATTGCCAGCTCAACCACAGCAGCGACAACACCACCAACGGCAATCCAAAGCGACTGAGGAAGCTGCGCACCAAGCCCAGCATGGAACCGGTCATCAGCACCACCAAAACCACACCCCAGAGCAAAGTCGCTGCATAGGGGGCAGACCAATGCGTGGCATTTGTCATGGCCAGCGTGCCATCGCGCATGATCACCAACTCAAACGTGGTCCATCCGATCAATTGAACAATATTGAGCATCACGGGCAACCGCGCAAAACTGCTGCCAAACACTTGGTGCATGAGACCTGCGCTAGACAAGCCAGTGTCACAACCCACTTTGGCCACCCAAGCAAGCAAGCCCGCGCCCACGATGGAACCCACGATGGTGACCAAAAGGGCTTCTTGCGTGCCCAACCGGGGAACCAAGTAAGCACCGACCTGCATGACAAGCAGTCCGACGCCCAAGCTGAACCAAAGCGACGCGTGTGAGTACCAAGTGAACACTCGCTCGGTGGGTCCGATGGGTGTCAAGGATTCATTGTGCGTGGTGTTTGCCATCTGTTTTCCAGAAGAATGGCAGTTCGGCGAGGCCTAGGAAACGTGGACAGCTTGTCCTTGTTGGCCATGCTTCCCTGCGCGAGGATTACCTCAATCAGGTTCAAAGGGACTTTCTCAGCCTTGGTTTGTGAAAACCTCAGCACCCCCAGCGGACTTGTCATCAGACAAGAATCTGCATTATGCCTTCAAGCAATTCGCGTTTTGGTTAAACACCCAGTAGGCGGTGCAAGCGCGGTGAAGCCGTGGTGTATTCCAGCGGGATTTTCTGTCCGGGGCGCAAATAAGCGGCCGCACCGAATGCGGCCAGTGTGGCTTCGTGAAAACCACTGACGATGAGTTTGCGTTTGCCCGGGTAAGTGTTGATGTCCCCGACCGCAAAAATACCGGGCGCACTGGTGCTGAAGTCTTCGGTGTTGACACTCAGTTGTTTGCGGGCCATGTCAAGTCCCCAATCGGCCAGCGGGCCGAGTTGAGGCGACAAGCCGAGTTGAATCAACATTTGATCGCAAGGAATTTGCCGGCTGTTGCCGTCAATCAGTTGAAGTTGCAAACCGGTCAGTTCATGGTTTGAGGATTGCGTGTGGCTGATTTGTGCGGTGATGAAGTGGATGTTTTCGGCAGCCACAGCCGCATGAAAAGTCTTAAGCAACACTTCCTCGGCATCCAATGTGTTGCGTCTGTGAACAAGCGTCACGCTCGCCGGTGCCAGTGCCAGAGCATCCAGCGCTGTTTGTAGAGCCAGATCGTCGCCGCCTGTGACCACCAAGTGCTTGCCCCGCAAATCGCTCATGCCGTTTGACGTGTAAAACACCTGCCTGCCCTCAAAAGCGTCTAACTCGGGCAATGCCAATTTGCGTGGTGTGAATGCGCCGACCCCGGCGGCGATAAAAACAGTTTTAGCCAGGAAACTTGCATCTGAGGATGTGTCAATCAGCCAGCGCTTATCAGCTTGTTGCTGCACGCTATGAATGAGTTGATTCAAATGAAACACCGGTTTGAACGGTGAGGCTTGCTGCTGCAGGCGTTCAATCAGCTCGCGTCCGGTGCAATGCGGCAATCCCGGAATATCGTAAATAGGTTTGTCAGCATAAAGCGCCATGCATTGGCCGCCGACGTAGTGCAGCACATCAACCACATGCGCTTGAATTTCTTGCAGACCGAGTTCAAACACTTGAAACAAACCCACCGGGCCAGCACCGATGACCAGTGCTTCTGTTTCAATGGGTGGGGAAGTTGAGCTCATGGCGTTTTGTCTGAGCCCTTAGAGATCAGCGGCTCAGCTCAGACAGCTTGCCGGTCTTGTCTTTCCAGTCGTCAGCATCTGGCAAAGGGGTTTTGCGCTTGGTGATGCTTGGCCAGCCTATGCGGGACAGCTCGACGTTCAAGGCCACCATGTGCTGCTGGTCGGCGGGTACGTCTTCTTCGGCGTAAATCGCATTCACCGGGCACTCGGGAATGCAAACCGCGCAATCAATGCATTCGTCCGGGTCTATGGTCAGGAAATTCGGGCCTTCGCGGAAACAGTCTACGGGGCAAACGTCTACGCAGTCGGTGTACTTGCAACGGATACAGGCTTCGGTAACAACGTGGGTCATGGTGTGAATCAACAGTTGGTCAATGCGGCGGGATAGCCGCGAAACAGCTCATTTTAGAGGAATGTGCCAGTCAGGCTTGAACCATGACTGCCGCGGAAGTTTTGTGGGTGGCGGTATCTACCAAGACCAGCGAACCCATGCTGCGCGAGTCGCTGAAAGGCAAGGTCACCAAAGGTTGCTGCAAACTCAGTTGCACATGGCCGATGGCGTTGGGCGACAACTCGGACGCGTCCATTTCCTGCAAGGTATTGACGTCAAGGCGATGCAGGATGCGAACCACTTTGGCTTTGACCCAACGGTGCCCATGCAGCGCCCAGTAAACACGACCGGCCACCAGCGGTTCATCGTCCAGCCAGGCCAGCGTAACATTCAATGTGTTTTGCGCTTGGGCTTGATGCGTTTGCGCCAGCAGCCAGTCGCCACGAGACACATCGACTTCGCGGTCCAGTACCAATCCTGCGCTGTGTCCGGCTGCAATCTCGGCAGATTGGCGCACGCTGCTGAGCACTTCTTTGATGAGGGCAGTCTGGCCGCTGGGAAACACGCGGATGCTGTCGCCCGCGCGTGCGACACCGGTGCCGACCCGGCCCCAATACACGCGTCTGCCTTTGGAGGTGTCGGCGCTGTCGTGGAATTTTTCCACCCACTGCACGGCGAACGCCAATTCAGCGTCTTCTTCAAATGCAGTGACAGGCAAGCTCTCTAGCAGTTGCAACAAGCTCGGACCGCTGTAATTGCACCAGTCAGGCTGCGGATTGACCACGTTCCAGCCTTTGAGTGCTGACACCGGCACGGTGGCCGTGATGTCGATACCGGCCTCGTCGGCAAAGCTTTGCAATGCTTGGGCAATGTTCACAAAAGCAGTCGCTGCATCCTCAATCGCGTCGAGCTTGTTGATGGCAAATACGATGGATGGCACACGCAAAAGTTTGAGCAACAAACTGTGTCTGCGGGTTTGCGGTAGCAAGTTGAAGCCTTGGGTTGACCAATTGAGCTTGGTTGCGTCCACCAACACCACGGCCGCGTCTGCGCTGGATGCCGCAGTGACCATGTTGCGCGTGTATTGCTCGTGGCCGGGAGAGTCGCCGATGATGAATTTGCGTGACTCGGTGCTGAAGTAGCGGTAAGCCACGTCAATCGTGATGCCTTGTTCGCGCTCGGCAGACAAACCGTCGGTGAGCAATGCCAAGTCAGTTTCACCTTGGCGTTGCACGCCGGCCAAATGGTCTTGCAACACCGATTTCGAGTCGACCAGCAACCGGCCAATGAGCGTGGATTTGCCATCGTCCACAGAGCCGCAGGTGATGAATTTCAGGGCGGGGCGGGTTGAGGTTTGGGTGTTCATCAGAAGTAGCCCTCTTTTTTGCGTTTTTCCATGGAGGCGTCCGAGGTCTGGTCGTCCATGCGGGTGGCGCCGCGTTCGCTCACATCAGCGGCCAGTGTTTCGATGACGATATCGTCTGGTGTAGTTGCGGTGCTCTCCACAGGGCAGGTGCAAGTGATGTCGCCGACAGTGCGAAAACGCACTTGGCGTTGTTGCACGGTTTCGCCGTCGCGAGGCGGTGTCATGTGGGTCACAGGCACCAGCAAACCCTTGCGCTCGATCACGTCTCGCGTGTGTGTGTAGTAAAGCGAAGGCAGCGCAATGTTTTCGCGCGCAATGTATTGCCACACATCCAACTCGGTCCAGTTGGAAATGGGAAAGACGCGGAAATGCTCGCCCGGATGCAAGCGGGTGTTGAATAAATTCCAAAGTTCAGGCCGTTGCGATTTGGGTTGCCACTGACCAAAGCTGTCGCGGTGGCTGAAGATGCGTTCTTTGGCACGGGCCTTTTCTTCGTCGCGGCGCGCGCCGCCAATGAGTGCATCAAAGCGGAATTCATCAATCGCTTCAAGCAGGGTGACCGATTGGTGCACATTGCGCGATTCGTCGGGACGGGCTAATCGCACGGTGCCGCGTTTCATGGAATCTTCAACACTGCGAACGATCAATTCGGCGCCCAACTCTTTGGCGCGCAGATCGCGAAAGTCGGTCACCTCGGGGAAGTTGTGGCCGGTGTCAATCATCAACAGCGGGTAGGGGATGCGGCCTATGCCAAAGGCTTTTTCAGCGCATTTCAACATCACCAAAGAATCTTTGCCGCCCGAAAAAAGGAGTGTAGGACGCTCAAACGCAGCAGCGACTTCTCGCAGGATGAAAATAGTTTCTTCTTCCAGCGCATCTAGGTGTGCGTTGCTTAAATGGTGCAACTCTGTGGGTATTCTGGCGTTCATGTTCTTCTCGTTCAATTTTTGTAAAGGCCATCAAGCCTTGACATGCAAGCCGCATTCTTTGGCGGTCTCATCTTCCCACCACCAGCGACCGGCGCGGAAATCTTCGCCAAGGCTGATGGCACGGGTGCAAGGCGCGCAACCGATGCTGGGGAAAAACTGGTCATGCAGCGGGTTGTAGTCCACATGGTTGGAAGCGATGTAATGCCAGACATCGCCCCAAGCCCAGTCGACCAGCGGGTTGAGTTTGATGATGGGTACACCGTTGGTCACATCAGCTTCTTGGGCTGACACTTCAGCGCGCGCTTGCGATTGTTCTCGGCGCAAGCCGGTGATCCATGCTTTTTGGTTTTCCAAGGCGCGACCCAGCGGTTCGAGTTTGCGTATGCCGCAACAGGCTTTGCGGTTGGCCATGCTTTCATAAATGGCTTGCTGACCCGGTTGTTTGACAAAAGCGATGACAGCTTCGTGTTGCGGGCGGTACACCTGCACCGGTGCGCGCGAATGGGCTTGCAAGCGCTCGAGCAAAGCCAGCGTGTCGCTGTGCAAAGCGCCGGTTTCCAGCACAAACACGGGAATGTCCAGTTGCAAGCTGTTGATGAGGTGGGTGATGACCACGTCTTCAGCGCCCAAGCTGGAGGCTTGTTTCAGTGGTTGTAGTTCAAGCGCTGCAGCTTTGAGTTGTGCCTGAGTGGCAGCCAGTTTGTCAGCGAATGTGGCGCTGGCTTTGGCGTGTAATTCGGTGGCTTTGGGTAAGGGTTTCATCTTGCAAACAAAGGTTGGGGCTGTGACACATCACCTTGGTAGAACGCACTGAAGTGAGAGAGCAATTCTCGCCCCTTGGCGATATCTTGGTCTGCACGCAGCACGGCGCTGGAAAAACCACAGCGTTGCATTTGGCTGAGTTGATCGATCAACACATCGCCGCTGGCGCGTATGTCCCCCTTGAATCCGCAGCGGCGACGCAGCATCAATGCTTGGCTGAAGGCGCGTCCGTCAGTGAATTTCGGGAAATGCAGTTCAATGGTCTGCACGTCTTGCAGTGACTGCTGCATAGGGTCGGCGTCATTGGTCAATGTCAGCAGATGGTCGTGCGTCAAGGTCGCGTGTTCTGTGTGTGAAATCAGTTGCATATTCAGCTTTCAGTCGATGGTGCTCAAGGCTTCGTCGTCCGAGGAGTGACGGGCAGCATTGGCGGCGAGTTTGAAAGGATCTATACCAATGCGGTTGAACGCATCAATAAAGGTTTCACCATGGGCTTTTTGGTCTGTGTAAACCTGTAAAACCGCTTCAATCACATCCACCACTTCGGCAGATGAAAACGAGGGGCCGACCACTTTACCGGCCTTGGGTGCGCCGCTGAGTTCAGAGCCGTCAGAGCCTCCCAACGTCACTTGGTACCACTCCTTGCCGTCTTTATCCACACCCAAAATACCGATGTGGCCGCTGTGGTGGTGTCCGCAGGAATTGATGCAACCGCTGATGTGCAAATCAATTTCACCCAAATCAAATAACTCGTCCAAATCTTGGTAACGCTCGCTGATCGCGGCGGAGACAGGCAGCGAACGCGCATTGGCTAAGGAGCAATAGTCGCCGCCGGGGCAGGCGATCATGTCGGTCAACATGCGAATGTTGGGTTTGGCCAGCCCCAAGTCTTTGGCCTGTTTGTAAAGCGCGGGCAAGTCTTGCGCGGCTACCCATGGCAAGACCAAATTTTGGTCATGGCTGACCCGAGCTTCGCCGCAGGAGAAGCGATCCGCCAACACGGCAGCAGCGTCGAGTTGATCAGCGGTGGCGTCGCCCGGCGCTTGGCCAAGTCGTTTGAAAGAAAGGGTAACGATGCGCAAATGTGGGTCACGGTGTGCAGCCACGTTTTGTTGCAGCCAGCGTGCAAAGTCTTTGTTGCCGTCTGCAGCTTGGGTCAGTTGAGTGTGAATAGCCTCAGCAGACACACCATTGTGAGCAGCCAGCACAGGGGCGGCAAAGCAAGCATGCACCCGGTCAAACTCGGCTTGCGTGATGGTGTGTGGCGCACCGTCTTGTGTGAGGATGCGCTGGTATTCGGCTTCGACTTCTTCTTTGTAGCGCGGGCCTTCGGCTTTCACCAAAATTTTGATGCGCGCTTTGTAAATATTGTCGCGACGGCCCCAGCGGTTGTAGACACGCACCACGGCTTCTAAAAAATTCAAAATCTGGTTCCAAGGCAAAAACTCACGGATCACACTGGCTGTGATGGGTGTGCGCCCCATGCCGCCGCCCACCATGACGCGAAAACCAACTTCACCCGATGCATTGCGTTGCACATGCAAACCCACATCATGCCAAGCGGTGGCAGCACGGTCATCGCGGGCACCGCTGATCGCGATTTTGAATTTGCGCGGCAGAAACGCGAACTCGGGATGCAGCGTGCTCCATTGGCGCAGAATTTCTGCAAACGGACGCGGGTCCACAATTTCGTCTACCGCCACACCGGCGCGCTCATCGCTGGTGATGTTGCGTATGCAGTTACCGCTGGTTTGAATACCGTGCATGTTCACGCTGGCCAGCAGGTCCATCACGTCCGCGCTTTTGTGCAGCGAAATCCAGTTGTATTGCAGGTTTTGGCGCGTAGTGAAATGCGCGTAATTTTTCGTCAACGCAGGTGCGGCAATACCGCCGATCGCGTCTTGCGTGGTTTGTGCGCGCTCAAACAAACCAGTCTCGGGTGTGTCGTAGTCGCGCGCAACTGTGGCCAACACACGCAGTTGTGCACTGTTGAGTTCGCCGTAGGGCACGGCCACGCGCAACATAGGAGCGTAGCGTTGCACATACCAGCCGTTTTGTAAGCGCAGCGGACGAAATTCTTCGTCGCTCAAGCGGCCGCTGAGATGGCGTTCTAACTGGTCACGGTATTGCGCGGCGCGCTCGCGCACAAAGCGTTTGTCGAAATCGGTGTATTGGTACATGGTGTGTCAGATCAAAATCAATTTGGTACCGGCCCAGGCCAGCAGAACAGACAGGGCAGAGCGGATAAAACGTTCTGGGACTTTGGTGACCAGTTGCGAGCCGATCCAGATGCCGGGCAGTGAACCGATGAGCAATATGACGAGCAGGTTCCAGTCCACCGTGCCGAGTGAGGCGTGACCCAAACCGGCAACCAGCGTGAGTGGCACGGCATACGCAATATCGGCAGCGACGATGCGCGGCAAGGGAAGCTGCGGGTAAAGCAACATCAACACAGTGACACCGATGGCACCCGCACCCACCGATGTGAGCGTGACCAGTACACCGATGAGCGCACCGAACACCACAGGCATCCAAGGATGGCTTGTGGTGTCTGCGGGTGTTTGCTCTTCATCTTCAGCGCT
>CAMBSK010000033.1 GCA_945870575.1 Bordetella parapertussis | reverse complement strand
TCTGGTCGTAAGCCTTGGCTTCGCCGCCAAACTTCGCCGACAAAATCGTCGTGATCGCCGCCGTCAGCGTCGTCTTGCCATGGTCCACGTGGCCGATGGTGCCCACGTTGACGTGCGGTTTTGTCCGCTCAAATTTGCCTTTTGCCATTGTCTTTTCTCCAAAGAACAGGCCCGTGTACAGGTTTTACGTCTGCACGATGCTGCTGGTTCGTCCCGCACGGGTGACAGGACGGCGCGTCGTCGCAGACACTTGAAATCAGAGGGGACAGAGCAAACCGCAAGCGGCCAACAAGTCCCCATGTTTAATCAGAGGGGACAGAGCAAACCGCAAGCGGCCAACACGTCCCCATGTTTGATCAGAGGGGACAGAGCAAACCGCAAGCGGTTTGCTCTGTCCCCATGAATTTACTTAGCCCTTGCGGCAACAATCGCTTCGGCGACGTTGCGGGGGGCTTCGGTGTAGTGCTTGAATTCCATGGTGTAGGTGGCGCGACCTTGCGACATGGAGCGCAAAGTGGTCGAGTAACCGAACATCTCGGACAAAGGCACTTCAGCCTTGATGGCCTTGCCGCCGCCGACCATGTCGTCCATGCCTTGCACCATGCCGCGGCGTGAGGACAAATCGCCCATCACGTTACCGGCGTAGTCTTCAGGCGTTTCCACTTCCACTGCCATCATGGGTTCCAAAATGACAGGACTGGCCTTGCGACAACCTTCTTTGAAACCGAAGATCGCGGCCATTTTGAACGCCATCTCAGAGGAGTCCACGTCGTGGTAGGAACCGAAGTGCAATGTCACTTTGACATCGACCACCGGATAGCCTGCGAGCACACCGGCAGTCAAGGCTTCGATCACGCCTTTTTCTACCGCAGGAATGTATTCGCGCGGCACCACACCGCCTTTGATGGCGTCGACAAACTCAAAGCCTTTGCCAGCCTCGTTGGGTTCAATCTTGAACACCACGTGGCCGTACTGACCTTTACCACCTGATTGACGAACGAATTTACCTTCGCTGTCTTCAATGGTTTTGCGAATGGTTTCGCGATAAGCCACTTGCGGCTTGCCAACGTTGGCTTCCACACCGAATTCGCGCTTCATGCGGTCCACAATGATCTCGAGGTGCAACTCGCCCATACCTGCGATCAGTGTCTGGCCTGACTCTTCATCTGTCTTAACGCGGAAAGACGGGTCTTCTTGTGCCAAGCGCTGCAACGCAATGCCCATTTTTTCTTGGTCGGCCTTGGTTTTGGGCTCGACCGCCTGGGTGATCACGGGCTCAGGGAAAATCATGCGCTCGAGCATGACAATGGCAGATGGATCACACAGTGTTTCGCCGGTGGTCACGTCTTTCAAACCGACGCAAGCGGCAATGTCGCCCGCACAAATTTCGTCCACTTCTTCGCGGTTGTTGGCGTGCATTTGCACGATACGGCCGATTCGTTCTTTTTTGCCCTTGATAGGGTTGTAAACCGTGTCGCCTTTTTTCAGCACGCCTGAATACACACGCACGAAAGTGAGTTGGCCGACAAACGGGTCGGTCATTAACTTGAAGGCCAAAGACGAGAATTTTTCTTTGTCGTCGGCTTCGCGGTGCACTTCTTTTTCGTCTTCGTCCATGCCTTTGACAGGCGGGATGTCGATGGGTGACGGCATGAGTTCAATGACCGCATCCAACATACGTTGCACGCCTTTGTTTTTAAAGGCGGTTCCGCACATCATGGGCTGGATTTCACTGGCAATGGTGCGAACGCGCAAACCATGGGTGATTTCCTCTTCGGTCAAATCACCTTCTTCGAGGTATTTGTTCATGAGTTCTTCGGACGCTTCAGCAGCAGCTTCCATCATGTTTTCACGCCATTTTTTGGCTTCCTCTAGCAAGTCAGCCGGAATCTCTTCAAAACGGAACTTCATGCCTTGTGAGGCCTCATCCCAAATGATGGCTTTCATCTTGCGCAAATCGACCACGCCGGTGAAGTTTTCTTCGGCACCGATAGGAATCACGATAGGTACGGGATTGGCCTTGAGGCGCAATTTCATCTGGTCATAGACCTTGAAAAAGTTGGCGCCAGTGCGGTCCATTTTGTTGACAAAGGCCAGGCGCGGCACTTTGTACTTGTTGGCCTGACGCCAAACAGTTTCAGACTGAGGCTGCACGCCGCCGACCGCGCAATACACCATGCAGGCGCCGTCGAGCACGCGCATAGAGCGCTCGACTTCAATGGTGAAATCCACGTGTCCTGGAGTATCAATGATGTTGATGCGGTGCTCGGGAAAAGAGGCATCCATACCCTTCCAGAAACAGGTGGTAGCCGCAGACGTTATAGTGATGCCGCGCTCTTGCTCCTGCTCCATCCAGTCCATGGTGGCCGCGCCATCGTGCACTTCACCGATTTTATGGTTCACACCGGTATAAAAAAGAATACGCTCGGTGGTAGTGGTTTTGCCCGCATCGATGTGCGCAGAAATGCCGATATTGCGATAGCGCTCGATAGGAGTCTTGCGTGCCATGGTCAACCTCTTAGGGATTCAGATTAAAAACAGGAAATTGTCTGCGTCGTTTGTGACAACAGATAGCGCAGTTGCAGGCCGGTTGTACCGCTCTTCGAATGCAACAAGCGTGCGAACTCGGCAGCTGCAAACTGCTGCTTCGGTCAGAAGCGGAAGTGTGAAAACGCTTTGTTGGCTTCAGCCATGCGGTGAACTTCGTCACGCTTTTTCATGGCGCCGCCGCGACCTTCAGCGGCTTCCAGCAATTCGTTGGCCAGGCGCAATGCCATGGATTTTTCACCGCGCTTGCGGGCGGCTTCTTTGATCCAACGCATAGACAATGCCAAGCGACGCACAGGGCGCACTTCAACCGGCACCTGGTAGTTGGCACCACCGACACGGCGGGATTTCACCTCGACCATGGGCTTGACGTTATTGATAGCGTTGCTGAACAGCTCGAGCGGATCTTTGCCGGATTTAGTCTGAATTTGCTCGAGTGCGCCGTAGATGATGCGTTCGGCGACAGCTTTTTTGCCGCTTTCCATCACCACGTTCATGAATTTGGAGAGTTCGATATTGCCGTATTTAGGATCAGGCAGTATTTCCCGTTTCGGGACTTCGCGACGACGTGGCATGTTGCTTCCTTTGTTGCTTCAGTTGGTTACGCTGGGCGTAGCCCGAGAACCATAGCGGCTCTCACTTACTTGACCCGCGCAGACACCGCGTCCGCACTCTGAGGTCTTGGTCAGGCCTGCCCTTGCCGGGGCAAACCCAACCACCTGAAAAAAATCAGGCTTTCTTGGGGCGCTTGGCGCCGTATTTGGAACGTGACTGCTTGCGGTCTTTCACGCCTTGCAAATCGAGTGAACCGCGCACGATGTGGTAGCGCACACCGGGCAAATCCTTGACACGACCACCGCGCACCAGCACCACTGAGTGCTCTTGCAGGTTGTGGCCTTCGCCGCCGATGTAGGAAATCACCTCAAAGCCGTTGGTCAAACGAACCTTGGCCACCTTGCGCAAAGCAGAATTTGGCTTTTTAGGTGTGGTGGTGTAGACACGTGTGCAAACGCCACGGCGTTGTGGCGAATTTTGCATCGCAGGGCTCTTGGACTTGGTCTTTTCGACCTCGCGTCCGTGACGCACCAGTTGATTAATGGTTGGCATTGAAAACGTCCTTCAACGTTTGAACTTTGAAAAGGAATTGATTCGGAAATTTCCGAAAAGCCTGACAGTATAGCAGTAAGCCAAAGAAACAGGCTGATTTATTGAAACCCTGCCACAAACAAATACCAAAGCATTATTTAAGCCACAAGGTCAGCGTGTCCCAGGTGCGCCCTAGGAAACCGGCCTCTTCCACCGCCGACAGTGCCAACAAGGGGATTTCAACCAGCGGGGCCTGGTTCAGCAGCACTTTAAGAGTGGCTACCGGCTGGTTCTTTTGCAACGGGGCCAGCAAGGGCTCTGGGCGGGTCACCATGGTTTTGATGTTGCCGGCCTGACCCTGTGGTACTGCCACCACAATGGCCTGGTTTCTACCCAAGCCCACCTGCGGCTGGCGGCCCTTAAACACGGCAGGCGTCACCACCGCTTGTCCGGCCTCAAACAATTTGATGCCATCGTAAGCGGTGTAGCCCCAGTTCAACAATTTCTGCGCCTCTTCCGCACGGGCGTTTTCACTGGCCGCACCCAAAATGATGGCGAGCAAGCGACGCCCTTGCAAATTCGGGAAATCCCGCTGGGCGGTGGCCACCAGACAAAACCCTGCGGCGTCCGTGTGCCCGGTTTTCAGGCCATCCACCGTCGGATCCCTGAACAACAGCAAATTTCGGTTACTGTCATTGGCGGCAGGCGTGCCTGGATAGCGGTATTTTTTGATGGCGTAGTAACCGACATAAGCTGGAAAATCCTGCATCAAACGGGTAGACAGTGTGGCCAGATCGCGCGCCGTGGTGGTATGGCCGGTTTCGGTCAGCCCTTCAGGGTTTTTGTAAGCGGTATTGTTCATACCAAGCGCTTTGGCCTGGGCATTCATCATCTCGACAAAATGCTCGCTGGTTCCGCCCACGCCTTCGGCCAGCGCCATGGTGGCATCGTTGCCTGATTGAACAATCATGCCCTTGATCAAGTCTTCCACCGGCACCTGCATCTTGGGGTCAATGAACATGCGCGAGCCTTCCATCTTCCAGGCCTTGGGGCTGACTGAGAAGGTTTGCTGCAAACTGATTTTTTTCTGGCGCAGCGCATCAAACACCAGATAAGCCGTCATCAGCTTGGTCAGCGACGCAGGCTCCACCGGTGTGTCAGCCTCTTTTTGCGCCAGCACCTGTGCCGCGCTGATGTCAAGCAGCAAATAAGCGCGCGCAGCAATTTCCGGAGGCTGGGGCGTTTGGGCGTGAGAGAAGGCCGCAAGAAACAGGCTGAGGGCAGCAAATAAAAACGTATTTTTCATGGATAGCAGGTAGCAGTGAAAGGGTTTCAAGCCCTCAGGTGGCGCATGGCCAAGGATTTCAACAATGGCAATTGTCCATGAAAGAAATGCCCGGTGCCAGGAAAGACCGTGACCGGCAGTTGCTGCGGTCGCGCCCAGTCCATGACCGCAGATAAGGCCACGGTGTCATCGCTCTCGCCGTGTATCACCAGACTGTGCTCATGCACTTCAAGGGGCAATGGGCTGGCGGGGAAATGGCTGACCGCCGTGCCCACCAATATGATTTTTTGCAATCTGCCTGTTGGCCACAAAGACTGAACCGCCTGACAAGCGACAAACGCACCGAATGAAAAACCTGCCAATACCAATGGCGATTCAGGGGCGAGTTGCGCGACCAAGGCCAGCAAATCTTGGGTTTCGCCGCGCCCTTCGTCATACACGCCTTCGCTGCTGCCTACGCCACGGAAATTGAAACGTAAGCAATCCCAGCCGGACGCCACACAAGCGCGGGCAAGCGTTTGCACCACTTTGTTATCCATGGTGCCGCCGAACAGCGGGTGAGGATGAGCTACCACCGCCAGGCCTAGCGACACACCATCGGCTTTGTCCAGCACCGCATCAACATGGCGACCGCTGAGCTTCAGATCTAAAGCCGACATGCAATTAGCGGCCCACGTTATCCGGTATGAGCAAACGCTCTACCACTTTGCCGTTTTGCAAATGGGATTCAATGATTTCATCAATGTCAGCAGTGTCCACATAGGTGTACCAGACCGCCTCGGGATACACCACCAGCACGGGCCCGCCTGCACACCGGTCTAAGCAACCCGCCTGGTTGACACGCACGCCATCTTCGCCGTTGAGGCCGAGTTGCTTGACCCGGGTTTTGCAATGTTTCCAGGCGGTTTGAGCCTGATGGTCTGAGCAACAGGCCTCACCGGCATCGCGCTGGTTGAGGCAGAAGAACACATGGTGCTGAAAATAACTTTTGGATGTCATGCAGAGATTTTAGAGTCGATGCGTTTGCAAGCCACGGTGGCGCAAGCGCCAGCCGGCCCAGATCAACAAAGCCCAAGGCCAAAGCCAGTTCAGCCAAGGCGTCAGGCCATGAAAGCGGATAAACCGACCCTGCTCCCAGGTTTGCATGGTTTGTTCGTAATAGGCGCTCACAGGCGAAAGATTAAGCACCGACAACAACAGCAATTGAATCACAAACAATATCTGCGTCAAGCGGCGCTCAGACGCTTTGAGCATCAACACCATGGCACACAAACCCAGAGCCAGGCCGCTGCCTGACTGCGGAGTGAGCCAGTGCCAGGCGTGCTCAGGACCGTAAGTCAAAGTGGCTGACAAGGCATTGCCCAACACGGCCAACAGGATGGTGACTACCAAAACAACGAGACGCTGCACCAAGCGCCGACACAAGGCCATGGCCAACAAACCGGGAACCAGCAAGCCCAAAGCGACGCATGCCATTTCGAGCACCGGCGTCATAGGCTGGGACCAATTGTCCAGCGCACTGGAAAACCGGATTTCGACTTCAGGCATCCACTCAAGCAAAAAGCGACGCCACACGTCCACCACATGCCCCAAGCCCAAGGGTACGGTCACAGGAAATAAAAGCGCCAACGGCCACAAGGCCAGCAGCACCAGACTGCCATTGGCGTCGTGTGTCAACCAGTCACTGCGGAACTGCGACCAGCGGTACAACCAGCCTCGCCTCTCCAAGGCAACAGCCGCTGCCGCACCGGCCATGCCACCTAAGGTGTTGAGCAGCCAATCCAGTTGCGACGGCATACGCACGGGCAAAAAAGTCTGTATGCACTCCATGCCGAAAGACAAGACACAGGAACCTGCGGCAGCCAGCAGCCAGGCCCGGGCGCGCGAATAGCTGCTGCGCATGCCTGCCAGACACAGCCAAAAACCCAGGGGCGCATAGCCCAGCAAATTGCTATTGAGATCAAACCAGGTGTTATACTTGGGCCAGGGGGCGGTCACAAATGACCAAGGAGCGATCTCCTGATTGCGCCAATCTTCAAACGGGTACAAGCTGGCGTAAACAATCACCAGCACGCAAAGCCAGGACAGCGTCCAGGCCGTGGTACGACGCTTAGCCGTCATAGGGCATTAAAAAGGTTTAACCACCACCAGCACCACCGCCGCCACCAGCAGCAGCACGGGCGCTTCATTGAACCAGCGGTACCAGATATGCGAGTGAGTGGATGCACCGGATTCGAAAAAGCGCAAATGTCTGGCGCATAAATGGTGGTAGCCAATGGCCAGAAGCACCGCCGCCAGCTTGAGCATCATCCAGTTTGAAGGCGGTAGCCCGCCTATGCCGTAACCCAGCCACAAGCCAAGGCCCAGCGCCAGCGCCGGCCACATCAACAAAGTCATGAAGCGCATCAGCTTGCGCGCCATCAGCAACAGCCGCTCGCGCTCGGCCGTAGAGTCCGGCGGCACCATTGCCAGATTGACAAAAATGCGCGGCAGGTAAAACAAGCCGGCAAACCAGCTGGCGACGAAAACAATATGAAAGGCTTTGACCCACAACATGAGTTGAGTTTAGTGGCAAGTCCGCTGTACTTAAGCGCGCGCTTTAAGCGGCCTGCCCCCGGTTGGGGTTTCACCCCAAAAGTGGTTTCAGCCAATGCGGCACAATTTCGCCATGACCATTCCTACCCAATTCCCCCATACCCGCCTGCGCCGACTGCGCCGCGATGATTTCACCCGCCGCCTAGTGCGTGAAAACGCTTTGAGCGTGAACGACTTGATTTACCCGGTGTTTGTGCTGGATGGCGAGAAAAAACGCGAAGCCGTCGCTTCCATGCCCGGCGTCGAGCGGCTCAGTCTGGACTTGCTGCTGCCGGTGGCCGAACAATGCGTCAAGCTGGGCATTCCTGTGATGGCTTTGTTTCCCGTCATCGATTCGTCTCTGAAGACCCCGGACGGGCGCGAAGCCACCAACGCCCAAGGTTTGGTGCCGCGCGTCGTGAAAAGTTTGAAGCAACATTTCCCCAACCTGGGCGTGATGACTGATGTGGCCCTCGATCCGTTCACCAGCCACGGTCAGGACGGTTTGTTGGATGACAGCGGCTACATCATGAACGACCCGACGGTTGAAGTGCTGGTGCAGCAGGCGCTGACACAAGCCGACGCCGGTGTGGACATCGTCGCCCCCAGCGACATGATGGACGGGCGCATCGCCGCCATCCGCCAAGCGCTGGAAGCGCACGGCCACATACACACCCGCATCATGGCCTACAGCGCCAAATACGCCAGTTCTTTTTACGGCCCGTTCCGCGACGCGGTCGGCTCGGCGGCCAACTTGGGCAAGAGCGACAAAAAGGTGTATCAGATGGACGCGGGCAACTCGGACGAGGCCTTGCGCGAAGTGGCCATGGACATTGCCGAAGGCGCTGACATGGTGATGGTCAAGCCCGGCATGCCTTACCTGGACATCGTGCGCCGGGTGAAAGACGAGTTCAGCATGCCCACCTTTGTCTACCAAGTCTCCGGCGAATACGCCATGCTCAAAGCCGCCGCGCAAAACGGCTGGCTCGACCATGACGGCGTGATGATGGAAAGCCTTTTGGCGTTCAAACGCGCTGGAGCCGACGGCATATTGACTTACTTTGCCATTCAAGCCGCGGAAAAATTGCGTCAGACTTGACGCCGCCAAGCGGCTTGTGCGCTACAACCCGGCTTGGGCTGCGACTACACCTTTAAGTGGTCGATGAAAAACCCCAAGGTTTTTTCTAGCGCCAGTTCTGCCGCCGCCGCGTTGTAGCTGCCCCGGTGGTCGCAGTTAAAGCCATGGTCGGCGTCATACACCTGCACATCTACCTGCGCTTGCGCCGCGCGAAACGCCGCCACCGTATCGACAGGAATCAGCGGGTCATGCGTACCAAAATGCGCCAGCACCGGACACAGCGGTTTGGCGCTCAGCTCAGGCGCCAGCGTCATGCCGCCGCCGTAATAAGTCACCGCAGCTTGTATGCCGCTCAAGCGTGTCGCAGCGCGCCAACTGAGCAAACCACCCCAGCAATATCCCATCACACCGACTTTGCCTTTGCAGGACAATGAGGCATGGGTGATGGCGGCTTGCACTTCGGCCATGACACCGGGCGACGGCAGGTTTTCGGCGCGGGTTTTCAATTCTCGGCCAGCGGCCACATCATCCGCGCTGTAACCCAGATTCACATGTTTTTGCAAACGCGAAAACGTGGCCGGTGCGATCACCAAAAAACCTGCCAACGCAAAACCGTCTGCGACCGCGCGGATATGTGCATTCACGCCGAAGATTTCCTGCAACACCACAATGGCGGCGCGTGGCGGTTTTTTCGGTTGCGCCACATAAGCCTCGAAAGCAAAACCGTCGGCGGCTTTCAATTCAATCGCATGTCCCATTAAGCACCTCTTTGTTAAACGGCTTGCAATCTGCGTTGTAAAAATTCCAGGCGGTCCTGGCCCCAGAACAACTCGCCGTCGACCACAAACGTCGGCGCGCCGAACACGCCGAGTTTCAAGGCTTCGTCGGTGTATGCCTGGTAGGCCGATTGCGCGCCCGCTTGTTTGCTTTGTTCCAAACGCGCGGTATCTATCTGTTGTTCATGCAATAACTCGGCGAGCACCGCGTGGTCGGCGATGTTTCGCTCATCCGCCCAGACCGCTGACAACAGCGCACCACACAAACGCATGGCGGCGTCTGCGCCATCGTGTTGATCAACCGCGATGATGAGGCGGGATGCGTCGTCGCCGGGCACCGGAAAAAATTTGGGGTGCAGGTTCAGCGGCAATTTCAAATGGTCGGCAAACCGGCGTAACTCGACCAACCGATAGGCTTGTCGTTGCGCAGAACGCTGGCCGACCGGCAAGCCGCCGGTTTTGGGGAAGATTTGACCCAAGTCCATGGGCTTGATGCGTACCGTGGCGCAGGCAGCTGCCGCCATCGCGGTCAATCGGACATGACCGAAGTAAGTCCAAGGGCTTTGCGGAACGAGAAAGTAATCAATGGTCAATGGCATGAGCGCTTTCAATCGTGTTATCTTTTTAAACAAGCCATGCAAGCTTGTCCACAAGCCGCATCCTACTATTTCGCACCACCCAGACACCGAACGGAGCTCACGTGCACCCATCTACCACCCCCCCCTTGGTTTTAATCACCGGCGGTAGCCGCGGCATAGGCGCGGCCTGCGCTTTACTCGCCGCTAAGCAAGGCTGGGCGGTCGCCGTCAATTACACACAAGACGCCAAAGCGGCAGCCGATGTGGTGGCGCAAATCCAGGCCATGGGCGCACGTGCGCAGGCGTTTCAGGCCGATATAGGCATCGAGGCCGACATTCTGCGTTTATTCAATGAGGTCGATTCCGCCATGGGCCGCATCACCGGCTTCATCAACAACGCCGGTGTGGTCGATGTCGCGGCGCGGGTCGAGGATATGTCGTGGGCGCGGCTCGAGCGCATGATGCGCATCAACGTGCTCGGCAGTTTTGCCTGCGCGGCACAAGCGGTCAAGCGCATGAGCACACGCCACGGCGGCGCGGGCGGCAGCATCGTCAACCTGAGCAGCGCCGCCGCTTTGCTGGGCTCGCCCAACCAATACGTGGATTACGCCGCCAGCAAGGCCGCCATCGACACCTTCACCATAGGTCTGGCCAAGGAAGTGGCCACCGAAGGCATACGCGTGAACGGCGTACGCCCCGGGCTGATACTCACCGATATACATGCCAGCGGCGGCCAGCCGGATCGCGCCCACAAGCTCGCCAACCAAGTGCCTATGCAACGCCCGGGCACGGCTGAAGAAGTGGCCCAGGGCATCGTCTGGCTGCTCAGCGATGCCGCGTCTTATGTGACCGGCACCACCTTGAATGTGGCGGGCGGTCGGGCGTGAGTGAAGTCACTATTTTTTGGGAAGACATGCGCGTAGGTGAGGTGCGGGAATTGGGCAGCATCACGCCGACGCGCGAAGACATCATCGCATTTGCAACACAGTTCGATCCGCAGCCGTTTCATCTGGACGAGGAAGCGGCCAAGGCCTCGGTGTTCGGCGGCTTGTGCGCCAGCGGCTGGCATACTTGCGCCATGGCCATGCGCTTGATGGTGACGAATTTTTTGTGCCACACCTCGAGCATGGGTTCGCCGGGACTGGAAGGCATTAAATGGACCAAGCCGGTGTTCCCAGGCGATACGCTGAGCTTGCGCGCGACGGTGCTGGAAAACAAGCCCATGGGCAAACGACCAGACATAGGCATGACGCGCAATCTGTGGGAAATGTTCAACCAGCATGGCGACAAGGTGTTGCACATGGAAGGCTGGGGAATGTTCAGGCGGCGCGGTTAAGACACGCTTAGGCCGGACCATCCGGACTTGGTTGGCATTTCTGCATTCATCAATGAAGGCACGCTTTGGCCGAACCATCCGGTGCGATTTTTTTCTGCGCTTTCGCTGGAAAAAACGCCCCCTCCGATTCGGCCTGAAGTGATGGTTTTGGCTTAAGTCATGTTTCGTTGTCGTACTGGCTTTCTGTATCGAACCGCAGAAATGCTGTCGGAGAAATACGTCGAGTGGACAAACGACATGGCGGGCGGGCCGACGCGAACGTCATGGCTCTGCCATGGAGAGCGGCGACAGTCCCGACATGGCGTGAACACCTCTCTAAGAGCGCAACCCAATGGCGTGAACACCTCGCTTGATGAAACGCGCCCCATCACACTGCACAGATAATGGGTGTTTACAGAACGAGACTACGCCATGAGCACCACAGACATCGGTCACTTCATCAACGGCACGCCCGTTGCAGGTCAAGGCCAACGCACACAAGCCGTGACCAATCCCGCCACCGGCGCTGTCACAGGCAAGGTCGCATTGGCCAATAAGCAAGATTTGAACACTGCCGTTGCCGCTGCCCTTGCCGCGTTTCCCGCTTGGGCAGACGCGCCGCCGCTGCGTCGCGCCCGCGTCATGTTCAAATTTTTGGAGTTGCTGCACCATCACAAAGACGCGCTGGCCCACGCCATCACCGCCGAGCACGGCAAGGTGTTCACCGATGCGCAAGGCGAAGTCGCGCGCGGCATTGATATCGTCGAATTCGCTACCGGCATTCCACAGTTACTCAAAGGCGATTACACCGAACAAGTCGCGACCGGCATAGACAACTGGACCCTGCGTCAACCATTGGGCGTGGTGGCCGGCATCACACCGTTCAACTTCCCCGTCATGGTGCCCATGTGGATGTTCCCGGTGGCGATTGCAGCGGGCAACACCTTCATTCTCAAGCCCAGCCCGACCGACCCGACACCCTCCTTGATGATGGCCGATTTGCTCAAGCAAGCCGGTTTCCCCGACGGCGTATTCAACGTGGTGCAAGGCGACAAAGAAGCCGTCGATGCTTTGCTAGAACACCCGGACGTGAAGGCTGTCAGCTTCGTCGGCTCGACACCGATAGCCAACTACATCTACGAAACCGGCGCCCACCACGGCAAACGCGTGCAAGCCTTGGGCGGCGCGAAAAACCACATGGTGGTCATGCCCGACGCCGATCTGGAGCAGTCGTTGGATGCATTGATCGGCGCTGCTTACGGCTCGGCTGGTGAACGCTGCATGGCCATCAGCGTTGCGGTGCTGGTAGGTGATGTGGCCGACAAAATCATGCCTAAGTTGATAGAGCGCACCCGCGCTTTGAAGGTGCTCAACGGCGAAAACCTCGCCGCTGAAATGGGCCCCATCGTCACGCAACAAGCGCATGAGCGCATCACGGACTACATCGCGCAAGGCGAGAGCGAAGGCGCGAAGTTGCTGGTCGATGGTCGCGGCTTCCAAGCCGCGCAAGCCGGTGCCGGATGCGAGCAAGGTTTTTGGATGGGCGGCACGCTGTTTGACCACGTGACCACCGACATGCGTATTTACAAAGAAGAAATCTTCGGCCCGGTGCTGGCCTGTGTGCGCGTGCCCGACTTTGCAACAGCCGTGCAAATAATCAATGACCACGAGTTCGGCAACGGTGTGTCTTGCTTCACGCGTGACGGTAACGTGGCGCGCGAGTTTTCTCGCCGTATACAAGTCGGCATGGTCGGTATCAACGTGCCGATTCCCGTGCCCATGGCATGGCACGGATTCGGCGGCTGGAAACGTTCTCTGTTTGGCGACATGCATGCCTACGGCGAAGAAGGCGTGCGTTTTTACACCAAGCAAAAATCTATCATGCAACGCTGGCCCGAGAGCACGCCCAAGGGCGCGGAGTTCGTCATGCCGACCAGCAAGTGACATGAACGACACCACCTTCGACTACATCATCATCGGCGCGGGAACGGCCGGTTGCCTGCTGGCCAACCGCTTGAGCGCGGACGCGTCCAAGCGGGTGTTACTGATCGAAGCCGGACGCAAAGACGATTACCACTGGGTGCATATTCCGGTCGGTTATTTGTACTGCATAGGCAACCCGCGCACCGATTGGCTGTACCAGACCGAACCGGCCGACGGACTGAACGGCCGCAGCCTGCGTTACCCGCGCGGCAAAGTCTTGGGCGGCTGCTCCAGCATCAACGGCATGATTTACATGCGCGGCCAGTCGCGCGATTACGACCAATGGGCCGCCATCACCGGCGACGCGCGTTGGAGCTGGGAGCACAGCCTGCCGTATTTCAAAATGCACGAAGACCATTACCTTGGCGCGAACGAATTACACGGCGCAAAAGGTACGCCGTCTGAAATGGTGAAACAAGGCCAAAGCCTGTACCACCAGACTTTGCGACATCGCAATGTGGGCGGTGAATGGCGTATCGAAAAACAGCGCTTGCGCTGGGACGTGCTGGATGCGTTCGCGCAAGCTGCGGTGCAAGCCGGTATTCCCGCCACCGACGACTTCAACCGTGGCACCAATGAAGGCGTCAGCTACTTTGAAGTCAACCAAAAAAGCGGTTGGCGCTGGAACACCGCCAAAGCGTTTTTGCGGCCCACTTGCTATGGCCGACCGAATTTCGAGATGTGGACCGCGGCTCAGGTGGCCAAGCTGCACATAGACACGCAAGCCGACGGCAGCATCGCCTGCACCGGTGTGGACGTGTGGAACGGCAAAGAGCGGGTGCAAGCTGTGGCGCGCCAATCGGTGGTGCTGTGCGCCGGTGCCATAGGCACGCCGCAATTGCTGCAACTCTCAGGCATTGGCCCGGCCGCGCTGCTGCAACAACACGGCATCAAGCCCGTGGTTGATTTGCCTGGTGTCGGTGCCAACTTGCAAGACCATTTGCAAATCCGCGCGGTGTTCAAAGTCAAAGGCGTGAAAACTTTGAACACCATGGCCAACAGTTGGTGGGGCAAAGCCGCTATCGGTTTGGAATATTTATTGCACCGCAGCGGACCGATGAGCATGGCGCCGTCTCAACTCGGCGCGTTCACCCGGAGTGACCCGTCGCAGCCCTGGCCGAACATCGAATACCACGTGCAGCCGCTGAGCCTGGATGCCTTCGGCGAACCGCTGCACAGCTTTCCTGCGTTCACCGCCAGTGTGTGCAACCTCAACCCCAGCAGCCGCGGCACAGTCAATATTCAAAGTGCGGATTTCAATGCCGCGCCATTGATTGCACCGAATTACTTGTCCACCGACGAAGACCGCCGCGTGGCCGCGGACTCTTTGCGCGTGACACGCCGGATCGCCGCTCAACCGGCTTTGGCACCCTACCAGCCCGAGGAATGGAAACCGGGCACGCAGTTTCAAACCGACGATGAGCTCGCTCGTCTGGCCGGTGACATAGGTACCACGATTTTTCACCCGGTCGGCACCGCACGCATGGGGCGATTGGACGACCCACTGTCGGTGGTCGACAGCGAATTGCGCGTGCGTGACGGGCGCGGCGGCTTGGTACGCGGCCTTCGCATCGCCGATGCATCTGTCATGCCAAGCATCACCAGCGGCAACACCAACAGTCCGGTGTTGATGATTGCAGAACGCGCCGCCGAATTGCTGGCGCTGCATGCGCTTGCCGCGGGTAATTCCTAGGCAAAGCATCAACCACTATCGCCTACAGTTCAGCCACTTGCAGACAAAACCCCATGGGGCCTTGTCTGCAGAGGGTCAGAGGAGACAAAAAAGCATCCTCCACAAGGTGGATAGCGATAACGGAAAAGCACCGCACAACGGTGCTTTTTTTCGACTGCGAGAATCCCCCCATGGACATTGTGCTGGTCAGCCTGATGTCGGCGCTGGCCGGCTTTGTCGACGCCGTGGTGGGCGGCGGCGGATTGATTCTGGTGCCGGCCTTGTTTGCCACCTACCCGTCGCTGCACCCGGCCACCTTATTGGGTACCAACAAATCTGCCTCGATTTGGGGCACGCTGTTCGCAGCCTGGCAATACAACCGGCGGGTGCAACTGGCCTGGCGTGCACTGCTGTTGGCCAGTTTGATGGCGTTTATCGGCTCCTGGGGTGGCGCTTATGTGTTGACGTTGTTGTCCCCTCAGTATTTGCGCATGGCTTTGCCCGCCTTGTTGCTGGCGTTGCTGTTCTACACCTTGTGGAACAAACAACTCGGCCACATACATGCGCCCCGCTATGCAGCGCGCAGGCAAGCGGTTTACATGGCGTTGATCGGCGGCGTCATCGGTTTTTACGACGGCTTTTTCGGCCCTGGCACCGGCAGCTTTCTGGTGTTTCTGCTGGTGCGTGTGCTGGGTTTTGATTTCTTGCAGGCGTCGGCGCACAGCAAAGTCATGAACCTGTGCAGCAACCTGGCCGCCGTCATACTGCTGGCTTCACAAGGCCATGTGTGGTGGCAGGTCGGTATTACGCTGGCGCTGGCGAATGTGGCCGGCAGTCTGCTGGGCACGCGCATGGCCATGCAACACGGCAGCGGGTTTGTGCGCTATGTGTTCATAGTGGTGGTCACGGTGTTGGCCTTGAAAACCGCCAAAGACGCCTGGTTTTAACGCTGGTTGTCCTCGTCTAGCACGGGCTCTGGTGGCGCACTTGTGGGTTTTGGCGGCCAAGGCACACTGGCCGCGGGTCTGCGTTTGCCGAGCGGGCGAGTCGCCAGGCCGATGCGCACCGCGTCCATATCCTCTAGCGACGGGTACAGACCCAGAAACAGATAGTCGAACACACGGCGCGCCATAGGTGCTGCACTTTGCGCGCCGAAACCGCCGTTCTCCACCACCATGGCCAAGGCCACTTTCGGATTTTCGGCAGGTGCAAATGCGATGAACAATGCGTGATCCCGCAAACGCTCATCAATTTTTCCGGCCTCGTATTTTTCATTTTGCTTGATGGTGAACACCTGGGCCGTGCCAGTTTTACCGGCACTGGTGTATTCGGCCGCCACAAAGCTACCGGCCGAAGTGCCTTCCAGGTTGACGCCAATCATGGCTTTACGGATCAACTCCAGATCCTCAGGCTTGAAACCTAGCGACTGCGGCGGGTCTTTGACCACCACCTGTTTTTCCTTGGTTTCTATGTCCACCACCTCGCGCACAAGGTGGGGGCGGTTGCGCATGCCGTTGTTAGCCAAAGTAGCCACGGCCTGAGCGAGTTGCAGCATGGTGAAACTGTTATAGCCTTGGCCTATGCCCAGGGAAATAGTTTCACCTGAATACCAGCGTTGCTGCTCAGCGCGTTTATAAGTATTTTGCTTCCACTCAGTTGACGGCAAAATGCCGCGCGACTCACCTTGTATGTCAATGCCAGTCAATTGACCAAAGCCCAATAACTTCATCTGCTCATAAATCAAGTCCACGCCCATGTCGCGCGCCAGCATGTAGTAGTAGGTATCGCAAGACTGCACAATCGATTTGTACATATCAACCGACCCGTGGCCACTCTCTTTGTCATCGCGGAAACGGTGATTACCAAACATAAAAAAGCCCGGGTCGTAGATGGTTTGCGAAGCATTGCGTTTACCGGTGTTCAACGCTGCTAACGACATGAACGGCTTGTAGGTAGACCCTGGCGGGTAGGTGCCGCGCAAAGCGCGGTTGAGCAAAGGTTTGTCCGGCGACTCGTTGAGCTTTTGCCAGTTTTCTACATCAATGCCTTCAACAAACAGGTTGGGGTCAAACGTCGGCTTGCTGACAAAAGCCAGCACTTCGCCGTTGCTCGGGTCAATCGCCACCAGCGCGCCGCGTCTGGCGCCATACATATCTTCCACAAGTTGCTGTAATTTGATGTCTATGGACAGCACCACCGTGTTGCCGGGTGTGGCCTGGCTGCTGCGCAAACGCCGCACTGCGTGTCCGCCGGCCGAGGTTTCCATTTCGTGCACGCCGGTCTGGCCGTGCAACTGACGCTCATAGCTTTGCTCGACACCGAGCTTGCCTATGTAATCCGTGCCCCGGTAATTGCCTACGTTTTCCTGCTCCTCCAGCTTTTCTTTTTCCGACTGATTGATACGCCCGATATAGCCTATGACATGGCTGGCCAGTTCGTTGTACGGGTAGTTACGGAACAAGCGAGCCCGGATTTCCACGCCGGGAAAGCGGTAGCGTTGCGCGGCAAAACGGGCGACCTCTTCGTCACTCAAGCGGGTGCGGATAGGCACCGATTCAAAACTTTTGGATTCTTCGCGCAGCTTGCGAAACCGCCGTTTATCGCGGCCTTGAATGTCGATGAGTTCGGCCAGCTGTTCAATCACCTCGTCCAGCGGCTCAACGACTTTGGAGGGCGTGATCTCCAGCGTGTACGCAGAGTAATTGGTCGCCAGCACAATGCCGTTACGGTCCATGATGACGCCACGGTTGGGCACGATGGGCACGATAGCGGTGCGGTTGCTTTCCGCCTGAGCGCTGAATTCCTGGTAGCGCCACAGCTGCAAATACATCAGCCGCAGGCACAACAGGCTGAAGACCACCAGCACCATCAGGGAAGCGATCAGGACGCGCGCGCGAAAGCGTCGAAGATCGTATTCGACGTTACGCAGCAGGCTCATAAGGGACGGTGTTTATCCGGGTCCGGGGCGCGGCGCTGCGGGGCCAGCAGTATGAATGTGACCAGCGGCCACATCAAGGCCTGCAGCACGGGTGGAACGACAAACGACCAGCCGGGGAACAAGCCGCCGGCGGCAATGCGCACGCTCAATTCCAACAATTGCGCGGCCATGAACACAGGCAGCACCTGCAAAGCCTGCGAAGGCACATCAAACCAGAGTATGCGACGGTGAATCATGGTCGCCAAATAGCCTTGTACCGTATAGGTCAGCGCATGCTGACCCAGCAGCGAAGTCTGGTGCACATCGGTTAGCAAGCCCAGCACAAAGGCCACGCCTACACCGACGCGCAGCGGCTGGTGAATCGCCCAAAACACCAGCACCAGTGCCAGCCAATCGGGCGCCCAGGCGGCGTTGCCGGTCCAGGCCATGCTTTGCAGCATGTCCAGCAGCAAGGCAAGCGCCATGGTGAACAGCATGAACAAGGGGTTAACCGGCAACAAAAGTTGCTGACCGCGCGGCATGATCATCCTCTGCCTCCTTTGACCGGCGCTAGCGGGGGCGGCTGTAAGTCTTTGAAGCTTGGCTGAGTGAGCTTGACCGGCTCGAGCACCATCACATGGCGCGCGCCCTGAACCCGCGCCAGCGACTCGCACAAAATCCGCGCGAACACTGAATCTGCACGACGCTCGATCTTGACTACGCGGGCTACCGGAATACCGGGCGGGTAGACGCCGTCGACACCGCTGGTGGTCAACATATCGCCTTCTTCGATGTCGGCATTGGTGGCCATGTAACGCAACTCGAGCAAAGGCGCACCACCGGACTCACCAAAAGCCACCCCGCGTGCACCCGTGCGCGTATTCAGCACAGGAATGGAATGTTCGCGGTCGGTGACCAGCGTGATTTCGCTGACCAGCGGATGCACCCGCGTGACCTGTCCCAAAATGCCTTGTTCGTCCATCACCGGCGAACTGGTTTGCACGCCTTGCAAAGCGCCTTTGTCCAGAATCATTTTGCGGGTGAAGGGGTCCGCCGCTTCATACAAAACCTCTGCGGCCATGGCCGGGCTACCTAGGCGCTCGCGCAATTGCAGCAATTGACGCAGATCCCGGTTTTCCAGCATAAGTTGTTCGACCTGGCTGGCACGCACCGACTGATTGAGTAGTTGAGAGCGGGCCTGCTCAACCGCGCTCAAAGCATCCTGCTTGCTCTCGAACACATCGTCAAAGTGATCCCACAGCGCTTGCGGGCGTAATGCCACCCATTGCACCGGAAAAACGATCAAGGACAAGACCCAGCGCGCCGGTTGCACGATGTTGTAGTGCTGATCGGCAAACATCAGGCCGAAAGACAAGGCGCTGAACATGACCAGTTTGGTCAGCGCCGACGTGCCTTGCTTAAAGAAAGGCGGCGGCGAACGTTCCAGCGAGCCGAGCGGCATTTATTCGCTGGTAAAGATAGAACCTAAGCGCTCCATGCGTTCCAGCGCCAGGCCGCAACCGCGCACCACACAGGTCAGCGGGTCTTCGGCAACCAGCACCGGCAAACCGGTTTCCTCGGCCATCAAGCGGTCGAGGTCGCGCAGCAAAGCGCCGCCACCGGTCAGCATCATGCCGCGTTCGGCGATATCGGCACCGAGCTCGGGCGGGGTTTGCTCCAGCGCGTTTTTCACGGCCGAGACGATGTTGTTCAGCGGATCGGTCAGCGCTTCCAGAATTTCATTCGAGGAAATGGTGAACGAGCGCGGCACGCCTTCGGACAGATTGCGGCCTTTGACTTCCATCTCGCGCACTTCGCTGCCCGGGAAAGCCGAACCGATTTGCTTTTTGATGGCTTCTGCCGTGGGCTCGCCGATCAACATGCCGTAATTGCGGCGTATGTAGTTGATGATGGCTTCGTCGAACTTGTCGCCGCCGACGCGCACGCTGCCTTTGTACACCATGCCGCCGAGCGAAATCACGCCGACCTCGGTTGTGCCGCCGCCGATGTCGACCACCATGGAGCCGCTGGCGTCGCTGACCGGCAGACCGGCGCCAATGGCCGCCGCCATGGGTTCTTCAATCAAATACACCTCGGAAGCGCCCGCACCAAGTGCAGACTCGCGAATGGCGCGACGCTCGACCTGGGTGGAACCGCAGGGCACGCAAATGATGATGCGCGGGCTGGGTTTGAGCAGCGAACGCGGGTGCACCATTTTGATAAATTGCTTGAGCATTTGCTCGGTGACGGTGAAGTCGGCGATCACGCCGTCTTTCATGGGACGTATGGCTTCGATATTGCCCGGCACTTTGCCCAGCATGGCCTTGGCTTCATGACCAACCGCTTGAATGCTTTTCTTGCCTTGCGGGCCGCCTTCATGGCGAATCGAGACCACCGACGGCTCGTCCAGCACAATGCCGCGGTCTCGTACGTAAATCAGGGTATTGGCGGTGCCCAGGTCAATGGCCAGGTCGGTGGAGAAATACCGACGAAATGCTCCAAACATCACAATCCTCTCTGGGTAATTCCAGTAAAGGCGAGATAATACCTGATCACCCTTACTCCATTAGGCGCTCCAGGCCGTTTTTCAGTTTCTGCTTATGTCCCTGTCATCCCAAGATATCCAACGATTGGCACAGTTGTCCCGGCTGCAATTCGACGCCCCGGCGGCCGATCGGCTGCTCGTTCAGCTCAACGGTTTTTTTGAAATCGTCGAGCAAATGCGTGCGGTCGACACCACCGGCGTGGTTCCCATGGCGCACCCGGTCGACGCCATGCACGGTTTAACCTTGGCCATTGCCGACACCGATGATCACGGCATGACGCTGCGCTTGCGCGAGGATACGGTCAGCGAAACCAATCAGCGCGAAGCCAACCAACGCAGCGCGCCGGCCGTGGAGCGCGGTTTGTTTTTGGTGCCGAAAGTGATTGAGTAAACCATGGCTGATTTACACGACATGACGGTTGCCGAGTTGGCGGCAGGTCTTAAAAAGAAAGATTTCAGTGCGGTGGAAGTGGCCACGCGTTTCCTGGCGCGCATGGGCGGCAACCCGCACAACGCGTTTTTAGATATCAACAGCGAAGTCACACTGGCGCAAGCCCTGGCCTCGGACGAGAAAATTGCCAAGGGCACGGCAGGGCTACTGGAAGGGGTGCCGATTGCGCACAAAGACATCTTTGTGACCAAAGATTTCGCCACCACGGCGGGCTCCAAAATATTGAAAGACTACCGCTCGCCGTTTGACGCCACGGTAGTTTCAAAGTTGCGCGAAGCCGGTATGGTGACTTTGGGCAAACTCAATTGCGATGAGTTCGCTATGGGGTCGGCGAATGAAAACTCGGCTTATGGTGCGGTGACCAACCCGTGGAACTTCATTGCAGACCCGAAAGGTCAAATTAAGAACTTCGTCCCTGGCGGCTCTTCCGGCGGCAGCGCGGCCGCTGTGGCAGCACGTTTGGCGCCTGCGGCCACCGGCACCGACACTGGCGGCTCGATCCGCCAGCCTGCCGCGTTTTGCGGCATCACCGGCATCAAGCCCACTTACGGACGCGCCTCGCGCTACGGCATGGTGGCGTTTGCTTCCAGCTTGGACCAAGCAGGGCCGATGGCGCGCAGCGCTGAAGATTGCGCTTTGTTGTTGTCAGCCATGTGCGGGCCGGATTTGGACAGAGACTCTACTTCCTTGAATGTGGCGAACGAAGATTTTTCGAGGCTGCTTGCTATGCCCGCAGGTGATAAGCCTCTGGCGAAGGCGGGGAAAGATGGCGGGGCTTTGAAGATTGGTGTACCGCGTGAATGGCTTGGCGGTGGATCGCAAGTTGAGTTTGATCGCAATGCTCCAGCGCGTCGCAGCGAAGGCACAGACATTGAAGTTCAAAGGCGCATTGAAGAAGCGCTCGCTCACTACAAATCCCTCGGAGCCGAATTGGTAGAAGTGAGCCTGCCGCAAGCCCAATTGAGCATCCCCGTTTATTACATCGTCTGCGCTGCAGAAGCCTCCAGCAATTTAAGCCGTTTTGACGGCGTGAAATTCGGCCACCGCGCCAAAGAGTTTTCTGACCTGGCCGACATGTACCAGCGCACCCGCTCCGAAGGTTTCGGCGACGAAGTGAAACGCCGCATCATGATTGGCAGCTATGTCTTGTCGCACGGTTATTACGACGCCTACTATTTGCAAGCGCAAAAAATCCGCCGCATGATTGCC
>CAMBSK010000032.1 GCA_945870575.1 Bordetella parapertussis | reverse complement strand
CCACACTTGGTCAACTGCATATCGATTGAACTGGATTTCGCCTACTTTAAATTCAATGACAAAAATCACATGATGAATCAATACCAAAACGTCAATGCGTTTACCAAGACGCGGAACTGAAAACTCAAAGAACACTGAACCTTTTCCAGCATAAAAAGAAAGCTCATTTGAAGAATAGAAATTTCTGATCGCCATGCATCGCGTTGTGTAGTTTCAACGCTAAAACCACTGTTATCAATAAGACCGCCAAGAACCAATACGGGCTCTGTATGAATAAACTCTGCAATACTTGCAGAATAAAAAGCTCGCGAAGTTTTGATTTTTAAGTGGGTCAAGGGATTAGCAGTTTTTAAGAAAAATCATTATCAGTTTACAGTGCTATTGCCCTTTTTCATTACGAAGCAACCCCTTTAATAGACGTGCAAATTTATATTCCGATCAAGAAATTGATTATTCTTTTGGCTGTACCTGATACCACTGTTCAAAGCAAAAGCCCCCCATGCCCACGCCTCTCCGACTCATGCCCGGCCTGATGTGCGACCACAGCGTGTGGTCACCGCTGCTGCCATTGCTTCCCCATCAACACGTACAAATCGCCGACCACGGCGACAGCAACTCGCTGGTTGACATGGCAAATCGCCTGCTGAAAACCGCACCGCCGCTCTTCGACATAACCGGCGAACACGACGGCTGGGCTGACGTGGCGCAGCACCGCGCCATGGCGGATTTGTTGCCCGCAAAAACCGAGGTGTGCGTGATTGCAAACGCCGGTCACATGCTGACCATGGAAGAACCGGCGGCCGTGGCTCAGCTGTTTCTGAACTGGTTAAATTGATTCACCGGTTTTTTTCTGCAACTCGGCTTGTTGACGCAACGAACCTAACAAGCCGGTGACCATCAAGGCTTGCGCCACATAGTAAGTTGCCAACACCCACAGCCCTGCATACGGCAAGGGGCTGACAAATCTATCGATAGCCAGCACACCGCCTGACAGCATGAACACACAAGCACCGACTGCTGTCCACCAACTTGCAGGGTGTTTGAGGTGCACACTGCGTCCCCAAGCTTGAGACGCCATCAAGGCAATCACCATCAGATACAGCCCCACCGGGATTCGCATTTCAACAGGTAGCCCATTGAAAAACAACACGGCATACATGAGCGCGCCTGCCAGCAGACAACTCACCACGGCACGCCTGCTCGACAGCAACGGCGCGTCCATGCTTAACAACTTGAAATAGCACAGATGTGCGACGAGAAATGCCACCAGCCCTGGCACAAACAAGCCCGGGTAGAGCAACAACACATCACCCACCCAACTCAAACCCAAGGCACGCACCAACCAAGTTTGCGCTTTCACAGGCAGGTTGTCTGCGGACCAAGCCAAGTACATCAGCAGCAACAAGGCGATCGGCTTGGCCAGGTTGTACACATCCACCCAGCCGCAAGCTGACGCTGCAGTGGCCATGGCGGCAAATTGCACAAATGCACACATCACAGGTGTGATGCGGTTTTGCAGCAAAGCGTTCACGCCCCATAAGCCTGCGGTGACCGCCAGCACACTCACCGCAGCGTCGCCCCAGACCATGCTGTCCATGTGCCACAACACATCCATGGCGGCCGCCAACAGCAACACAAACCAACCCACCGCCCATTGCAGCGCCGGCTTGGTTTGCGCCGGCTCAAACGGGACATGTGCTTGCATAGAAAACTCGGGTGTAGGAAAACGCGCGGCCACATCCGCCGGTCGCCAGCCGGGGTGACGAAACCACACCCTGAACTTGTCGCGCCAGCTTGCGGCGTGCCAGCTGTCATGCAGCAGACCGCTGTAGACCTGCCAATTGGCCCACAAGGGGTCCCAACTGTGCAGCGGCGCACGTGTGCCGTAAACGCAAGGCTCTTGCGGATCTTCTTCTTTGAAGCTACCGAACAAGCGGTCCCACACCACCCAAATGGCGCCGTAATTTTTATCTACATACGCATCGTTGACGGCATGGTGCACCCGGTGGTTGGAGGGTGAACAAAACCAGCGGTCAAACCAACCGAGCTTGCCCACGTGTTTGGTATGCACCCAGAACTGGTAGAGCAAATCGATGAGCGCGACGATGCCGAAGATGAAAGGCGTGACACCGATGACGGCCATGGGCAGGTAAAAAATCCAAGCGACCGCCACTCCCGAGGTGGTCTGCCGCAAAGCGGTCGACAGGTTGTAGTGGTTGCTTTGGTGATGCACCACATGGCCGCCCCAGAACAAGGCCACTTCATGGCTAGCCCGGTGGTACCAGTAGTAGCAAAAGTCGTAAAGCACCAACGCAAGCAACACGCCATACCAGCTGTTCCAAAACTCAGGCTGAGGAAACAACGCGACCTGCTCGAACACCAAGGTGTAAATCGTGATGCGCAGCAAGCGCGTGAACACCGCGCTCAACTGGCTGATAACCCCAAGGCTGATGCTGTTGACAGCATCGTCCCAGCGGTAGGTTTGAGACGCCTCTTGGCCCTGGCGTGATAAGCGCCAAGCCCACCAGCATTCAAACGCTATGGCCAACAAAAAAACCGGTGTCGCCAGCACAATGATGAAACCCATGCTGCTTCCTTTCAATGAATCACTGCGTTTCACCCGTCACTGCGCTTTGGGCAACAAAGCCCACAACCGCAGTGGCTGCTTCATGCGACCGGCCAGTTCTCCCGCCGCCGCACCCGTACCCATGTACAAATCTGCGCGTACCGCACCCACGATGGCGCTGCCCGTGTCTTGCGCCACCACCAGGCGCTGCAATGACTGCGTCGGCCCGGGCGACACCAGCCACAGCGGTGTGCCGTAAGTCACACTCTGCGGATCCACCGCAATTGAGCGCCCCGGTGTCAGCGGCAAACCTTGCGCACCGCGTGGCCCGATGCTGGCATCTGTGATGGCCTCTTCCTTGAAAAACACATAACGCGGATTAACCCATAACAAGGCCTGCGCTTTTGGCGGGTTGCGCTGCAGCCAGGCTTTGATGCCGGGCCAGGACGCGTCCTTGACTTCATTTTTGTCAAGCAACCAGCGACCAATGCTCTGGTAAGGCTGTTCATTGGAAGCGGCAAAGGCCACGCGCACCGTGTACGCCCGGCCGTCACCCTCGGTGATGCGCAAACGCCCCGAGCCCTGTATGTGCAACACCATGGCGTCCACCGGATCAGCCAGCCAGGCGATTTCTCTGCCATGCAATGCAGCTTGTGCTGCTGGCTGAGTTTCGATTTCTTGTCGGCTGAACCAGGGCTGGCCGGATTTGAGTCCGGCCGGCACGCGGTACAAAGGAACTGAAAACCCGTTGCCAGGCACACGACGTGCATCCATCACCGGTTCGTAATAAGCGGTCAGCAATCCGCCGGCTTGCGCTTGCAGTGACTCAAGCCTATGCGGCTGCAGGTTTTGCATCAACCATTGGCGCTGCTCGTCCTCTTTAGCCAGTGCCAGACGACGAATCTGCGGGCACATCGCCGCTATCATCGCTGCGGGTTTTTCACAATTCGCTGTCATCACGGCCCAAGCCTCGGGCATGGATTCTTTCTCCCAGCCCGGCAGCTCGCTCCAAGGCACAGGTACCAGCTGACTGTTTCTTTGTTCAGTTGTTGAGCTCTCATGCGACGGCAACGGCCGTCCGCTTTCATCCACGGGCGAGCGGATGACAGGGGCAGATTGACCGGTTGGCGGCACAGGCTTGACCGGCCCTTTGACCGCACACGCGGCCAGCAGCAAAGGCACTCCCCAACGCAGTAAATACCGCAGGCAAAACCGTACGGTTTCAGCGCCAGCGATTACAGTCATGCATGAACGGAGAAAAACCCACATGATGCTGATTTTGCTGGAAGCCTTGGGAGCCGGCGTGATACTGGTGTTGATCGTCTGGTGGACCATGTTCTCCGGACGGCGCAATGGCGAGCGCAAGGACGAAGAGTGATTCACTTGGCGGTCATACACACAGCGGGCAACTGGGCACGTCGCTCAAGCAGTATCTGCATGTCCAGCTCCGCCATGACGCAGCCCGCCTGCTGCGGTTGACAAGCCAGCACCTGACCCCAAGGGTCTACCCACATGGAATGTCCCCAGGTTTGCCGGCCGTTCTCATGCAAACCGCCTTGCGCGGCTGCGCCTACCCAGACCAGGCTGTCGATGGCACGCGCACGCATCAGCACTTCCCAATGCGCCGCGCCCGTGTGGTGAGTGAAAGCACTGGGCACCAACATCAAATGCGCGCCCATGCCGGCGAGTTGCCGGTAAAGCGCCGGAAAACGCACATCAAAACAAATACTCAAACCGATGCGCCAAGTATGGCCGTCACGCGATGGCAAATCAAAACACACCGGTGTGTCGCCGGCCTGTTGCGCCCGCGCTTCGTCGTAGCGCTCAACACCATTGTCAAAATGGAACAAATGGATTTTGTCGTAGCGGGCCACGCACTCGCCTGAAGGGTTGAACACCAGGCAAGTGTTGCGCACCCGGCTGCTATCACCCGGCACGGCGATCGGCAAACTACCGGCGACCAGCCAGACAGCATGCTGCGCGGCCATGCGTGACAAGCGGTTTTGCATGGGTCCGTCGCCGAAAGTTTCAGCGATGTCCAGTTTGTCGCTGTCGCGTTGTCCCAGCAAACAAAAATACTCGGGCAACACAGCCAGTTCCGCGCCTTGGGCAGCCGCTTGCGCCAGCAAATCAGCGGCGCTGTCCAGGTTGTGCGGCATCGAGACGCCGGAGACCATTTGTAACAAACCGGCTTGCATGTTTGGCCTCAGGGTTTAGCGGACGGCTTAACGTCACTGCTGTCGACTTTGCTGACCTTGGGATCTTTCCAGGTGCCTTGCACATGCAACTCCTGGGTACTGGATTTCATCAAAGGCTTGCGCAACACAAACTGCGCAAGAAAGGTACTGAGCCCGACCAGCGGATTGATGGCCGAATACACCAACGAGGCGGTGCCGGCATTCAACTCGGGCACGATCACCACCTTGATGTCTTGGGTTTCGTTTTTGATGTCGGCCTTGCCCTCCATCAGTACCGCGGCGCTCACGCCTTTCATCTGTAAATTATTGGTGCTGGCTATGCCTTGTTGAATCTGCACATCGCCGCGCACAAAATCAAACATAAAGCCTTCGCTGAACAAATCGCTGAAGTCCAGCGTCAAACGCCTGGGCAGCGACTGCAAACTCAACACGCCCAGCAGTCTGGCGACACCAGGGTCGGATTTCAAAAACTGTCCGCGCTCCATATTTACATTGAACTGGCCTGACATGGTTTTGTAATCTGGCGAAAAAGGCGAGCCCTGCCAGCCGACCTGACCGACCATGCGGCCTTTGCCGTTTTTAATGGCGCCTTTGAAGCCCAACCGATCCAGTAGCTGACCCGAGTCCTGGATTTGCAGCACAAATTCAAGCTGCGAGCGCTTGGCCGCGCCTTTACCCGACCCGCCCCACTGGCCCTTGCTCTGCAAGCTAGCCTCGGGCATGGTGAGGTTGAATTTACCCAGCACCCATTCGCGCGAACCGTTGGTGCTGGTGCGTGCAAAACCTTCGATTTCAGCCTTGCCAAGCGCAACGCCGCGCAACTCCAGGTTGTCAATAATCAGGTCCAGCGTCGGCATGTCCTTGGGCGACTCCGACATGGCGGATTCCACATCCTCCAGCACGGCCGGCGGGATAGTCAGGTAATTCAAATGTGCACTGACCCGCGCGCCGCTGCCGTCTGCGGCCGGGCGGTACTCGGCCGAGCCCTGAAATTCATTGGCGCGCGCTTTTATGCGCCAGACCCTGGCTTGCTTGTCCGCATTCACCTGAAGCTGGTTATAGGTACGGCCCGACCAGACCAGCTCCTGGCTACTGATATCAATTTTGTTAGGCACATACGCATTCAAGCTGGAGCGCCCGGCATTGCCAACGCGCAGACCGCTTTCTTCTTCCGTGAAAGAAGCGAGGAGTGTTTGCCATTCATCTGCATTCAGGTTCGGCTGCTTAACCTGCAACACCACCGTGTTGTCCGGCGCATCTTTCCAACCCGCTGACTGGCCGATCTGAATCTGCCCACGCACCACCGTCGGTTTTGCTGTGCTGACGTCACGCACATAGCTGACAGACAACACCTGCGCCAGCTTAAGCTGTAATTGCTCCAGCATGGCAGACCCTTTGGCTGTACCGGCAGGCAACAACACACTGTCGAAACGCATAGGCCAGGACGCCTCGGCCGGCTTGCGCAAGGGCGCGGGAAAATCCAGCGCCATGCCTTGCAGATTGCTGATCACGGTGATTTCCGGCACACCTTGGCGCAGACCTAAAGTAGCCGCATATGACGCATTGCCTTCCATGCGGGTGGCCAGACCGGTCAGCGAGGGCAGTTCAGTGGATTGCCGCAAGGCCTCGGCGCTGATGCTGCCTTGCAGGCTCAGGCGTGCCGGGCCTTCAGTCACGCTGTCGCTGAAACGCAAGCCGCCGTCCAAGCGGGCATCGCCGCCGAACACACGCAAGCGCAAGTTATTGGTGCTTAAACCTGACTGGGTGTAATTGATCACGCCTTTGACCTTGCCCATGCGCGGCAGTCCGGCTTGCAGTTGTATGTCATTGCCGGGCAAAGTCAGTGCGCCTTGCAACTTGAGGCCGGCCATATTGGCCAACGGCAAATTCAAATGCAATTCATGCTCGGATAAACCGTTGACCAGACCAGGGTTCATCCATGGCCCCAGTTTGTCGCGCAACGGCGTGTTCAGCATCACTTGCATGGCATCGCTGAGATTGCCTTTGAACTGCGCGTTGACATCGACCGCGATATTGTTCAAGTCATTGATCAGCACCTCCAGCCGACCCACTTGCACTTGTCCTTGTGTACCCAAGCGTGCACTGTTTGATTTGAGTTGCAAATGGTTTTGGTTGATCTGCAATTCACCATTGGCCTGTTGCAACTGCGGCCAGCTGAGCGGATCGCGCCGCCCGGCGGTATTGCTAGGCGCCGCAGGTGCATATTGCATATTGACCTGTTGAAACGGTGCCTGCAGAGTAAATACACCGTCATTGGTTTTGCTGAAAGGAAAATGGTCCAACGGGCCTTTGAGGTTAAGGACGGCTTTTTCAAACCAGCCAAATGTCAATGCATCACGCAGATAACGGCGCGCCTGAACATCCATGGCTTGCGGCAAGTAGCGGTGCAACCTAGATGCCTGCAAACGCTGAACTTGTAATTGCAAGTCCAGGTGTCCGAATGACAACGGCTGTTCGCCTTCGCGCCAGTGCAAATCAAAGCTGCCTTGGCCGTCAGCAGTGCTGGCCTGGGCATCGTGCAATTGCAGCTGCCACGTCTGACCGGTTTTGCTCCAGGTCAGCTTGGACTGGAATTTTTTCAAAGGAATCAGCGGCTCTTCCAGCCAGTCCACCAGTGTGACGCTCCCATCCTGGATATGCAACTGTGCCGAGCCGGCCTGCTCATTTAACTCGAAATCGACCTGGGCATCCTGCACGCCCGGCCACCACCAGTTGGCCGACGGTCTGGTCTTTTGCGGCGCAGACGACTCCATACGTAAACCATGCAAACGACCGGTGGCCTTGTAATGCATGGCAGGCGAACCGGCATCAAACCATTTCAAATCCAAGGCGTGTACCTGGCCTGCGGGCTTGGCCTGGCTCAGATGTGCGCGCAAGCCTTCATCCATGGGCATGCGCGCGGTCACCCTGGCCATGACTTCCAGCGGCATATCGTCCACGTGCAACTCACCGGTCGCGGCCCAGGGCTCCTCAGGGCGGGCGGCGTGCCGCCAGGCAAAACGGGTTTTGCCGCTGCTCCAAGCAGTGCCGCCAGCAGGTGTCACTTGCAATTGTTCTGTGCGCACTTCCTGGCCCAGACCGCCCAGCCAGGACTGCATGTGCAAGCGCCCGGCGACCTGTTGCAAATGGATGTCATCCAAACGGCTGTCCAGCTTGACCCTGACATCCTGCAAACCCAGGTCCAGCGTCTGGTTGTTCCACACGCCCTGGTCAATATCAACCCAGCCACGCAACCAACCCCGACCTGAGAGCAACTCTGCCGAGCTCGCGTGCTTGAGGTAAACCGACATGCGGCTGATATCTATTTGCGGTAGTTGGGCATAAAAACGACCTTTCCAGCTGGCGATGTCGCTGGCATTGTTGTTGAGCAAGGCCTGACTGAATTGACCTTGGATACTGATGGTCTGGCCCCAGTCGGCGGGGGGTTGTGCATCAAAGCGCCAGCTATGGCTGCGCAAGCCATTGCGCAATTGCATAGAAACAGCAGTCAAGTCCACTTCCGGTTGCTGCAACAAATCGTCCACCCAACGCAAGCGGCCGTGGCGAATGGAAATATCCGGCTGGCGCAGCAGCCAATCCATGATGGCTGTGTTATCGCCGTCACCCAGCCACATGCCAGCCACTTGCCAGCGCCCTTGCGCGTCGCGGCGCACTTCGAGTTCAGGTCCTTGTAATTCAATTTGATCCAGCGTCAAACTGAGCAAGGAGGCTGGCGACAAACTGACCCGCACCACGGGCAGGCGCATGACCTCCTGATTCTGCTGGTCGCGCAATACAAAATCGCTCAACACGAAAGAAGGTACCCAACCGTCAGATTCAGCTTCCAAACGCCCGATGCTGACTTGGACCCCCCAGGCGCGCGACGCCATGGCTTCAATCTCGGGCTGCCAATCGATGATTCGCGGCACAATCAACCAATGCAAGGCCACGGTGGCCAGCAGCATCACCGCCCAGAAACTGATGGCCAGCCACCACAGCCAACGGCTCAAGCTGACATACCAACGCCCACCGGCCCCGGCGGCGTTTGATGCTGTAGCTTGTTCAGACATGCAGAATAGGTTTCAGGTCAAGGTTGAGTTAACAGTGAAATTATCACCCGCAAGTCACTTCACCAGAAATTAAATAAATGATGAACCAGACCTTCCAAGGCGCAGCTGGCTCAAGGCTGGTGCAAAGGCTGCGCCGGCGTTATGCCCGCGACTTGATCAGCCTGCCGCCCGGCGCACCTTCACCGCTGACGCTGCAAGCTTGTTACGACGAATTGCTACGTACTTACCCGCTAGCCGCAGATGCCTTGCGGGTACTGCGTCAGTTGGTCATGGAGCGGCTGGTGGTGCTCGATTGTGAACAGCAGGCACCTTTGTCCGTGGTCACCGTCGGCATGACCTGGCTGGCTGAATTCACACTGGATGTGGCGCTGAAAGAAGCTGTGGCACGGGTCGCCGTGCGCCACGGTTTGCCGCGGCGTGCCGATGGCGCGGTCTCGCAACTCTGGGTGGTCGGCATGGGTAAGCTCGGCGCCGCCGAATTGAATGTCTCCAGCGACATTGACCTGGTCTATGTGTATGACGAAGACGGCGTGACCGACGCTGACAGTCAGGGTCGGGGAAGCATTGATAACCACACATTTTTTGACAAAGTGGTCAAACAATTGTTTCAGCTGATCGGCGACACCACCGAGCACGGCCAGGTGTTTCGCATGGACTTGGCGTTACGGCCCAATGGTGAATCCGGCGCCAGCGTGGTCTCGCTGGCCTCGTTGGAAACCTATTTACAGGTTCAAGGCCGTGAATGGGAGCGCCTCGCCTGGCTGAAAGCGCGGGTGGTGGCACCGGCCGAATGCATGGACAAGGTGCCTGCTTTGCGAGACATCGTCACGCCGTTTGTCTTTCGTCGCTACCTGGACTACAACGTCATCGATGCATTGCGCGAACTACACCGCCAGATCCGAACCCACGCGCTGCGCCAAAGCGCGGGTCGACCCGAACGCGCCGACGACGTCAAGCTCGGGCGCGGCGGCATTCGTGAAATTGAATTCACCGTGCAGTTGCTGCAAGTGGTGCGCGGCGGCCAGTTTCCCGAGTTGCGCATGCGCCCCACCTTGCAGGCTTTGCCGGCTCTGGTGCAGGCGCGGCTGATGCCGGCGCAAACAGCGACAGACTTGGGCCGCGCTTATGAGTTTTTACGCCGCGTCGAGCACCGGGTGCAATACCTGGACGACAAACAAACCCATGTGCTGCCCGCCGATACGGCGGATGCAGACTGGATCGCGCACAGCATGGGACTGGCCGACCGCCATGCCCTGATCACCACACTGCAACACTGGCGCGATCTGGTGGCGCAGGAGTTTGAGCGTTTGCTGCGTCCTGTGCCAAACAGCGACAGTCCTGCGGAGCCGCTGCCCTTGCCCCGGCATCTGGACAGTTTGCTTGAGAGCTTGCGCCCGGTACTGCGCCAGCGGGTGAGCGACTGGGTGGATTCACCGCGTGTGCGCGCTTTGCGCGAAGACGCCAGGCAGCGTTTGCTGCGACTGCTGCAGCGCACGCAGAGCTGGTTGGACGATGGCCGCATCAGCGAAACCTCGGCGCTGCGCTGGTGCGACTGGATGGAGCCGTTGCTGCGGCGTGAAACCTACCTGGCCCTGCTGCTCGAGCGCCCGCAGGTGCACGAGCAATTACTCAAACTGCTGGAGGCCGGTCGCTGGACCACGGCGTATTTGATGAATCACCCCGGCGTGATCGATGAACTGGCCGACCCGGCGGTATTGGAAGAACGCTTTGATGCGGTTCAATTACAGCGGACTATACAAACCCGTTACGCGGCCTTGCAGGCACACGCTGGCGACGATGAGGAAAGCTTGCTGAATCTGCTGCGCCGCGCCCACCACAATGAATTGTTTTTGACTTTGGCGCGCGACGTGCAAGGACGCTTGACGGTAGAGCAGGTCGCAGATGATTTGAGCTCGCTGGCTGACACCATGGTGCACATCACCGCGCAATGGGTCTGGCATCGCCTGAAAACCACGCACCGTGAGACACCGTGTTTCGGCATCGTCGGCTACGGCAAATGGGGCGGCAAAGAGCTGGGCTACGGCAGCGACCTGGACATCGTCTTCATTTACCGGGATGAACACCCGCAAGCCGCCGAGGTGTATGCGGTGTTTGCGCGCAAACTGATTCAATGGCTGACCACCAAAACCGGCGAAGGCGATATGTACGAAATTGACACAGCGCTGCGCCCCAACGGCAACTCGGGCCTGCTGGTCAGCAGCATCGAAGCCTTTGCCGACTACCAGACCCAGCGCGGCAGCAACACCGCCTGGCTGTGGGAACACCAGGCCATGACGCGCGCGCGTTTTTGTGTCGGGGACCCGGCCCTGCGTCCGGCGTTTGAAGACATACGCCGCCAGGTGTTGTGTGCGCCGCGTGCGCCGCGCGCCTTGGCAGCAGAAATCGTAGCCATGCGTGACAAATTACGCGCAGCCTATACGGTACCGGCAGACTTGTTCGATTTCAAACACAGCCCCGGCGGCATGATTGACGCCGAATTTGCAGTGCAATACTTGGTGCTGGCGAACTCCGCCGACTACCCGGGCTTGCAAGACAACATAGGCAACATAGGCTTGCTGCTGCATGCAGAGGCCAAGGGCCTCTTGCCCGCAGGCACGGGCAAGGCTGCCGCTGCGGCCTACCGTCAGTTGCGCCATTTGCAACACCAGGCCAGGCTAGATGAACAAACCGGGCGCGGTGCAATGCAAGATTTGACCTTTGAGCGCACAGCCATTCTGGCTTTGTGGCGCGCGGTGTTTATGCAGAAGTAAGGGTTTTTCCAAGCTTCGTGGACAATAACGAAATTCTCACGCATGATTGAACACATGATGACCTTATATTCACTCCATCGCTTTCTCACATCCACCGCCTGTGCCCTTTGCTTATCTTTGGGTACGCTGGTGCCAGCCGCTGCACAAAACAACAAGCCCTCTGCCAACAACGATGCCAAATGCCCGGCTGTGTTGCAGTACACGGTAGACCGCTTGCAGGACGAAAAACCACAAAACCTGTGTCAATACACCGGTCAAGTGGTGCTGGTGGTCAACACCGCCAGCTTTTGCGGCTTCACCCCGCAATACAAAAGCCTGGAAGAACTTTATGCACGTTACAAAGACAAAGGCTTGGTAGTGCTGGGTTTTCCATCCAACGATTTTTCCCAAGAGCCCGGCAACAACCAGAAAATTGCTGACTTTTGCGAAAACACCTATGGCGTGAAATTTCCCATGTTCAGCAAGACCACCGTGCGCGGCGCTGACGCTTCTCCGTTGTTCAAGCAACTCACCCAGTTGACTGACACCGCACCCAAGTGGAACTTTTACAAATACCTGATCAGCCGCGACGGCAAACAAGTCAAGAGCTACAACAGCACCACCGATCCGTTGGACAGCAAATTCCTGGCAGAGCTCGACAAACAACTCAGCGCCAAAACACCTTGACATGAACGCCCGGGTAGCGATTGTCGGCTCGGGCATTGCGGGCCTGTCTGCGGCTCATCACCTGCACGGGCATGCCGCTATCAGTCTGTTTGAAGCCGGCGACTATTTCGGCGGACATACACATACGGTTGATATCACCTTGGCGGGGGCAAACGGCCATGTCAGCTACGGCGTTGATACCGGCTTTCTGGTTTACAACGAACGCACTTACCCCGGCTTGATTGATTTATTTGAGCAACTCGGCATACAGACCGCACAGTCAGACATGTCGTTTTCGGTGCAAGCGCCTTGGGGCAACAGCGGGCGCACACTCGAGTGGAACGGCGCTGATCTGAATAGCGTGTTTGCCCAACGCAGCAATCTGCTGCGGCCTAAGTTCTGGTGGCTGCTGCGCGAAATCATCCGCTTTAACCAGCTGTGTACTCAACTGGCGCAGTCGTATGACGATGGCGGATTGATGCAGCCCCTGCAGAATTTTTTAGACAGTCACGGTTTCGGTGCCACCTTCAAAGACAATTATTTGCTGCCCATGCTGGGCTGCATCTGGAGTTGCCCGACCGCGCACATGCTGCAATTTCCTGCGGCCACCATGGTGCGGTTTTGCGATAACCACGGTCTCTTACAAGTGAACAACCGCCCGCAATGGTTCACGGTACAAGGCGGTGCTAAGCATTACGTGCAAGCCATCACATCGCGCATCGCAGACAAACACCTGAACACACCGGTGCTGTCGATAGAACGCGACGAGCAAGCCGTGGTGTTGCACACCGCACTGGGGACGCAACAATTTGACCATGTGGTGATTGCCACCCACGCTGACCAGGGCTTGCGCTTGCTGGCGCAAGCCAGCGCCGAGGAACACAGTGTGTTGTCGAACATCGGCTTTCAGGACAACCTGGCGGTGTTACACACCGACGCTTCGGTGATGCCGCGTCAACGCCTGGCCTGGGCCGCCTGGAACTACCAGCGCAGCGCAGATCACTCAAACGGCGCCAGTGTGTGTCTGCATTACTGGTTGAACAAACTGCAACCGCTGCCGTTCACGCAAGATGTGTTCGTCTCGCTGAATCCGGATCGCCCGATTGCCCCAGAGCATGTGCTCGGGCGATTTAAATATTCACACCCGGTGTTTGACCTGGCGGCGATTCAGGCGCAACGCCAGTTGGGCCGCTTGCAAGGCCGTCAACACACTTGGTTTGCCGGCGCCTGGATGGGCTACGGTTTTCATGAAGACGGCTTCAAAGCCGGGCGCGCAGCGGCCCAAGGCATTTTGCAGGAACTGATGGCGGAAGAACCGGCATGAACACGGCCTTCAATCACCAGCCGCTGATAGGCACTGGCGAAGTGCGCCACACGCGCCGGCGCCCGCGTCTTCATGCGTTCGCCTATCGCACCTGGTTTTTGCTGCTGCCCATGCGCAGCATGGCACGCCTAGGCGGTGGCGCGCTGGCCGTCAACCGCCGCGCCCTGATTTCTTTTCATGATGCAGACCACGGTGACGGACGCGCGCTGGCACAAGGCGGCGCTCTGGCCTGGCTGGACGAGTTGCTGCATGCCCAAGGCATAGACGATGCCGTCGGCGAGGTCTGGCTGCACACTTATGCGCGCGTGCTGGGTTATGTGTTCAAACCGGTCAGCTTCTGGTATTGCCACCGCGCCGACGACTCGCTGGCCGCCATCGTCGCCGAAGTCAACAACACTTTCGGCGAACGCCATTGCTATGTGCTGCCGTCACCGCGTTATGGCGTCAGCATGCCAGCCGACAAAGTGTTTTATGTGTCGCCATTTTGTGAAGTGCGTGGCAACTATGCGTTTCGCTTTATGCGCACCGCTGACGCACAAGGCCAGCGCAGCGTGGTGCGCATAGACCACAGCGATGAAAACGGCCCTTTGATCAGCACCAGCGTCAGTGGCCGCCTGCAACCAATCAGCACAGCCGGCTTACGCCGCGCTTTGTGGTCACACCCCATGCACAGCCTTGGTGTGATAGCCCGCATTCACTGGCAGGCGCTGCAACTGTGGCTCAAGCGCGTGCCACTGGTCACCAAACCTTCTCCCCCCGAACAGTTCGCCACCCGTGGCGGTCATTGATTTTTAACTTAACCACCATGACAGCCTATCAAACAACCGAATTCACTTTGCCCGATTTGGGCAAAGCTGTGCCCGTTGCCGCCAGACGCGCGCTGGGCATGCTGCAGTCCATCAGCAGCGGCAGTTTGCACATGACCTTGCCCGACGGTCGCGCAGTGAGATTCGGCAACGAACACGAGCCCCAAGCCGCTATTGAATTGCACAACTGGCAGGTATTCGGCGCTGCTTTGCGCTCGGGTGACATAGGCTTTGCAGAAAGCTATATCGCCGGGGATTGGGACACGCCCGACTTGACCGCCCTGATGCAATTGCTGGTGGTCAACCGCCGTCCCATGGACGACATGATTTTCGGCACCTGGTGGGGCCGCCTGGCCTACCAGCTGCGCCACTGGATGCGGCGCAACACCAAAAAGAACAGCAGCAAAAACATACACGCGCATTACGACCTGGGGAATGCGTTTTACGGTTTATGGCTGGACAACAGCATGACGTATTCCTCGGCCTGGTTTGACGGCGACCGCCAACAGGACTTGCAAGCCGCGCAACACGCCAAGGTGCGCCGCGCGCTGCGTATGGCCGGGGTTAAGCCGGGAGCGGGCGCGCGGGTGCTGGAAATCGGCTGCGGCTGGGGCGGTTTGGCCGAGATAGGTGCACGTGAATTCGGCGCACAGATGACAGGCATCACACTCAGTCCATCGCAACTGGCTTACGCCACCGAACGCCTGCACGCCCGGGCCATTGCTGCTGATTTGCGCTTGCAGGATTACCGCGACACCAACGACGGCCCTTATGACGCCATCTGCTCGATTGAAATGATTGAAGCGGTAGGACGCGACTACTGGCCCACCTATTTCCAGACCATCGCCAAGTTGCTCAAACCTGGCGGCCGAGCTTGTATCCAAAGCATAGTGATTGATGACGCCTTGTTCGAGCGCTATGCGCTGGGCACTGACTTCATTCAACAATATATTTTTCCGGGCGGATTTCTGCCCAGCAACCAGACCTTCATCGCGCAAGCGCGCGCCGCCGGTTTGCAAGTGGTCGATCAATTCGCCTTCGGACTGGATTACGCGGAAACGTTGAAACGCTGGCGCGAGTCATTTGTGCAAGTCAACGCGCGAATGCCTGAGCTGGGTTTTGACCGCCGCTTCGAGCGCACCTGGCTGTTTTACCTGTGCTATTGCGAAGCTGCTTTTCTGGAACACAACACCGACGTGGTGCAATTCACTTTGCACAAACCCGCATGAACCCAAGCGGCAACCGCGCGCTGGCATTGCTGGGCTTGCCCGCCTTGCCGCTGGCGTTTGTGGCCTTGCCTTTGTACGTGATCTGGCCGCATTACTTTGCCACGCAGTTCGGTGTGTCTATCGGCTTGATTGGCGGTTTGTTGCTGATCGCGCGTCTGCTGGACGCGTTGCTCGATCCCTTGCTCGGGCTTGGGGTGGACCGCTTGCTGCAACGCGGCAGCGTGAGCTTGTTGCGGCGCAGCTGGCTGGTGGCGGTAACACTGGCCACCGGTTTTCTGCTGCTGTTTTTCCCGCACTGGCTGACAGGCAACAGCGTCACCATCGAAACTTTGCTGCTGCTGATGCTGGCGGCGCTGGTGGTCAGCTATCTTTCTTACAGCTTTTTAAACATTGCGCTGCAAACCTGGGGCGCGCGGCTCGCCGGGGACGCACAGATGAGAAGCCGGCTGGTAGGCTGGCGTGAAGGTCTGGGATTGGCCGGCGTGATTCTGGCCTCGCTGGTGCCAGGCTTGTTGGGCATGGAGGCGCTGGTCAGCGGTTTTGCCGTGCTGCTGGGTCTGTCGTTATGGGCCTGGTGGTATGCACCGCGGCCTGTCGCATTGCATGACGCCGCTGCTTTACCGTTACGGCAAAGCATGTTGCAACCATGGCGCAACGCCGGTTTTCGCCGTCTGCTGCTGGTCTTCATGTTGAACGGCATAGCCTCGGCCATCCCGGCTACCTTGATGCTGTTCTTCGTCGAAGACCGGTTGCAACTTCCGCAGAGCTTACAAAGCCAGTTTCTGGGCGCGTATTTCCTGGCTGCTGCCGTGTCCATGCCGCTGTGGCTGATTTGCATATCGAGATATGGTTTGCGACGCAGCTGGCTGGGGGGCATGCTGCTGGCTGTCGCCGTTTTTATCTGGACACTGGGCCTGGGCGCGGGTGACGAACTGGCTTACACCGTGGTGTGCTTGCTGTCAGGACTGGCCTTGGGCGTGGATTTGATCGCGCCCGGCGCTTTGCTCAACGGCTTACTGCAACACACTGAAACCAACTCGGCGCGCAGCGGCGCTTTTTTTGGCTGGTGGCAGGTGGCAACCAAACTGAACCTGGCGCTGGCCGCCGGTCTGAGCCTGCCCATGCTGCAATGGCTGGGCTACAGCGCCGGTGCGCGGGATGCGCCTGCTTTGTTGGCACTGAGCTGGGCTTACGCCCTGTTGCCTTGTATATTGAAACTGTTTGCAGGCTGGGTCTTGTTCAAGTCCGCCGCGCACATGCAACCCATGGAGTGAAGATGCAAAGACGCACAATGCTTTTAGCCGCCGCTTCTGCAGCACTAGCCGCCGGCGGTTGCGCCGGACCCTCGGTCAACGATTACGCCAGCGAGCAACCGGCGCTGGACTTGCGCCGCTATTTCAACGGCATTGTCGACGCCTGGGGCATATTCACTGACCGCTCGGGCAAGGTGGTCAAGCGCTTTACCGTGGTCATGCATTGCAGCTGGAACGGCGAGCAAGGCGTGCTTGACGAGGACTTTGTTTACAGCGACGGCACTACCCAAAAACGCATCTGGACACTCACACACCTGGGCGACGGGCGTTTCAGCGGTCAGGCCGGAGACGTCATCGGCAGCGCAGAAGGCCACACGCGCGGCAATGCGTTCAACTGGCGGTACACCATGGCTTTGCCGGTCAGCGGACAGACATGGCATGTGCAATTTGACGACTGGATGTATTTGATGAACGAGCAAGTCATGCTGAACAAAGCCTCTATGTCCAAGTTCGGCGTTTTTCTAGGTGAAGTCACTTTATCTTTCACCAAGCGCGCTTAAACGCCATGGCGTTTTTCACCCCGTTCAACCCGCCCGTCGCCGATTGGAAAGGTCGCAGCGTTTGGCTGGTCGGCGCCTCTAGCGGCATAGGCTTGGCCTGCGCGCAGGCGCTGCATGCCGAAGGTGCGCGAGTCTGCGTGTCGGCGCGCCAAGCCGGCTTATTAGATGAATTTACCGCTAAGCACCCCGGGTCTCTTGCCATGGCTTTGGATGTGACGGATGCCAACGCGCTCAAGCAAGCCGCAGATTCATTGCAGTCTCAGCATGGACTCGATGTGATCATTTATTGCGCCGGCTTTTACAAAGCTGAAACCGCAACCGCTTTTGATTTGGGCAGCATGCAAACGCACTTGAACGTGAATTACACAGGTGCGCTGCTGCTGCTGGATGCTGTCTTGCCCGCGCTGCTCGCTCAAGGGCGCGGCCACCTCAGTCTGGTGTCCAGCGTAGCGGGTTACAGAGGACTGCCCAATAGCCTGGCTTACGGCCCGACCAAAGCCGCACTCACGCATTTGGCGGAAGTGCTGTACTTGGACTTGAAAGACCGGGGCATAGGTGTGAGTGTGGTGCACCCGGGCTTTGTGGCCACACCCTTGACCGAGCAAAACAATTTCCACATGCCTGCGCTCATTTCACCGGCGCAGGCCGCGCAGGCCATGTTGCAAGGCTGGCGTGACGGTTTGTTTGACATCCATTTTCCTAAGCGCTTTACCCGGGTGATGCGCTTGCTGCGCATCCTGCCTTACCGCTGGTATTTCCCGCTGATACGCAAATTCACAGGTTTGTAAACATGGACCATATTCCCGAGGTGCCCGCAGCATTGGTAGACGAACTGGTGCAGGGCTTTGAACATCTGCAAGCGCATGACATTGCCCGCATGGGTGACTGGTACGCTGACGACGCACGTTTCAAAGATCCGTTCAAAGACGTACAAGGGCTGACTGAGATTCAAGTAATTTTTCAGCACATGTTTGACAGCTTGGCCCAACCCCGCTTTGTGGTGACATCCCGGTTGGTGCAAGGCAACCAGTGTTTTCTGGTCTGGGATTTTATGTTTCGCTTCAAAACCATGCAAACCGATGTCGAGCAATGCATACACGGCGGCTCGCACCTGGTATTCGCACTCACGGCCCAAGGCGAATGGCGCATTCAATCACACCGCGACTATTGGGACGCGGCCGAAGAGCTGTATGAAAAACTACCGCTGATCGGCGGCCTGATGCGCTGGTTGAAAAAACGTGTCAACAGCTGAGCCTGTTTGACCGCCTAAATCCGCTAAGAACGCTACAGGCTAAACAGGAACCGTTTCTATGAAGCTGCTGCGTTGCATCAGCTTGTCCTGCAAACGCTGCAGATTGGGGTAATCGCTGCGCCAGGCGATGTGCGGGTAACGGAAATCCAAATAAGCCAGCGCGCAACCGACAGCGATATCTGCCAGCGATAAATGAATGCCGCAACACATGGTGTTTTTCACCCAGGGCGCGCGACATGGCGGCCAAGCTGTCGTGCACCTTGCCAAGTTGCCGGTCTATCCATACTTGGCTGCGTTGTGCTTCAGTGCGTCCGGCCCAATGCGCTTCCATTCTGGCGGCAATCGCTGCATCCAACAAACCATCGGCCAGCGCTTCCCAGACTTTGACTTCGGTGCGCTCGCGCCCGCCGGTAGGGATCAACTTACCCACGGGCGACAAGGTGTCCAGGTATTCGACGATGACGCGCGAGTCGTACAAGGCTTCGCCGGTTTCCATCAGCAGACACGGCACTTTGCCTAAGGGGTTGAATTCAACAATGGTCGAATCGGGCGCCCACACGTCTTCGAGCTCGAACTGGTATTCCAGTTTTTTTTCGGCCATCACAATGCGTACTTTGCGCACATACGGGCTGGTCACAGCGCCTAGCAGTTTCATAAAAAGTCTGGTTTGTTGTTCTTCTGTTATTTTATCGTTACAAATCGTTCGGTCTTTCGCCTGTGACGCTGGCCCTAAAATCCAGCAATGACTGATCACACTATCTCTGCCTTGTCTCCGCTCGATGGCCGCTACGCGGCCAAACTCGCAACGCTGCGCCCCTTGATGAGCGAGCAAGGTTTTATGCACAGACGCGTGCAAGTGGAAGTCACCTGGCTGCTGGCCTTGTCTGACAGCGGCATGCCCGAGTTCAAGCCCTACTCCCCGACAGCGCGCGTGTTTTTGCGCCAACTCGTGGCGGATTTTTCAGCGGCCGATGCACTGGCGATCAAAGAGATTGAAAAAACCACCAACCATGATGTGAAGGCGGTGGAGTATTGGCTGAAGGCGCAATGCCAGCAAGCCGGTTTGTCCAATACATTGAAAACCGAGCTCGCTGCCACGCTGGAGTTCATACATTTCGCCTGCACCAGCGAAGACATCAACAACACCAGCCATGCACTTCAACTCAAGGCTGCGCGCTCCCAAGTGCTGCTGCCCGGTCTGCACAAGGTGGCAGACAAATTGCGCGAGATGGCGCACCAGTATGCAAACGAATCCATGCTCAGCCGCACCCACGGCCAAACCGCCAGCCCGACCACGGTCGGCAAAGAAATGGCCAATGTGCTGGTCCGCTTGGAAACCGCGCTATCGCGCATAGCGCAAGTGCCATTGCTGGCCAAAATGAATGGCGCGGTCGGCAACTTCAATGCCCATGTATCTGCGCGCGCCGACTTTGACTGGGAAGCATTTGCTAAGCGCGTGATTGAAACCACCGACGCGCCGTCGTCTGCCACCGACGCTTTGGGTCTGGGTTTGACGTTTCAGCCCTACAGCATACAAATCGAGCCGCATGACTACATGGCCGAGTTGTTTGACGCCGCCGCGCGCGCCAACACCATACTCATCGATTTGTCGCGCGACATCTGGGGCTATGTGTCGCTGGGCTATTTCAAGCAGCGCTTGAAAGCCGGTGAAATCGGCTCGTCCACCATGCCGCACAAAGTCAATCCCATCGATTTTGAAAACGCCGAAGGCAACCTAGGTTTGTCAAATGCCTTGCTGCGCCACCTGAGCGACAAACTGCCGGTCAGCCGCTGGCAACGCGACTTGACCGACAGCACCGTGTTGCGCAATATGGGTGTGGCACTCGGCTACGCTGTTCTGGCGCACCAGTCGCTGCTGCAAGGCTTGAACAAGCTGGAGCTCAACACGGTTGAGCTGCAAGCTGACTTGAACAACGCCTGGGAAGTGCTGGCCGAACCGATACAAACCGTGATGCGCCGCTACGGTGTCAGCGGGGCTTACGAGCAATTGAAAGAAGTCACACGCGGTCAACGTGTGACACGCGAAGACTTGCACGGACTGATTCTGACACTGGCCATCCCCGAAGCAGAAAAGCAACGCCTTCTAGCGCTCACACCGGCAAGTTATACCGGGCTGGCGGCTAGCCTGGCTGATCGCGTTTAAGCGCTGCTTGTTTTTGCGCTTCAAACCGTCAACCAGCGGATTGTTTGCAGGAATCATCCCAGAGCATGTGCTCCTTGATGCTGACGGCTAAGTATTGTTCACACCCTCCGCAGCCCGTTCCGCATACCGGTTAAAGCGCCAGGACGAGCGCGACAAAGTGATGCGCCGCCAGACATGGCGCTTGGCACCGGGGCTCATTTCGGTCCAGTACTGCACCTCTTCAAAACTGCGGCCACAGCCTTTACACACCGGGTCGCCCTGGCTGGTCGAACAGATGGCGATGCACGGCGTGTCGGGCGTGGTGTCGTACCAGTCGCGCCAGGCCGCATAAGCCTTGGGTGGAAAGCCTTGCTCCGCCGCCTCATCCTGTCGGTGGTAAATCATCAGCGCATACACCTCGGCCAGCGCGCGCAATTCGGACGCCAGCGTCACCCCGTCAGGCGAGGGTTTCAATGCCCGCCAGTAGTTAATAGCGGCTTCAATGTCTGTGATGTGTATGCTTTGCGGTGCCATGTTGGCGTTCACTTATTCGGTTGCAACAACTCGCGGCGTTTTGCCTCAAGCGCTCTCAAGCGCGCATCGATGATGGAGGCTTCCTGCTGGCCGCCGAGATCCAACTTGCCTTGTTGTGTGAGCTCACGCGCCAGCGACTGAGCGGCGCGCAAACGGTCAATCGCGGCGACCTCGTCCAAGCGCACGGCTTTGGCTTCGGCCTCAGCACGCAAGGCGCGTAAAGCTTGACCGCTTTGCGCATAGGCGTAGGCGGTCGCGTCCCATGCCAGCGGATCCTTGGGATGGTCGGCCAGCCAAAGTTGCAATTGGTCTGCGGCCTGCTCGATCAATGCCGGCTTTTGAGACGCGACACGGCATTGCGCCTGCAACAGCAAACGGGCGCGTGATACAGACACATCGTTTAAAAATTTCAGACATTCGGCATGCCTGCCCAATCGTCGCTGGGTATCCGCCGCCAACCAGCGAGTGGCGCTCAAGCCTTGCTCATCATGCGCGCTCAATGCCAGCAAACGGTTCAAAGCAAGCAATGCTTTGTCAGCTTGTCTTTGCTCGGTATAGGCCATGACTGCTGCATACATCAACCCTGCCTGCTGGGCTTGTGTAATTCGGGTGTTGGTTTCGTTTTCATATGCCAGCACCAGATCTTGAATTTCTTCTGCACGCTTGCTCATCAAAGCGCGCGCCCTGGCCTGCATCAAAGCATGCGCCATGGTCTGCGGACGTGCTTTGGTTTGAGTGACTTCTGTGCCCATGCGCGACTGCATATCTCCTATGCGCTCGGTGGTCAAGGGGTGGCTGCGTAAGTATGGGTAACCGCCGCTGTCATTCAAGCGCGAGGCCTGCGCGAGTTTCTGGAACATACCGACCACACCTTGCGGCTCAAACCCGGCATTTGTCATGACGGCATAGCCCAAGCGATCAGCTTCGCGCTCCATGTCTCTTGAGAAATTCAACTGACTTTGCGCCACAGATGCTGTACCGCCCATGATCAAGGCATTGGCGGCATCCGGGCTTTTGCTGGCCGCCAGCACGCCCAGCATGATGCTGGCGATCATCCACGGCGTTTGTCTGCCCTGGCTGTCTTGCATGCGGGCGATATGGCGCTGGGTCACGTGACTCAACTCATGCCCCATCACCGCTGCCAATTCGTCCCGGCTGGTGACCACCGCAATCAATCCCAGGTGAACACCCATGTAGCCGCCCGGCAAGGCAAAAGCATTGACCGAGCGGTCGCGCACCAGAAACAGACTCCAGCTGAAACTCTCGTCCAACTCCGGGGTGAGATTGCCCAGCTGCTTGGCCGACTCTTTCAATGGCTGCCAGATGTCCTGTAAATAATCCACCAACACAGGGTCGTCCAGGTAGTCGGGGTCAGGCATGATCTGGCGCATGATGGCTTCGCCTAGTTTGCGCTCCTGCGGCACGCTCATGCTGTTGCCGTCACCTATATGCGGTAAACGGGCCGGCTGGGTTTGTGCAAGTGCCGCCGGACTACCGGCTGTAAGTGACAGTGACAGCAGACAAGCCAGGTAGTGAGAACAACTGATGGTGTTTTTCAAGATTACGAAGCAAAACCGTATGATCGGGGAATGATGTTACCCCTGTAACGCTTGCCGTCTCCCGGCAGTTGTTTTCAGGCTTTTTTATCCATCAGATTGTCATGCATGTCACTTACCCATTTTGATGCCCAGGGCCAGGCCCACATGGTCGATGTCGGCCCCAAAACCAGCACACACCGGATTGCTGTCGCCGCAGGTGACATTCACATGTTGCCCGCCACGCTGGCCTTGATTGAAGCGGGAAATGCCAAAAAAGGCGATGTGATCGGCATTGCCCGCATCGCCGGTATTCAAGCAGCCAAAAAAACTTCAGACCTGATTCCTTTGTGCCACCCGCTGGCGCTGACTCGGGTGGCAGTAGATTTTTCCATCCACCACGACCCGGCGCGCGTCAGTTGCACCGCCACCGTCGAAACCCACGGCCAAACCGGTGTGGAAATGGAGGCACTCACCGCGGTGCAAGTCGCTTTACTCACCGTGTACGACATGTGCAAAGCGGT
>CAMBSK010000031.1 GCA_945870575.1 Bordetella parapertussis | reverse complement strand
CGCGCACATTGCCGGGCCAGGGGTAGTTGACCAGCGCGTCTAAAAACTCAGGTGAAAAACGCACCGAGTTGTTGTTGCCGACTTTGTAGTGGTCCGCATAAAAACGCAGCAGCTCGGGTATATCTTCGCGGCGTTCACGCAAAGGTGGCGTGACCACTGGCAACACATTAAGCCGATAGTACAAATCTTCGCGAAAACGCGTGGCTTGTATTTCCGCTTCTAAATCCCGGTGTGTGGCGGCAATGACACGCACATCGATGGGAACCTGGCGCGTGGCACCCACCGGGTCGATCAAGCGTTCCTGCAACACGCGCAGCAACTTGACCTGCATGTCCAGTGTCATGTCGCCGATTTCGTCCAGAAAAATGGTGCCACCGTGGGCCAACTCGAAGCGTCCTATGCGGTCAGCCACTGCGCCGGTGAATGAACCTTTGCGGTGACCAAAGAGTTCACTTTCGAGTAATTCTTTGGGTATGGCTGAGCAGTTAATGGGTACAAAAGCGCTGCCTGCACGGTCGGATTGTTCATGTAGCGAGCGCGCTAACAGCTCTTTGCCGGTACCGCTTTCGCCGGTGATGAGCACTGTGGCGTTGGAGTTGGCGATGGTGGTGACCAAGCGGCGCAAGGCTTGCGCAATAGGGCTGGTACCGATGAAAAAAGATTGCGACTTCATGCAGTTTCAATTGTCGCTGATGCAGCCCGGCTGACAAGCCGTCAAAAGTACTCGACACTCAAGCGTATTAGTTTTTAAAGAACCCGTCCAAGCGGTCGATTCTTCGCATGTACCCCTTGAAGCAGGTGTGTCTGGATGAGCCGGGCAGCACCTGCTCCATATTGAGAGGAAATCACCATGTTGTACCGTTTGACTTTGACCCTTGTTGCGCTGGCCTCGTTGAGTGCTTGCGAGTCCATGCGCCCCTCAGTCGCCGGACCTGCACCTGTCGTCACCTTGGCTGCACCTGCGCCTGTGGCCCCGGGCAGAGCAGCGACCAGCAATGCCACTGAGCCCGCGCCTGCTTCCATGATCACGCCCATGCTCGAGCGCAAGGAAAACATGGTGGCCACCGGTTACGCCGTCATCAGCATTCAAAACCACAAGAACGCTGCACAGCAACGTTTGCTTGCCATCCGCGCTTCCAAGCTTGATGCTTACCGTGCTTTGACCGAACAGGTTTACGGTCAGCAGTTGGACGCCAGCACCACCGTGGCTGACATGACGGTGTTGAACGACACCTTCCGCACCCGTGTCGAAGGTGTGATTTACGGCGCTACGCTGGTCAGTATCACGCCGGTTGGTGACGACACGTATGAGACTACTTTGTCGCTGGACCGCAATGCGGTGCAGGATTTGCGCATGCTGTATTTGACGCAAATCGCCACACGCGGTAACCGTTGATCCTCTACCTAAAGTCTTAGATGAAACTGCGTGCCCTTTTTCTCGGCTGCCTGAGCCTGTGTTCAGCCGCTGCTGTGTTGTCTGAACCGCTGAACGCCGAAGACCGGCTCGAGGCCATTCGTCAGGCGCTGGTGGTGCGTGCCATGGAAGGTCCCACACAAGTGCGTGCCAGTGCTTTCATCGACGGTCACGGTGTATTGCGCGAAGCCAGCAGTTTTGTCACCGGCATGGAAGTGCGCGGCATACGCGTCATGGCCTACGGCCGCGACATAGAGGGTCAACCCAAGGCCTCTGGTGTGCAAATGGACAGCAAAAACATCCCGGTCGACGGCTGCAAAACCGCCGGTCAACCGGTAGCTTGGCACCAGATGCTGTGGGATTCGCAGCTGGTCAACATACCGGCCGGTTCCCAGTGGGAAGCGCAAATGCTCGAGCAGCAGCTCAGAAAACATACAGCGTTGTTGAGCAAGCAAGCGAGCCACTGGCGCTTGAATGAACGCAAGCCCTTGAGCGATACCTACGAACAAAAACTGATGGGGCAGGGCGAACAAACTGTCCCCTGGCAACTCAAGCTGACCCTGGCACCGAGCCGTGACAGCAGCGGTGAATCCATCACTTATGACATCCGCTGGGAATTGCTGTCACGCCACCAGTCTCAGGGCATTTACCAGGCCGAACAGAAAATCACTGTCAATCAGTCGCGTCTGGTTTCCAACTCACCCAAGCCTTTGGACGCGGTGGTGCTGGCTCAGATTCAAGCCAGCGTAAAAGGCTTTGTCACAGGCATGGAACGCGTCTTGTCCTGTCGTGTGCCGCAATTTGAAGTGATTAAGGTCAGAAGCGAATCGGTGCGCATTGCCGGTGGCAGCAACAGCGGCGTCAAGCCCGGCATGTACATGGTCTTGACCGACAAGCTGCAACTGCCTTCGCGCGCGCTTGAACCGCGCGCCTTTGACAGCCTGGCCATGGGTGAGGTTGTGTCTGTCAGCGAATATTATGCTGAACTCAAGGTCAAATCAACGGCCAAAATCACCAGCCAATCCCAGTGGATTGCCATTCCCCAAATACCTTGATTGCCTGAAGGAGCCGCTATGTTGTTGTCCAAAACCACTTGTTACCTGGCTGGTTTGCTGTTGTTAAGCGGCCTGACCAGTACCGTGCTTGCCAACGAGTCCCTCAAGCAACAACCGCCGCTGGAGCTGCCTAAAACCTTAAATGACTTGGAGTTGCCCGCATCGGCTGATAACGCCAAAAGCGATCCGGTGAAAAAAGCCGTCAAAAGCGTAGCCACCGTGAAAAGCGAAGTCAAAGGCGTTCAGTTGCCGCCGGCCAAGCCGCTGCCGCAAAAAGACCTGGGCGGATTGCCTGAGTTCGGCAACTACAAAACCAAGCAGGGTGACACGGTAGATAAGGTGTTGCAGAAGTTTTATGGCAGCACACCGCTGCGCAGCGACATATTGCGCGACGCGCTGGTGCAAAACAATCCCAAGGCATTCACTAAAGGTAATCCGAAAAACATGATCCCTGGTTCCACCCTGTCTTTGCCGGATCCGCTGGAGCTGGCCAAAAAACTGTTGCCACCGGTGATAGCCGGCAGTCCTACAGAAGTGGCCACTGTGATGGCGGTGAACAGCCCGTCGCCCCAGTTCACACCTGTCGCTACCCCGGCAGTCCCGACCGGCGGCGGCGGAGCGGTAGCCCACAGCTCAGGGCACAATCAACCGGTGCAGGATGGCAAACGCAGTTGGGTGCGTTTCCCCTGAATTACCGTTGCCCCCGGGCGACCTGCAAGGACATGGCCCATGCTCGGTCCAGATATTGTTTCCGCCGCCACCCGCGTTTCTCCGGTGCAACAGGAGATGCGCAACCTCTGGGTACAGACCCCGGTGGCGCAGCAATTGGGTTTGCGCGACGGACAAATCGTGCAGGCCGTGGCCGAGGTGCGGGACCAGCGGGTGCGTTTATGGCTCAAAGAATTTTCCTTTGATTTGCCTAACGGCTGGGTGCTGAAAGACGGCGACAAACCGTTTTTGCGTGTCAGCAACAACGGCGCAGGCAGTTGGGGTTTTTTAATTCAGGCCTACGCTAACGGGCAAACGCCCGGTGCCAATGCGGCCACTGCCGGCTTTGGTATGAACAACCCCGCCGGGCTCAACAGCCCCTTGCAGTCTTCGCTCAACACCAACCTGGGTTTGCTGTTGACACAGCCCGGCGGTTTCGAGAGTTTTTCCCGTCTGCTCAATAACCCGGCGCTCACTTCCTGGGGCAGTCAAAGTGAAGTGTCCGATCTGGTCAGACGTTTGTTGCAGCTACGAAGTTCCATGGCGCAAATCAATCCAATGACGCTCAAGCGCCTGGTGGGCGGGCAGGCGCGCAGTGTGGAAAACCTGTTGTCGCAAGGACTGACCGGCGAAGACGATCCGAAATCCCTGATCCGGCAAATCCTGGGAAGGCTTCAACAGGAAACCCTCGAAGGCGTGATCAAAGAAGGCCGCCGCGAACTGGAATCAGCGGCCCGCGAACTCGAAGCAGCGCAGGCGCAAAGCGCACAAAAATGGGTCAATGGCGAGTTGTCTTTGCATATCGCGCTGCCCTTTGTGGATCATGAACCGGTCGATTTGCATTTTCAAAAACCTGCGCGCAAACCCAATCAGGAGGAACCGCCTTTGACGGTGGATATCCATTCGCGCAGCCGTACGCTGGGTGAAATCTGGCTCAACACCACCATCAGCCAGAGCACTGGTGTTGATCTGGTGATGTGGGCCTTGCGCGGGGATGTGGCTGAGATGGCGCGCCAGCGCGCCGCCGATTTAGGGCTGGAGTTGGGAGCCGCCGGTTTGAATCTGCAATCGTTTCAGATCTTTCATGCACCCAGGCCTTTGGCGCGGGCGGTGGAATCCTCGGGCACCCGCGGCTCAGTGGTCGATACACGGGCTTGAACAGAGGACGCCCATGAAAACCCCTTTTGAAGCCATTGCCCTTGAATACGGACAGCGTAAAACCCCTCGCGTGGTGGCCAAGGGGCAGGCCGAACTGGCGCAACGCATCATTGGAGAGGCCAAGCGTCAGGGCATTTATGTGGCCGAAGACCCGCAGCTGCTGGCCTTGCTGAGCAAGCTCGAGGTGGGGGAAGAAATCACCCAGGATATGTATACCGCTGTGGCGGTGATTTTGTCGTGGGTGTATTGGCTCAAAGGTATGCAGCCCGGCGATGAAAAAGAGCTGCCGCAGCAGCCTGCCAAAGCTTCAGACTTCGGTAAAGCTTCTTAAACGGCGTATGCGTTTGATTTGACCTAAGCGGTCGTAGACCTCGACCGGGCTTGCCGGATCGTGCACATTCAGGCTTTCTAGTGCGCCACGGATGGCGTCGAGTTTGCGCATGATGAGGATTTCATTGCGCCGGTGCATGTCGCGACAGCTGAGCATGCGAGTACGGAAATCGTTCCAGTGCGAGCCCAGCTTGTCGGCGTCGGCCAATTGCGTCACGCCGGTCAAGCGGCTGAGTTCGGACAGCAAATGGTTTTTACCGCTGAGCAGAATTTCAAACTGATCCAGATCCTGCGCCTTCAGGGCTTCGAATTCGCGTTCCAGCAAATCCGCCAATTGTTCGACCAGCGTATCCGCTAGTTGTAGCGTGCCGGATTCGTCAAGCAGGGCGTGATCAGTCATGTGGGTGTGCTCAGCCTTGGATCATTTTTTCCAGCGACACAAAGTTTTCAGCAATGCGACGCGGGCTCACCGGGTAATTGCCTTGCTGTATCGCGGCCTTGATCGATTCGACCTTGGCGCGATCGAAGTCAGGCTGTGCATCGATGCGGTCTTTGACATTGCTGAGATTCACAGTATCGCTTCCTTGCGACCGGGCGGGCGCTTTGGTTTCGGTGGCTGAGTCGGATTTGACTGCGACAGATTTATTGTTCAACTTGTCCAGCGTGGTGCGGCTGGCAGAGTTGGAACTTGAAATCCGCGCTGAGCTAGAGGAGATGGGATCAGACATTTTGAATCCTTGTTAACTTAAAAACATAAACCTTATGGCATGACATCGACTGTATCGTCTCGATATCCTTGAACTTGAGCGAAATCATTGAAAAATCTTGAAAAAACTGTAATTGAATCATTTGATACTCATTTTTTTTGAATCATTAACGGTTTCAAAGGCCTTTGGCCATGTTCAAGCCGGTGACCACTGCAGTTAAAGATCGGCCCGATTCGGGGTTTTTCAAGCGGATTTGCTCGCCGAGCAGACCGTCCTGCTGGGCTTCGGCTTTGACCGTGATCAAAAAACCTTTGCCTTCGCCGCCGACGGAAACGATGACTTGCTGACCGCGTTTGACCATGGCTGCTTGTTTCAAATCCTGCATTTTGATCGGTGTGTTGACCGGCAGGTCCCGCAGCAACTCGGTGTTGGTGAGTTCGCGCTCATCGCTGACAAACCGGGTTTCATGCGCAGGAACGCTGATTTCAATGGTTTTGAACATACCGGGCTGCACCATGGTGCCGCGTTTGATCGGTTGGGTGGAAATCCACACCTGCTTGAGCACAGCAGTGGTTTGGGTGGCGGCGGCCAGTTGGGCGACTATGCCTGTTTTGATCTGCACCATCACAAAATGTTGCCAGACTGGCTGGGCGCAGCGTGCGCGCACGCTTTGCTTGTTGCCATAGGGTTGGTCAAACACGATGTCCTGGTCGCAAGTTCGGATTTTGATGCGGCTGTCCATGGGAAGAATGCTCACCAGCGGTGACTCCAGTTTGTAGGTGTCCATGACAAATTGACGCGCGCCCAGTTCCAGCGAAGGCCAACCCGGGCTGGGCACTTGGGAGTTTTGCGCACCGGCTTGGCGCCAGACGGCGGCCAGCAGCACTGTGGCGCAGCCAAGTGCAAGCAAGCCGGTGTACTTACCTGTTTTTGAAGTTCGGCACAGTGTTTGCAATATGTTCTCCAAGGGTGTGAAAGTTTTGACGTTTTTGATGCCAGTGCCATACCCGATGCAATTTCGATGCCAAGCATTTTTTCAACCTGCAGAGCGCCAGATGAACTTCAATTTTGACCCCAAAGCAATCGTTAAAACAGGTTTTGTACTTCCAAATACGTCAACCCTGACGGCCAGGCAAACGGTCGAGGCACACGCCTTGCGGACCGGCTTTGCCCAGACGCTGGCGCAATTGCAAAGCAAGACCGGTGTCAATTCATCGACGATATTGAACCCGCAGGTGCCCAGTGTGGCGGTGAAGGATGGCGACACCTTGAGCGGTATCGTCAAACGGGAAATGCAGGCCGCAGGCCGCCCGGTGTCGCACAACGAGGCGAGCCGACTGGCTCAGGACGTGGCGCGCGCCAACGGCATCAGCAACCCGGACCGTATTTTCCCCGGCCAGCGCTTGAATCTCTCGGCGCTCGGCGCCAACGGCACAGCCGTTACCCCGTCGGCCAGCCCGGCAGCGGCTCAGACAGCCTTTTCTTTGAACACGGCGGCGCATCCCAAGGCGGTGTCCATCATGCGCCAAAGCGCAGCCAACGCCTCGGCCAACCACGTGGTGCTGCAAAAAACCTTGGACCGCGCGGTGGCCAAAGGGTTTATTCCGGCTGAGGAGCGCCAGCAGGTCTACGACAAGATATTGACCATGTCGCGCACTTATCAGTTCGCGCCGGATGACTTTGCCCGCTTGACGCTGATGGAAAGCGACGGCATGAACCCCAAAGCGACCAATAACCGCTGTCACGGCATCATCCAGTTTTGTGACGGCCCGGACCGCGGTGCCGCCAGCGCCGGTTTCGGCAGCAACCCCAAGGCGATTCTGGGCCACAGCGTCTTACAACAGTTAGACATGGTGTCCAAGTACTTTGACGAAACCGGTTTGCGCAGCGGCGGTCCGACCAGCCTGGACGATTTGTACCTGACCGTGCTCACGCCCTCGGCTCGTCGTGAAAAAGCGCCGGATGCCAGTTTGAATATCGCGGGCAGCCAGGCGACGCATTTGTATGTGAACCGGGACAAGTCAGCGCCCATCACCCGCAACTCCATCATGCAAGGCTTGTATCAAAACGCGCTTGAACGTTTGGGACGGCATGTGCCCGCCAGCGCTGCCGCCACCTTGGCGCAAAACACGCCGGCTGCAGTCAATCTGCCTACGCCATCCAATGCAGTCAGCCGCGCCCAGGCCTTGCGCATAGGTGCTTACCTGAACCAGGACTACGTCAGGTAAGCGGCAAGCCATTGCCAATCTGAGGCCGGGACGGTCAAGTCTTGCCGCCGTAGCTGATGACGGGTATCACAAAGATTGACACACAGCAGGTGGCACACATTTTGCAATTATCGACCGGAGGTGTCTCAACTTGAGCACCAAGTGTCGTGAAAACGGCGGAATCAACAACCGGGGAGGTGTGCGATGGATATATTCAGTGGAGCCTTTGGCATACACGAGCGGGCTTTGGGCGTACGCAGTCAGCGCTTGGAAACCTTGTCACGCAATATCGCCAACGCCGACACCCCTAATTACAAAGCCGAAGAGCTGGACTTCAAGGCCATGCTCAAGGAAACCAGCCGTGAATACATATCGGCGACCCATGCCAAACATTACGCGGCATTAGAAGAACAACCCGACGATGGCAAGCGTTTTCGCGTGCCTTTCAACAGCTCTTTTGACGGCAACACCGTCGAGATCAGCGTCGAGCAGGCGCAGTTCGGTCAGGCTGCCGCCGATTACCAGACCACCTTGAATTTTCTGGAAAACCGCATTGGCGGTATCCGTAAAGCCTTGAAAGGGGATTGATAAACCATGAGAACCCTTGACAGTGTGTTTGGCATCGCCGGCACCGCCCTCAACTCGCAGCTGGTGCGCATGAACACGACTGCATCCAACCTGGCCAACGCCTCTACGGTTGCTAAAACTGAAGGTGAAGCCTTTCGCGCCAAACGCCCGGTATTCAAGGCGCTGGTCAAAGACGAATTCACCAACGCCGGTTTTCCCTACCAAGGCGGTGTGAAAGTCGACCAGGTGGTTGACGACCCGACACCTATTCGCAGTCTGTACGACCCGGGCAATCCTTCAGCCGACGAAAAAGGCTATATCTATTTATCTAACGTGAATGAAATGCAGGAGATGGTCGAAATGATGGCTGCTTCACGCTCCTACCAAAACAACGTTGAAGTGGTAAATACCGCGCGTCAACTGATGTTGCGCACACTTGAAATCACCAAATCCTGATTATTGAAAGCAAATTGACATGGCCACCCCCACCGCAGCCAAAGCACCTTTGCCAAACGGCATCGTGAGTTACGAAGAGTACATCGCCAAGAACAAAGTCAAAGCGCCGTCCAACACCATGGATCAAGGCGCATTTTTGACCTTGTTCACCACGCAATTGAAAAACCAGAACCCATTGGATCCGGTGAAGAACGAGGCATTCGTGGCGCAACTCGCTCAGTTCTCGCAACTTGAGGCGACCAGCGCCATGAAGAACAGTATGGAGACCATGGTCAAGAGTTTGGAGGGTGACAAGATGCTCGCCGGTGCGGCCATGATTGGTCGCCGAGTGGCAGTGCCCAATGGCCCGCTGATTTTGTTGGGCGGTCAACCTGTCGAGGCCAATGTCGATCTGTCCACCGGTGCAGATGGCGTGCAAATGAAGATCTTTGATCAAAAAGGACAACTGGTGCGCAAACAAATTTTTGGGGCCCAGTCGATTGGCCCCATGCGTTTGAGCTGGGATGGCTACAACGACAGCGGTGCCGCCATGCCAGACGGAAGCTACACCATGCAAGTGTTGGCCAGCAGTATGGGCAAAGCCCTGCAACCCACGGTAAACACCTTGTCCACGGTGCGCAGCGTTTCCAATGCAGGCACTGGCGACAACACCTGGTTGTTGGAGGTCGATGGTGGCATGAGCGTCAATATGGCTGATGTCAAGCGCATCGCTTATTAATCACTGAACAAAGTACATAACGGAGCTTACACATGTCATTTTATACCTCACTCACCGGCTTGAACGCAGCGACTGCTCAATTGGGCGTGACATCGAACAACATTGCCAACGCGAGTACCGTGGGTTTCAAACGCAGCCGCGCTGACTTCGGAGACATTTTTGCAACCTCGCCCCTGCAAAAAGCGACATCTACCATCGGTCAAGGTGTGTCGCTCAAACGCGTGACGCAAGAGTTTGGTCAGGGCAACATGAACTTCTCGTCCAACACGCTGGACTTGGCCATTTCCGGCGACGGTTTTTTCCCTTTGAAATCTGCTGACGGATTCCAGGACATCTTCACGCGTAACGGCTCGTTCATGATGAACGATCAGTACAACGTGGTGAACTCGGCGGGCCAGCGATTGATGGCGGCGTCGGTTGACTCGACCGGTAAAGCCAATTTGAGTGACTTGAACGTGTTGACCATCCCACAAAAAACCACTGGCATGGCCAAAGAAACATCGCTGGTGCAATTGGGCCTGAATTTTCCGGCCGATGCGCAAGTGGTGACCAAAGCCTTTAGCCGTAATGACCCGGGTTCTTACAACAAGAGCACTGCGTTGACCGTCTATGACAAAGGAGGCAATGGTTACTTGGCCACGGTGTATTACGCCAAAACTCAAAATGCGAGTCAGGCGGATCCCAACAACAAATGGCAAACCTATGTGTATGTGGGTGAGACGCTGGTGGCAGCTGCTTTGCAACAAGCCACAGACGGCACCGGTGAGCCTTTGTATGTGAATAAATACGGTCAACTCAAGCCTGAAAGTGAAGTGGGCGATTTGCTGGTCAACGCAAAAACACAAAAGTTTTCGCTCAATCAGTTGACCGATTTGCGTAGTTCTGAACCTGCAACGGTCACTGGCGGTAAGGCCCCACGACTGAGCACATTGGAAGGTATTGATTTCAGTACGCTGCAGCCTTCGCAGTTGAAAGACCTATTTCAAATCGAAGTCGACGGCTCGGGCAAGGTGTCAGTCGGTTTAGACCATTTGGCTGGGTTGACCTTACCAGCATTGTCGGGTACGGAGATTGCCAAAGAATTCACCAACGTATTAAACCGTAAATTCGGCGACGAAAGATTTTTCAACTTTGCTGGACAGCAAACTTTCCAAATCACTGCCTCCAACGCAGATGGCACGTTGATTCAAAACCGCACCATCCAATTAGATGCTGATGACATGACCTACGAGCAGGTGACTGAAAAAATCAATAGCCAGTTAAGCGGTAGCAGCAATGTGTTGTCTAACGTGAGCTTTAACACCACGCTACCAACACCCGAGGAATTCAGAGGCTACACCCTGACCATTGATGGCATCGAGGTCTCCAACCGAATTGACCTTGGCACCACGCTCAGTACTAAGCCCATGGAAGATTTGACGACCAAATTACAGACGCGTATACAACTCGACTTGCAACAACGCTTGGGCTATACCGCTGAGGCCGCGAGCAAAGTGACCGTGAATGTGCAAAACGGTAATGAGGTACGTATCAATGACGCCAATGGCGGCATCATTTCAGATTTTTCATTGAGCAGCATCAGCTTAGGTTCAGAAAATACCATTGTCAACCAAAAGTATTTGACCGGTGTTGACGCTTTGGAGTTGGGTGACTACGACAACATGGTGCTGGAGATCAGCGGCATCACAAACAGCGACACAGTGACCTTGGACCTGACAGACACCGATCCAAGCGATTTGAATGTGATGGCGCAAGAATTACAAGATAAAATCCAAGCCAAGTTGATTGAATTGGGATGGAGCACTTTTGAAGCCTCACAAGTCACCATCTCAGAAGACCCGGATGTAGCCGGCAAACTGATAGTCAGTGACATCGGTGGGCATGAAATTCAATCTTTTTCTTTGACACCCAGGAGCACTGGTGCGACTCCTTTCCCGACAACCCCTGTGCTGGTCAGTGGTGAATCCACCATCACGTTGGCGGGTATTGATTTTGGCGCTGAACCTGTAGACGCTGAAAGCTTGCTCAGCCATTTCTCCAGCTTGGTATTCACCACGACCGATGCCATAGGTTCCTTGACCAGCACCATCGCATTGAATGCAGCATCGTTCCCAAGCTTGACCGGTGTCGACCCAATTCCCAGCTATCTCACATTTGACCCAACCGATTCAGAGCACATGGATTTGCTGGCAACAGACATACAAACCTTGATGCGAGCCACCGCCAAGGGCGCCACCACTTCAGTGGTCTGGGACTCCAACACCAATGCTTTCACTGTGACCGACACCAGCGGCAACTTCATGAGTGAATTAACACTGACACCGACCGATGACGACGACATTTACCCCAGCTTGGTGAAAGGCGGCAGCACGGTTCAAGTCGATGTGGTCACCGACAACGACGGCAATGTGATCACGCCCAGTTCTTACTCCGTCTCAAACGTCAGTTTCCCGTTGGGCACGACACCGACAGGCGCCGAATTCAATTCGTTTGACCTCAGCCTGGAGGATGGCACTACATTGACCAATGTAGCCTTGGAGGACTTGACCTTGTCGAGCACGCCGATTAACGACCTGGCCATCCGCTTGCAAGAAAAAATTCGCGCGGCTTTGAATGCGGAGGATCCTGATGTCTACGACACCGACCGTGTAAACAAAATCACCGTCTCCGTGATCAACGGCAAAGATTTGAAAATCATTGATGCCAGTGGCGTGACAAACATCACAGGTTTTTCATTGAATGCCGCATCCGCGACCGCCTCTACTGTCTCAGTCGGTGGCAAAAATTTTGCCATCAGCGCGTTACCTGTTGACAACATGGTCAAAGCAAATTACGACCCTGTCACGCAAAAATTCAATTTCGAACCCGTGTTGGGCAACAGCATCACCTTGTCGGGCTTGAACAACCAAATGGGCATCACCACACCGCTGACTCAAGAAGTCGGCAGCGATATGTTGAGCATTTCTGGTTCGCCATCCATCACTAACAACTACATCCGTCCTTTGAAACTTCAGCGCTACGGCATGAAGGTGGAATACGACACGGTGAATGAAAAGTTCATTATCAAATCGGGCACAACAGGGGACTATTCCAGTATCAAAATCAGCAACCCCAATACATTCGCTTCAGAGCGTCTAGGTATTGCGACCGATGGTATCTATGAAGTTGAACCTTCTATTTTGGCGGTTCGTGGCATTGCCTCTCAGCCTGCTGTTATGTTGGGTTCTCCTTTGGGCATCAACGCCAACAATAACTTCAGCGTCAACTTGACCAACAACAAATTTGTGGTGTCGGTCGATGATGTCAAAGGTACGGTGTACTTGGAGCCGAAAGAAACTTACACCATCGATTCTTTCGTGCAAGCTTTGCAAAACGGTATTAATCGCTTGGCCGGGCCGCCTGACCAACATGGTTTGACCGGTTCCATGGTGTCTGGTGTCCAAGTCGCCTACGACAAAGCCAACAACAGTTTGAAGTTCACTACGGGTACAGCGTCGACCAACTCGTTTATCAAGGTGTCAGGTGACAGCCAGTGGGGTTTGGCCAACGTAGAAGGCGGTCGTGGCAATACCTCGACCTGGATCAAACCCACACAATATACCCAAACCATAAATGGTGTGGAAGTGGCCATGTACATCGACGAATTCGGCAAAGAAACATATAGCCCAGATGGCTTTAAGAACTTGCCAGATTGGTCACCGATTTTCTTGGAAAAAGGCGAATTGACCTTTGATACTTCAGGTAACCTGGTGTCACCCAAACAAGGTTCACAACTCGACACTGTGTTCTTGCCAGACGGTAAGGGCGCATTGACGATCAACATCAATTATTCCAAGTCCACCCAGTTTTCATCGCCTTACGCGGTGTTGTCTCAGTCGCAAGATGGTGCACCCGAAGGTGATTTGGTGGGCTTGTCTATCGGCGACGATGGCTTGGTCAATGCTTCTTATTCAAACGGTGCACAGAAATCACTGGGCAAAGTGGTGTTGGTGAATTTCTCCAACCCCACCGGTTTGCGCCAGATTGGTGACACCAGTTATTACAAATCGGCCACATCAGGTGCTGCCAAGTACGGTGAGGCCGGTTCAGCAGGTTTCGGTACGGTGCGGTCCGGTGCGACAGAACGGGCTAACGTGGACTTGACGCAAGAACTGGTGGACTTGATCACGGAGCAGCGGAACTTCCAGGCCAATGCCAAAGCGATTGAGACCAGCACCACCATGACCCAATCCATTATTCAAATCAGAGCCTAACGCTCCTCCTTAGAGATTCGACATGGAACGCCTAGCCTTTAATTCCTCTGCAGCAATCACCGAAATGCGTCTGGCTCGCCAGGTCTTGGCAAATGAAATGGCCAACATGACCACGACCGGGTTTAAACGCTCGTTCGAGGTGTCCATGAAGGCTTTCAAGGCTGGCGGCGAGGGCTTTGACTCCAGCTACCAGCCGCAGGCGGCGCACATGGACTTCATCCAATTGAAGCCCGGCCCGCTGATTGCCACCGGTCGGGATCTCGATATTCACATGAACGATCACACCGTGCTCGGCGTGCAGGCGCCCAACGGTGAAACCGCCTTCACCCGGCGCGGCGACTTGCAGCTGTCAGTCACCGGCGTGCTGCAAACCGGCAACGGCCACCCGGTCATGGGTGACGGCAACACGCCCATCACCGTGTCTCCTGACCTGAAGGTATCTATTTCTGACGATGGCGGCGTGTATGTCACGAATCCGGCACAGCCTGGCGTGCAAAACGCCGAGCTGGTCGGCACCTTGATGCTGCGCGACGCCAGCGAAACACCGTTGACACGACGGGAAGACGGCTTGTTCAAGGCGCACAACAAGCCATCTGGCTCGGATTTTGCTTCAGGTCCTATGAAGGTGTCAGTAATTTCACAGGCTTTAGAAGGCAGCAATGTCAATCCGCAGGAAGCCATGGTCAAGCTGATAGAGCAGGCCCGCATGTTTGAACAACAGGTTCGCATCATCAAGTCCAGCACTGACAACGATCAGGCCGGGGCCAGCATGATGAAGTTGAATGGCTGATGCAGGCTCGGTAATGAAGTGTTGAATATTTGAAGAACAGGGGTTAGACGATGGATGCAGCTTTATGGGTTTCCAAAACCGGCTTGGACGCGCAGCAAACGCGCATGAACGTCATATCCAATAACTTGGCCAACGTTTCAACCACCGGCTTCAAGCGCGACCGCGCCGTCTTCGAAGATTTGCTCTACCAAAACATCCGCCAAGCAGGCGGACAAACCACGGCCAACACCCAGGCACCTACCGGCTTGATGCTCGGTACCGGTACCAAGGTTGTCGCCACTGAAAAATTGCATATCCAGGGTAACCTGATCAACAGCCAGAACCCGTTGGACGTGGCCATCATGGGCGACGGTTTTTTCCAAATTCAACAGCAGGACGGCACCATCGCCTACACGCGTGACGGTGCGTTCAAATTGACAGGCACCGGACAACTGGTCACCTCGACCGGTTTTTTTCTGGAGCCCAATGTCACCATTCCTGGTAATGCGTCTTCATTGACGATTGGTCGCGACGGCACCGTGTCGGTCGAACTCGTCGGCGGCCAGGGCCAGCAGGTACTGGGTCAGATTCAGATTGCCAAGTTCATCAACCCGAGCGGCTTAAAGCCTCTGGGTAACAACCTGTTGGCAGCTACCGCCTCCAGCGGTCCGGTGCAATTGTTGCAACCAGGTACTGTCGGCGCCGGTGTGTTGAACCAGGGCTCTTTGGAAGCCTCCAACGTCAACGTGGTGGAGGAAATGGTCAACATGATCGAAACCCAGCGCGCCTATGAAATCAACTCCAAGTCGATCGAAGCGGTCGACGGCATGTTGAAGTACCTCAACCAAAACCTCTGATCAGGCGGATGACCGACACCATGAAAAAATTACTTGCTTTGTTCGGCATTGTCCTGTTGCAGGCTTGTGCTGCCCATCCCGATCCCATGCTGGCGGCACTCACCCCGTCGCCCGATTTCGCGCCGGTGTACCCGTTGGCGCAAGAACAGAACAAACCCGCTACCGGCGGCATTTACGGCAACCGCCAAAGCGATGCCTGGTTCGGTCGTGGCCGCAACTACCAGATCGGTGACCTGATCACTGTCATTCTGAATGAATCTACCCAGGCGGCGCGCAGCCAGGGCACCGACATCAGCCGTGACGCCAGCAACACAGCCATTCCCGCCGGTGCCAGCACCATGGTGGGCAAGATCAAACCCGAACTCAACGGTATCAATTTGAATGCCGCCAAAACCACCAGCACCGGTAAAGGCTCGGCTGATCAACAAGCCAGCCTGAGCGGTTCTGTCACTGTGACTGTGATTGAAATTCTGGCCAACGGCAACCTGGTGGTGCGCGGTGAAAAGAAACTCGGTTTGTCTGAAGGCACGGAAGTGATTCAGGTCTCGGGCGTGATCCGCCCGCAAGACGTCGGCCCTAACGGCACCGTGCAATCGCTGAGATTGGCGAACGCGCAAATTTCCTACCGTGGCACGGGTGACCTGGCGATTGCCAGCAAACCCGGCTGGGGCACCATCGGTCTGATGAAGTTCTGGCCTTTCTAAATGCGGTAACGATTGAAAAAAATGAAAAAAACCTGGAAAAAATCCATTGCACTGCTGCTCAGTTGCGCCATTTGCATGCCGGTCTCGGCTGACCGGGTCAAAGACCTGGCCACCCTCGCCGCGCAACGCTCCAACCAGCTGATAGGCTTTGGCTTGGTGGTCGGTCTGCAAGGCACCGGCGACGACGCCTCGGTGCCGTTCACCACGCAAAGCATGAAAGCCATGTTGTCGCAAATGGGTGTGCGCATCGACGGCCCCATGTCCGACTTTGAACAAGTCACTTCAGCCAGCCGCATCGATGTCAAGAATGCAGCCGCCGTCATGGTGACCGCCGATTTACCCGGTTTTGCCAAACCGGGTCAACGCATAGACGTGAATATTTCCGCCATTGGTAAAGCCACCAATTTGCGCGGCGGCAACCTGATCATGACCGCCATGCGCGGTGTAGACGGTGAAATTTATGCCTTGGCGCAAGGCGCTTTGACAGCGACCGGCATCGATGCCGGTGCAGCCGGTTCTAAAGTCGCCATTGGTGTGCCGACAGCGGCGCGCATCCCCAGCGGCGCGATTGTCGAGCGCATGGTCGATACACCGTTCGAGAAGGCCGAGCATTTGATGCTTAACCTGCGCGACAACGATTTCTCCACCAGCAGCGCCATGGTCGCTGCGATCAATTCAAAATTCGGCGGCGATGTGGCGCAAGCCATCGACGGCACATCGATATCGGTACGAGCCCCCCAAGACTTGAATCAGCGTGTCGCTTTCATGGGCATGTTGGAAAACGTCGAGGTCACCCCTGGCGAGCCGAATGCACGCGTCATCATCAACGCCCGCACCGGCACCGTGGTCATCAACCGCGCCGTGCGCGTGACCGCCGCTGCTGTGTCGCACGGCACCATCTCCGTTTCTATCACCGCCACCAACGATGTGTCGCAGCCCAATGCCTTAGGCCAGGGCCAGACCACGCCGGTGCAAAACGCCGACGTGGCAGTCACCGAACCTAAAAACCCGATGTTCCTATTCAAGCCAGGCGTGGACTTGCGTGAAATCGTCGACGCGGTCAACCAGATCGGCGCTACACCTTCTTCGCTGATTGCCATTTTGGAAGCCCTGAAAAGCTCCGGCAGTCTGCGCGCCGAACTCATCATCATCTGATTCAAGCACCATGGCAGACATCAGCAACCCCTCCACCGCCAGCGCCAAGTCCTATTTGGACTTCGGGGCTTTGGGTGAATTGCGCGGCAAAGCCCAGCGCAATGAAAAGGGCGCGCTGCGCGAGTCCGCTGAACAGTTTGAAGCTTTGTTCATACAAATGATGCTCAAGTCCATGCGCGAGGCATCCAATGTGATGAAGACCGACATGTTCAAGTCAAATGCCATGGAAACCTTTGAAGGCATGTACGACAAGGAACTCTCCATGTCCATGGCCAAGCGCAACGCTTTAGGCTTTGCCGATGTGGTGGTCAGGCAATTAAGCCAGACCCAGGCCAGCCCTAGCACCGCCGATTTGCTGGCGCAGCGCCAAAACGTCAATACCTTGGTGGCACCTGCCATGCCCCTGCACAAACCTGTGCTGCCCATGAGCTTGCAGCAGCCGGTGCAAGCCGCCATGCCGTTAGAGCGCCAAACCCTTAAGCCTTTGCGCCTGGACCAGGCCATGCCGCTGACGCCTGTGAGGAATGAGCCATGAGCAATATGCTGGGTATCAGCAGTACCGCTGTGGCCGCTTACCAACGGGCATTGGGTACGGTCAGTAACAACATTGCAAACGTCAGCACCGAAGGGTATTCACGCCAGCAATCCACATTGACGCAAAGTGCGCCGTCCAAACAAGCCAATATGTTCTTGGGCACTGGTGTGTTGTTCACCGCGGTCAAGCGTGCGTTTGACACTTTTGCAGAATCCAATTTACGCAACAGCAATACCGACTTGGCGACGCAAGAACCCTTAGTCAATTACACCCAGCGTGTGATGGACATCATGGGTGACAAAAGCGTTGGCTTGAGCTCAGCGCTGGACACCTTTTTTAATGCTGCACGCAGTCTTTCGGTAGACCCGGCCTCTACGGTGATGCGAACCAGTTTCATACGCAGCTCGGAAGGCATGGGTTCACGGTTTGCTGAATTGGCAGGTCAACTGTCATTGGTATCAACCGAAACACGTCAAGCCTTGGAGAGCGCGGGCAACCAGATCAACACATTGACCGAGCAATTGGCCTTGGTGAACCAACAGTTGACCAAGTCGCCAACATTGGAAGCGCAGTCGTCTGAATTGCTCGATCGCCGCGATTTGCTGTTGCGACAAATTTCTGAATTTGCCCGAATCAAAACCAGTTTTACGTCCAACGGTATTGTGTCTGTGAGTTTGGGAACCACCATGAAGCAAAGTTTGGTGGTGGATGGCTTGAAGTCGCGCCCGATTGGATTTGACCCAAACTCAATGAGCAAACTCGATTTGGTGCTCGACCCGTATGGCGATACCGAACCCTTGTCTGGTGCCAGTGGCGGCACCATGGGCGGTCTGAACACGTTTATCAGTCAGGTGCTTGAACCCGCGCAAAAAGGTCTAGATTTTTTGGCGCAAAGTTTTGTCAATGAAGTCAATTTGATTCAACGCTCCGGCATTGACGGCTACGGCCATCTTGGTGTGGATTTGCTGCGCATAGATGACAAGGCCGCAAGTGCTGCAGTGGGGATGCGGGTGTTATTGCAAGATCCTTTGCGCATTACCACTGGCGGATTATTCCGGGTGACAGAAAACCCAAACAATGCCAGTGATGTAAGAGCGCGCGTTAGTTTTCTGGCCAGCACCATGCCGCTTGGCATCAGCAACCCCCTGTTATCAAACAACCCATTCACTAACAATCCGTTGAATGTGGAAGTAGGTGGTGGCCGCTTGTTTGCGCCTGTAACCACTTTGGCCGCAGGCATGGAAAACACCACTATTTATTTGGACAACGTCAAACCTGGTCAGCAGTTACATGTGATGACACGCGACGCCCGTCAATTGATCGGTGTTGCGTTGAGTGAGGATGAAAAATTCCAGATGCTCAACACAGACAATGGTTTCAATTCGGCACTGACATACAGCGATGCTTACCTGAACCAGTCGGGTGAAAAAGGCTACCGCGGTGCCAATGTGTTTTATGGCACCAAAGCCAGCGTGCTGTATGAACAGCAGTTTGACAAATTGGGTCAGCCTGACAAAGCCACGCCGACGGCAGCCACCTTGGCCAGCGGACGCGTGGTGCCGGTTTCTTCGTCTACCGATTTGGTGGTGATTCCAGAGGGCGCCATCAAACTCAATGACGAATCCTTGGGCGAATTGAAATTGGCGGCAGGGGAAGAACTCGGGCCGCAAAAAATCGCTGATTGGTTGAATGCAGGGATTGATGCACACCCGTTCTTTTCGTCCGAGCAATCCACCTTGGTCAGCGATATCAGCTTAAGTGCTGACACATTGGAATTGAAAAACGCTGATTTATTTTCTGACACAGGTGGCGTGATTCAAATCGGTGAAGAGCAAATTTATTACACTGGAAAAACCACCAATGCAGAGGGAAAGTCCACCGTATTGACCGGACTGGTGCGCGGATTCAATGACACCGTGGTCAGCAAACATTTGGCCACCGATGCGGTCAAAGCCAATGACCTGAAATACGCCGAAATCTTCAACGAAATACGCATTCCCTCAGCATCGTTGGACTTTCACAAAGAAATGACTGTCAACGGCGTGGTGGTGGGCAAATTGCCCACTGGCGGTAAAGTGCCAGCCCAGTACAAAGACTTGTTATCGTTTGTGCAAGCACTGCAGTCCAAAAGTGAAGCCACCGGCGTCAATGCCCGTTTGGCAGACAATGGCGACTTGATCTTGGAAAACTTGCCTGGCCGTGAAGGTGAGACCATTGCATTAGGCCCTTATGACGATGCAGGAAAGCCAGCCAATGCCTTGAACCTAAATTTGAGTGAAGGCTCCAATTTGTTCCACGGTATGGTGCGCTTGACACGCCGCTTGGGTGACCCTGAAAAATCAGATATTCGTTTGTCGTTTGGTGAATATGGTCCTGAAGATCGTCGCCAGACCGGCAGTCCGTTTGACCTGAGCTTGCTCGGTTTCAGAACAGCTGCTTATATTGAAGGCAAAGTGCCTGACGATTTGATGGTGTTTGTCACCGGTCAAGGCAAAGCCAGTATTGCGGCCAGCTATGAAGAACAGCCGATTGACCCCAAAGACAAATTGCGCGATCAAAACCTGCAGATCAAATTCATTGAGCCAGACCGCTATGTGATCATCGATGGTGCCACCGGTACCGAATTGGTCAACCGCCATTACGACAACACCGTGCTTGACCCGGTGATTGATTACCAAGGTTTATCCATCAAATTTTCACGCGCCCCTGATGTGGGTGATGTGTTTGCGGTGGACGGCAACCATGACGGCATTGGTAACAATGAAAACATGCTGATCATGGCCGATTTGTCCCAAAAGAAAGTGGTGGGCAACAAAACCTTGGCAGAGAGTTATATCGATCAGGTGAATAACGTGGGCAATGCCGCCCAACAAGCCAAGATCACACAACAGGCCTTGACCGTGGTGAACGAGCAAGCTCAAAGTGCGCGCGACAAAGTGTCGGGTGTGAACCTAGATGACGAAGCGGCTGATTTGATTCGTTTTCAGCAAGCTTACCAAGCCGCAGCCAAAGCATTGCAAATTTCGGGTCAGTTGTTTGACTCCATTGTGCAAATCCGTTGATAAGGAGATGACACCATGGTCATGAAAGTTTCTACCAGTATGTTTTTTGACCGCGCCAGTTCGCAACTGGCGAACGTGCAAGGCAGTCTGGCCAAAACACAAGAGCAATTGTCCACGGGCAAGCAAATCACTAAGCCTAGCGATGAACCCGACAAGGCGTCGTTGGTGACTCGCTTGGAGTCGGAAATTGCCCGCCAAAAAAGTTACCAAGGAAATATCAAGTCTATCGAAATCAGGCTGATGGCCGGAGAAACCGCCTTGACCAGCACCAGCGATGTCATGTTCCGAATGAAAGAGTTGGCGGTGCAAGCAGCCAACGACACCTTGGGTGCGGCTGACAGAAGAACCATTTCACTGGAAATGACCGAACTGTTAAACCAAATTGTGAGTCTGGCCAATTCGCAGGATTCCAACGGCAATTACTTGTTTGCAGGCAGTCGGGTCAGTCAAATGCCGTTTTCGCCTGATGCCAAAGGCGTGATCGTTTACAAAGGCGACCAGGCCCGCATGGTGGTGGGCGTGGGCGATAACCGCCGCATGAACCAAAACATTCCCGGCTCTGACGCGTTTACCAATGTGGTGCGCGACGACGGTAAAGGTGGCCGGGTCGGTATCGGGTTTTTTCAAGCCATGGGGGACTTGATCGACGCGGTCAAGGGCAGCAACCGCGTGGCGATTCAACGTGGCATCAGCGAAATTGACACCTTGCAGCAAGGACTCAGCGACGCCATTGCACAAGTCGGTACTGATTTGAATGTGGTGGATTCACAAAACAATGTGTTGGACGAGATCACCTTGCGGCTCAAAACTACCATGTCTGACATACAAGACTTGGACTACACAGAAGCCATCACCAAGATGAACAAAGACCAATTGGCGCTGGAAGCTGCGCAAAGCAGTTTCGCCAAGATTTCCAAATTGAGTTTGTTCAATTACATCAATTGATGGGCTCAAGTTTTTTGTGCCTGATCCGATTCATTTGACGACACTCTTCTAAAGCCCATGGCCACCTCAGCAGTCAGCTCCAGCTCTACCACAGCCGTAACCACGGCGGCGGATGTGGCTGCAGCCAACAAAGCCAACGCACAAAAAATTATCTCCTCATTGAGCGCAGGTTCTGGGGTAGACGTGGCTTCTTTGGCGCAAAATTTGGTCAACGCTGAAAAAATGCCGCAAGAAAACGCGATCAACGCGAAGATTGCCAAGAACGACAACAAGGTCAGCGGTTTGTCGGCGGTGATGTTCATGATGAGCGAGTTCAAGACCGCTCTTAGCGCAGTCAAAGACCGTGACAATTTCAACACGCTGACAGTAGCCAATAGCAATACCTCTACGGTGAGTGTGACCGCCACTGCGGCAGCCTCTATGGGCGACCACCAAATCGTGGTCAACGCCTTGTCGCAGCCGCAACGCAGCATCAGCGCGGGCTTTGCCTCTTCCTCTGCCAGCATCAACGCTGGCAGCAGTTTTGGTTTGACGATTGCGGGCAGTTCTAGCCCCACGGTGGGAACTTCTCAGTCGTATTCCACCTACATGGCGTCTATCAATGCGCCCGCCTTTGCCGCCACACCATCTGTCAACGATTTCAAAACCTTTTCTGTCGATATCGATGGCAAAACCTACTCGATGACCCCGGCACCCGCTACCGCCAGCATGGCTGATTTGGCGTCCAATTTGCAAAGTCAATTGCGTGCCTTGGACGGTTCTTCTGATTTGAGCGTGACTTATAACGGCAGTCAGCTGGAGTTCACGTCGGCCACCACCACCCGCGTGGTCAACAACCCGACACTGTCAAAGTCAAGCACCATCAACTTGGACACCGCTGCCTTGGCGGGCACAGCGGGCACATCAACCATCACTGGTGCAAGTTTTGGCACCTATCCTTCAGTGAATGATTTCAGCGCTTTCACGGTGACCATCGCGGGTACACAGCGTTCACTCATACCCGTACCTGTGACCGCCAACTTGAGCTCATTGGCGACCAATCTGCAAATGCAATTGCGCACTTTGGACGGTAACTCCGACATCAGTGTGTCCTATGACAGCACCAACGGTCTGGTGGTCAGTTCTGCTTCTGGCAAAGCCATCACTGACATTGGCTTGACGAAAAAAACCTATGACGACACGCCTGCGGGCGTGGTGTCGGCGATCAACGCATCTAACCGCGGCTACAAAGCCCAATTGATCAACGATGGCAGCACAGGCTCACCCTATAAGCTGATGATTACCGGCAGCACCGGAGCAACCGAGGGCTTCACGCTTTCTAGTGACGACACGGGCAATGTGTTTGGCGCTGGGTTTGCAACCCCCAGCGGCTATGCCGCAAGCGACGCCAGCGTCACTGTAGACGGCATCAGTTACACCCGCCAAAGCAATGCCATTTCAGATATTGTTCCGGGCTTGACCTTGAACCTCAAGGCGGTAAGTACCACGGCGGCCAGTATCAATCTGGCGCGTGACACGTCTGCACTGAAGGCCAAATTGACTGCTTTGGTCACGGCTTACAACGATTTCGACAACATCATCAAAGAAACCACTAACCCCAAGTCCACCTTAGAAACCTATGGTGCCACTTTGGTGGGAGACAGCACGGCCCGCATGGTGCGGCAACAAATGCGCTCGTTGATTTTTGGTGTGTCCAGCACGCCAGGTACAACCTACCAATCGATGAGTCAATTGGGTTTTACGCTGGACCAAACGGGTGTGTTGTCGCTGGACGAAACCAAGTTGGACACCGCACTGCAAACCGGGGTTGATGACATTGCCAAGATGTTCACTGGCGGCCATAACAAATTGAGTGTGTACAGCGGCTTGTCCGCGGGTATCGCGGGCGATGCAGTCAAAAAGTTGACCAACTTGTTGTCTGCCACGGGCCCGTTGTTGACCAAGAGCGAGAACGCCAACACCGAGAATACCAAGTACCGCGAGCGCCTGACCAAGTTGCAAACCCGCATGGATGCGTTGTTGGCGCGTTACCAAAAGCAGTTTGCCGCCATGGACAGTTTGGTGGGCAGTGTGAACAGTCAGAAGACCAGCCTGAAGTCGACCTTTGACGGCATGATGGCTACCTACACCAATAAATAAAACAGTTATTGAATACGAATGATGCGTCACCAATGCTT
>CAMBSK010000030.1 GCA_945870575.1 Bordetella parapertussis | reverse complement strand
TTATGGGCAGAATTCCCCCCCCCGCGCGCCGTATCACCTCCACCCCTTGAGTCTTCTTCTCCGCAAGTCAAACCCAAAGATAAAATTTCTATTGGTACTGGTTTTTTTATCACCGACAACGGGTATTTAATTACGTCGAACCATGTCATCAATAAATTTTCTTCCCTATTTGTAATCTTTCCAGATTCAAGAAAACTTCCAGCCAAACTTATACGGTTTGATGAAGTCAATGACTTGGCTTTACTTAAAGTAGATGCCATCACCTCTTTCTTGTATTTGTCTCATTCCCAAGGTGTGCCAGCTGGTATGGAGGTAGTGACGATTGGCTACCCGCACGTAGGTATTCAAGGCTTTGCCCCCAAAATTACCCAAGGAATAGTCAACAGCCCATCAGGCTTAAAAGATGATAAGAATTCTTTTCAATTCAGCGCTGAAGTTCAAAAAGGCAACTCGGGTGGGCCGCTGATTGGCCCAGGAGGCACGGTAGTTGGTGTTGTCCGCTCTAAACTTAACGCCTTGTTAATGTCACAAAATACCAATGACTTGTCTCAGAATGTTAATTTCGCAACCAAAAGCATCAAGTTATTGGATTTGATCAAAGATCTACCTAATTTACCCACCACCCGCAACGTGGATCCAGAACAACCTATGCGGCCAATTCGCATTTATTCGGAAAGTAAAATTTCTATTTACCCTGTACTGGCTCTTGATTCTAAGGAAGAGTAGTCGTAAGGGGTGTGATTAACGGCGGCTCGCAACTGAGCTCTTGAGTGCACATTCATTTTTAAAAAAATATGCCTTATATGTGTACCAACAGTATGTGGACTTAAGTTGGTCAAGTTTGATATTTCTTTATTTCCATACCCCGATAGAATGAATGTCAAGATTTTTTTTTCTTGTTTTGATAGTGAATCTATAAAATTCTTCATTTCAAATAATTTTAATGATTAACAAACATTTTGCAATAGCATAGTTTGTGCTAGTAATAAAATTATTTTTTAAGATCATTAATTAATATTTTATAATATAATTATTAGCCGATAAGTACTTCTTTAAAATACTAATGGTTAGGTGGCCGAGGATACGGGGCAGCAATGAGAATTTCAACGGTTTGCTGCGTCAAGACATCCCTAACAACATAGACTGCACCTGGTACCCGACCAGCTTATTATTATTTAGCTCTCTTTTTGAAAGAAGAACCAACACTAGCAAATTCAATTACAGTCATTTCAACAAGGAGACAAAAACAATGCAACGCAGAAACTTTCTCACCCGCAGCGCCCTGGGCGCAACCGCGGCCACCGCCCTCGCCGCCCCGGCCATCGCGCAATCCTCACGCCCGGAAATCCGCTGGCGCTTGGCCTCAAGCTACCCCAAATCGCTAGACACCATCGTCGGCGCGGTCGACATGATGTGCAAGCGCGTCAGCGAGTTAACCGACGGCCGCTTCAAGATCACGCTGCACGCCGCCGGTGAATTGCTGCCCGCGTTGCAAGTACTGGACGGCGTGCAAAACGGCACCATCGAAGCCGGCCACAGCGCCAGCTATTTCTACATTGGCAAAGACCCGGCATTTGGGTTTGGCACCGCCATTCCCTTCGGCATGAATTCACGCGCGCAAAACGCGTGGATGTACGTGGGCGGTGGCATCGAACTGTTGAACGAGTTTTATGCCAATTACGGCGTGATGGCCATACCCGTGGGCAACACCGGCGCGCAAATGGCCGGTTGGTACCGCAAGGAAATGAAAACCGTGGCCGACTTCAACGGTTTGAAGATGCGCGTCGGCGGCTTGGCCGGTAAAGTGTTGACAAAGATCGGCGTGGTGGCACAACAGCTGCCGCCCGGCGATTTGTACCCCGCGCTGGAAAAAGGTGTGATCGACGCCGCCGAGTTTGTCGGCCCGGCTGACGACGAGCACCTGAGTCTGCACAAAGTGGCGAAATACTATTACTACCCCGGATGGTGGGAAGGTTCGGCCACGTTGTCGCTGTTCATCAATCAGAAAGCGTTTAATGCGCTGCCGGCTGAATACAAAGCGGTGTTGAAAGTGGCAGCTGCCGAGGCCAACCAATGGTCGACCGCCAAGTACGACATGACCAACCCGGCAGCGCTGCGTCGGCTGATCAGCAACGGCGCGCAACTCAAGCGTTTCTCGCCTGAGATATTGCAGGCCTGCTATAAAGCCTCGCAGCAATTCATGACCGAAATGATTGATACCAGCCCGGCGTTCAAAAAGATTCATGCGCCTTGGTCTAAATTCCGCGACGAGTACGTGTTGTGGTCACAACTCTGCGAGATGCCGTTTGACAGTTTGATGGCGTCAGGCAGAAAAGGCTGACATTGTTTTAGTGTGAATACAGAAGCCAACCTGAGGGTTGGCTTTTGACCAATCGCGCTCTTGCAAGGGGAAGTCCTATCTGTCATTTAGAAAATCATCTGGCAAAGGCTCAGTGTTTGCATAAAACGCCGTCAACTATTGCCCCATGTCTTGCTCGACCCCAGTTTGAGGCATCAGCCATAGGGTATCGCCGATTTGTTCAAACTGAACCTCTTTGGATTGCAGACAGAGCTTGGCGGGCAGGCGTATGGCTTGGCTGCATTCACTTATAAAAACTTTGGCTGTGATGCTCATTTTTGGCCTCCTTGACAAAATGACACTACATTGTCATAGGACAATTATTTGATCTCTTGAAAAGTGATCTATCTAACCGAATCACCGTCCCCCAAACCTCCAATACCTCTTATCCAACTCTCTCTGACACAACACCTGCCCCGGCACATCACTGCGCCAATGAATAGCCCCGCAATGCGGTGAGTCCAGCATGCGTATGCCGCGCGCCGCGTAACGTTGCACCACCACGGGCGCGGGGTGACCGTAGCGGTTGCGGTAACCGTGTTGCAGCAGCGCCCAGCGCGGTTGCACCGCGTCTATAAATCCTTCGGTCGACGACGTTTTGCTGCCGTGGTGAGGCACCAGCAAAACATCGGCCTTTAACTCATCACCCATTCTTTGCACCAGCGCCTGTTCTTGCATGGCTTCAATGTCTGCGGTCAGCAGCACGGTGTGCGCTTGCGCGCGTATGCGAAGCACACAACTGCGATTGTTCGGGCTCATGGTTTTGTCGTAGTCGGCAGCCAGCGGATGAATGAAATCAAACTGCACGCCATCCCATTCCCATGCTTGCCCGGCCTGACAGCGTTGCAAGGGCAAACGCTGCGACAACCAATGCGAGTCGGTGATGGACGACCACAGCTGTGTTTGTTTTTGTTGTTTGTAAACAGACAGAGCGCCACCGGTGTGGTCGCTGTCCTGGTGGCTGAGAACCAGTGCGTCTAAGTGTTCGTCCATGGTTTGTAGCACTGGTAGCAGCACGCGTTGTCCGGCATCGTTGTCCACACCAAAGCGCGGGCCGGTGTCAAACAACAAGCTGTGTTGCGCGGTTCGCACCAACACCGCGTTGCCCTGTCCTATGTCGGCAAACAGCAGTTGCGCGACGCCGTGCGGCGGTCGCTCTGCTTGCCAAAAAAACACAGGCATCACCAATGCCGCACCAGTGATGCGCTGCCACAGTTTGCGTTGGCTGATGAACAACGCGCCGCCCGCTATGCCTATGAGCGCCAACCACCAAGGCGGCGCAGCGCTTTGCCACACAGCCCAGGGCAGGCCTTGCAGCGGTTCGAGTGTGACCATCAACAATTGCAAACTCTGGCTGCACAACTGCCACAGTGGCGACCACAGCACACCGGCAAACGCCAGCGGCGTCACCACAAACGTGACCCAGGGAATCGCATACAAATTCACCAGCAAGCCGACGATACTGACCTGTTGAAACAACAACAGCGTGAGCGGCGCCAGCCCCAGTGTCATGAAGCCTTGTTCGCGCAGTAAGTGGCGCAATGCATCGAACAGCTTTGTCCACCATTGCTTCGCCACCGGCTCGGTTGACATAGCCGGTAACTGAGAAGCCGGCATGAGAAACAACATACCCACCGCCACAAAGCTCAACCAGAAACCGGCTTGCAACAAAGCCCACGGGTCCCACACACTCACCACCACAGCGGCCAGCAACCATTGCTCGAGCAAGGGCCAACGCAATGTGTTCACACGCAGCCAGCAAGCCGCCATCAACATGATGACGGTACGCTGCGCCGGCACGCCCCAACCGCTGAATAAGGCGTATACCAGCGCGAACAACACGCCGCCCCATAACGCTGCCAGCGACGCCGGATACACCAGACACCACGACCTGCCCCAGACATCGCTGTAACGCCAAACGCGTGACACCAGCCAACGCGCCGCCCAGGCCCACAAGGTGATGTGTAAGCCAGAGATGCTCATTAAGTGCGCAATGCCGGTGATGCGAAAAATATCCCAATCGCGCTGGCTGATGCCAGCTTGGTCGCCTAGCAGCAAGGCCGCGGTCTGTCCGCTGAAACGCGGCTCTTTCAAGGTTTGCACAATCTTGCTGCGTGTGTGCTGCCGCCATTGCTCTATGGGAAATTGCCAAGTGCTTTGCAAGCGTTTCAAACTACCCGCCGCTGCACTCTCACGCACATGGCCTGTGGCATGCACGCCTTGCTCCCACAACCACAACTCTGCATCAAAACCGCCTGGATTGACCAGGCCGTGCGGGCGTTTCAAGCGCAGCGGTAGTTGCCAGCGCTCCCCTGCTTTGATGTCAGGCAAAGCCCGTGGTTCACCGTCGTAGTTGCTGCTGTACCAGCCAATGCTGAGTTGCCTGGGCAGTTGCACGCTCTGCTGATCTGCAATGCGCTGCGCCTGCTCCACCTGAAACCCGAAACGCACACCGTCGCTGTGCCACTGCGGCATGCTGGACACGACGCCGGTGACTTGCAAGTCCACACCTTCTAGCGCCGGATCCAACGCATCCTGCGAAAACCACAAGGCTCGCGCACCCGTGAGCGCAAACGCCAATGCGCCGCCTGCGCACAAGGCAGCGCAAAAACGCAAAAGTACCAAGGCGTGAGACCGTGCAGAAGAAATGCGTCGCGCAACCCAACGACAAAGCATGCAGATCAACCAACCGCCCAAAACCGTCAACGCATAAGCCGATGCAGACCAAAGCACGGGTTGAAACAATTGAACTGCGGTACCGGCCAACCAGGCCAACAGCCAGGGCGCTGGGCCGCTGAGATGAAGCAACAGTGTCCTTTCTTGCCTGGCAACATAAGGCCTGGCAGACAAACACTGTAGTTACTAAGAGGCAGCGTCAGCGCTAGTGCAAATCTGTTTTTTCAACAGTGACAGGTAAGAGCCGGGACGGATGGCTGCGTCGCGCGGTCGCCAATCGGCTGCTTCGTAAAAAGCCACTTCACGGCCTTTACCGTCGAGCTTGGCGTAATAACTTTCCGACAATTTAATAAAAGAATCGGTTTTGCAATTGATGCGCCAGCGCGCCATGGAAGACTGGTATTCCTCGCCGTTAGGCGCTTTCACACCTTTGGCCGGGTTGTTGGTCATGGTCCAGGCAATTCGGCTCACATGCACGGCGCGCACCGAGTCTTTGTCCCAGACGTAAGTGATTTCCTCGTCTTTCAACAACTCAGCCCATTCGGCACCGGCAGCACCGGCACCTGCCAGCAGGCACAGGCTAAGAAGCAAACAACGAAACGTGACGGAGAAGGCGGACATAAATAAGAAATCGGCAGCAATCAGGGCAACTTGATACGCATCAGGCGCTTATTGGGCGGCAGTCAACAAGCGGCTTTCCTGGGTTTGAAGCAGCAACTTTTGACCGGCTGAGCTTTGTGCCGGGGCAGCGTGTGTACTCTTAACAGGCTCTGCTTTGGCATGGTCATCCTTGGCATGCTCGTCTTTGCTGTGCTCGTCCTTAGCGTGAGCCTCCGTGGCGGGCTCTGGCTTGGCAGCTTCGGCTTTTGCTGGCTCTGCTTTTGCAGGCTCTGGCTTGGCATGCTCGTCTTTGCCAGCCTCTTCTTTGGCTTGTTCTTCTTTGGGCGCTTCGGCTTTGGCCTTGTCGAACTTGGAGAGTTCCTCGAACAATTTTTCAGCCTTGGCCAATTCCTCCTGCGCCTTCAACGCCTTGGCTTGCGCCGTGGCCTTGGCCCGTTCGGCACGCGCCAACTCGGCTCTGGCCTGCTCTTCTTTCAACTTCTCGGCTTTGGCTTGCGCGGCTTTGGCGCGCTCGGCCTTGGCTAGTTCGGCCTTGGCTTGTGCTTCTTTCAACTTCTCGGCTCTCGCCTGCGCGGCTTTGGCTTGCTCTTCCTTGGCCAGTTCAGCTCTGATCTGTGCTCGTTTCAAACGATCGGCCCGGGCCAATTCAGCTTTGGCCTGCTCTTCCTTCATCTTCTCGGCCCTGGCCTCTGCCGCCTTGGCACGATCAAGTTTGGCCTGTTCGGCTTTACTCAATACAGGTTTGTTTTCCTCCTCAGAGGCATGCCCGCTTTTGTCAGACGCGTGCGGGTTCGCTGCGTGGTCTGGCAGTTTGACAGCTTTGACCCGCTCTAGCGGTTGAACGATGACAGAGCCAGCCACGGGCTTGTCGAATCCTTTTGCATAAGGATCAGTCGATTTCACAATCACAGGTGGCAGTGTTTGTGAAGTGACGACATGCGAATCCTGCGCATCACCAGGCTTGGCGGTGGTAGCGGTCACGGGTACAGCACCCTGCTCGCCCTGCTCAGTTTGAGTGGCAGCCACTTGCTCAGCAACCAATGCCGGACCGGCTTTACCCGCGACGGGCTGAGCATTGGCAGTCGGGGCAGCTTGGCGACGCTTATCCTTCGGGTTTTTCGGCATCACGCGTTGCGGATAAAACAAATAACCGCGCTCGACCAAGTCGGTTTCATCAGGCGCAGCAATTAAGCGTCCTTCTTCATCGACATCGTTGCTGGCGGCATGCGCGCTCAGCAGTGCGCTGCAACACAAGCCCAAAGCGCAGATACGCGGCAACAGGCGGCGAAATGAAGATATGAAAAAAAAGTAATGCATGGTGTGTTTGATTTGGCGGCTTATATGTATCGGATTGTTCGGCCAATACTTGAACCCGGCAAGTGCAAAATAGCTGGCACCGCAGACAAACGGTCTGCAACGCTCAAAGCGCACACTTTTTTATTCTTTACAGGGAAACACCATGACCATAGACCAACGCCTGCAAGCCAAAAACATACAACTTCCGCCTGTCGCTGCGCCTGCCGCCGCGTATGTGCCCTATGTGCAAACGGGTAATCTGGTGTTTATCAGCGGACATATCGCCAAAAAAGACGGCAAACCCTGGGTAGGTCAACTCGGAACCAATATGGACACCGAGACCGGTAAACAAGCCGCTGAGTCCATCGCCATTGATTTGTTGGGCAGTCTACAAGCCGCTTGCGGCGGCGACCTCAACCGGGTGAAACGCATTGTCAAAGTGCTAAGCCTGGTGAATTCAAGCAGCACCTATAACGAACACCATCTGGTCACCAACGGTTGCAGCGAACTGCTGGTATATATATTGGGCGAGGCCGGCGCACACGCGCGCAGCGCCTTCGGCGTGGCCCAGTTACCGCTGGGCGCTTGCGTGGAAATTGAGTTGATTGCCGAGTTGCACTGAGCGCCTGAACTATTGTTTAAAGCGGCAAGGCAGGCACTGGCCTTGTGCGCTGCTTTTTGCTGTCACTCGAACGGGATACGGCTCTTTATGCCAACGGTATGACAGACATCTTTTCCGGCGAAAGCAAGGACTGAATTCAATTAATTGAATATTATTCGTCTACTTTTTTTTATGAATGTAGACATCATGAATACATGTCTCAGTCGTCTTTGCTCATTGGCTTTTGTGGTGCTTGTGCTGTCCGCCTGCGGCGGTGGTGGCGGTAACAACATGGTCAGCGCCTCGCCTGAACCCTATGTAGAAATCCCCGGCTTTGCTGACAAAGACAGTATTCGATCCAATGTTGTGCCTGCTTCAACAAACTCAATCCAAAAAGTGTTTCAAGGTCAGGTGAAATTTCCACAATGCCACACCATAGACCCTAAAGGTAACGCCGCTATTCTTCGCAGACAGTAAGACTAATATTGTGAGTCTCTATGTTTGCATTGACTTTGCTCTGCGGTTCGCTCTAAGTATGCGGTAGCGCTGGTAGCAAAGTCTTTGCAGACCATTGCTCCAGCATTTAAAAAATGAGCAGCCTCAGAGCACTCGCAACACGTGGGTAGGTTTAAAGCCCAGGTCGGCCACCTTTCCTTTGCGCGCGCGGACTGAGCGGGCATTGTTCAGGCTTCTGATTTCCAGCGTTTCGTCTCGGGCCTTGCCACCGCGACCCACACCCAGAATACAAATGCTTCTTGTGTAAGCGGCGGCACCGGCCAGGGTGTCTTTGTCTTCCAAGTCCATCAGCATCAAACCGCGACCGCCTTTTTCCATGGCTTTGAGTTCGGTGATGTCAAACGTGAGTATGCGCCCGCCTGCCGACGCACACACCACGTGCGTGGCAATCGGCAAAGGCTCGGCGCCGTTGCCACCGCCAACAATTGAAGGTACGCACAGGGTTTCGCCGTCCTGTAAATTGATGAAGGCTTTACCGCTCTTATTGCGTGAAATCAAGTTGTCTATGCAACACACAAAGCCATAACCGCCCGAGCCGCTGAGCAACAAAGTCATGGTCGTCGGCCCGGCAAAGTAATGCATCAGTTGCGTGCCCGATTCCACATCCACCAAGGTGGTGACCGGTTGGCCATCGCCACGCGCACCGGGCAATGCCGCCACCGGCACAGAGTACACACGGCCGTTGGAGCCGAAAGCAATCAACAGATCGACGGTGCGGCATTCAAACGTGTCGTATAAACCGTCACCTGCTTTGAATGCAAAACTGCCGGGCTCGTGACCATGGCCTTGGCGCGCACGCACCCAGCCTTTTTCAGACACCACCACGGTCACCGCTTCATCCACCACTTTGACTTCGGCCACGGCTTTTTTCTCGGCTTGTATCAAAGTGCGGCGCTCATCGGCAAACACTTTGGCATCGGCTTCGATTTCTTTGACCATCAAACGGCGCAAAGATGTGGCGCTGCCCAAAATGTCTTCGAGCTTGCCCTGCTCTTCGCGCAACTCTTTCAATTCCTGCTCAATCTTGATAGCTTCCAATCGCGCCAATTGGCGCAAGCGGATATCCAAAATATCGTCGGCTTGACGGTCTGACAGTTTGAAACGTTCTATCAACGCAGGCTTAGGCTCGTCACTGTGGCGGATGATGCGAATCACCTCGTCGATGTTGAGTAACACCAACTGGCGGCCTTCCAAAATATGGATACGCGCCAGCACTTTGTCCAAGCGGAATTGCGAGCGACGCTGCACCGTGGTCTGGCGAAAGCTGATCCACTCCTCCAGCATTTGGCGCATGGACTTGGGCACCGGCCTGCCGTCCAAACCGACCATGGTCAGGTTGATGGATGACGAGCTTTCCAAACTGGTGTGCGCCAGCAAGGTGGTGATGAGCTCTTGCTGCTCAATCGTGCGGGTTTTGGGCTCGAACACCAGTCGCACCGGCGCGTCTTTGGAAGACTCGTCGCGCACCACGTCCAGCACGGACAAGACCGTCGCTTTCAATTGTGTTTGCTCAGGCGTCAGCGCTTTTTTGCCGGTCTTGACCTTGGGGTTGGTCAGCTCTTCGATTTCTTCCAGTACTTTTTGCGAGCTGACATTCGGCGGCAATTCGTTGACCACCAATTGCCATTGACCGCGCGCCAAGTCCTCAATAACCCAACGCGCACGCACTTTGAGCGATCCGCGACCGGTGGCGTAAGCATCTGAAATATCGGCCGCGCTGCTGATGATTTGACCGCCGCCGGGGTAATCCGGCCCGGGCATGATTTGCACCAATTCCTCGTGCGACAGCTTAGGGTTTTTAATCAAGGCCACACATGCATCAGCCACTTCGCGCAGATTGTGGCTGGGGATTTCCGTTGCCATGCCGACCGCAATGCCACTGGCGCCATTGAGCAATGCAAACGGCAAACGCGCCGGTAATTGTTTGGGCTCTTCGGTGGAGCCGTCGTAGTTGGGCTGAAAGTCGACCGTGCCTTCGTCGATTTCATCCAGCAACAAACTGGTGATGCGCGCCAAGCGTGCCTCGGTGTAACGCATGGCGGCGGCACCGTCGCCGTCGCGCGAACCAAAATTACCTTGACCATCGATCAGCGGATAACGCTGAGAAAAATCCTGGGCCATGCGCACAAGTGCGTCATAGGCTGCGCTGTCGCCATGCGGGTGATAGCGGCCCAACACATCACCAACCACGCGCGCGCTCTTTACCGGACGCGCTCCCACTGCACCATTCGCGCCGCCAAAGCCCAAACCCATGCGCGACATCGAATACAAAATGCGCCGCTGCACCGGTTTTTGGCCGTCGCAGACATCGGGCAAAGCGCGGCCTTTGACCACGCTGAGTGCGTATTCAAGGTAAGCGCGTTGGGCGTAATGGCCTAAGGCAATGCCGTCGTCGGACTGAGCATCAGGTAGATCGGGCGTGAATAAATCGGAGGACATTAAAAAATACCAGGTTAGAGATTACATTCAAGGCAGCAACGGTAAACCGAGTTCTTTCAAAAATTGGTTGTGCTTTGCCTTAGCAGCAACAATATCTTTTTCGATAGCGTGTAATATTTCATTGACTTCATTCAAATTGATTTGTTCTTCAGCCACTGCAGTGCTGATGTAGCGAGAGATATTCAAATTGAAATCGTTTTTCTCAATCTCGACCATGTCCACACGGCGTGAATAACGCGCCTCTTCCTCTCGGAATTGGTAGGTTTTCACAATCTTATCAATGTGCGCCTGCGTCAATTGGTTTTGCCGCTTACCCTTTTCAAAATGCTCTGCCGCGTTGATGAACAACACGTCATCTGGTTTCTTGCATTTTTTGAGCACCAAAATACACACAGGAATGCCGGTTGAATAAAAAAGGTTCGATGGCAAACCAATCACGGTGTCGATGTGCCCATCCAGCAGCAGCTTTTTGCGAATGCGCTCTTCAACGCCGCCACGGAATAAAACACCGTGCGGCAAGATGATGGCCATCACACCCTCGTCTTTGAGGAAGTGAAACCCGTGTAACAAGAACGCAAAGTCTGCTGCCGACTTAGGTGCCAAGCCATGGTTTTTAAACCGCACATCGTCGGCCATGGCCTCGCTGGCGTCCCAGCGCAAACTGAACGGTGGGTTGGCCACGATAGCGTCAAACGCGGGCTTTTTTGCCGGGTTCAACTCGCGCAGTTTGTCCCATTCGTTGGTCAGTGTGTCGCCATGGAAGATTTCAAATTCGGTGTCCTTCACCCCATGCAGCAGCATGTTCATGCGTGCCAAGTTGTAGGTGGTGATGTTTTTCTCTTGGCCGTAAATCTTGCCAATGCCATGCGGTCCCATGCGCTTGCGCACGTTCAGCAACAGCGAGCCCGAGCCGCAGGCAAAGTCCATCTCACTCTCTAGCCGCTGCTTCGCGCCTGTTTTGGGCTCTTGGCTGTCCAGCGTGACGATGGTGGACAAGATGTCCGAAATTTGCTGCGGCGTATAAAACTCGCCCGCCTTCTTGCCCGAGCCTGCAGCGAACTGACCAATCAAGTATTCATAGGCGTCGCCCAGCGCGTCAATATCGGTCGAAAAATCGGCCAAGCCCTCGGCAATTTTTTGAATCACGGTGCACAGCACGGCATTGCGCTCGCTGTAGCCTTTGCCCAACTTGGAAGAGCCCAGATCAATCTCGGAGAACAGCCCGGCAAACGTGCTTTCAAAAGATTCGTTTTCGATGTACTTGAACCCAGCTTGCAAGGTGTTCAGCAGCTCGCCGTCTTGTATGCGGGCCATTTGGGCTACGCTGCTCCACAAGTGCGCAGGCTGGACGGCGTAATGCACCTTGCGGCGCATTTGCTTTTCAAACGCGGGTACATCCGCTACGTTAGCGGCATACCAAACGGCCAGCGGCACTTGCTTGGCCTCAGCGTCTACCTTGGGGTAATCAGCACCCAGCTCTTTTTGGGCTGCTAATTCGTAGTTGTCCGACAGATAACGCAAGAAGAGGAACGACAGCATGTAGTCGCGAAAATCGTCTGCGTCCATGGAGCCGCGCAGCTGGTCGGCAATGGCCCACAGCGTTTTGCCCAGTTGTTTTTGGTTTTGTTCGGTCATTTTTTCTTCTGTTTTTCTGGCTTCGGTAGCAGCTTCATCGCTCGGTCAAAATCACTCCCCAATTTATCAGCTTGAGCAATCTGCGCCTTGTGGAAGGTTTCAAACTGCAGCTCAGCGAAAGACTTGGCCACCTCGTGCGATATTTTTCCTGCATGTTTCAAGATGTCACGGTCATTGATTGTCAGAAAGCCATGCAGTTTGGTAATCCAGTCACTCATCGTCATGGGCACCCGTCGCATGGCCTGACCTTCGGCAAATACCAAATACTGCTCAACCAAATTGTTGAGCGCTGCCAATTCATCGGTATTGAGGTAGTTTTTGGCAATACTCACATCGGCCTTGCGCACCTTACTGCCGCGCCAATTTGTCAGTCCCATATGAGGCTGATTTTTATCGGCACGGCTGTGAATGATCTCTGCAGCCGTTTGCCCTGTAATGGCCCAATGCATCTTGTTTTGTACGGTCTGGAAAAACGAAATGCTTTCTGCTTGCGTGGGGTCGTAGTCAACGCTGGTGGCGTAAATATCAGTGATCTTTTGATAAAAGCGCCGCTCGCTGGTACGGATATCTTGAATGCGCCGCGTTAGCTCTTCAAAATAATCAAAAGGTTGGTCTGGGTTTTTCAGTCGCTCGTCGTTGAGCAAGAATCCTTTAACAATATACTCGCGCAGCTGCTGGGTGGCCCAGATGCGAAACCGCGTAGCCACTGCACTTTTCACCCGGTACCCAACCGACAAAGTCATGTCCAGGTTGTAAAAGGTCATGTTGCGAGCAACCTCTCGTTTGCCCTCTGTGCGAACCTGTCGGAATTCCCGACTGGTTGCCGCCGTCTCCAACTCACCTTCCTCATAAATATGGGCAATGTGCTCCACCACATTGGTACGTGAGGTGTGAAACAGCTCTGCCATTTGCTGCTGGGTTAGCCAGATGGTTTCATCTACAAAACGCACATCCAGCTTGATTTTTCCGTCTTCGCTTTGGTAAATGACAAATTGCGATGCATTGCTGTCCGTCATGGTTTGACCCGTTTCTTCAAGGTATTTTCCAGCGCTTTTAACTCGGCCTCGTCTTGGCTGTCGGCACTTGCGGCCTCTTGTTGTTTGCGGCGCTGGTCAAAGTCCAAGAACAAGGACTCGATCTGCTGCTCCATGCGAGCGTGGCTAACCTTGCCCACATGGGTAAGTACCGTGAAGCCGTTGGAGCTGATGATCTGCTCCACGTTTTGCTGCCAAAAGGCCATGCGAATTTCTTGGCGGTTCTTGGTGCGCAGCTCCGCAGTTTCTAAAAAGATCACCACCAACCGGTTTAGGGTGTCAATCTCGTCTTCGGTCAAATAATTCTTGGCGACCAGAATATCTTGTTTGCGTACCTGCGAGCCTGTCCAATGCTTTAGACCAAAATGGGGGTCACTCGCGTTGGCTCGGTCAGTGATCAGTTCCGCTGTGGTCTTTTGCGTCACCGCATACAGTAAGGTGTTTTGCACTGCCGCAAAAAAATGTTGTGTGGTCTGGTCGGTTTTGTCGTAGTCGCTGCTCAAAGCAAACAGGTCGCGCACCTTTTGATAAAAGCGCTTTTCCGAGGCCCGAATGTCGCGGATGCGGGCCAGCATCTCGTCAAAGTAGTCTGGGCGACCATCTGGGTTCTTCAACCGCTCGTCGTCCATCACAAAGCCCTTGGTCAGGAACTCCTTGAGCACTGTGCTGGCCCAGCGGCGGAACTGTACGCCACGGGGCGAGCGCACCCGGTAGCCGACCGCGAGAATGGCGTCGAGGTTGTAGAACGTCACTGGCCGCTGCACCTGCCGAGTACCCTCGGTTTGAACTACCGAGGATTCCTCGGTAGTTGCCTCTCGGGTCAGTTCCCCGTCCTCATAGATGTTCTTGAGGTGCAAGCCCACGTTGTCCGTGCTGACGTCGAACAATTCGGCCATTTCCCGTTGCGACAGCCAGACGGTTTGATCTTTAGCGCGCAGCTTGATCTGGCTCTTGCCGTCATCGGTCGTGTAGAGAATGAGAGCGCTCATGCCTCAAGCGCCTCTGCCGAGGGGAAAAGCTGCTGCATCAAACCCTTTTTATGGGTCTTGATGGTGTCTAGTTCTTCGGTGGCGGCGGTGATGAGGGCGTCGAGGGAGGTGAGGCAGTCGGCGATGCGGTGTTGCTCCGACACGCTGGGTAACTGGATATCAACTACCCGAAGAATTTCGTTGTTGATATTTTTCTGCGCTCCTGTCGTTGCAACTTTATTTAGATATTCCTTTTGGCCTCGCATGATGAGTTCGAGAAAGACGGATATGACGTGTTTATTCGAAATCAGCCCAACCACGCTGTCTGAAAAACATCCCTCCATATCAAGCAGTCCTGTATCTCCAATATTTGCAGCGATAGTAATCAACACAATCGTCGGTTTGAATAGCTTGCTGACTGACAAGCCTTCCTCGTTTAAAGACTGACTTGCAATAACCGCCCCGCCGTTTGATTTCACAACATCGCCAGTTTGAATAAAGGGATATTGGCCTCCAAAAAACTTCGGATCATTGCGGGGACGGTACGAGAACTTACCCCGTTGAATATCGCACACGGTGCCAAGCTTTCTTACCTCCCAATCCCCGCGAAACGCAGGAAACCGCAGCCGCGGTTGGGTTTCGCCTTCGCGGGGAAAGAGTTGCTGCATCAGTCCTTTTTTGTGGGTTTTGAGGGCTTCGACTTTGCGGGCTTGGGCGGCGATCAGTTCGTCCAGTGAACTCAGACAGTCGGCGAGTTTTTGTTGTTCATCAGATGACGGAACAACGAGGAGCATTTCTGCCAAGTCTGAAGAGTTGATGGCGGGATAGCTGGAACCAGTGCACTTCGCAATTACTCGATTAACAAAGTCGTCAACATGAATTGCTTGAAACAGAAATTCAGGTGACTCCTTTGCTCTTAACTGCGCATATCCAGTCGATGCAACATAGCTTGAATCGTCGTTTTCTTCGAAAAAGAGGTTATTGCGCTGGTAAGGCCGAACCATCTGAAAAATTACATCACCGACATGCAAAACCCTCTGGGCTCTGCTTGGGGCCTCATTTTTTTTGACAATCTTCTTCGTTATCAGCTTTCCAGCTTCGACTGACTCCAGATCAATGTAAACAAACTGTTCTGGAAGTACCGGGCTAGATGGATTTACTTCGCACGCGTCACTCAGCTTACGCGGTTGCCAACTCTGAAGCCCCCGAAACTCCGGAAACCGCAGCTTAGGCACCAGCCTTTTTTGTTGTTCGCTCACGGTGCCAGCCTCTTGATGTGGTGGTCCGAAAGCAAGCTGCGCATTTGCGAGATGGCAATCTCGTTGAGCTTGTGCAGGCGCTCGGGCGCGGGCAGGCCTTGGCGGATGAAGACCGCGTTGAGGCTTTCTAGGTTGGTGAGCACCACCAACTGCTCCAGCGTGGCGTTGTCGCGCTGATTGCCTTGTGCGTCGGGGTGGACGTCTTGCCATTGTTTGGCGGTGTGGCCAAAGAGGGCCACGTTCAGCAGGTCGGCTTCGCTGGCGTAAACCTGGCTGGCCTGGGCTTTGCTGACAGCGGGCGGAATCAGCGTCTCTTTGATGGCGTCGGTGTGGATGCGGTAGTTGATTTTGGAGAGTGTGCGCTGCAGGTTCCAGCCCAGCTGGAGGCGATTGCTTTCTTCGTCTTTGAGGCGGCGGAACTCTTTGACCAAATAGATCTTGAACTCTGGGCTGATCCACATGCCAAATTCAAAGGCAATGTCGGGGTGAGCGTAAGTGCCGCCATAGCGGCCTGCGGTGGCCTTGAGTCCGATGGCACCCGTTTTTTCGACCCACTCTTTGACGCTGATCTTGTAGCTGTTGAGCCCGGCCTGGCTTTTAATTGTGGCGAATTCGCCGTAATTAAAAGCGGGGTTATAAATGGACTCCCAAATGCCCAAAAACTCTACCGTATTGCGGTTGCGTAGCCAATCTGAGATGAAGAAGTCACCATCCTTGGCGCGCAGCATGTCGGTGAGCGAGATGTAGTCGCCTTGGGGCGAGGACACCACGGCCACGCTGGTGCCTTGGATATCCAGCGTGCTGGTCTTGGCTGTTTTGCGATTCATGCTTGCACCTCTTCGGTGGCGCTCTGGTCATCGTCATCCCACATCTCGCGGTAGGCGTGGACATAGCTCGCGGTGGCTTGCGGGTCGATTGCCCAGTAGTGTCGGCAGAGGGTTTTGAAAAGAATCAGACCCTCGGGCGTGCAAGCATGGTTCAGCAGTTGATCGAGCGTGTGTTCGATCCGTTGCGCATCCCGGCTGCCGCTGCGCAATATCTCTTGGACAGTAGGCGCCAACGCCTCAACGGCCCGGTGATGCAGTATCTGCAGCGTTACGGCTGCGGCAGCCAGCGTCTGGAGCAAATCTTGGTACGGGGCAGCGTCTGGCGCAGTCGCTTGCTTTGTCGGCAGGTTCATTTCAACAAGGCCCTTCCTTGTGCGGTCAGGCGGTATTGCTGCAAGCGGCTGTTGGGTTTGTCGGGGATGGTGGGTTCGATCAGCCGAGTTTGCAGCAGCTTGGTCATGGCAGCTTTGTAGTTGCCTGTAGGTTGGCTATAGCCGAGTTCGCTGAGCAAGGGGCTGCGGCCCAGTGGCTGGGCAGCGAGCGCGCTCAAAATTTTATGGTCGGTATCCGTCAATGCGACTGGGGCCTCGACTGGGGCCTCGACTGGGGCCTCGACTGGGGCCTCGACTTGCGGGGTCGCCTCTTCCTCATGCACCGGCCCACTGGCCGCAAAGGTGATGCGCAAAAAGTTTTCGGTGAAGCGAAAGCACTCTGGCCCATAAAACTCGGTGATGCGGGGCAGGCCCGAGCCAAGGTGCTCTACCAGCTCTAGGTCGCGAAAGACGCGCATGAGCTCTTTGTTGCGGGGGATGGAGTAGCCCTCAAAAAACTCGGCGGGGGTCAAGCCTTCGGGCAAGGCGCAGGCCGAGGTGATTTCGATGCGGTCGGCAAAGATTTCAAACTTGGGCGGCGCTTCGCGGCTGTAGTCGTTGTGGACGATGGCGTTTTTCACGGGCCGACCTCCCGGTTGATTTGGGTGATGAAGTGCTCCATCTCTTCCTTTCGGGGCAACTCCACAGCGTAGCGAGAGACGAAAACCTGCTTGTTCAGGTCGCCCAAGGCAAACTCGACGAGTGCATCGTTCTTGCGCGTGCAAAGCAGGATGCCAATGGGCGGCTGGTCGCCCGGTGTCATCTGGTGTTTTTTGTAATAGGCGACGTAGGTGTTGAGCTGGCCCAGGTGTTCGTGGCGGAAGGCGTCGGTTTTGAGCTCGACCAGTATGTGGCACTTGAGGATGCGGTGGTAGAAAACGAGGTCGATGAAAAAATGTTCATCGCCGATGAGAATGCGCTTTTGCCGGGCTTCGAAGCAGAAGCCGTGGCCCAACTCCAGCAGAAAGTCTTGAAGGCGGTCGAGCAAGGCATCTTCCAAATCTGATTCGGCCATGACATCGCGCGAGCGCAGGCCGAGAAATTCGAAGACGTAGGGGTCGCGGATGATGTGCGAAGGTTGCAGCGTTTCTGCCGCCGTGTTGATCTTAGTGGACAGCTGTGCTTTGTCTTTGGACAGCCCGCTACGCTGGTAATACAGGCTGTCGATCTGGCGGCGCAGTTCGCGCACCGACCAATTACCGCGCATGCATTCGACTTCGTAGAAGCGGCGCTGGGTGTTGTTAGGCAGATCCAACAACTCGGCCAAGTGCGAGAAGGAGAGGTGGTGGATCAAAGTGGGAGACGCTGCCTCCCCTTTGGGCTGTGGGGGTGCGGGCTGCTCAGGTACCGTCGCTGCAGCCTGAGGACTCATCAGCCATTCGGGAGACAGCGTCTCCCGAATCTGCGGATACACGCTGTAGAAAAGCCTGAAGCGGCGCAATTCACGGGCATCCACCCGCTTGAGACCGGCCGCCGCGAGGCGCTGCGCCAAAGCGGGCAAGAGTTTTTCACCATAGGCCGCTCGGTCCTTTCCGTGTTGCTCAAACTCGACAATGCGGTGACCAATCAGCCAGTTGCGCACGGTTAGGCTGGTGTTGACGGCCTTGCTTGCAAAGGTCTGCGACTGGCGATGAATATCGACGATGGCCGATACCAGCCCATCAAAACGCCCCGCTGTTGCATCCGGGCTTGAGGATGTGTTCACGGCCGTCGTTGTTTGCTTGTCAGTGCTCATACGCGCTCAATCCAGAAATCTCACGTCCTTGGGCGCGTTTAGTCAGCAAAGGCGCCAGCTCTTTCATCAACGCGGTCTCGGCTTGGGCGCGGGCTTTCCAGCTCAAGTCAAGCGGGGACATCAGGTCTGTCAAGGCATCCGCGTCCAAAATCAAACGCTGCAAGGTGTTGTCCACAAAGGCTTGCAATGCGGCGGCGGTCAAACCGTGTTGGGTGGCTATAGCGCTCAGTTCGGCTCTGTCTTTTACTTTTTTGAAGTGGGTGTAGCCGTCGCGGATAGAGGCTTCGCTCAAGCCCTCGCCCACCCTGAGGGTTGCAATGTAGGCGGCAATGTCGTCGCGCTCGTTCATGAACTTGGCGTCGGCGCTGATGAGGCCAATCAGTTCTTCGCGGCTCATCTTCTGCTTGCCCGGCGCTTGGCTAGAAAAGCGCGACATCAGGCCTACGATGTAATCGTAGTCAATGACAGCGCTGGCAAACAACACAAACTCAAAGTCGAGCTGGTCTACCTCGCCTGTGATGGTGCTGCCTTCGTCTTTGCCCGATTTTTCTTGCAGCGCTTTGAGGCGCTGCGCAGTTTCGATATATGCACCCCTAAAACCTTGCTGAACTTCGCTGGGCAAGATGTGCTCGATGGCGGCGGCGTCGCCCGGGGTGAGGTCGGTGTATTGGTCCAGCTGGGTTTTGAGGCGCTGCACTTCTTTGAAGTGGCCAATAAAAGCAGCACGCGCATCGTCACCTTTAAGCTGAGGCACAGCCTCGGGCGTGCATGGCAGGCCTTGGGTTTGCATGAAGTCTTCTAGGCGCTGCACCGCGCCTTGAAGCTTCTCAATAACGAAGGGGGCTTTGTCTACCAACCAAATTTCACGGGCCTTTTCTTCGCTCTTCTCGCCAGAGAACAAAGCAATGGCGGCATCGACCGCGTCTTTTTGTGAACGAAAGTCGAGTATGTTGCCGTAGGGCTTGGTACCGTTCAAGATACGGTTGGTACGGGAGAACGCTTGTATCAAGCCATGGTGCTTGAGGTTTTTGTCCACATACAAGGTGTTGAGGTATTTGCTGTCAAAGCCGGTCAGCAGCATGTCCACCACGATGGTGATGTCAATCTTCTTTACGGCTGGGTAGTCAGCGTTAGGCCACTGCTGGTCTTTGATGCGCTTTTGTACGTCTTGGTAATAAAGATCGAACTCGCTCAAGCTGTGGTTGGTGCCGAATCGCGTGTTGTAGTCGACCAGTATGGTTTTGAGGGCGGCCTTTTTGCTATCGGGGTCCACCTGGTTATCAAGCTTCTCTTGCGGCAAGTCTTCTTGAATTTGCTGCACATCGGCGTTGCCCTCGGCGGGCGGCGAGAACACGCAGGCTATGTTCAGCGGAACAAAGCTGGGGTTAGCGGCGTGATTGGCCGCTTGTGCTGCTTTAAACAGTGCGTGGTACTCAATGGCGTGGGTGATGGTGTAAGCGTGTAGCTGCTTTTGAAAAATATCTTCGGTGGTGCGCAGGCTGGCTTGCTCGTCTTCAATCTGGGTGCGGCTGGCGTTGTCTTCAAAAATGGGCGTGCCGGTAAAGCCAAACAACTGAGCCTTAGGAAAGAAAGCTTTGATGGCTTTGTGGTTCTCGCCAAACTGCGAGCGGTGGCATTCGTCAAAGATAAAAACAATGCGTTTGTCTTGGAGCGGCGCGAGCTGTTCTTTGTAGGTGGCTTGGCCGCTTTTGCTGCGTTGCTGGTTGCGCTTGCTGTTTTCGTCGAGCGCCAATCCCAGCTTTTGGATGGTGGTGACGATGACTTTATCAGCGTAGTCGTCAGACAGCAGGCGGCGCACCAAACTGGCGGTGTTGGTGTTTTCTTCAACGCAGTTTTCCTGAAAGCGGTTGAACTCTTCACGGGTTTGGCGGTCGAGGTCTTTGCGGTCGACCACAAAGAGGCATTTTTCAATGTCGGGGTTGTCTTTGAGCAACGTAGAGGCTTTGAACGAGGTAAGCGTTTTGCCACTGCCCGTGGTGTGCCAGATGTAGCCGTTGCCAGAGTTATCGCGAATGCAGTCCACGATGGCCTTGACGGCATACACCTGATAGGGCCGCATCATGAGCAACTTTTGCTCACTGGCTACCAGCACCATGTAGCGGCTGATGGTTTGACCCAGGGTGCATTTGGGCAAGAACTGCTCGGCAAAGTCGTCTAGGTGGTTGATCTTGGTGTTGGCATCGTCGGCAAACTGGTAGATGGGTAAGAAACGCTCGTCGGCGTTGAACGCAATGTGCCGCGTGTTATTGTTTGCGAAGTAATAGGTGCTGGTGCGGTTGCTGACGATGAATAACTGCAAGAAGCACAATAGAGTTTTGCTGTAACCATTACCTGGATCATTTTTGTAGTCAACGATTTGCTCCATCGCACGCTTGGGGTTGATGCCCAGCGTCTTGAGTTCAACTTGAACGCAGGGCACTCCATTGATAAGTATGAGCACGTCATAGCGGTGGTGGCTGTAATCAGTATTGATTCGCAGTTGGTTAACCACCTCAAAAGTGTTTTTGCACCAGTCTTTGATGTTGACCAAAGTGTAGTTAAGAGGCGTACCGTCGTCGCGGGTAAAAGCACTGCGCTCGCGCAAGCGGCGGGCTGCTGTAAAAACGTCTGGGGTGACTATCTCGTCTAGCAGGCGTTTGAATTCGCCTTTGGACAAATTGACTCGGTTGAGGTTTTCAAATTTTTCGCGAAAGTTCTGCTCCAGCGCTGCACGGTCGCGAATATCTTCCCGGTAAACGTACTTAAGCCCTTGCAACTTGTCGATAAAACCATATTCGATCTGTTCTTCCTTAACAGTGTGTCTTGTAACCTTTGAAGCAAGATCAGATGGAAACGTGTTTGAGGGCATGGCTTTATAAAAAAATATTCAATTGATGATATTCGTAATATTAAAACATTAATTCAATTCCCTCAAACATCAATTTCAATCGAGTCGCCATGCAACTCCATCAATTCACGCCGCGCCGCAGCCTCGCCTTTGCCCATCAATTGGGTGATCATGCCTTCGGTTTGCGCGAAATCCAAAATACCGAGTTGCACCGGCAACAAGCGACGCGTATCCGGGTTTAAGGTGGTGTCCCACAACTGCTCGGCGTTCATTTCGCCCAAGCCTTTGAAGCGGCTGATGCTGCATTTCTCACGCGGCACGCCGTCTTTGGCGCTTTTGTCCAATATGGCAGTGAGCTCGCCTTCGTCCAAGGCATACACCTTGGCCGCCGGTTTTTTGCCGCGCGCAGGAATGTCCACCCGAAACAATGGCGGGCGCGCCACAAACACATGGCCGGTTTCAATCAGCTTGGGGAAATGGCGAAAGAACAGCGTCAGCAGCAACACTTGAATGTGCGAGCCGTCCACATCAGCGTCGCTCAATATGCACACCTTGCCGTAGCGCAATCCGGATAAATCAGGCGTGTCGTTCGGGCCGTGCGGGTCCACACCGATGGCCACAGCGATGTCGTGCACCTCGTTGTTGGCGAACAAGCGGTCGCGCTCGACCTCCCAGGTGTTGAGCACTTTGCCGCGCAAGGGGAGAATGGCTTGCGATTCTTTGTCGCGGCCCATCTTGGCGCTGCCCCCCGCGCTGTCACCTTCAACCAGAAAAATCTCGTTGTGCGCCAGATCGCGGCTTTCGCAATCGGTGAGTTTGCCCGGCAACACGGCCACACCCGAGCCTTTGCGCTTTTCCACTTTTTGACCGGCTTTTTGGCGCAACTGCGCCGCACGAATCACCAACTCGGCGAGTTTTTTGCCGTAGTCCACATGCTGGTTCAACCACAGGTCTAGGGCCGGACGCACAAAGCTCGACACCAAACGCACCGCGTCGCGTGAATTGAGACGCTCTTTGATTTGCCCTTGAAACTGCGGGTCCAGCACCTTGGCACTCAGTACAAAACTGGCGCGTGCAAACACGTCTTCGGGCAACAGCTTGACACCCTTGGGTAGCAAAGCGTGCAAATCGATAAAGCTTTTCACCGCGTTGAACAAACCGTCTCGCAAGCCGCTTTCGTGCGTACCGCCCGCGCTGGTGGGAATCAAATTGACATAGCTTTCGCGCACTGGCGCACCGTCTTCGGTAAATGCCAAACACCATTGCGCGCCCTCACCTTCGGCAAAACTTTCATGACCGCCGTCAGCGAAACCTTCGCCGTCAAATAGCGGTATGAACGGATCGGCGTGCAAAGTCTGCATGAGGTAATCACGCAAACCGCCTTTGTACAACCAGGTCTGTGTTTCTTTGGCTTTTTCCTGCACCAGCGTGACACTGACGCCCGGCATCAGCACCGCTTTGCTGCGCAACAAATGCACCAGTTCATTCAAAGGCAAAGCAGATGATTCGAAATATTTGGCATCCGGCCAGACGCGCACAAACGTACCCTGTTTGCGGTCACCGCTTTCGGCTTTGCGCAGTTTCAGTTTGTCAGTGACGTCTCCGCCCTGAAACACCAGATGCGCCGCCTGTCCTTCGCGGTAAGAGGTGACTTCCATGCGTTTGGACAGCGCATTGGTGACGCTGACACCCACGCCGTGCAAGCCGCCGGAGAAGCTGTAGGCGCCGCCGCTGCCTTTGTCAAACTTGCCACCGGCGTGCAAACGGGTGAACACCAACTCGATGACCGGGGCTTTTTCTTCGGGGTGCATGCCGAACGGAATGCCGCGCCCGTCATCGTCAATGCCGATAGAGCCATCGGCGAACAGCGTGACGGTGATTTTTTTGCCGTGACCGGCCAGCGCTTCATCGGCAGCGTTGTCTATGACTTCCTGGATGATGTGCAGCGGGTTGTCGGTTCGGGTGTACATGCCCGGGCGCTGTTTGACCGGTTCGAGCCCTTTGAGGACACGTATCGAACCTTCGGAATATTCAGATTGTTTGGTTACCATGGTTTGAGATTGTAGACAGACCGCTGATTCCACACTGGATAAATGAACAGTCCATGACAAGCGCAACCCAAAGCTAATCACTTATTCTCAAAATCGTTACAGTAAAGCCCATGCAAAACTCCTCCCACAAAACTTTGCCTTTATGGCAAGTATTGGCATGCGGCGCCATCATTGTGTCTATGGCCATGGGCATTCGCCACGGCTTTGGCCTGTGGATGCAACCCATGACGCAGGAGATGGGCTGGGGCCGCGAGGACTTTGCCACAGCCATAGGCATACAAAACATCAGCTGGGGCTTGATCGGTATTTTTCTGGGCATGCTGGCCGACCGCTTCGGCGCATTCCGGGTCATGGTGTTCAGCAGTCTTTTGTATGCACTGGGCTTGTGGGGCATGGCCCAGGCCGCCTCTCCCGTTTGGCTCTCCTTGACCCTCGGTGTCATGGTGGGGGCGGCGCAAGCCGGTACCACGTTTGCCATCGTCTTTGGCATCATCGGGCGCAACATCCCCGCCGAAAAACGCTCCTGGGCCATGGGCGTGGTGTCTGCCGCCGGCTCTTTCGGACAGTTTTTATTGGTGCCGACCTCGTCTTACATGATTGAACACATAGGCTGGCACCAGGCCTTGCTGGTGCTGGCCGCCGGTATGCTGATGGTGCTGCCTTTGACACTGGGTTTGCGCGAACCCGCATTTGCAGGCGGTCAAGCGCCCAAGCGGCAACAAAGCATTTTGCAAGCGCTGCGCGAAGCCTTCGGCTATCGAAGCTTTCAATTGCTGATGGCCGGCTACTTTGTCTGCGGCTTTCAAGTGGTGTTCATCGGCGTGCACATGCCCAGCTACCTCAAAGACCAGGGCCTGGGCCAGCAAGTGGCCGGTACCGCGCTGGCACTCATCGGGCTTTTCAATATTCTGGGCACTTATGCGGCCGGCGTCCTCGGGCAGCACTTTGCAAAAAACCTGCTGCTTTCTTTCAACTACAGCATGCGCGGCGTGTTCATCAGCCTGTTCATTTTTCTGCCGCTGTCACCGATGAGCGTTTACCTGTTTGCTTCCGCCATGGGTTTGCTGTGGTTATCAACGGTGCCGGTGACCAGCGCCATCGTGGCGCAAATGTTCGGTGTGGCCCATTTTTCCATGCTTACCGGCTTTGTCTTCATGAGCCACCAGTTAGGCAGTTACTTGGGCGTGTGGCTGGGCGGCTGGGTTTTTGACCGCACCGGCAGCTATGACCAGGTCTGGTACCTCACCATTGCGCTCAGCGTGTTTGCGGCGCTGATCAATCTGCCTGTGCGTGAACAAGGCATACAGCGGATACCGGTACCCGCATGAATACGCTAAGACACACACTGACCAAGCTGCTCATCCCGGGTTTGGTATCGGCGGCTTTGATGGCGGTTTTCTTTTTGTATTTGCAACCCGCGTTTCAGCAAGTGTTAGCCAACCAGTTATGGGGATGCTTGTAAATGCCCAACATCATCATCACCGGCGCGTCTGACGGCATAGGCGCTGAAATCGCCAGGCAACTGGCGCGCCGTCATGGCTTGCAGGCCTTGCTGGTGCTGGCGGCACGCAATACCGCCGCGCTGCAATCTGTGTCTGCCGAATGCAAAGCCCTGGGCGCACGCACTCTCATCATGCCCACGGATGTGACTGACGAAGCGCAGTGCAGGCACCTGGTCGAAACCACGGTGCGTGAATGCGGCAGCCTGGACATACTGATCAACAACGCCGGTGTGTCAGCCCATGCGTTGTTGCAGGATGTGCCTGCCGACAAACTCGCCTGGTACCACCAACTGATGCAAGTCAATTTGTGGGGCAGCGTGTACTGCACCCACGCGGCCCTGCCTTACTTGAAGGAAAGCCACGGTCGCATTGTTGCCGTGTCCTCGCTAGCCGGTTTGGTCGGTGTGCCGGGGCGCACCGCCTACAGCGCCAGCAAATTTGCCATGACCGGTTTTTTTGAAGCCTTGCGCTCAGAGTTACAAGGCAGCGGCGTCAGCGTCACCATCGCCTACCCCGGCGTGTTCGATACCAAAATCCGCGTGCACGGCTTTAATGCCAAAGGCGATAAAGCCGGTGTCAGCGGATTGATCGAAAAAAATGCGATGAGCGTGCATGAATGCGCTCGATTGATTATTTACGGCATGGTCAGACGCCGCCGCGACGTGGTCATGACCGGCCAGGGCAAACTCGGCCGCTGGCTTAAATTATTGGCCCCTTGGCTGGTGGATCGCATGGCGCTGGCTGCGATCAAACCTGATTTTCGACCGCATCAATGAAGCCTGTGCCACCCGTGCATACGAACTTGATGCCCTCGGACTGGGTACGTCGCTGGACTCATCTCATACCGGCGGGCGCTCGCGTACTGGACGTGGCATGTGGCGGCGGCAGGCATATGCAATGGCTGCAACAACAAGGTTTGCAAGTCCTAGGCGTTGACCGGGATGCAAGCTCATTGGCTAGCGCAAGTGCTTTCGGTGAAGTGCTGCAAGCCGATCTGGAAAACCAGGCCTGGCCGCTAACCGGGCAGCACTTTGGCGGGATAGTGGTCACCAACTATTTATGGCGTGCACTGTGGCCGGATCTGCTGGCTGCATTGCCACCGCAAGGCGTGCTGATTTATGAAACTTTTGCGCTGGGAAACCAGACTGTGGGAAAACCTTCCAACCCGGATTTTTTACTGCGCCACGGGGAATTGCTGGACGTTTGTCGGGGCTTGCAGATAGTTGCTTACGAAGACGGTTTCTGTGAAACGCCGGATCGCTTTGTACAACGTATTGTTGCGGTCAACACTTCTTTCAACCAGAGTGACCCGCCCGCGCGTTATTTGCTGTAACACTTCCGCCGCTGACCTTCAGGGCTAAAGCTAGAATGCAACTCTTTGTCACCCATTGACTGACCCATGGCACCTATCACCGGAAGCATCGTGGCCCTGGTCACCCCGATGCTCGAAGACGGCAGTATTGACTACCCTCATTTGCGCACACTCATTGACTGGCACATCAGCCAGGGCACAGACTGCATAGGCGTGGTCGGCACCACCGGCGAGTCGCCGACGGTGAGCGTTGAAGAACATTGCGAAATCATCCGGGTATCGGTGGAACAATCCGCCGGGCGTGTGCCCGTCATGGCCGGTTGCGGCGCCAACTCGACCGCAGAAGCCATTGAGCTCGCGCGGTTCGCTCGTCAGGTGGGTGCCGATTGCCAGTTGCAGGTGGTGCCCTACTACAACAAACCCACACAGGAAGGCCAGTACCTGCACTTTCGCAGCATCGCCGAAGCGGTTGATCTGCCCATGGTGCTCTACAACGTACCCGGGCGCACAGTGGCCGATTTGCAGCACGACACCGTCATGCGACTGGCGCAGGTCAAAGGCATCATCGGCATCAAGGAAGCCACCGGCAATATTGAACGCGCGCAATGGCTGATCCACGATGCGCCCGCAGGTTTCTCCATTTACTCAGGTGACGACGGCTCTGCTGTGGCGCTGATGCTGTGCGGCGGCCAGGGCAATGTCAGCGTGACCGCCAACGTAGCGCCTAAATTGATGCACGAATTGTGTGTGGCAGCCATCGCCGGTCAGGCGCGTGAGGCCATGGCCATACAAAACCGCTTGCTCAATTTGCACAAACATTTGTTCACAGAAGCCAACCCGATTCCGGTGAAATGGGCGGCGGCACGCATGGGCTTGTGCGGCGGCACCATGCGCTTACCCATGACGCCTCTATCCAGCCATTTACAACCGGCACTTGAAGATGTGCTACTCAGCACCGGTCTGCTTTGAATACCACCTTAAAGGATGTAGTTTGATGTCATGTTTTCTGAATAATTCAAAGCGTGCAGTCACTGTTATTGCACTCGCATGCTTGTTGGCGGCCTGCGGTTCAGTCATGGACACCGACAAGGTCAATTACAAATCACAGACCGAAGAAAAAGCTGTCCCTTTGGAAGTTCCCCCGGATCTTTCAAAAATGACGCGCAACAAACGCTATGACATGCCCGGTGGCGCAGTCAGTGCCAACAACATGAACGGTACTTCTACACAGGCAGACACCGGTACGCTGACCAGCCCCCTGAACATCGGAGACATTCAAATCAAGCGCGAAGGCCAGCAGATGTGGCTGGAAGTGGAACGCAAGCCTGAGGTGCTGTGGCCGCTGGTCAAAGAATTCTGGAAAGAATCTGGCTTTATTTTCACCAAGGAAGACCAGGCGGTTGGTTTGCTGGAAACAGACTGGGCTGAAAACCGCGCTAAGTTACCGCAGGACTTTATCCGACGTAACCTGGGCAAACTGCTGGACTCCGTTTACTCCACCGGCGAACGTGACAAGTTTCGCATTCGCTTGGAGCGGACCAACGACAACAAAACCGAAATTTATATCAGCCAACGGGGTCTGATTGAAACCGGTGGCACCAGGACTTCATCTCAAGTTGTCTGGCAACCTCGCCCGAACGACCCTGAATTAGAAAAAGAATTCATGCGCCGTCTCATGGTCAAACTCGGACCTGCTACACCCCAAAACCCTGGTGCAACAGATGCGACGTTAGAACTGCCCGCCGTCAATAGCTCCAGCGAACTGGTCAATGTAGACGGCAAGCCAAGCGTCAAGTTCAAACAAGGCTTTGATGTGACGTGGCGCAGGCTGGGTCTGGTGCTGGATCGCAACGGCTTCACCGTGGAAGACCGTGACCGCAACCAGGGCTTATACTTTGTGCGTTATATCGAGGTCAACACCGAAGAGCAAGGTTTTTTCAGCCGCTTGTTTAGCAAAACCAAGCCCGCGCAAAGCCTGCTGCAATACCGTTTGAAAATCACAAGCACAGACAACCAGAACTCGAGCATTGCTATCCTGACTTCCTCGGGCGAGCCTGACGGCTCTGAAACAGCGGTTCGCATTGCCAAATTGCTGGTCAACGAACTGAAATAAACAGGTGCTGCGTTTCAAAAACCTGGGCAGCGGCAGCGCAGGCAACGCCACCCTGGTAGAGGCCCGGTGCGGTCAACAGGTTTCACGGCTGCTCATAGACTGCGGCCTTAGCGTGCGTGAACTGGGCAAGCGCCTGACCATGGCCGAACTCGCCCTAGAAGATATAGACGCGGTGTTCATCACACATGAACACGCCGACCATGTCGGCCATGCACGCGCACTTGCCACGCGCACTGGAATGGATGTGTGGATGAGTCGCGGCACGGCACTGGCATGTCAGCTGGCTGAATGGGGCCTGGCAGAGGACAAGTGGCATATTGCACGCGACAGCCACGCGTTTGCGGTGGGCGCACTTGAAATCATGCCGTTCACCGTTCCGCATGATGCGCGCGAACCCTTGCAACTGCGCTGCTCAGATGGTGATCGCCGCCTGGGTGTGCTGACTGATCTGGGACACGGAAGCTTACACGTCATTGAATCCTTGCAGGATTGCCATGCCCTACTGATGGAATGCAACCATGACACCGACCTGCTGGCGCAATCGTCTTACCCGGCGTTTTTGAAAAAACGCATTGCCGGACCGCAAGGGCATTTGTCTAATGAGGAATCTGCGCTATTGACGGCAGCGCTGGTACATCCGTCCTTGAATCTGCTAGTGGCCGCGCATTTGAGCGAGCGCAACAACCGCCCGGACCTGGCGCAGGCCACATTGGCGCAGGCTGCGGGTTGCCTAAGCAGTGATATTCCGGTCGCCGACCCCGTGCTGGGCACACCCTGGTTCACGGTGCATTGAAATTACTGTCGTTGGTGGTTAGTTAAAGCTAAGCAGTCAAGCGTAAACACGAACTTTAGAAAACAACAGGCAAAAAAAAAGCCACCCGAGGGTGGCATTTTTCGGAAGCAGAAAAAATTACTTCTTCTCGCCGGCAGGAGCGGCAGCAGGTGCAGCAGCGTCGGCGGCAGGAGCAGCAGCAGGTGCGGGAGCAGCAGCAGGAGCTTCAGCAGCAGGTGCGGGAGCAGCGGCAGGCTCGGGAGGGGCTTCTTTTTTGCCACAAGCGACCAGAGCAGCGGCCAACAGAGTTGCCAAGAGGAGTGATTTTTTCATGGGGTATTTCCTTTAGTAGATGCGAAAACATTTCAAGGGATGCCACAAGTTGAAGACATTCAAACTTGTGACCGAGCCGATGGAATCAAGCTCCTTCAACTCAGCCGCTTATTATATGTGATTTTGCTAGGCTTGCTTTTTACCCCCTACCCGCAACAGCAGAATGCAGCCAACCGGCCTGCACCCAATCTCTTATCAAAATACCTAATTCGGGGGAAATACCGCTTAGATCACTGAGTTGGCGTTGGTCTGCCAATTGGCGCAAGTGGCGTGCATCGTCGCCGCGGCAGCGCCAACTTTCACCATTGATAAATACAAAATCGCCGTCATAAAGCATTCTGGTTTTCTTATCCAAATAAATAGCGTGAAGACGGCGTGGACAGTCTTGCGCTGCAAACCAGACCTGCGGCTTGGGCTCGGTCAACAACTCGCCCAGCGCGCAATTCAGCTCCTTGGGTTGCTGCAACAGTGACTGCACGCTTTGCAAAGCGAACTGTTGCAACTCGTTCGGAATCTGCGCGGGCTTGGCTGTAGCCGCCTGAGCCGGATCGCGGTAACGCTGAGGCGCTGCAGTGTGTTCCTGCTCAGTGATTCTTGAGAGCAGTTCAGCGGCCATCTCGCGGCGCTCAGGCGCTCTGAAACCGATGGAATACGTCATGCACTCGCCCTCTGCCACGCCTTCATGCGCATAGTGCGGCGGCAAATACAACATGTCCCCCGCCTCTAGCAACATGGTTTTGGTCGGCTTGAATTGCGACAGGATTTTCAGCGGTACGTCATCGCGCAGTTGCAAGTTTTTCTGGGCGCTGATGCGCCAGCGCCTTTGCCCTTGGGCTTGCAATAAAAACACGTCATAGCTGTCAAAGTGCGGGCCGACGCCGCCGCCGTCGCTGGCGTAGCTGACCATCACATCGTCAAGCCGCGCATCCGGAATGAAGCGGAACCGGTCACGCAGCTCTGCCAATGCGTCCACATGCAAATCCACGCCTTGCACCAGCAGCGTCCAATTCGGGCGACTGACAGGCGGCAATGCGCGCAGCTTGAACGGCCCGTTGCGCATTTGCCAAGGCTGAGCATCGCCGTCGCCGCTGACCAGTCTGGATTCGACATCCTCTTCAGACGCCAGTTCAAACAGCTCTTTTCTGGACAACAAAGCCTGCATGCCGGGTATGGCCTGGCGGATCAGCAATGGCTTTTTCTGCCAGTAAACCCGCATGAATTCCTGCGGGCTGATGCCGCCCAGCACGCACGGCAAATCGTGTTTTTCCATGTCTCTCTCCAAACTGCGACAATTCTGCCCCATGAACATCACTAATGACTGCGTTGTCGCCCTGACTTGGGTACTCAAAGACACACAAGGCGAAATCCTTGACGAACTCGACGATCCGGTTGAGTTTTATTTAGGCGGACACGATTTGCTGGAGAAGATTCAGCAAGCCTTGCAAGGCCACGAGGTCGGCGATCTGCTCGATTTGCACCTGGAGCCCGAGGAAGCCTTTGGCGACTTTGATGAACTGCTGGTTTTTTTGGAGCCGCGCGCGCTGTTCCCCGTTGAAATTGAAGAAGGCATGACGATTGAAGGCCATGCCTTGCCCAAAGGATGCAATGAAGATGCGCCGAAAGACGTCATCTACACCATCACCGATATTTACCCGGAACACGTGGTGATAGACGGCAACCACCCGCTCTCAGGCATGGCACTCCGCATTTCACTCAAAATCACCGGCGTGCGTCACGCCACCTCACAGGAAATATCTCACGGCACTTGCGGATCGGGTTTCTTCAGCCTGCCGCCTACGCCGGGCAGCGATTTATTGCATTGATCAGCGCTTGCCGGTAGAGCCGTAACCGCCCTCGCCGCGCTCGCTGGCTGCGGCGAATTCATCGACGATGCAGAATTCGGCTTGCACCACCGGCACGATGACGAGTTGCGCAATGCGCTCCATGGGCTCGATGGTGAACGCCACATCGCTGCGGTTCCAGGCGCTGACCATCAACTGGCCCTGGTAATCGCTGTCAATCAAACCCACCAGATTGCCCAGCACGATGCCGTGCTTGTGGCCCAGACCTGAACGCGGCAGTATCAAGGCCGCATAAGCCGGATCGTTCAAATGGATGGCCATGCCGGTGGGCACCAGTTGCCAGGCATTGGCTTGCAGCGTCAGCGGTACGTCCAGACAGGCGCGTAAATCCAAGCCCGCGCTGCCCGGCGTGGCGTAGGCCGGCATGGCTTCGCGCAAGCGCGCATCCAAAATTTTCACGTCTAACTTCATACGGTGTTCCTTAACTGCGTTGCATGCGTTTGGCGATCTCGGCCACCAAGCGCTGCGCCAAGTCTGTTTTGGGCGCACGCGGCCATTCGGCTGCGCCGTGTTCGTCAACCAGCAACAAAGCGTTGTCGTCTGCACCGAAAGTCTCAGAGCCAATATTCCCAACGATCAAGGG
>CAMBSK010000029.1 GCA_945870575.1 Bordetella parapertussis | reverse complement strand
TTCGCTACGTTATCCCCCACGACTGGGCACGTTCCGATATATTACTCACCCGTTCGCCACTCGCCACCAGGGTTGCCCCCGTGCTGCCGTTCGACTTGCATGTGTAAAGCATTCCGCCAGCGTTCAATCTGAGCCAGGATCAAACTCTATAGTTCGATCTTGATGTTTTTTTGCCTCTTTCGAGGCTACTCATTAAAAACGGAATTGAAGTGAACTTCACTTCTATCTTCATGAGCATTTTAAGTCTTGCGACTTGGTTACTAGAACCTTGGCAATTGCCTTAAAACGCCCACGCTTATCGGCTGTAATTTGTTAATGAACCTGATGATCTCTCATCTGCTGCCACTTCGATCAGCGGAGCCTGCGATTATGACACGATTATTAATGTCCTGTCAACCTCTGGGGTTTTCCCTGCTTTTGTCGCTGCTTTTTTTGAAGCACTTTTTAAAAGCTGAGCCAGCTAATATAGCGCACTTTTTCAAGCTTGGCACCTGTCTGTCAAAATTATTTACCACTGCACTGGCCATAAAAGCGCTAAGCCCTTGTAAATAATCAGTTTTCTTCGAGAAAAAAATTTGAAAAAGTTTTCCCCGTTTGACTTTTTGCATTCAACAAGCCCTTTTGAGGGTCCGACAGGTCTTTTTTGCTTGTTTATTCGCTTATTTCTGTCTGTTGTCGCCATTGACCTCGGCGAAGCAGTGTTGTTTGCTGGTTTTACTGCGCTCTATCAACCTGGTCTGATAATCGAACGATGGCCTTAATCACTTTGCAGTCAGCTCAGCTGGCATTCGGCGACGTCCCCCTGCTCGATCGCACCTCTTTATCTATAGAAACCACCGAGCGCATCGGTCTCATAGGCCGCAACGGCACAGGCAAATCTTCATTGCTGAAGATTCTGGCCGGCAAGGAGCAGCTTGATGACGGCGTCATTCAGTTTCAACAAAACCTTAACCTGGCTTATGTTGCTCAGGAGCCGGTTTTAGACGCGAATGTCTCCGTATTCGAGTCTGTCAGCGAGGGACTTGCCGGTTTGAAAGCGGTTCTTGACCAATATGTTGCCGGACAGGGCGACCTCGACCGGTTGCAAAACATCATCGAGTTGCAAGACGGCTGGAACTGGGAGCAGCGCGTTACCGAAACCTTGCACCGCTTACACCTGGAGGGCGACGCCATGATTTCCAGTCTCTCGGGCGGCATGCGCAAGCGGGTTGCCCTGGGTCAGGCGCTGGTGACCATGCCGGACATGTTGCTATTAGATGAACCGACCAACCACCTGGATCTGGACAGCATTCAGTGGCTGGAAGACCTGCTGATTGAATTCAAAGGCAGCATGGTTGTCATCACCCACGATAGAACATTTTTAGATCGTGTATCCACCCGCATCGTCGAGCTGGATCGCGGCCATTTGTATTCCTACCAAGGCAATTTTCAGCAATACCTGCTCACCAAAGAAGCCGAAATGGCGGCCGAAGCGGTCACGCAGGGTAAGGCCGACAAGTTGCTGGCGCAAGAAGAGGTCTGGGTGCGCAGAGGTGTTGAAGCCAGGCGCACACGTTCGGTGGCGCGGATTGCGCGTCTTGAAAAACTGCGTTCCGCCAGACAAGCCAGACGCAACACCATGGGCCAGGTCAAAGCCAGCGTTGACGCGGGTTTGCCCAGCGGGAAAATCGTCGCCGAGCTGACCAACGTCTCGCTGGCTTATGGTGAAAAACAAGTCGTCAAGGGCTTTAGCGCGACCCTGTTGCGTGGCGACAAAGTCGGCCTGATCGGCCCCAATGGCGCGGGCAAAACCACGCTCTTGAAACTCATTCTTGGCGAGTTGCTACCCGGCAGCGGCAAAGTCAGACAGGGAGCCAACCTGCAAGTGGCGTATTTTGATCAGATGCGTAACGCGCTTGACTTGAACGCCACGCTGGAAGATTTCATCAGTCCGGGCAGCGAATGGATTGAGATCGGCAACCAGCGCCAGCACGTGAAAAGCTATTTGGGCGATTTCCTGTTCTCACCCGCGCGTGCCAATTCCCCCGTGAGAAGCCTCTCGGGCGGCGAACGCAACCGCTTGCTGCTGGCGCGTTTGTTTGCACGTCCGGCCAATGTGCTCGTGCTGGATGAGCCGACCAACGATTTGGACATAGACACATTGGAACTGCTCGAAGAGCTGCTGCAAAACTATGACGGCACGGTGTTTCTGGTCAGCCACGATCGTGCCTTTTTGGACAACGTAGTCACCAGCACCATCGCCTTTGAGGGCGACGCGCAGTGGCGCGAGTACGAAGGCGGCGTGCAAGACTGGTTAACCCAATCCAACCGTGCCAAAGCCTGGGCGGCACAAGCACAAACCAGCAGCAAACCCTCAGACACCACAAGCAAAGCCAACACCGGCGCTCAGACGCCAGCCAAAACAACTGCGGTTAAAAAACTCAGTTTCAAAGAACAGCGCGAGTACGACAGCTTGCCCGGCTTTATCGAGCAACTCGAGGCTGAGCAGGCCAAACTCAACCGCTTGCTGGCGGACGGCAGCTTGTACGTGAGTGAGCCCAAAAAAGCGGCGGATATGGCCGCACGCATCACCCAAATCGACGATGAACTGCTGACAGCCATGGAACGTTGGGAAGTGCTGGGTCGACGGGTCACTGTGTAAGCCAAGAACCCATGGTCAATGCCCCGAGGTCTCCGGCGTGACCGGTGTGGCCTGCTTTTTTCGCCACAATCAAGCCCATGGGAAATTTATTTTTAGTGCGCCACGGGCAGGCCTCGTTCGGCGCCGACGATTACGACCAACTGTCAGCGCTGGGCAAACAACAAAGCATTCGTCTGGGTGAATACTGGCGTGAACGCGGTATGGTGTTTGAAGCGGTGCTTACCGGTAGCCTGAAGCGCCATCGCCAAACCTGGGAAGGTATTCAACAAGGCTTGCAGGTCACGCAGTTGCAAGCCCTGGTCTGGCCCGGCCTGAACGAGTATGACAGCGAGGCGGTATTGCACAGCATCCACCCCGGGCCGCTGGCCAAGCCCAGCACGCCTGACTTGTACAAACACCATTTCGGCCTGCTGCGCAAAGGCTTGCAGGAATGGATGCACGGGCGCACGCAGCCGGCGGGCATGCCACTGTTCGTCGATTTTGTGCAAGGCATCAAAGATGCGCTGGCGCATGTCAGGCAACACCACACCGGCGATGTGCTGATAGTGTCCAGCGGCGGGCCTATAGGCACGGCGGTCGGTAGTCTGCTGAACACCCCGCCGGAGAGCATGATTGAGTTGAATATGCGCATGCACAACACCGCTGTCAGCGAATGTGTGTACAACCCCAAGCGAACCACGCTGGTCAGCTTCAACACCCTTAACCATTTAGACGCTGCGGCTTACCGGGATTGGGTGACATTCACCTGAAGCCAGTTCGAATGAACATGGCTGGCCACGGCCATAACTAACAATGAAGCGACGTTGAGGCGTTAAATCAGCGGTTCAAACTGAATCAACTCTTGCAACAGCTTGGCCAGTTGCGCACCTGCCGCATCCAGTAAAGCCTTGCCTTTGTCAGCCGTCGCCAACGCGGCGTTGCCCGCCGCACCGTGCGGGTTGTAATCCTGCATATGCCAGCCCAGCTTGGCGCTTTTACCGTCACCCAACAATGTGAAGCACGAGGCGCGGTCTTGCGATGCAGAATGAAAGTGTTGCGCTTCTTCCATGCGCACTTTGTGCGGCGCAATCGCCAACATCAGTGAGGTTTCGATGTCACCGCCATGCACGCCGAAGCGGTGTTCGTGTTCTCCAAATGCGTCCCATGCCGCACCTAAGGGCAATTGGTACCAGTGGCAGGAAAACACCGTCAAGCCGCAATGGCCGCGCAATTCACGCGCGACCACATCCATCAACCCGGCGTTTCCGCCATGCGCATTGAACATCAGCAATTTTTTGATGCCGGTGCGCGCCACGCCTTCGCCTATGTCGCACCACTGGGAAATGAGGTGCGCCGGAGACAGACTGAGGGTGCCGTCGTAAGCCACATGCTCGCTGCTCAAACCCACGGATTGGGTGGGCAATAACAGCACCGGGTCGTTGTCTTGCAAATGCGCCAACGCGGCGCCCAGCATGGCGTTGACCAGATCGGTATCCACCGACAGCGGCAGGTGCGGCCCGTGCTGCTCGGTCGCACCCAAGGGCAACACCGCCACTGTGCGCAAGAGGTCCATATCGGAAAAATCGGTGCTGACGCAATCAGCCCAGTAACGCGGTAATACCTTCATGCACGCCATCTTAAGCGCTTGGGTAACATGGGTCGCATGCCTACTGTGTCGACAACCTTTTTTAACGCGCTGACAGCGCTGGTTTTGCTTGTGAGCAGCGCGTCCGCTCTGGCGCAAGCCCCCGTCTCTGCCGTGGTGACCACGCCGCAAGTGCGGGCCGAGTTGATGGCGCACGCGCCGCAAGGCGTGCAACCGGGCGCGCCATTGTGGCTGGGTTTGCAGTTGCAGCACCAGCCTGGCTGGCACACCTACTGGCGCAACCCGGGTGACAGCGGTCTGGCCACACAATTGAGTTGGCAATTGCCGGCTGGCATGCAAGCCGGTGGCATCTTGTGGCCGCTGCCGCAAATGATCACCGTCGGCGACATGGTGAATCACGGCTTCGAAAACACGGTGTTGCTCGCTGAGCCTGTGCAAATCAGCAAAACCTTCAAACCCGGCACCACTGAAGTCAGGCTGCAAGCTGACTGGCTGATCTGCAAACAGGAATGCATCCCGCAATCAGGACAGTTTGTGCTCAAGCTGCCTGCGGCCACCAGCATTGCCGATCACGGCATGGCGTTTGAACAACTGCTGAGCACCCAAGCTTTGGCCTTGTCGCCATCGACACAAACAGCACAGTTGAATGCGCAAGGGCTGGCGCTGCAAATACGCGGCTTGCCAGCCGCTATCAATGGCCATGGCTTGAAAGTATTTGCCGATTCACCCGAGGTGCTGGCCAGTGGACTGGGTCTGAACGGCGGCGGCTCATGGCAGGACGGTGTCTGGCAAATGAACGCCCCAGTCCACCGCATGCGCAGCACTGAACCCAAACAACTCGGGCTGTTGTTGGTCGACGATAGCCAGACACCGGCTGCGGCATGGCAGCTGAAGCTGGATATTCAAGGTAAATGGCCCGAAGCGGCACCTCTGCCTGTCGCGGCTGAAGTAGCTCAAACAGTTGCTGCACCAGCGCCGTCAGTGTCGGGTCTGCTCGGAGCCATGCTTGGTGCGGTGTTAGGCGGCCTGTTGCTCAATTTGATGCCTTGCGTGTTGCCGGTGCTTGCCATCAAAGTTTTGTCTTTGAGCAAGGCGTCAATCAGCGCAGCACAAAGACGCGGCATAGGCAGCGCTTACGCTGCCGGTGTGCTACTTAGCATGCTAGCGCTGGCGCTGTTGGTCATGGGTTTGCGCGCAGCAGGGTCTCAGCTGGGCTGGGGCTTTCAATTGCAATCGCCCTGGCTGGTTGCTGCTTTGGCGCTGCTGTTCACCTTGATTGGCATGAATTTATTTGGTGTGATTGAAATGCGCGGCAACTGGACCAGCGGGCTGGCGGCGCAAATGGCGCGCCATCCTTTGATGGATGCTTTCCTCTCCGGCGTGCTGGCAGTGGTCGTTGCCGCTCCCTGTACCGCGCCTTTCATGGGTGCATCTGTGGGCATTGCTTTCACGCTGCCAATCTGGCAAGGTTTATTGATTTTTCTATGTTTAGGCAGCGGTCTTGCCTTGCCTTTCACACTCAGCGCCTGGGTTCCCGCCACGGCGCGCTGGCTGCCGCGCCCTGGCGCTTGGATGGTGGTGTTGCGCCAGGCCTTGGCCTTTCCCATGTTGTTGACCGTGGTCTGGTTGTTGTGGGTGTTTGCCAAACAAACCAGCAGTGATGCCGCCTCAGTTTTACTGGCGGCGCTTGCTTTAATCAGTGGTTTTACCTGGTCGCTGGGGTTGACAGATCGATCGGCCTTGTGGGTACGTGCTGCCTTTGTCTCAGCGCTTTGCGGCTTGCTTTGGTTGGCGCAACCGGTTATGCGGCAATTTTCGGCAGCAGACAGCACAACTTCCGTCAGCGACGCACAGTGGCAGGCCTGGTCTGAAGAGCGTGTGGGCAAGGCCTTGCAAGCCGGTCAACCGGTGTTCATCGATTTCACGGCGGCTTGGTGTGTGACCTGTCAGGTCAACAAACAAACCACTTTGCGGGACGCGCAGGTGTTGCAAGCGTTTGCAGACAAACATGTGTTGTTGCTGCAAGCCGATTGGACCCGGCGTGACCCAGCCATCAGCCGAGCGTTGACGGCGCTGGGGCGCAGCGGGGTGCCTGTGTATGTATTACAGGCTCCGGGTAAACCGGCTCAGGTGTTATCGGAGTTGCTCACGCCGGATCTGGTGCTCAATGCTTTGGCTGATTTACGGTAATTGGGGTCAGGTTCCAATTAACTCACGCCATGCCGGTTCGGTCGCCGCTCACTGCCGCTGCGCGCCAATGTTCGCGTCGGCCCGCCCTCCATGTCGTCATCTATTCGCCGGTTTTCCCCGACTGCATTTCTGCGATTATAGAAATACAGCCGCAACCAAATACATCACTGAGGCCGAATCGGAGGGGGCGTTTTTTTCGAGCGAAAGCGCAGAAAAAAATCGCACTGGATGGTTCGGCCAAAGCGTAACTTCAACCGGCAGCAAGGCCACCCCCTAAAGATAAGTCAGCCACAACGGGTAAGGACAATACCCAAGAAATGTGTCAATTTACCCTGTCACAATATCTGCATGACTATCCCACTACTCAACGACAGCTTCCTCAAAGCCTGCCTGCGTCAGGCCACCGATCACACCCCCGTCTGGCTGATGCGTCAAGCTGGCAGATACCTGCCCGAATACTGCGCCACGCGAGCCAAGGCCGGCAGCTTCATGGGCCTAGCCACCAACGTGGACTACGCCACAGAAGTGACCTTGCAACCCTTGGACCGCTACGCGCTGGACGCCGCCATTTTGTTTTCAGACATCCTCACCGTGCCCGACGCCATGGGCCTGGGCCTGAGTTTTGCCCTGGGCGAAGGCCCAAAGTTTGAAAAAGTGGTGCGCGACGAAGCCGCCGTTGCCGCTCTGGCCGTGCCGGACATGCACAAACTGCAATACGTGTTTGACGCGGTCACCTCTATTCGCAAAGCCTTGAACGGCCGGGTGCCATTGATTGGTTTTTCCGGCAGCCCCTGGACATTGGCTTGTTACATGGTCGAAGGCGGCGGCTCGGACGATTACCGTTTGGTCAAGTCGCTGATGTACAGCCGCCCGGACCTGATGCACCGCATTTTGGCGATCAACGCAGATTCAGTCGCCGCTTACTTGAATGCACAAATCGACGCCGGCGCCCAGGCCGTGATGGTATTTGACAGCTGGGGCGGGGTGCTGGCCGACGGCGCATTTCAACAATTCAGTCTGGCTTACACCGAGCGCGTGCTGGCGCAACTCAAGCGCAGCCACGAAGGAACCATCATCCCGCGCATTGTGTTCACCAAAGGCGGCGGCTTGTGGCTGCCCGAGATGAAACACCTGGACTGCGAGGTACTGGGCCTGGACTGGACCATGAACCTGGGCACAGCGCGGCACTTGGTCGGCGGCCAGCCCGGCGGCCCGGGCAAGGCATTGCAAGGCAATATCGATCCGAACATTTTGTTTGCGCCGCCCCAACACATCGCGACCGAGGTGCACCGGGTGCTGGACAGCTTTGGCAAACCGCATACCGATACCACGACCACCGGGCCGACCCACATTTTCAACCTGGGGCACGGCATCAGCCAATTCACGCCTCCGGAACATGTCAGCGCCTTGGTCGATGCGGTTCACAGCCATTCCAAAGCCATGAGAAAACTGACAATTTGACAAGTAAATACCCGCTGTCGCTTGTCATGATGGTTAACTTATGCACAAAATTTCAGCTACCCCTAAACCAACGGCTTACATGTGGAAATTATTTGTAATCACTTCAGTTTTTTTGTAAGTCGTTGATTTTAAACAAATGCTGGGGCTGCCGAATTTTCGGGCATTGTGTTCAAAGCCTTGATTTATCGGGCTTTCAGCCTCAGTCCGGCAAGCTGTCAACAAAGTTATCCACAGAAATTCTGGATGAATCTCAAAATCCTTGTCAATCAACCACTTAGGCCGATGAATGAAGTTTCACCTGAATAACATCGCGCAACTGCGGGCTTGACATGCAGCATAAATTGCTGGTGCTGGTCTCCACCCCGGCTTACAGCCGCCTGAACGGGCCGCTGGTCTACCTGAGCGAACACTTGTTGACGCCCGGCATATTGGTGCGCGTACCGCTGGGCGTGCGCGAGACCCTGGGTCTGGTCTGGCCGGGCGATATACCTGCAAGCGCTGTTGACGAAGCCACCAAGCTTCGCCCGGTACTTGAGGCGCTGGACCACATTGGCCCATTGACTGCGCGTTGGATGGAATTGATGGGCTTTGCCGCGGCTTATTACCAACGCTCCGCTGGTGAATTCGCGCTGGGCAGCCTGCCCCCGCAGCTGCGCGATTTGAACAATTTACAGTTGGCGCGCAAGCTGAACAAACGCGCCAAGCGCGAAAGCAGCTCAGAGGCACCCGCGCCGGTCAACTTGCAAGTGCCTGCGCCAACACCCGAACAGGCGCTGGTAATGCAACGCCTGAGCGCGGAACAAGGGCCGTTTGTGCTTCATGGCAATACCGGCAGCGGCAAAACCGAGGTGTATTTGCGCCGCGCTGCCGACGTGCTGGCGCAAGACGCGCTGGCGCAGGTGCTGATGCTGGTGCCGGAAATCAATCTGACGCCGCAATTGGAAGACAGAGTGCGCCAGCGCTTCACGCACTTAGGAGACGACGCCATCGTCTCCATGCACAGCGGCATGACGCCGGCACAGCGTTTGAACAGTTGGCTGTCGGCGCACACCGGCCAGGCGCGGCTGGTGCTGGGTACAAGGCTGGCCGTGCTGGCGTCCCTTCCGCATTTGAAACTGATCGTGGTGGATGAAGAACACGACCCCAGCTACAAACAACAAGAAGGCGCGCGCTATTCCGCGCGCGATCTGGCGGTTTACCGGGGCCAGTTGCAACACGCGCAAGTCATACTGGGTTCGGCCACGCCATCGCTGGAGAGCTGGCACCACAGCCGCACGGCCATCTCAGGCGAAGCCGCGCCGCGCTACATCCGTTTGTCCATGCCCAGCCGCGTCGGTTCGGCCAGCCTGCCGCAATTGCGCAGGGTCGACATGGGCCAGCAGCCGCGCAAAACCCTGGTGTCAGCACCGCTGTTGGCAGCCATGCGGGAACGCATCACGAAACGCGAGCAAGTGTTGGTGTTGCTCAACCGACGCGGCTATGCACCGGTGCTGCACTGCCATGCCTGCGACTGGAAAAGCGAATGCCCGCATTGCAGCGCTTACCGGGTGTTTCACAAATCCGACCGCAGCCTGCGCTGTCACCATTGCAGTTTGACGCAGCCGGTGCCGCGCGCCTGCCCTGCCTGCGGCAACCAGGACATAGGCGCTTTGGGCCACGGCACGGAACGTATTGAGGAACACCTGGCCGAACTTCTGCACGACATGCAACGTCCCGACGGCTTACCCCTGCGCATCGCGCGCATAGACGCCGACTCTACGCGCGGCAAAGGCGAACTGGTACGCCAACTGGCAGAGGTGCACGACGGCGATGTGGATTTGCTGGTCGGCACGCAAATGGTGGCCAAGGGGCATGATTTCCGCCGCGTCACGCTGGTGGCCGCACTCAACCCGGACGGCGCCTTGTTCAGCGCCGACTTTCGCGCGCCCGAGCGCTTGTTTGCCTTGTTGTTGCAGGCAGCCGGGCGCGCCGGGCGGGATGCTGCCCTGACCCGGGATCAGGCCTGTGAAATGTGGGTGCAAACCTCTCACCCGGCGCACCCGCTGTTTGAAAGTTTGAAGCAGCATGATTTCGCCGGTTTCGCCGAACAGCAGTTGACCGAACGCCGCCAGGCCGGCCTGCCGCCCTTCAGTTTCCAGGCGCTGCTGCGCGCCGAGGCGCGCAGCCAAGAGGCCGCGCACGCGTTTTTGAATGCCGCCAAGCTCAGCGGCGAAGCCTGGCTGCAAGCACAAAGCATGGCCGTCACCGTCTACCCGGCCGTCCCCATGAGCTTGCAACGCGTGGCTGACGTAGAGCGCTCACAAATGCTGGTCGAGTCGCATTCACGCAAGGCATTGCAGACTTTTTTAAACCATTGGCAAAACGAATTACAAGGCTTTCGTGTTCAGCATAAAAGCGTGATCCGCTGGGCCATAGACGTAGACCCGTTGGTGATTTAAACCGGCCTTGTCACGCTGTCGCATTCAAAAGCCTAAACATCAGCCCTTGAAAAAAGACACCCAGGCGGAAAAACTGGGAAAGGCCAGCGCCGTGGTCAACAAAATCACACGGGTGATGCACGCGCTATCGGCGCCGAAACGCTGGGCCAGCAAAGCCGTGTTGCTGGCGCTGGGCAATGCGGCGACCAGCACCACCGTGGTCAGGTTCTCTAGGCTTAACGGCAAACCGGCCCTCATCAGCAACCAGCCCAAGGTACCGGCCAGCAAGGGGTGTACCAGCAATTTAATCACCGTCAACAGCATATCCAGGCCGCCACTGCGCCAGCTCAGCCATGGCTGCGCTGGCGCATCCGGCGGTCTGACCAACACCGCGCCTATGGTGAACAAGGCCACCGGCGCCGCGGCAGCAGCGAGCAATCCCACGGTATTGTTCAACAGATCCGGCAACACCCAGGCGTTGGCTGAAAACACCGCTCCCAGTCCTATGCCCCAGGTCAGCGGAATACTGAACACACTTTTGATGGCTTTCAAACCGGCACTGCGCACACCGTGCACTTCTGCATGGTCTAACCTGGACATGGCGATACACACCGAACTCGTGAAAAACACATCGACCAATATGGTCACGATGGCAGTTCCCACCGCTGCCGGTCCGAACAAATTCAGTAGCAGCGGCAAGCCCATGTAGCCGGTGTTGGGAAATGCTATCGCCATGGTGCCGAAGGCCGTGTTGTTCCAGTGCTGGCCGTAGCGCCGCAGCAGCCACATGCCGATACAAAGCATGCACACAGCGCTCAAGGCATACAGCAAAGCCACCGAGGGATTGAACAACTGCGCCATGGGTGTGCTGGCGCCGAAGCGAAACAACATGCACGGCAGGGCGAAATACAAGACAAAAATATTCAGCCCTGGAATCGCAGCCAGCGGCAGCCACCCGCGCCGTGCCGCCAAGTAACCGGCGAACACCAGCGCGAAAAAAGGAAAGGTCACCGAGAGAATAGTCAGCATGGGCGAGATTGTCCTCGCTATGATCAGCGGCTTTGCCTGTCACGCTGCCCCGCCTGTCGCCTGCATGTCTGCTTCACTCAATCTCCCCCAGCTCGAAGCGGTTCACCATGTCCAGGGGCCGTGCTTGGTGCTGGCCGGTGCCGGTTCCGGCAAAACCCGTGTCATCACCCACAAAATCGCGCATTTGATACAGCTCGGGCTAGAACCCGAGCGCATCGCCGCCATCACCTTCACCAACAAAGCCGCAGCTGAAATGCGCGAACGTGCCAAGCAACTGGTCGGGCGCGAGGCGCAAAAAGTGCTGATCTGCACCTTTCATGCCTTGGGCGTGCGCATGTTGCGGCAAAACGGTGAAGCCCTGGGTTTGAAGAAAAACTTCAGCATCTTGGACACCGACGATGTGACCTCGATTTTGAAAGACGCCGGCGGCAGCTCGGACCTGGCCACGGCGCGCCAATGGCAATGGGCGATCAGCTTGTGGAAAAACCAAGGCTTGAACGCCGCCATGGCTGAAGCCCAAGCCAGTAACGACAACGAACGCATCACGGCGCGCATCATGGCGCGTTACGAAGAGCGCCTGACGGCTTACCAAAGCGTGGACTTTGACGACCTGATCGGCCTGCCGCTGAAATTGTTGCAACAACACGAGGACGTGCGTTTGCAATGGCAACAGCAAATGGGCCATGTGCTGGTGGACGAATACCAAGACACCAACGCCACCCAGTATGAAATGCTCAAATTGTTGGTGGGCGAGCGCGCCCGCTTCACAGCCGTGGGCGACGATGACCAATCCATTTACGGCTGGCGCGGCGCGACTTTGGACAATTTGCAAAAGCTACCGGTTGACTTTCCTGAGCTCAAAGTGGTGAAGTTGGAGCAGAACTACCGCTCCACCGGCGCCATTCTTCAAGCGGCCAACAACGTCATCGGGCCCAACCCCAAGCTCTATCCAAAAAAACTTTTCTCTGAACTCGGCCCCGGCGAGCCGGTGCGTTTGTCGGACGCGGACAACGAAGAACACGAGGCCGAGCGCATTGTTTTGCGCATACAAAGCCTGCGCGCAGGCAACGACACCGGCGCGGGCTTGAGCCATTGGCGCGACTGGAAACATTTCGCCGTGCTGTACCGCGCCAACCACCAGTCCCGCGTGCTGGAAAAAGCCTTTCGCAAAGCCGCGATTCCCTACAAAGTGTCAGGCGGTCAAAGTTTTTTTGACCGTGCGGAAATCCGTGACCTCTGCGCTTGGTTGCGCTTGCTGGTGAACAACGACGACGACCCGGCGTTTTTGCGCTGCGTCACCACGCCCAAACGCGGCATCGGCCACACCACGCTGCAAAAGCTGGGCGAGTTCGCCACCCAATACAGGATCAGCATGTTCGAAGCGGTGTTCAGCCATTCGCTGGTCAGCGTCTTGCCGCAGCGCGCGGTCGACAGCTTGCGAGCCTTTGGCAACGAGGTCAACGATTTGCAATACCGGGCCCAGCACACGCAAGGCAGCGAAGCCGCGCTGGCTTTGCTATTGCATTGGTTGAAAGACATCGATTACGAAAAACATTTGTACGACGGCGAAGACAGCGAAAAACTGGCGGCGGCGCGCTGGACGAATGTGCTGGATTTTGTTGACTGGATGGCCAAGCGCTGCGGCGGCGAGATTGACGACGCCGCCGGGGTCAGCTTGGTGAGCGAAAGCAAAACGCTGCTGGAAGTGGCGCAAACCATTGCGCTGTTGTCCACTTTGAGCGAGCGCGAAAAAGACCAGGACGTGGTCACCTTGTCCACCTTGCACGCGGCCAAAGGCTTGGAGTGGCCGCACGTGGTGCTGGCCGGTGTCAACGAAGGCCTGCTGCCGTTCAAGCCCGAAGAAAACGGCGTCAGCCTGCAACAAGACGCGCTGAACCTGACCCGCATTCAAGAAGAGCGCCGCCTGATGTATGTGGGCATCACCCGGGCGCAGCGCAGCCTGGTGGTGAGTTGGAGCAAACGCCGCAAAAAAGGCCGCGAAATGGTGAACGCCATGCCGAGTCGCTTCATTGCCGAAATGTCGCTCGAGCAAGCCACGACCCGCGAAGACCCGCGCGAGAAGCTGCGCGCCTTGCGGGCAGAGTTTGCGCTGAAAGTGGAAGCGGAAAAGGCCTTGGCGGACAAAGCCGGGCACCACAAATGATACTTACTGTGACTATGTTTTTTTCTGCTGTAACCATCATCCACAGACTTTCTTTGCTGGCCTTCTCAACATGAGCGACTTCATCGAGTATTTGCACGAGGTGTTTGCCGGTTTCGGCGAAATCACCACCCGCCGCATGTTCGGCGCGCACGGCATTTACCGCAACGGTTTGATGTTTGGTTTGTACGCGCAAGGCCGTTTGTATTTGAAAACCGATGCGCACAATCTGGCTCAATTCACCGCTGAGCGTTGCGAGCCGTTTCGCTTTGTGCAACGCGGCAAACCGGTGCAACTGTCTTACTTGAGCGCGCCGGATGTCATGTTGGATGACCGTGAGTTGGCCGCTGCCTGGGCACAAAGCGCCTACGACGCCGCCATGCGGGCGCAAGAGGCGAAAGATCGGCACGCGAGCGCGCCGCCATGGCGCAAAACATAAAGTCAGTTATTCTTCGCTCCTCTTTGGCATTACCTGAAAGTCGCTCATGTCTGTTCACACCCTGCCCACCTCCGCTGCCATTGACCCGGTCTGGCAAGCCAAAGTTCATCTGGCCGCCGCCCTGCGATTGGCGGTGCTCGATGGTCTGGAAGAAGGCATAGACAACCACTTCACCATGATCGTACCCGGGCGCACGGACCAGTATTTGCTACTGCCTTACGGCCTGCACTGGTCAGAGGCGCGCGCCAGTGACATGATTGTGTTCAACGACGCAGGTGAAACACTTGAGGGCAAAGGCGTGGTCGAACTCTCTGCCCAATGCATACACGCGCCGCTGCACCGCATCACCGGCGCCAAGGTGGTGATGCACACCCACCAGCCCTGGGCCACGGCGTTGAACATGCTCAAAAACAACCGTCTGGTGGCATCCAGCCAAACCGCTGCGTTCTTTCACAACCGCATCGCCTATGACGACCATTACACGGGCTTGGCCAAAACCATGGGCGAAGGCGAACGCTTGGCCGCATTGCTACAAGACAAACAGGTCATGTTCCTGAAAAACCATGGCGTGATCACCGTCGGCAACACGGTGGCGCAGGCTTACCGCCGTTTGTACAAATTGGAAAAAGCCTGCCAAACCCAAGTGCTGGCCATGAGCACCGGCGAAACGTTGGAAGTCATGAGCGAACAAGTGGTGGCCGAAGTGCTGCAACGCTCACCCAACGACCGCCACCCTATTGCCGAGCGCGAGCGCCTGTATTTCGAAGCCATGATGCGGGTGTTGGACCGGGTCAATCCAGGTTATGCGGATTGAACAGCCTCACAGTTTTTCGACTACTTCTTCGTTTGCCAACGCCAATGCTTTGAATGCGTCTGACACGCGCGCATCGGCGGCGACGCTTTGCCAAAACTGTTGCGCCAGTTGCTTCGCTTGCGGCCACACCGTCAGGGTTTGAGAGGTCGGTTGTAATTTCCGGGCGGCAAAATCACGCTCTACCAATTCACCTTTCACAGGCGCATAAAGCATAGGCAACATGTCGTAGGTAGGCGATAAGCGCCAATCGTCGTCCTCCAGCAAAAAAGAAATATTGCCGTAATGCCTGTCGGTATTGGCAATCAATAAACCGAAGGCTTCAAGCAATTGCAGTTGTTGAGCGTCTTGCGAGGTCATCAATTGGCGTGCAGACATGCGTTCCGCGGTTGCAGACCAGTTGTCCATCTGCCCCACATACTGCGCGTCGTAAACAAGCAGCGACACCATGCCGATACGGCCTTTCGCTGTTCTGTCAAATCGCTGTGACTGCAAAAACACCCGCCCGTCTGCCATCACGATTTGCGTTTGCGCCGCAGGCAGGCCAGCTTGCGCCAAGGTGTGCAAGGCCAAGTGCTCGCACACCAGCAAATCGCGGCTGCGCTGATCACTTGGCGAATCGCCCGCCGGAGAAAACTTGACCAACACCGCACGGCCTTGAACCACGGCGGAAAATTTCGGCTGCTCACCGCCTGCGGATGAACCCGGTTGCGCGCCTTGCATGGCGCGCTCAGCCAAGCGCGGATAGTCCATCTCCGGCTGCTGCACCACAGCGGTTTGTCTGACCTCGCTGAGATAACGGGCCAACGCCTGCTCGCCCACGATCAAATTGCCCGGCAAATCGTCCCCGGCCAGCACCATGGCTTTGAGCGCGTGCTCGTCATTCCAATGGCGCAAATCGGCGGGCAAAGACAGCTCGGGGTGGTTTTGCACAAAGGTCTGACCCATGAAGCCTTGCGGCCGCATGTCATCCAAAAACCAAGGCAAGCCATCGTGTAGTTGGGTCAGGCCATCGGCTTCTTTCACCCAGAAACGCCCGCCCGGCAACGCCACCATGCGGGCAAACGGACTGACTCGCCCTTGCGTGTCCACGCGAACAATGCCAATTTGCGAACCCACACCTTCAATATGGCGCGGCAACAGGTATTGCTGCGACCGCGCAGCACCGACTTTGAGCAACTGGCCTTGCTTGACCAGCGCAGACAAGGCGCGTGACACCGTGGGTTGACTCAAGCCCAAACGGGCTTGCAACTCCGTACTGGCGCAGACGCCACCGGCTTGCCGCAGCACCTGTATGACACGTTCAGTCAACTCGGAAAGATTGTCCATTGAATAGATATATGAATAGATAAATTTTATATTTTATCAATATTTTCAATAGCTTACGAATACTGATGAATAGTTAATTGGAAACGCTCAGCCCCGCCCTATCCTCCGCTTTCGCAGCCACTTCACCCACCACCGCCGCCTGCGCAAAACCGTGCCGCTCAAACACGGCCATCACATCTGCAAGGACGTCGGGAGCACAACTGACCAGCAAACCGCCGCTGGTTTGCGGGTCGCTCAGCAAAGCTTGGTCAATCGCATCAAAACCGGCAACGGGCAATTGCACATCCGCGCCGTAACCGCTCCAGTTGCGTGCGGACGCGCCGGTGATGTGACCCGCCTCTGCCAATGCACGCACGCCGTCGAGTAACGGCACTTGGGGCCAAGCGATATGCACATCCAAGCCTGAGCCGCGCGCCAACTCCAACGCGTGTCCGGCCAAACCAAAACCAGTGACATCGGTCATGGCGTGCACATCTTCCATAGCAGCGAGTTCAGGGCCGGGCGTGTTCAAGCGCGTGGTCGTGGCAATCATTTGCGCATAGCCCTCAGCGGAGAGTTGCTCTTTTTTCAATGCCGCAGACAACACGCCCACGCCCAGCGGTTTGCCCAGTACCAACACATCGCCTGCCTGCGCTGACGCGTTGCGCTTGATGCGGCTCGGGTGCGCCAAGCCCAGCACCACCAAACCGTAAATCGGTTCTACCGAATCAATGCTGTGGCCGCCTGCGATGGGAATACCTGCGGCCTGACACACGCTTTGTCCACCTTCCAAAATGCGGCCTATGGTGTCAGTGCTGAGCACATTGACCGGCATGCCGACCAGCGCTAGGGCAAAGATGGGCGTGCCGCCCATGGCGTACACATCGCTGATGGCGTTGGTCGCGGCGATGCGTCCAAAGTCAAACGGATCGTCCACCACCGGCATGAAAAAATCGGTGGTGGCAATCAAGGCCTGCTGGTCGTTGAGCAAATACACGGCCGCATCGTCCGAGGTGTCAATGCCGACCAGCAACTGCGGCGGCAGCGCAAAGCCTTTCATATTGGAGAGGATGTCGCGCAGCACGCCGGGCGCGATCTTGCAACCGCAGCCGCCGCCGTGAGCCAGTGAAGTCAATCGGGGTTGTGTGTCGTCAGAAGGAGCATTCATGCGGCAAATCTACCATGCAGCGGTGTCTTCTATGATGGGTTGCTGCTGCACGCCGTCAATACCGTTTGCTGTTCACAGGGAGCCGGGGTTTGGAAGTTTCATTTGTTGAGGAAATCAAGTCACTGCGCTTAACGGACGGCGAACGTTTTCACGGCGAAGGCATCTTGGCGGTGACCAAAGCTTTGTTGCAATCCGGCGTGGCTTATGTCGGCGGCTACCAAGGCGCACCGGTGTCGCATTTGCTGGACGTGATGGTGCAAGCCAAACCGCTGATGCAAGAGCTCGGTGTGCATGTGGAAGCATGCTCTAACGAAGCCTCGGCTGCGGCCATGCTGGGCGCGAGCATCCACTACCCGTTGCGCGGTGCAGTCACTTGGAAATCCATCGTCGGTACCAACGTGGCCAGTGACGCATTGTCGAACTTGGCTTCACCCGGCGTGGTCGGCGGCGCACTCATCGTGGTCGGCGAAGACTACGGCGAAGGCGCGTCTGTCATTCAAGAACGCACGCATGCGTATGCGTTGAAAAGCACCTTGTGCCTGCTGGACCCGCGCCCAGACTTGACGCGCATGGTCGACATGGTCGAACACGGTTTCGCTTTGTCTGAGGCATCGAACATGCCCTGCATTTTGGAATTACGCATTCGCGCTTGTCATGTGCGCGGCAGTTTTGTCGCCAAGACCAACCGGGCACCGGCGGTGTCCACGCGCCACTTGATGGCCGAGCCCGCCAAGTTCGATTACATGCGTTTGGCGCATCCGCCGGTCACTTTCAAACAGGAAAAACGCAAGCTCGAAGAACGCATACCGGCGGCGCGTGAGTACATCGTCAAACACGGTTTGAACGAGTTCATGCCCGGACGCAAACACCCTGACTTGGGGCTGATCGTGCAAGGCGGTTTGTACAACAGCGTGTTGCGCAGTTTGCAACTGCTAGGGCTGGCGAATGCTTTCGGTGACTGCGATATACCCATGCTGGTGCTGAACGTCACTTACCCGCTGGTGCCGGAGCAGGTAACGGATTTTTGCCAAGACAAACGCGCGGTGCTGGTGATTGAAGAAGGCCAGCCCGAATACATCGAGCAAGACATTGCCACACAACTGCGCCGACGCGGCATACACACCCCACTGCACGGTAAAGACATGTTGCCCGGCGTCGGTGAATACAACGTCGAAGCCATCACCTCGGGCTTGTCGCCTTTCATCGCGCAATATGTGTCCGCAGACAGCGCGCACAGCAGCCAGCAATGGTTAGCTGATTTACAGCAACGCCGCGCCGATGTGGCCAAAGCACTCGGCCAGGCCTTGCCTGCGCGCCCGCCTGGCTTTTGCATAGGTTGCCCTGAGCGCCCGGTGTTTTCTGCATTGAAACTGGTGCAGCAAGAGATCGGTGATTTGCATATCGCCGCCGACATCGGTTGCCACGCTTTGGGCACGTTCGAGCCGTTTTCCACCGGCCATTCCATACTGGGTTACGGCATGAGTCTGGCGAGCCGCGCCGGTGTGTCTCCCATGATGCAAAGACGCACGCTGGCCATCATGGGTGACGGCGGTTTCTGGCACAACGGTTTGCTCACCGGCGTGCAAAGCGCGCTGTTCAACGGCGACGATGCGGTGCTCTTGATTTTCAAAAACGGCTACACCTCGGCCACCGGTACGCAAGACATCATCTCCACACCGATGGAAGCCGAGAAGCAAGCCGCCACCGACAAACACAGCAGTTTGTCGCACACCAACATGACCATCGAATCCACGCTGCAAGGCTTGGGCGTGCAATGGTTGAAGACGGTGCATACCTATGAAGTGGCGAATGTCAAAGCTTTGCTCAAAGATGCTTTCACCTCTGAGTTCAACGGCTTGAAAGTCATCATTGCCGAAGGCGAATGCCAGCTTGAGCGCCAGCGTCGCATCAAGCCCTGGATTCAATCGCTGCTGAAAAAAGGCAAGCGCGTGGTTCGGGTGAAATACGGCGTGGATGAAGATGTGTGCAACGGCGACCATGCCTGCATACGTTTGTCCGGCTGCCCCACACTCACACTCAAAGACAACCCCGATCCGCTGAAAGTCGACCCGGTAGCTACCGTGATAGACGGTTGTGTCGGCTGCGGTTTGTGCGGCGAAAACGCACATGCAGCCACGCTGTGCCCGAGTTTTTACAGAGCGGAAATCATTCAAAACCCCGGGCTGTTTGAAAGCCTGTGGGCGAGCATACAAAACAAGCTGGTGCGCGCCATGCAAACCTAATGACACAGCCCATCAGTTTGCTGGTGTGTGCCTTGGGCGGCGAAGGCGGCGGTGTGCTCAGCGAATGGCTGATGGACACGGCCAGACGCGCGGGTTACCCGGCGCAAAGCACATCCATTCCCGGCGTGGCGCAACGCACGGGTGCGACCACTTATTACATCGAAGTGTTGCCCAGGCCATGGAGTGAGTTGAACGGCCAACAACCAGTGTTCAGCCTCAACCCTGTACCCGGTGCGCTAGATGCCTTGGTATCCACCGAGCTCTTGGAAACTGCTCGGCAGATTTCACTCGGTCTGGTGTCGGCTGATCGCACACGAGTGTTGAGTTCCTCGTCGCGCAGTTTGACAACGCTGGAGCGCATGCCCATGGGCGATGGACGGCTTGACGTGCAACCTTTGCTGGATCTGGTGAACACCTGCTCACGCGAATCACAAGTCTGGGATTTTTCCGCCATGGCCAAAGAACAAGGCACCATGGTCAGCGCCGTCATGTTCGGCGCGATCGCGGCCAGCGGAATGTTTCCCATGGCACGAGAGCATTACGAAGCGACGATTGGCACCGGCGGCAGCAGTGCCGCCAGCTTGCGCGGATTCACCGCTGCTTTCGAGCGTGTGCGCCAGACGCAAACCGTGCAAGCCATGTGGGCTGATGACGATGCTGACAAGCCAGTACCTGCGGCTGATGAACCCGCACTTGGTGGCTTTCCGCCCAATGTGCGGGAACTGGCATCTTTGGGTTTCGCCAGACTCTGCGATTACCAACACCGCGCTTACGCCATGCGGTATGTGCAACGCTTGCAAGAGGTGTTGGACGCGGAAAACGCCATCGACCCCGCGCATGCCAATGGCCATGCAGCCAGCCGCGAGGCCGCCCGTTGGCTGGCGCTGTGGATGGCGTTTGACGACATCGTGCGTGTGGCGGATTTGAAAAGCCGCATCAGCCGCAGTCAACGTGTGGCGCTGGAAGTGAAACAACAAGACGGCGAACTGCTGCGCATTTACGAGCATTTCAAACCCGGCGTGCCCGAGCTCGCTGCGCTGTTGCCTGCGTGGCTGGCCAGGCCTTTGCTGCGATTTGACAAAGCGCGTGTCTTGAAGGGCCGCGAACCTTTGGCCTTGGCTTTGAAGATCGGTTCGCATTCTGTGGGCGGCATGCTGGCGCTGCGAATGCTTGCCGGGTTGAAATGGCTGCGCCCCTTCGGTAGCCGTTTTGCGGTTGAGCAAGCCGATATCCAACATTGGCTGGATACGTTGTGCAGTGGCTTGCGCGAACACCACGAGCTTGGCTTGCAGTTGGCCATGTGTGGCAGGTTGATCAAAGGCTATGGCAGTACCAACGAGCGCGCCAAACGTAATTTGCAACACATACTGCAACATTTGGCACCTGCCAGCCTTAACCCGTCGCCGCAGTGGCGCGCGGATGCTGTGCGCCAATCTCGCGAAGCCGCATTGACCGATGAAGCAGGCACGGCGCTGGATCTTCGCTTGCAAAGCCTGGGAGCGCCCAAGCGCGCGTTGGCTGAGCAGCCGATACGCTTCATACGCTCGGCCGGTCGCAGCAAACCCGACTGACTCAGCACACCGTACAAGGGCAGATACCGAGACGACAGCCTGCGCTTGTGGGTTATCCTTTGTGGCTATTCGTCAACACTTTTTTGCCATGAAAAATTTCCCGACCGCCCCGCTGCTCCGTTTGAGTATGTTGTTCTTGTGTTTGCTGGGGCTGCATGGATTGACCAGCGCACAAGACAAAGTGCAACAAGTGCGCGTCTCCACTTGGGTGCCTGCGCAACATGCCTTGAACCCCGCCCTGCAAACTTGGATTGACAGCTTGAAAAAAGCCTCCGGCGGCAGCATCAACCCGATACTGTTTCCTTCTGAACAGTTGGGCAAAGCCATGGACCATTACGACATGGCGCGCGATGGCTTGACAGATTTTGCGTTTGTGAACCCCGGCTACCAGCCTGGGCGTTTCCCGATTTTTGCAGCGGCTTCTTTGCCGTTTGAGATCAGCAATGCCAAAGCCGGTTCTGCCGCCATCGACGCTTGGTACCGCGCTTATGCCGCAAAGGAAATGAAAGAAGTCAAATATTGTTTTGCTTTTGCGCACGACCCGGGCGCATTGCATTCACGCAAAAAAGTGTTGATGCCGACCGACATGAAAGGCATGAAAATTCGCCCGGCCACTTCCACCATCGGCCAGATGGTGACGCTGCTCGGCGGCACGAATGTGCAGGCCTCCGCACCGGAATCGCGCGATGCGATTGAGCGCGGCGTGGCTGACGCCATCACCTTCCCTTGGGGCTCACTCACGCTGTTTGGTATCGACAAAGTGGTGAAATTTCACATGGACGTGCCGCTGTATGTGACACCGTTTGTCTGGGTGATGAACTTGAACAAATATAACGGTTTATCAGCTGCACAAAAACAAGCGGTTGACAGCCACTGCAACAGCGAATGGGCGGAAAAAATCGGCACCGCATGGGCCGACTTTGAAATCAGTGGCCGCACCAAACTATTGGCAGACAAAGCCAACCGCGAGATTTATTCACTCAACCCGAGTCAACTTGCCGCTTGGAAAACCGCGGTGGCACCGGTCAAACAACAATGGGCGGACGAAGTGAAAAAACGCGGCGATGACCCGACCGCCGTGATGAAAGCTTTGCAGCAAAACCTGAGCAAGTACAAATCCGCAATGTGATCGGCCAATGACAGCGAAAAGCAAAAGTCCGTTCGATCGGATCATTGACACCATCGAATGGCTGGCGGCCATGTTCGTCGGCATTGTTGCCGCGAACATTTTCATCGCCGTCATACTTCGCAAATTTTTTGATGCCTCCATTCCAGACAGCTACGACTTTGGCCGCATGCTGTTGGGCATTTTGATTTTCTGGGGTATTGCTGCTACCAGTTACCGCGGCGGCCACATCACTGTCGATTTGCTTTGGACGCACGCCAGCCCGCGCTTTAAGCGTTGGATAGACGTGTTTGCCACGCTGGTGCTGTTGTTGGTGGTGACGGTGCAAACCATCATGTTGTTTGACAAAGTCGCCAGCACTTACCGCGACAACGTGCAAACCTATGACCTCAATTTACCGACTTGGCCGTTTTTCGCAGTGGCATGGTTCGGCGATGTGTGTGCGGTTTTGTTGATCGCCATTCGCACTTGGCGACTGATCGCTGACCCTGAAGCGCTGGCACCCCACAACGAACAAGGACACTGACATGGATCTGATGAACCTCAGCCCTGATGCGGTGGCCGTCATTGGCTTTGTCGCATTGTTCGCCTTGATGCTGTTGCGCGTGCCAGTCGGCATGGCCATGGGGCTAGTCGGCGTGTGTGGCTATAGCTATATCGCAGGCAGTGGTCCGGCATTGAAACTGATCGGGCAGACCTCGATGCGTACCGTTACCGATTACACCTTCGGCGTGATTCCCATGTTCATGTTGATGGGCGCGTTTGTCTCGGTGTCGGGTGTCAGCCGCGAATTGTTTCGCGCCGCGAATGCGTTCATCGGCCATTTGCGCGGCGGCCTTGGCATGGCCACGGTGATCGCTTGCGGCGGGTTTGCCGCGATATGCGGCTCGTCGGTGGCAACGGCCGCGACGTTTTCATCGGTGGCCTACCCCGAGATGCGCCGCTTCGGTTACCCGCAATCGTTTTCTACCGGTGTGATTGCCGCCGGTGGCACCTTGGGCGCCATGCTGCCGCCGTCCACTGTACTGGCGGTCTACGCCATCCTGACACAACAAGACATAGGCAAGCTGTTCATGGCTGGCATCATTCCCGGCTTGCTCGCCATGGCCATGTATGTACTGACCATCTTCATCATTGTCAAAGTCAAACCCGATTGGTTGCCGCGCGGCCCGGCCACGAGCTGGTCTGAGCGCTTCGCAGGTCTCAAAGATGTCTGGGCACCGCTGCTGTTGTTTGTGTTTGTCATTGGTGGTTTGTACGGTGGTTTTTTCACGCCGACAGAAGCCGGTGGTGTCGGTGCCACCGGCGCGTTTTTGCTCGGCGTATTGCGCGGCAAGTTAGACCGCGCAGGCATATTGGAAGCTTTGTTGTCTGCCACGCGCACTGCAGCGGCGGTGTTCACTGTGTTGATTGGTGCGCTGATATTTGGTTATTTCCTCACCATGACCCAAACCCCGCAAAAGCTCACCGGGTTTTTGACCGAACTGGGCTTAGGACCTTATGGCGTGCTGGCCTTGATCATGGTGATGTATTTGATACTGGGTTGTTTGATGGATGCCATGGCCATGATCATCTTGACCGTGCCCATCATTTTTCCGGTGATAGTGCAACTCGGCTTTGACCCGATTTGGTTCGGCATCATCATTGTGATGACGGTGGAGTTGGGTTTGATTCACCCACCTGTTGGTATGAATGTGTTTGTCATCAAAAGCGTGGTGCACGACGTGAGTTTCATGACCATTTTCAAAGGCGTGATTCCGTTTGTGTTGACCGACTTGCTGCGCTTGTTGATATTGATTGCGTTTCCGATGATTGCATTGTGGTTGCCGGGACAGATGACTTAGTTTTTTTCTTTGACCGAACCATCCGGACTGGTTGGCATTCCTGCGGTTAGAAGACACGCTTTTGCCGAACCATCCGGTGCGATTTTTTTCTGCGCTTTCGCTTGAAAAAAACGCCCCCTCCGATTCGGCCTGAAATGCTGTTTTGGTGCTGGGTGCTGTTTCGTTGCTGTGCTGGCTTATTAATAGAACAGCAGAAATGCTGTCGGAGAAATACGCCGAGCGGACGAACGACATGGCGGGCGGGCCGACGCGAACGTCATGCCGTGAACACTTCGCTCAAAGACAACTTATTTAGAGCAAACCTTTTGTAACAACAAAGCGTCCACACTGTCCGGCGCAATACGGGTGAACCGCAACGGCGTTTCGTAATGGTTCATCACCTCGCCACTGCCGTGCGATCCTGAAAATCGCGTCACCTCAGAGTTGGCCAGTTTGCCTGCTTTGCAGTCCAGCGTGGTTCTGGTTTTCTCCGACAAGACTTCCTTGCCTTCCAAATTGGTCAGCGGCTTCACAAAATTTGACAAGCGCCACAAGCTGATGCGATCGCCTTCGCGTTGTATGTCTTCACCGATGAAATACTGGGCTTGCGCGTCAGTCGACAACAACTGCCATTGCGCACTGGCAGGCACACACCACAAGGCGCACGCACTGCACAGCGCCGCTGCCGTGATAGAACGCCACCGCTTGAAGCCATGACGAGGCTTTAGCCGCAAGCATTTGTTTGACTGAGTCGCCGACGCTGTAAGAATAGCTTGCCGCATAGTCAATTCAATTTGCGTGGCTCGCCGAAATCACCGACCTGTGGAAACAAAAACGTGGTGCTGCTCGGGCCTATGCCCATGATTTGCACGGTTGCACCTTCTTTGCCGCCGCCGTCGTAATGGATGGCGCCGGCCGGGTGTTGCATATAACTGCCGGTCTTGAGCGGTTGCGTGGCTTTAGGGTCCCAGCTGTCATCCGTGCCGGCAAGCCAGGTGCCTTGCATCACCGTCACATAACGGTCTTCACGGTGGTAATGCGGGGCGCTCATGACGCCGGGCGGAAATACCACGCGAATCACATACGGACCGGGCTTAGACGGGTCGCCGGAGATCACAGCAAAGCGCACGCCCTTGCCCGCATCCTTCCATTGAATCTGCTCCGGCTCGACCACGGTAAAAGGTTTGTCAAGGCTTTGCGCTGACGCCGCGCCGCTCAAACCACCTAAGCCTAGCGCCAGGGCGCAGACGCTGAATTTGAAAATGCTCATGCCGGGTCTCCTCATTGAAATGTTGTCTGACATCTTAGCGGGGCTGATACAGCCTGATTTCTTGATGCTGCACCTGCACCGCCAACTGCCTACCTACAAACTTTCACAAGCCAATGATGCCGCCGTCTTTCTTACGTATGGCTACCGTGGCCGAACGCGGCCGGTTGTCATCCACATGGTCTGGCCAGCTCGAGTACTGGTTCGGGTATTTCGGGTCTCCCTTGTCTGCGGGCGACTCCCCCGGGTGCTGAATATTGATGAACAAGGTGGTGCCGTCCGGCGTGAAGCTCAAACCCGTGATTTCGCACATGTTCGGTCCGGTCAGAAAACGCTTGACCTCGGCGGTTTCAGGGTCGCACACCAGCATCTGGTTATTGCCTATGCGTTTGAACTCGCCCTGGTTAAGCTGACTGGAATGCACATCGGTTTCTATCCACAACAAGCCGCCCGGTCCCATAGACAAACCGTCGGGGCAGCCGAAAAAATCACCTAATATATTGCCTTTGGCTTCAGCGCGTTCATTGCCCGGGTCGCCGGCCAGCAGCAAATGGCTCCAGACAAAGCGGTCGCCGGCAAATGCGTTCTCATCTTTCCAGCGGATGATTTGCCCCATGGTGTTGTTGGCGCGCGGGTTGGCGGCGTCTACATTCGGGTGCTTGTTCTGACCTCGGTTGCTGTTATTGGTCAGCGTGCAATACACCCAACCTGTTTCTTTATCGATGGTCAGCCACTCGGGTCTATCCATTTTGGTGGCACCGAGCGCATCGCTGGCCTGCCGTGCTTTGATCAACACTTCGCCCTGATCGGCAAAACCATTCGCCGCGGTGAGTGGTCCCTGTTCGTGCACCACAGGCAACCAGCGTCCGGTACCGTCGGCTTCAAAACGGGCCACGTACAACACACCATGGTCCAACAATTCACGGTTGGCAGCGGCGCCGCCTGTCGCTATTTTGTCGCGACTGATGAATTTATAAATGTATTCAAAGCGCGCGTCTTCACCTGAATACACCACCGCGCGCCCGTCACCGGTTTGCGTCACCCAGGCGCCTTCGTGCGCACCGCGCCCGATGGCGGTGCGTTTGACCGGCGTGCTGAGCGGATCCATGGGATCGACCTCAACAATCCAGCCGAAACGGTTAGGTTCATTCGGATGCTTGACTGCATCGAAACGCTCGTCGTGCATTTCCCACTGGTAATAGCTTTTGGCACGCAAGCCCCAGCGTTGATGGTGCTCCGTCATTTTCTCACCGGCAGAAAAATAATAAGACCAGTTCTCCTCGCCGGATAAATACGTGCCCCAAGGCGTCATGCTACTGGCGCAATTACCCAGGGTTCCCAGCACACGCTTGCCTTCGGGGTCTGCGGCGGTTTGCATTAAGCGGTGACCGGTGGCAGGACCGGCGATCGCAAACGGTGTGGCTGCTGTGATTCGCCGGGCAAACGCCGAGGGACGAACCATTTGCCAGCCCTTGTCGCCGAGCCGGGTTTCAAATACGGCATAACCGACCGCGTGCTGCGATTTCCTGACCTTTTCTGCCGACGAGTTCTGCATACCGTCAGGGTGCAGCAGACCTTCGTCCGTGTATTCATGGTTGGTGATGATGACGCCGTGCGTGGAACTTGCGTTCAAAGGGAAAAACACCAGGCCATCGTGGTGCATGCCCATTTGCAAAGCCTGTTCGTCTGCAGTGTTGGACGCATCTGCCTTATAAGCCGGCATCTTGCCTGGAATGCCTACCGGTTCGCCCCAGGCCGCCAGCACATTAAAACTGTAACCCGGCGGCACTTGCACAAAGTCTTCCAGGCTCGGCGGCAAAGCCTGGAAATTCAACCGCGAAGCCGCACCCGGCTTGCCCTTTTTCTTGGCGCTCATCGCGAGCAACGGGTTGACCTGTCCCAGCAAGGCAAGCCAAGCCAAGGTTTGCAGATACTGTCTTCTCGAGGGATTTGACACCTCATGGATGCTTTGGTTGCCGGACAGGTTGCTGTCTTCCATGCGCTCAAAATCTTTGGCCATCTCAGATTGCTCCGCTTGTTTGCTGCTTGTGAAGTATTGCCTATGTCTGCCATTGTGGCTTGCCCGGCAGTTGCTGCATTATTTCTGCATTTGATTCCAATGACTCCAATTGCCCCAAGCCCGGAAAAAACAAAACCCCTGCGATTGCTCGCAAGGGTTGGAGGCTGAAAGCGGCTTGAGCGCCGGATTAAAGCGGATCAGTTGTTGCGGTTGACAATCATGACAATGGAAACCAGTAGCGTGATGATGCCGCTGAATGCCACTATGCCGCCAAGATAAACCTTGGCCAATTTGTTACGGGTTTGAACTGCAAGCGTTTCATTCATGGCTGCCCTTTCATTTCAAATGAGGTTATTCTTAGAATTAGTCTAGCAAGGTTTACATTTTTCTGCAAGCAAAGTGTCATACGAAATTGACGCACTCAATTGCTGCTTGCTTACACTGGGAAAATTTCCCCCTTTAATTAGAATAAGAAATGCCTAATATATTGTTTGTATTAACTTGAAGAAAACAGGCGTTTTTTCAAATTTATATTGGATTGGTGCTGGCTGTTTGCTTTTTTCACATTTATATTCTTTTATCACGCTGCAGAAACAATGAGTCCGATTTTTTTCGCCCTTGTGCACACACCAAGCTGGCATGAGGGTTGGAGAAATAGCAGGTCTACGCAACGGGCTTTGACTGCAAGAAAATTGTTTTTTGCACGGGCTTCAAAGAACTTGCACGCCAGCTACTTTTGCGTTGTGCATTTGACAACATACTTGGCATGGAAAACCAGTGCTTTATTAGTGAACGAAATGAATTGCCAGTTCGCTTCTTTAACGATACATTTAACAACTTGCTTGAATTTGCCAAATTAACCGAAGACACTGCGGGACGGTCACGCATTCTCTTCTCTTCAGTCTGCGGTACACTTAAGCAACACAGGCGCTTTTACGGGGAACTGACATTCACACACTTACCAAGCAAATGGGCACCAGTGTGCGAATGTTTGAACTGCACTACAGCAAATTGACAGCAACAATGGCGGCTGAAAGGCTTGCTCAGTTCTTAAGTGTCTGTCGAAAAAATTAACAATATTTACATCAATCAGGAGAAAATAATGAATGATTTAGCATATACAACGGAATTAATGGGAATCTATAAATCAGTCCCAGATGATAAAAAAGGTGAGTTTATGACTCGTTTTAGTACTCAAGCTAAAAATCCGACTGCAGTTTTTGGTTTTTCAGCGTATTTAGGTTTTTTTGGAGTTGATAGATTTGTGTTGGGTGATATCGGCTTGGGTGTTTTAAAACTTTTAACATTAGGCGGTTTTTATATTTGGTACATCGTTGACTTATTCATAGTTGCAGGAAAAGCACGCCAGAAAAATATTGAGCTTGCAAGACAAATTGCGTCTTTTTAAAAAAATCAAACTAACTCAACTGCACGTCTATTCATGTCTGCGTTGAGGGTGACTTATTTCTGTGTGGCTGTGATACTGCGGTGCCCAGCCAAACTTGCAAGTACAAACACGCTAATGCCCTGACTGGCATGACTGTGGCGCCACCAGCCATTCAGGCAGACGTACATTCATCAGCAAGTTGGCTGCCAAAGGCGTTGGGGTGCGTGTGTTGATGGAACTGGCTTGGTCACAAAAGCATTGCCACCACTCAGCGGTACATTGAGCTCAACCCCACTGTGATGAAGGCAGTTGGGGAGTTGATTTGATTTCAATAGTCATTAATGTCTTTAACTTCATTTTTATTCAAAAATGAATGTCTAAAAAAGCGCAATACGAGAAACGCATAAACAACAAACAGTATTGAGCCAATTATCAAATAATTATTTAATCCACTCAATAACCCAATTACCTCTAGTACCGCAAGAGTAAAAAATGCCAAAGAACCAGCTAAAGCGATTCCCAATGTCATTCCCATCACAACTTCAACAACTAAAAGTAAAAGAGCTATCACCAAAAAAATTACGTACAGCTCAATAAAATTCATAGTCTTTTACTTTTTAAATAAGTTTGCAAGTGTAGAGACTGTCTGCACCAAATCTGATGGGATGATAATTAATTTTGAGCTTTGAGAGTTTCCAATGCTATGCAGAGCGTCAACTTGTCCTAGTAGTATTTCGCTTTGTTGTGCAAATTTAGCTCCATCACTTTCAAGTGATGTTCCTTTTGTTGAAAGAGCCCAAGCCTGTGCTTCAGCAATTACACGTATTGCTTCAGCTTTCTTTTGATCTTTATACAAATCTGCATCTGCTATCAGACGAATTGCTTGTGCTTCAGCTTCAGCTTCTAATCTGATTTTTTGAGCAGTTGCTTCTGCAACAATAATTGTGCTTCTTTTGTCTCTCTCAGCAGTTGCTTGCTTACTCATAGTATCAACAAATTCCAAGTCAAGAACTTGAACATCTGTTATTTCTACGCGATTCATAGATACACCCCACTCATTTGAGGTGCTTCTAACTTCATCAGCTATTTCTGCAGCCAACTGAAGCCTGTCTGCATTCAGCTGATCTAATGTTCTTCTTCCTACTAATGCACGAACAGTTGCATCAATTGTGGTTTGTATAGCCTTTCTTCCATCCTCTATACGATATGTAAAGTGAGCAGCATCTGTAATTCTATAAAAGGCTTGTATGTCTAATTTGATTCGCACATTGTCAGCACTGGTAACAGACTGAGCCATAATTGACAATTGTTGCTCAGATATATCAATGGGCGGATTGATGGTTCTAATACTATCCAAAAAAGGAATTATGAAATTAATTCCAGAATGTAGTGTTCTATGGTATTTGCCCAAGCGCTCAACCAAATAAACTTTTGATTGAGGAACTTGGTGAATCCCTTTAAGTGCAAAAATAATTAATGCAAATGCAAATAGCACCCAAAATATAGTCATTGAATTAATTCCGTCCATGATTACTCCAGATTATTTTGTTATTGCTTACACATTTTAAATTAATTTAACATTTTTTCTAATTTATAGCAACTATTTTTTTTGTTTTACTCTACGTAGTCAACCCCACTGTTGTGAAGGCAGCTGTGGAGTTGATTCGATTTCATCCAAGAAAAAAAGTCTTTATTCTCTTCTTTTTTCTTCTCATTTAAATATTAGTCCTTATTGAGAGCTTGCTGCTTTAATTCGTTCTTAGTTAGTGTTTTCCAAAAATTGCCATATAGTATTTTTGGTCAAAAGCTCTTGTTCCTAATATTTCTGCAATGCATCCAGGATTTATTGAAATATTCACTTCATTTATTTGGTAAAACTCCCAGCCTTCAGTGTTTTTGACTGTTAATAAAGAATGCAAGACTTTGATTTACATAAGCTAATGCATGGTCTTTATTTAATACAATTGCTTTTTTGTAATTTATTATCACCTTTTCTAATTAATTTAGCTACTTTAAAATATTTCCTTGATTGCAATAAATGACAGCATTATTAGGATTAAGTTTGATGGCTTTATCAAATAATTCATCAGCGCTTTCAAAATCTTTTAATTGGGCGGCGAGAATTCCTAAAAGATGAAACGCATCAAAATGTTTAGGACTAATCTTGACGACTTTTTCAAGAATCTCTCTTGCTTGCTGCAAGCTACCTTGGTTAAGCAATGCTATGCCTTGACGAAATAATCTGTCAGCTTCAATTACCATGCCGAAATTCGCAGGCGGCTTGAAGAAAAAATTATTTTGCGGGGGTTTTGAAGGTAGCCTTGACATCAAATAACCAAAGCATTTCGCACTACTGAGGAAGCCAAACCGTGCGACAACCGTGTTACAGAGTTTGCTAGCACGTTTTCGGCTGCCAACCCAATGAATATGGTGGCCTGGAGTGGAATCGAACCACTGACACGCGGATTTTCAACACACGTGGCGCCCAAAACCTCAATGTTTACAGGGCTTGCAGCAGGGTTTCGTGTCACGTGCTACAGAACGTGCGACACAAAAACCACACTTTTTTCAATACTTTTGTATCGCATAAATCACTTTACCACAGCTGTGCACATTTGCCAAGCAGCGTTAGTTGAGTCACTCTGAGCTGCTGCGCTGTTAGTCTCAATTTAAGACTAAGCACGTGCTGCGCTGACTGCTTTTAATCTGGTGTTGGGCAACAAGGGTGCTGGCAGCGCTGGCTGAGCAGTAGCTATGAGATGAACTTAAGTAACTATGAACATGTTTATAAAGTTAATTTATTTTCTTAAATAATTTTTTTGCGTGATTTTCAATTTCACTTTTGTAGTTAAATTTAGGATGTTGTGATTTCACATCAAACTCCTTAGTCTGAAAAGTAGAGATTGTTTTTAATTTAATTTTCATAGTTGTTGTACTGTAATCAATCATAAGGCTGCCTATTTTTAGCTGATTACGAAGTAAAGGATTAGTAATCATAACAACACTTTCCTCAATTACATTAAAAAGTACATTATTGATACCGCATTCAGCTAATTGACTTTTGATTTTGTAAATATATTTTGCCATTACACCAAGAGAATTTTCCAAATTCATATTTGGATTAAGGTAGTCTATGGATTCTAAAATATCTATTTGATGTGGTATTTTGCAATGAGGTTGGATTTCTAACCATCTAACTATTGAATGCTTAGCTACCTCTGCTTCATCATCTATATTTAACTCCAACAAAATTTCAAGTTGTTCATGTCGATCGTGGGTTCTGTATTCCAATATTTGGGGGGTTCCATTTTGCAAGAATTCAATTTTGGAAGCCTGTCTTACAAGATTAATAATGACAATATCATCTGCAAAAACTTTGTTTGTTGAAAGTACGAAGAAAATAATGATCATTAACTTTGAGACAAAATTCATATTGAGATCCTCTCAAATTATTTTAGTTGTTTTAATCATAACAAATCATTTTTAAACCAACTGTACTTCATTTATGCTGGATAGCATTTTGAAACAAGGGTATTTTGTTAAGAGAATTATCTGGCACAGAATTGGTAATTGAAGACACAGCTGCAGTGGGTTGAACTGCATTGGCTGCAGGCATAGCTGTATCAGTTTTAACTGTCATTTGTTGATTTCGCTGTGAATCTTTATTTCCTGCACTAGTTAAAGGAATGCTGTCTTTGGCTACTGGTGCTGACACATGCTGCAGGGGTGGTGGCAAGCGTTTGGGTGGTGCGGGTTTGGTTGTGCTTGTGCCACTGCCGCGCTTGCTGGCAGACTTGCGTGCAGCAGCACGTTCTACCTTGGCTCGCTTTTCAGCCTCTGCTTGCTGCGCCACAGCTGCCCAAGTGTTGTCACTTATCATCTTCCAAAGTGCCAGTGTGTCTTGAGCGTTTGCAAATTCAAGGTATCTCATGTTGACAACTATTTATATTGCTTTTACCTTGAAATCAAATTTGGAGAACATCATTGAGAA
>CAMBSK010000028.1 GCA_945870575.1 Bordetella parapertussis | reverse complement strand
GGTGGGGGTATGGCGGGGGTCATGCTGGCGGAAAATTGAAGGGGGTATGGTGGGTGTTTGCCGGGCTGTCAATCAACCCCGAAGGGGGGCAGTCAACGCAGCATCAGTTATGTGTCGGTGTAAATCAAGTAGGATTGCTTGTCCAATTTCTGTCCAACAGAGTGTTGGACAAGGCCCCAGATGACAAGCAATCAAAAGCCCCAATCGGGGCTAAGTTGTTGATTTAACTGGAGGCTCGAGCCGGAGTCGAACCGACCTACACGGATTTGCAATCCGGTGCATAACCGCTTTGCTATCGCGCCGTTATCGAGAAAAAAGGGAAGCAACTGCTTCCCTTTTTGTATGTGGAGCGGGAGACGAGTCTCGAACTCGCGACCTCAACCTTGGCAAGGTTGCGCTCTACCAACTGAGCTACTCCCGCATGAGGGGAAAAGTATAGCCTAAAAAGACCTGCCTTACCCAGACTCAAACTATCAATGTTTCACTGCCACAGTAGGCACAGCTTCTACCTTGGCAGCCACGGGAACTTCGACCTCTTCTTCAGGTATGGGGGTAGGCATATGCTCAAGTGCAATTTCCAAGACTTTGTCCAACCAACGCACAGGCACGATTTCCAAATTGGCTTTGACGTTGTCGGGAATTTCCTGCAAATCCTTGATGTTCTCTTCAGGGATCAACACGGTTTTGATGCCGCCGCGCAAAGCCGCCAGCAGCTTTTCCTTGAGGCCACCAATAGCAGTGACCTCGCCGCGCAAAGTGATTTCACCGGTCATGGCCACGTCACTTCGCACAGGGATGCCAGTGAGTGCTGACACGATAGCCAGCGTCATGGCGGCACCTGCGCTCGGGCCGTCCTTGGGCGTAGCGCCATCAGGCACGTGGATGTGTATGTCGGTCTTTTCAAATGAAGACGGCTTGATACCCAGAGCCAACGCCCGGCTGCGCACCACGGTGCGTGCAGCCTCGACAGACTCTTTCATGACATCACCCAGTGAGCCGGTACGCGTGATGGTTCCTTTACCTGGCATGGTGGCGGCTTCGATGGTGAGCAAATCTCCGCCCACTTCGGTCCATGCCAACCCCACCACTTGTCCCACCTGGTTTTGCTGCTCCGCACGTCCGTAGGTGTATTTGCGCACGCTCAGGAAGTCGTTCAGGTTCTCGGCGTTGACCTTGACCAAAGGCTTGAGCGACTTCAACAACAAGGCCTTGACCACCTTGCGGCAGATCTTGGAGATTTCGCGCTCTAGCGAGCGCACACCGGCCTCGCGTGTGAAGTAACGCACGATATCGCGCACAGCCGATTCTTCAATCAGCAGTTCTTCTTCCTTAATGCCGTTGTTTTTCAACTGCTTGGGGATAAGGTAACGCAAGGCGATATTGATTTTTTCGTCCTCGGTGTAACCCGACAAGCGAATGACTTCCATGCGGTCAAGCAGAGCAGGCGGAATATTCATGGAGTTGGAAGTTGCCACAAACATCACATCGCTTAAATCGAAATCCACTTCAACATAGTGATCGTTGAAAGTGTTGTTTTGCTCAGGGTCCAACACCTCGAGCAAAGCGCTGGAGGGGTCGCCACGGAAATCCGAGCCGAGCTTATCGATTTCGTCCAGCAGAAACAGCGGGTTGCGGGTGCTCACCTTGGTGAGGTTTTGCATCACTTTGCCCGGTAGAGCACCGATATAAGTGCGGCGGTGACCGCGGATTTCCGCTTCGTCACGCATACCGCCCAAAGCCATGCGCACGTATTTGCGACCCGTGGCTTTGGCAATGGATTGACCGAGCGATGTTTTACCCACGCCGGGCGGGCCGACCAGGCACAGAATCGGCGCTTTGACTTTGTCGACGCGTTGCTGCACCGCCAAATATTCCAGGATGCGGTCTTTGACTTTTTCAAGACCAAAATGGTCTTCGTTCAACACCGCTTCGGCATTCATCAAATCGTGTTTGATCTTGGTTTTTTTGCTCCATGGCAGATTCACCATGACATCGATGTAATTGCGCACCACCGTGGCCTCGGCCGACATGGGTGACATCAATTTCAATTTCTTCAATTCGGCTTCGGCTTTTTTGCGTGCCTCTGGCGGCATGCGGGCGGCCTTGATTTTTTTCTCTATCTCTTCAATGTCGGCGCCCTCTTCGCCTTCACCGAGTTCTTTTTGAATCGCTTTGACCTGCTCGTTCAAATAAAAATCGCGCTGGTTTTTTTCCATCTGACGCTTGACGCGTCCGCGAATGCGTTTATCCACATTCAATATGTCGACTTCGCGCTCGAGTTGGGTAAACAGGTTGTCCAGCCGCGCTTTGACTTCGGGCAAATCCAGCACCGCTTGTTTGTTCTCCAGCTTCAAGGGCAAATGCGCGGCGATGGTGTCGGCCAGACGGCCGGGATCGTCAATGCTGGCGATGGACGTCAAAATCTCGGGCGGTATTTTTTTGTTCAGCTTCACATACTGGTCAAACTGCTGCATGACCGCGCGGCGCAAGGCTTCGACCTCTGTGTCGGCATCGCTAGACGCAGGCAGATTCACCGGGGTCAGGTTGCAAACAAAGTGCAATGGGCCGTCTTCAATCTGATTGACCGTGGCGCGCTGCTGGCCTTCAACCAGCACTTTGACCGTGCCGTCGGGTAACTTGAGCATTTGCAAAATGGTCGACACGCAACCAACCTGGAACATGTCGCCGACAGCAGGCTCATCCTTGGCGGCTGTTTTTTGCGCCACTAGCATGATGCTGCGGTCTGCACCCATGGCGGTTTCCAGCGCTTTGATGCTCTTAGGTCTGCCGACAAACAAGGGGATGACCATGTGCGGGAACACCACCACGTCGCGCAAAGGCAGCATGGGCAGGTCAATCGGCTCTGAAGGCAACGGGGTTTGTCCAGACATGGTCAAACTTCCAATCAAAAAAATGGGCTGGATACTGACCAGCCCGTTAGGGAATCAAGCCTTTTTGGCGGCCTCTCGGTACACCAGCAAAGGGGGTTTGTTTTCATCGACAGTGGACTCTTCCACGACTACTTTTTCCACATTGCTGCTGTTTGGTAGTTCAAACATGGTGTCAATCAGCGATTGTTCAATGATGGAACGCAAACCGCGCGCACCTGTTTTGCGGTCAAGCGCTTTTTTGGCGATGGCTTTCAATGCAGACGGTCTTATTTCAAGCTCTACGCCTTCCATGGCGAACAGTTTGCCGTACTGCTTGACCAGCGCGTTTTTCGGTTCGGTCAGGATTTGCACCAGCGCGTCTTCGGTCAACTCACTGAGCGTGGTCACTACCGGCAAGCGGCCGACCAACTCGGGGATCAAGCCGAACTTGATCAAATCTTCCGGCTCGACCTGGCCGAACATTTCGGTCAGGCTGCGTTCTTGTTTAGTCTTGACCACGGCGCTGAAACCAATACCGGAGCGTTCAGTGCGGTTTTCAATGACTTTTTCCAGACCGGCAAACGCACCGCCGCAAATGAACAGAATATTGGTGGTGTCAACCTGCAAAAAGTCCTGATTAGGGTGCTTGCGCCCGCCTTGGGGCGGCACACTGGCCATCGTGCCTTCAATCAGCTTGAGCAAAGCCTGCTGCACGCCCTCGCCCGACACATCGCGGGTGATAGAAGGGTTGTCGGACTTGCGGGAAATTTTGTCGATTTCGTCGATGTAGACAATGCCGCGCTGAGCGCGCTCTACATCGTAATTGCAGTTTTGCAGCAGCTTTTGAATGATGTTTTCCACATCCTCGCCGACATAACCTGCCTCGGTCAGCGTGGTGGCGTCGGCCATGACAAACGGCACATTCAGCATGCGCGCCAGTGTTTGCGCCAGCAAAGTCTTGCCGGAGCCGGTCGGGCCGATCAACAAAATATTGCTTTTAGACAGCTCTACGTCGTCTTTTTTAGATTCGAGCTTGTGCTGCAAACGCTTGTAGTGGTTGTACACCGCCACAGACAATGAGCGCTTGGCAGGTTCCTGACCAATGACGTAATTGTCTAGATTGGTTTTGATTTCTATCGGGGTGGGCAAATCGCCGCGCCCCTCTCGCACCGTGCTGGCGGGTAATTCGTCGCGGATGATGTCATTGCACAAGTCAATGCATTCATCGCAGATAAACACAGAAGGCCCGGCAATCAGTTTTTTGACTTCAAGCTGGCTTTTGCCACAAAAAGAGCAATACAAGGTCTTTTCGCTGGAGGTACCTTTTTTTTCGGCCATTCAGTGCTCAGAAGTTGGTAACGCTCGAATGATACTCAAATCCGCAGGCCGTCCCGTGTCGGCGGTTTTGAGGGCAAAGAAACAGCCGCCGGATCAAGGGCGCTTGGAGATCACGTCGTCGACCAGGCCATAGGCCTTGGCTTCCTCTGCGGTCAGGTAGTAATCGCGTTCGGTGTCAAGCTCAATGCGGGACAAAGGCTGTCCGGTGGCATCGGCCAGCATCTGGTTCAGGCGCTCGCGGGTTTTAATGATTTCGCGAGCGGCAATCTCTATTTCCGTGGCCTGACCCTGGGTACCGCCCAGGGGCTGGTGGATCATGACCTTGGAATTAGGCAGGCTGAAACGTTTGCCCTTGGCCCCGGCGGCCAGCAAAAACGCGCCCATGCTGGCAGCCATGCCGGTGCACAACGTGGACACCTGGGGTTTGATGAAATTCATGGTGTCGAAAATCGCCATGCCAGCGCTGACCGAGCCGCCGGGCGAGTTGATGTACAGGGAAATGTCCTTGTCAGGATTTTCGCTCTCTAAAAACAACAACTGCGCCACGATCAGGTTGGCGGTGTGATCATTCACCGGGCCAACCAGAAAAATGACGCGCTCGCGGAGTAGGCGCGAATAAATGTCATAAGCACGCTCGCCCCGGCCGCTTTGTTCGATCACTACCGGGACCATGCCCAGGGCTTGAATATCTAATGCGCTCATGTCATGTCTCCTGTCCAGGTTCAGGCCTGGCCCATCAATTCGTCGAATGCAATGTGTTTGTCTTTGGCCTTGACCAGCGACAACACATAGTTGGTGACATTGTTCTCAATCACAATAGCTTCGACCTCGGCCATGCGGCGGTTGTCGCTGTAATACCAGCGCGTGACTTCAGCAGGTTTTTCGTAACTGGCGGCCAATTCTTCGATGTGAGCCTGGATTTGCTCGGGCGTGGCGTGCAGGTTGTGCAGCCGAACCACTTCGCCGACCACCAGACCCATGCGCACACGGCGCTCGGCTTGCGGACGGAACACTTCCTCTGGGATAGGGGCTTTGTCCGCGTCCTTGATGCCGCGTTGCTTTAAATCTTCCCGGGCGCCGTTGGCCATGCGATCCAACTCGGATTGCACAATGGAGTTGGGCAGATCCAGCTCGGCGTGCGCTACCAAAGCGTCCAAGGCGGCTTGTTTGTTGCGACCCAGCAAACGGAATTTGACTTCGCGTTCCAGGTTTTGCCGGATATCGCCGCGCAAACCTTCGACTGTTGCAGAGACCACGCCAAGCGATTTGGCCAGCTCATCAGTGACTTCAGGCAGGTGACTGGCTTCGAGCTTTTTCAGCGTGACCAGAAAATCTGCGGTTTTGCCGGCCACTTCGCGGCCCTGGTAATCCTCAGGGAAATGCAGGGGAAAGGTTTTGCTTTCGCCGAGCTTCATGCCGACCACGGCTTGTTCAAACTCCTTGAGCATCTGGCCTTCGCCGACGATGAACTGGAAGTCTTCAGCGCGGCCGCCGTCAAACGGCTCCCCGTCAATCTTGCCGATGAAATCAACCGTGACACGGTCATCGTTAGTCACCGATGAATCGGCAGAACGTTGGGCAAAAGTGCGTTTTTGCTTACGCAAAATATCAATGGTTTTGTCTATGGCAGCGTCCGATACCTCGGCCTTGAGGGTTTCGACCTCGACCTGGCTCATGTCTTTGATAACAACTTCTGGATAGACTTCGAAAATAGCATCAAACGCCATTTCAGTGTCTGAGGTCTGCTCTTTTTCGCTGATACGGGGTTGACCGGCCACCCGCAGTTTGGCTTCATTGGCCGCCACGCTGAAAGCCTCACCGACCTTGTCATTCATCACTTCGTAATGCACCGAATAGCCGTAGCGTTGGGCGACGATGTTCATAGGCACCTTGCCGGGGCGAAAGCCATCGACCTTGACCTGACGGGCCAGGCGCTTGAGGCGGGTGTTGACCTCGTTTTGGATCACGGAGGTAGGCAAAGTCAACGTGATTTTGCGCTCGAGCTTTTCAAGGGTTTCTACAGTAACGGCCATCAGGCTTCTCCAAAATGAATCAATACGCGTCAGATAGTGAACGCTTTGGTGCGCGGGGGGGGACTCGAACCCCCACAGTATTGCTACCGTCAGGACCTAAACCTGGTGCGTCTACCAATTTCGCCACCCGCGCGGGCCAGAAAAAAAGCAAAAAGCGGTCTGCGCAAACAGACCGCCAGTTCAAAATCGGTCAAAATGAAATTCTAACCCGCTTCCTAGAGTAATTCTTACATCATCGCTTGACCCTGAACCAAGCTGCATACATGGCAGGTAATGCCAGCAAAGTCAGCACGGTTGCAACGATCAGGCCGCCCATGATGGCAACTGCCATGGGCCCCCAGAACACGCTGCGCGACAAGGGGATCATGGCAAGCACGGCGGCGGCGGCGGTCAGCACAATCGGGCGCAAGCGGCGCACCGCTGACTCGACAATCGCATCCCAGGCCGGTACGCCGCGCGACCGATCCTGTTCGATCTGATCAATCAAGATCACCGAGTTGCGCTGAATCATGCCCATCAGTGCAATGACACCCAGCAAAGCGACGAAGCCGAATGGCCTGTTCAGCACCAATAACGACATGGCCACACCGGCGATACCCATGGGTCCGGTCAAAAACACCAGCACGGCGCGGCTGAAACTTTGCAGCTGAATCATCAACAAAGTGAAGGTGACAAACAGCATCAGCGGCACACCGGCGGCAATCGAGGACGAACCCTTGGCACTCTCCTCAACCGCACCGGCTACGCGGATGGTGTAAGCAGACAAGCCTTGTTGCGCCCATTTGGCTTGCAAAGCCTTCATGGTGGGCAATAACTGGCCAGTGACTGTAGCGCCTTGTAGCCCCTCTGTGATATCGCACTGCGCGGTGATGGCGTAATCGCGGTTGAGTCGCCACATCACGCCGGGTTCCCAGTCAAACACGGGTTTTGCGATTTGCAGCAAAGGCACCACTTTGCCGCTGCCGGTAGGAACATACGCATTACCCAGGTCAGACATGGTCTGACGCTCGTTCAAGGGTTGACGCAACACAATGTCAATCAATTTATCGTCTTCGCGGTATTGACCCACTGTGCTGCCGATGAGCAGCATGCGCAATGCCTGGGCAATCGACTGGCTGGTGACGCCCAATGCGCGTGCCTTGTCCTGGTCCACTTCGAAACGCAGCACTTTGACTGATTCGTTCCAGTTGTCATTCACCTGCCGCGTATTGCTGTTCTCGCGCATGGCGGCTTTGACTTGGTCAGCAAGTTGCCGCAAGACCAGCGGATCAGGTCCTGAGACGCGAAACTGCACCGGGTAAGCCACCGGCGGGCCGTTGGGTAACAACTTGATCCTGGCATTGACCTCTGGAAATTCTTTGGCCATCAAGGCCGGTAACGCCAGTCGCATCGACTCACGGGTGGCTAAATCCTTGGGCATGATGATGAACTGCGACACATTCGTCTGCGGCAACACCTGATCCAGCGGCAGGTAAAAACGCGGCACGCCCGAACCTATCCACAGGCTGACGGAGTCCACACCTTTGAGCGCCAGCATTCTTTTTTCAACTTGTTTGCTGAGCGCTTCATTGGCCTGTAAAGATGTGCCCTCGGGAAACCAGATTTCCATCATGATTTCCGGGCGGCTGGAGTCCGGGAAAAACTGTTGCTGCACCTTACCCATACCGAAAATACCGGCAGCAAAAATCAAAAGTGTGGCGGCAATGGTGAACCAACGGTATTTGACACAGGCGTTAACCAGTCGCCTGAATGCCTTGTAAAAAACCGAATCAAATAATTCCTGCGAATGGTGAGCGGCGGGTTGCGGCTTGACTTTCAACAACCAGACACCTAGCAGCGGGACAAAGAACACCGAAACCCACCAACTCAGCAACAAGGCCAGCACTGTCACCGCAAAAATCGCAAAGGTGTACTCACCGGTGACCGACTTGGCCAGACCAATAGGCAAAAAACCGGCGGCAGTGATCAAGGTGCCGGTCAGCATGGGCATGGCAGTCACTTCATAAGCAAACGTCGCGGCTCGCACTTTGTCAAAGCCTTCTTCCATTTTGCGCACCATCATTTCCACCGCAATGATGGCGTCATCAACGAGCAAGCCCAGAGAAATAATGAGAGAGCCCAGAGAAATTTTGTGCAAGCCTATGCCCAGGTAATACATACCCAAAAAGGTCATGGCCAGCACCAGCGGAATGGTGATGCCCACCACCAGCCCCGGGCGCATGTCTATGTACCAGCCGAAACGGCCGCCTTTGTGCCACCCCAGCGAAACGAAACTCACGATCAAGACAATCAACACGGCTTCTATCAATACAGCGATGAATTCGCCCACCGAGCGGCTGACCGCCTGCGGCTGGTTTTGCAAATTGCTGAGTTTGACGCCTGCGGGTAAAGAAGTCTGCAAGCCGGCAACAGTCTGCTCCAGCGAATGACCGAGGTTTATGATGTCGCCGCCCTTGGTCATGGACACGCCCAGCGCTATCACTTGCTGGCCCTGAAAGCGCACCTTCACGGTGGCTGGATCGACGTAACCGCGGGTAATGGTGGCGATGTCCCCCAACTTGATGTGTCGGCCTGAAGCGCCTCGAATCGGCATTACACGCAAGCGGGACACGGCTTCAAACTGACCGGCGACCCGGATCTGAATCACGTCCTGGGTCGTTTGCAAACTGCCGGCGCTTTCCACTGCGTTTTGCTGACCCAACTGCGCCATCACATCGTTCAAGTCCAGGCCTAGCTGCGCCAGTTTTTTCTGCGGAATTTCGATATAGATTTTTTCATCCTGTACCCCGAACAGCTCAACCTTGGACACATCCTTGATACGCAGCAATTTCTGACGAACCTCGTCAGCTATGTCATTTAACTCAGCCAGGCTGAAGTCGTCGGCTTGCAAAGCGTAAATGACGCCATAGACATCACCGAACTCGTCATTGAAAAACGGCCCTTGCACGCCTTGCGGCAAGCTGTGGCGCATATCGCCTATTTTTTTACGAACCGAATACCAGACGTCAGGCACTTCACCGGGCTTGGAATAGTCCTTGATTTCAAAAATGATTTGAGATTCACCGGGCTTGGAATAGCTGCTGATCTTGTCGGCATAAGGCGTCTCCTGCAAAGTGCGTTCAAGCTTGTCGGTAACCTGTTCAGCAACCTGTTGCGCCGTCGCTCCAGGCCAGTAAGAGCGAACCACCATGACTCGAAATGTGAATGGCGGATCCTCGTCCTGACCGAGCTGGAAATACGCGGCTATGCCCAGCAACAGCAACACCACCATCAGATAGCGGGTGAAAGCGCGATGATTCAGCGCCCATTCAGACAGATTGAAACCACCGGCTGATTCGTTTTTTTGTTTCATGGCTGCTCACCGGCAGCTTTGAAAAAAGTAACCTTTTGACCGGCGGATAAGACATGCACACCGGCGGTCACCACTTGTTGGCCTGGCTCCAAACCACTGCTGATGACGACCAGGTTGTCATGCACACCGCTGACCTGTACCGCCTGAGAACGCACTTTCATGCTCGCTGGGTCGACAATCCAGACGCTGGATTTGCCCGCTTCCTGTCTCACGGCCGAGGTGGGCAAGGTCATTGCCTCAAGGCCTGTGGATGACGAACTCAAAAATACCGTGGCGGTCGTGCCCAGCGGTATCTTCAGGTCATCTAGCGCCGCCTTGACAGCAAAAGTACGGGTGACAGGGTCTGCGCTGGCGGCAATTTCATTCACCTTGGCAGAAAGCGATTGCCCGCCGCCCCAAAGCTTGACCTTGACCGCCTGGCCTTGTTTAACAGCAGACACTTTGTCCTCAGGTATGGCAAACACCACATCGCGCGGGCCGTCTTGCGCCAGACGCATGACGGTCATGCCTGCACTGACCACCTGACCGACTTCTGCGTCCAGCCCGGTGATCACGCCGGCCTTGTCCGCAAACAATTTGCTGTAACTCAATTGGTTGCCTTGGCCGGAGAGTTGAGCGCGGGCCTGATCAAGTTGCGCTTGCGCCGACTTGAGATTGGTTTCGCGGCGTTCCAGCTCACCACCGCTGATGAAGTCCTTGTCGCGCAATTCTTTGTAACGCTTGAAGTCTGCCGCCGCCAAATCATGGTTGGTTTGCGCTGCATTCAATTGCGCGCGGGCGTTATCGACCGACAAACGGTAGTCCTGGGCATCGATTTCTGCCAGTAATTGCCCTGCTTTTACGCGCTGCCCGAGTTCCACATGGCGAGCCGTCAACTTGCCGCCTACCCGCATACCCAGCCGGGATTCGACCCTCGCAAGCACTTCCCCGGCGAATTCAGAATCGTTAGTAAGTGTGGATTTGCTCACCTCTAACACCTTGACTGCTCTGACTGGCGCCTGTGTGTCAGGTACCGGAGAACAGGCGGCCAGAGCGGCGGCCATGGCAATGAAAAAGACTTTGGTACGATAAAACATGGGCTGACCTGAAGGTGAACTATATTAATGACTGACTGGTTAGTAATCTAATTCTGAATACCCGCACTGTCAAGTCACAATACAAAGACCATGTCATCTGTCAGCCACTACGAGAACTTTCCGGTTGCTTCAATGTTGTGTCCGCCGCATTTGCGCGCGCCCATCGTAGCCATCTACCACTTTGCCCGTACCGCGGACGACATCGCAGATGAAGGCGAAGCCACTGCTGCCAGTCGCCTGGACAGTCTGCAAAGCATGCGCAGGGATTTACTCGCACAAACCAGCGACCTGGACTTTGTCAGCGCCGACTGGGCTCATGTGCTGCGCCCTTTACAGCAACAAATTCAGGCCTTTGCGCTGCCGCTGCATTTGTTGCTGGCTTTGCTGGACGCTTTTGAACAGGATGTTGTCTACACCCGGGACCAACGCCGCTATGCCGATCGCGCCGAACTGTTAGCCTATTGCAACCGCTCGGCCAACCCGATCGGGCGCTTGTTATTGCATTTGTACGGCATTACTTCCACGCGAGCATTGGCGCACAGCGATGCGGTTTGCACCGCCTTGCAATTGATCAATTTTTGGCAGGATTTGAGCGTAGATGTTCCCCGGGGTCGGTTTTACCTGCCCCAGCAGGCTGTGTTGCGCGAAGAGATTGCATTTGCCCGGCAATTGATGGAGCAAGGCGCAACACTGGTGCACCAGGTTCCGGGGCGCGCGGGCTGGGAACTGCGCCTTGTGGTGCAAGGTGGCTTGCGTATCCTGGACAAAATTGAACGCACCGACACCATCCGCCTGCGGCCTAGACTGCATGCCGCTGACTTTACGCTGATCCTATGGCGCAGTCTGTGGATGCAAAAACCCTCCTAAAGCGCTGTTTTATCCGTCTGCAATGTCACAATCCTGACCATGACACCTCAGCAATACGTTCAGGATAAGGCCGCGGGCTCTGGCAGCAGCTTTTATTACGCTTTTCTGTTTTTACCGCCGCGCAAACGCGCGGCCATCACTGCTTTTTATGCGTTCTGCCGCGAAGTCGACGATGTGGTCGATGAAGTACAGGATGCCGGTGTCGCCGCCCAAAAGCTGCAATGGTGGCGGCTTGAAGTCGCGCGCAGCTTTGCCGGACAGGCGCAGCACCCGGTGATGCAGGCTTTGATGCCGCTGACGCAAGACTTCGGCATTACAGAAGACCATTTGCAGCAAGTGATTCAAGGCTGCGACATGGATTTGCGGCAAACCCGCTACCTTGACTTTACAGGCCTGCAAACCTATTGCCATCTGGTGGCAGGCGTGGTGGGCGAAGTGGCAGCACGCATATTCGGCCAGACCCAGGCGCAGACCACCGCTTACGCGCACACGCTGGGTTTGGCTTTTCAAATGACAAACATCATCCGTGATGTCGGCGAAGACGCCTTGCGCGGCCGCATTTACCTACCGGTGCAGGAGTTGCAACAGTTTGAAGTGAAGGCGGCTGATGTATTGCAACGACGTGATTCCCCGGCTTTTCAGGCATTGATGCGTTTTCAGGCGGAGCGCGCATTGGGTTTGTACGAGCAAGCCCTTGCGATGTTGCCGGCCGGGGACTGGCGCAACCAAAAACCTGGTCTGATGATGGCAAGCATTTACCGCACGCTGTTGCATGAAATTCAAGCGGCGCAGTTTCCGGTGCTGAACCAGCGTGTGTCTCTGACACCGGTGCGCAAACTCTGGCTGGCCTGGAAGATGCAGGCGTTGGGGCGTTTTTGAAACGGGTCACCATCATCGGTGGCGGCTGGGCCGGACTCTCGGCTGCGGTTCACGCCGTGAACTCGGGCTGGCAGGTGCGCCTGCTGGAAGCCGCACCGCACACAGGCGGGCGGGCGCGTCGCATCACGCACCAGGGATTGGCCTTGGACAACGGACAACATATTTTGATCGGTGCCTACCGGGACACGCTAGCCTTGATGCGGCTGGTCGGCGTAGACACAGACAAGCACTTATGGCGCATGCCCTTAACTTTACGCACACCTGACGGTGACGGTCTGCGACTACCTGCTTTGCCTGCGCCCTTGAATGTGCTGATTGGCATAGCCTGCGCACGCGGCTGGACATGGAGCAACAAGTGGAGCTTGATCAAGCGGGCTATTCAATGGCAGCAGCAGCATTTTGAATGTCCCGCCGGTATGAGCGTGGCTGAGTTGTGCCGTGGTTTAGCGCCTGCCGTCATGGCTTTGATGATCGAACCCTTGTGCGTGTCTGCGTTGAACTTGCCTGCACAGCAAGCCAGCGCCCAAGTTTTTTTGCGGGTCTTGCAGGATGCAATGCTGAGCGGTGACGGCAGCAGCGACATGTTGATTCCTTGTGTCGATCAAAGCTGTTTATTACCGGATGCAGCTGTTGAATGGCTGCAGCAGCGCGGGGTCGAAATTGCGACCGGTCACTATGTTGAAGATCTGTCGCCGCACTTGTCATCCCCTGTCATACTGGCCTGTCCGCCATGGGAAGCGGCGCGATTGACTCGTTCGATCAATCCGGTCTGGTCAACGCAAGCGGCCGCGCTGCAACACACCGCAATTACCACCGTCTATCTGCAAGCCCATGCAAAAGTGGATTGGCCTTATCCGGTCATGGCATTGCGAAGCAGTGCATTAACACCGGCCCAGTTTGCGTTTGACAAAGACAAGCTGAGCCGGGATCCGGCCATGCAAGGCGTGATTGCCATGGTGGTCAGCGCCAGCAACGGCGACAGAGATCAGATCAGCCAAGCGGTGTTAGCGCAAGCGCGCGAGCAACTGGGTTTAAGTCAGGCGACAGTGTTGTTTGCTGTGCTGGAAAAACGCGCCGCCTTTGCCTGCACACCTGATGCTGTGAGACCATCCTCACAACCGGGCGTTCAGGTGTTGGCTTGCGGTGATTATGTGCAAGGGCCTTACCCGTCAACCCTGGAAGCTGCGGTCAGATCAGGCATTCAAGCAGTGGCTTTGCTCAAGGAATTACATATGAGAGAAAATATGGCATGACCACGACCCCTAGATTTGCCGCCGAACCGGCTTACAGCCACGGCCAGCCTGCCAAAACAGCCATCATTTACTGCAACCTCGGTACCCCGCAAGCTCCCACAGCCTCGGCCTTGCGCCGCTATCTCGCGGAATTTTTAAGCGATGCCAGGGTAGTTGAAATCCCGCGTTTTTTATGGTTATTGATTTTGCACGGCATCATTTTGCGGGTTCGCCCGGCCAAGTCTGCCCACAAGTACGCCAGTATCTGGACTCCCGAGGGCTCGCCGCTCAAAGTCTGGACCGATACGCAAAGCCAGAGACTGCAAGCTTTGTATGACCCAAATCAGGTTCAGGTGCGCTATGCCATGCGTTACGGCTCGCCCGCGATTCCACAGGTTTTGAATGAATTGAAGGCCCAGGGCGTGAACCGTGTGCTGGTGATGCCCGCCTATCCGCAATATTCCGCCACGACCACAGCCAGCGTGTTTGACGCGGTTTACACCTGGGGCTTGCAAACCCGTTACCTGCCGGAGTTTCGCTTTGTCAACCATTACCATGATCACCCGGCCTACATACAGGCGCTGGCGGGCACCATCCGTGCACATTGGGCTGCCAACGGCCGCAGTGAACAACTGGTGATGAGTTTTCATGGTGTCCCTGAACGCACGCTGAAACTGGGTGACCCTTACCACTGCGAATGCCATAAAACAGCAAGACTGTTGGCAGAGGCACTGCAATTGAAAAAAGACGAATACAAAGTGTGTTTTCAGTCGCGGTTCGGCAAAGCCAAATGGCTGGAACCCTACACAGAACCGACTGTGCGCGAGTTGGGCAAACAGGGCTGTAACTCCATAGATATTGTCTGTCCGGGTTTTGTCTGTGACTGTCTGGAAACACTGGAAGAAATCGCCATGGAAGTCAAAGCTGCTTTCTTGGAAGACGGCGGTTCTGAGTTTCATTACATAGCCTGCCTGAACGACAACCCGGCCTGGATTCAAGGTTTGCAAGACATTGCGAATATGCACTTGTCAGGCTGGCCTGTGAGCGGAGTTTCAGGTGCAGAAAGTGCGCAATCCCGTCAGGCCGCGCTGGCCATGGGCGCGGTTGACTAGGAAAATTATTTACCGGCTGCTGCCGGGTTTGTATAGTCTGAAGTTGCCCCAGGAACAGAGCCGTTCACGGGGGCGGCTGGTTTTTCTACAGCGACAGCAGGCACGGACGTATCAACCGCAGGCTGTGCTTCAGCTGCATTTGTCTGATTGTCTAAGGTTTCGCCGGGTGCCTGCATGGGAGGCGGCGGTGCAGGTGCTACGCTTTCCTGATTCGCGGCTTCTGGCTTTTCTTCAGCGGCCTTAGGTCGCAACAAGGCGGCAACGGCCAAGGCCACCAGGAACAAGGCAAATATCTTGAACATGTAATTGCTGCTACCGGTTTCCTGCTCAGCAGACTCGGCATTTTGCTCAGCTGTTTGCGTGTGAGAAGCTTGTACAACATCAGCTGGCTTAGGCATAGGTTCGGCAGAAAGTTTGATCGCCGCCGGTTCATGTGGTGCGTCGAGGTCTTCAGGCGGTTGCGCCAGAAAGTGCAAAGCCTCACTGCGCGACAGGGAGGCATGATGGGATTCAACAACCGGTTCTTTGTCTGGAACTGAGTAATTGGAAGCAGGCTCAGCAACAGAATGACTAAGCTCTTGAGCAAACGGCGCGGAAATTTCAAGCACATGGGCTGCCACTTGTCCGAACAACTGAGCCTCGGTCATTTGCAACAGCGCAGCCACTTTACGCGCTGCCGTGAGTTTTACGTTTTCGCTGTAAAAAGCGCTGATGCCGCCTTCTTCGATTTGCTTGATTTGCTTGGAAGATAAACAAGCCAGTGTGGCCAGGTCGGTTGTTGCCCAGCCCAAGGTTTCACGTTGGAGTCGAACGGCATGACCGTCAATCTGAGAGATGTCCGACATTCAAAGCCTTTGAGCTGAAATTTACTTGACGAGCAACAATTCGCCCTTGATGGACGCACCTTTTTGAACTGACAAAGTTTGATAAACCACGTGTCCGTCGACCGATGCGGAGGAAGTGACGATGAGTTCGCTGCAAGTGGCCGTACCTGAAAATTTGCCCTTGATGTGCAGACTGGAACAGGTAACCACGCCCTCAACCTGACCTCGCGAACCGATGGTGAGTTCGTCGACCTGAACCTGACCGTTGAGCGAGCCTTCAACGTGAATAGCTCCCTTGGCGGAAATTTCACCCCGGAAAGAGAAACCCTCGCTCAGGATAGAGGGCTTGGTAGCGTTGGAGGAAATCATATCCATCATGTTTGTTCTCTGAGGTTGGGCAACTGGCTGAGGTTCCGAGGGCGATTCGATAACTGAATTTTGTGCGGTTGCCTCAGCCTGTGGCTGGCTTGTGTTACTTGTTACTGTTTTGGATTTGTTGAACATATTGAGCAGTCCGAATCACTTTTTGTGGATTGACCGGATAACCGCCTACCAGTATCTCGAAATGAAGATGCTTGCCGGTAGAGGATTCTCCCGTGTTTCCGATATATCCCAACAGGCTTTCAGTGGTGACCTTGTCCCCCACTTTGACCGTTAATTTCGCCAAATGCGCATACAATGACTCTACACCGTTCAGGTGCCGGATGACCACCGTATTGCCATATTGTGAATGATATTCCGCCATGACCACAATACCTGGCTTGACAGCAAATACTTTATCGTCGCCGGTTTCACTCATCAGATCCAAGCCGGTGTGGAAATGCGACTTGCCGCTCAACGGATGCTTACGGATACCGAAATCGGAGGAGACGCTGAAATTGGCCACAGGCATGTGACTAGGCAAGGCGTACAACACCTCACGCAAGCCCCGGTTGGTAGACAACTCATCGGCCACTTTTCCGCGCAACAAAGGATTGGATTGAATATCCGAATCCATGGAGAAACCACCGCTGGAAGAGTTTTGCTGAATGATCTTGACAATCTTTTCCGTCAAACCGGATGTTTCCAGTTGTGCTTTCAAGGTGTCATTTTCTTCGGAGACGGTCACCATCGAGGTCTCGACAAAGCGGCGTATGCTCATGTCGCGGTCGCGGATGGTTTGCGCCAAGGCCACCATTTGATCGTCATTTAAATCACCTGCTTCGCCGTTAGCTGTGTCCGAAGCGCTGCTGAGCAAGGCGCGGTAAACCTCTTCGTGAGAATGCTCTAAACGAGCGCGACTGATGCCCAAAACCAGGGTAGACACAGAAAGCATCAGAATCAAAGCTGTCAAAGTCAAACCTGAAACAATGAAACCGCGCGCGAAGTAACGCTGAATCGACGCTGAAATATTGAAGTACTTGAGATCGCCGCTTTGCTCAAGAATCAGCCGTACGTCCTGGTAGTCGCGCGTCCAAGTCTTTTTGATCAACTCGGGAAGACTGCGAATGTACGTTAAATAGAAATAGGCTGAACGCATGGACTCACCGTTGAATGACAATCAATTGCCAATAGGATTGGCCTGTTTAGGCACTGCGCCGGAAGCGGATACTGAAGAGGAACCCACAGGTTCACTGCCTTGGTGCAAGGCACCTTCGATCTCGCCACCCTTTTCGATTTCAATTTCTGAGTAGTGAATTTTTCCGACAATTTTGCCGGTAGCTCGCACGATGAGGCTTTTTTCACTGACGATGGTGTTGTGAAGCTGGCCACGAACGTCTATCAGTTTGGCTGATACGCGACCGGTGATACGACCGGTAGGACCTATCAACACCTCTTCTGCGGTTAAATCACCTTCAATCACGCCGTTTATGACCGCTTTGGCAGGTACAGTGAAAGCACCTTTCACTACCACACCGTCGCCAATAACGACACTTTCTAATGAATCTGCTGGGTTGGCCATACATGCTCCTTAACTCGATCTTAACAAAGATCTAATGTAAATTAACTTTTTTCTTGAAGCTCTTGATTTAATTGAAAAAATTCAATTAATCCGCAATGTTTCTGAAAGTTTTAATAATGCTGTGTTGCAAATAAATGAACAGTTCCTGAATCATTATGTAATATAAAGAATTAATTTATTAGAATATTATGAATGATTCGGAAATTTTTTCATCTTTTGCAATTCAACAACACTTGCATTCAACCTGGACTCGGGCAGTTTTGAAACCGCCTAAGACCCGGCTGTATGCAAGAGGCTCACTTTAGCTTCTAGCGGCGCTTCGAGGCTTGAAACCGTTGCCGCGCTTAGCACCGGCAAAAGACTTGCCACCGCCGCCGGGCTTGCCGCGACGAGGTTCATGTGAAGGTGCACGCGTTGGTCGCTGTGTAGGCTCTAAACCGGGAATGATTTCTGCCTTCAGCGTTTCTTGCGTGTAATGTTCGATATCCATTATTTTGCGACGGTCGCGGAATTCAGCAAAAGTAACTGCCAGACCATCGCGGCCGGCGCGACCGGTACGGCCGATACGGTGAACATAGTCTTCCTGCTTCATGGGCAAGCCGAAATTGAACACATGGCTGATGCTGGGCACATCAATGCCGCGCGCAGCCACATCAGTTGCGACCAGAATTTGCACCCGGCCATCACGCAATGCCTGTAAACGGCGGTTGCGCAAACCCTGGCTGAGCGCGCCATGCAATGCCACGGCGGAAAAACCGACTTGTTGCAAATCTTCAGCCAAGGCATCGCATTCGATTTGCGTGCTAGCGAAAACGATAGCCTGGTCAATCGTGGTGTCACGCAACCAATGGTCCAGCAATTTGCGCTTGTGCTGCTGACTGTCTGCCCAAAACAAAATTTGTTTGATATTGCTTTTTTGCTCTTTGGTCGATTCGATTTGTAAACGTTGCGGCGTGCGCATGATGCGTGCAGCCAGCTGTTGGATGCGGGGCGCAATGGTGGCGCTGAACATCATGGTTTGGCGGCGTGATTCGGTCAATTTGTGAATGTCAGCCAAGTCTTCGGCAAAGCCCAAGTCCAGCATGCGGTCAGCTTCGTCGACCACCAGAAACTGAACTTTGCTCAAATGCAATTGTTTGGAACGCTGCAAATCCAGTAAACGTCCAGGCGTGGCAACCACCAAGTCAGCATTGTGCAAACGCGCAATTTGCAGCGGGTAAGGCATGCCGCCGACCACACAGGCCACGCGCAAACCTTTGCAATGTTTGACGAGATCAATCGCATCCTTGGCCACTTGCTGTGCCAATTCACGTGTCGGGCACAACACCAAAGCGCTGGGGAAAGCCGGTTTGACATGGCGCGTATCGGTCGGGTTTTTGCGGCGCGGCTTCTTAGGTAATTCTTCGCCGCTAGCCTTGGCCTGCTCCATTTTCAACGCCCATTCTTTGGCTTCTTCCTGCTCTTGCGCCTGGCGCTCAATCAGAATGGTATGAAGCACAGGCAATAAAAATGCGGCGGTCTTGCCGCTGCCAGTCTGGCTGGAAACCAGCAAATCGTTGGCGGGTTTGTCAGCGTTGTCTTGCAAGGCCAAGGGAATGGCTTTAAGTTGTACGTTCGTTGGTTCTGTGAAATTCAGGTCACGAACTGCAGCGAGTAATTCCGGGGCCAAGCCCATCAGGGCAAAAGCATTAGGTGCTGCGATTTTGGTTTCGCTAGCAGTTGGCGCAGGTGTGTCAGAGGCGTGATCGTTCATAGCGTCAGCCAGGGAATGCAAATTCAAATCGTCCATTGTGTAAAGCCCGCACCTGAAAAGGTGGGGCAACTCCGTTCAAAGGTTGGAAAAAACATCAACCTTCAAACAAAGCATGCTGCAAAACTTTTGCAACGCGGTCCCAAAAGAACCCAAGGTGTGAGGAGGATGTAACAATGTCACACCATCAAGTGTAACTCAGGGTATTCTCGCACGAAATGCGGATGCTGTTGCGATTTTTTAAGACTACTTACAGTTTCAAAAAATGCTCTCGGTAATGCGCAAGTTCGTCAATGGACTCATGCACGTCTGCCAGGGCGGTATGGCTTTGCTGCTTTTTAAAGGAAGCGTAGACCTCCGGTTTCCAGCGTTTGGACAACTCCTTCAAGGTGCTCACATCCAGGTTGCGGTAATGGAACCATCCTTCCAGCTTTGGCATGTACTTGAGCAGAAAACGTCTGTCTTGCCCGATGGTGTTGCCGCACATGGGCGCCACGCCCTTACTGACGTATTTTTTTATGAACTCAATCAATTGTTCTTCGGCCTGTGCCTCGGTCAGGGCAGCTGCTTTCACCTTGTCAATCAAACCGCTTTTGCCATGTGTGCCCTTGTTCCAGGCATCCATGCCGGCCAGCAGTTCATTGCTTTGGTGGATAACCAGCACCGGACCTTCTATTCGAGGGCTCAAGTCCGGACCGGTGATGACAACGGCGATTTCCAGCAGACGCTCTTTTTCCGGGTCGAGTCCGGACATTTCGCAGTCCAGCCACACCAGGTTATTGTCATTTTTGCCTAGGATGGCGGCACTTGGTGAAGCGGGAGTGAGATTGTCTGGATTCATGCTGACATTGTCCCTCAAGCGCATGTTGAAAACCCATCTGAAGGAAAATAGACGTTTACTTGAGCGCCGCAAAGCAAGTCTGCTGCTGTGTGTTTGAAAAGCCCTACACTCTAAAAATGATATCTCCTATGAATTTCACTCTGCTGTTTGCTTTCTTTTTGCTGATCAATTTATTGCTCAAGCTGTGGCTGGCTAACCGTCAGATCCGCCATGTGGCCATGCACCGCGAACAGGTGCCGGCCGATTTCGCTGAATCCATCAGCCTGCCTACGCACCAGAAGGCCGCCGACTACACCTTGGCCAAACTGCGGCTCGGCCACTGGGACCTGGCGCTGGACGCACTGGTGCTGCTGGGCTGGACTTTGCTAGGCGGACTGAGCCTGCTTGATGGATGGCTGATGACGATAACAGGACCCGGCATGCTGCAACAACTGCTGCTGGTCATGGGTTTCATGCTGATCACCGGCGCATTGAACCTGCCGGTGTCCTACTACCAGACCTTCCATCTAGAACAGCGCTTCGGCTTTAACAACATGACCATAGGCTTGTGGCTGAGCGATTTGCTCAAAAGCACACTGGTGGGCGCGGTACTGGGTTTGCCGCTGATTTGGGCGGTGCTACAGCTGATGCAATCCGGCGGCAGCCTGTGGTGGCTGCTGGCCTGGGGGCTGTTGGTCGCTTACCAGTTGTTTGTTATGTGGATAGCGCCGAATTTCATCATGCCGTTGTTCAACAAATTCCAACCGCTGGAAGATGCTGAACTCAAAGACCGGGTCAATAATTTGATGCAACGCACCGGTTTTAAATCGGATGGATTTTTTGTCATGGACGGCAGCCGCCGCTCGGCTCACTCCAATGCGTATTTCACCGGACTGGGCAAACAAAAACGCGTGGTGTTTTTCGATACCCTGCTCAAAACCTTGAATGCCGGTGAAATGGAAGCAGTGTTGGCACATGAGTTGGGACATGCCAAACTCAATCACATTCCGAAATCATTGGTGCGCAGTTTTCTGGTCACGCTTGCAGGCATGGCGGCATTGGGCTGGCTGTCTACCCAATTGTGGTTTTTCGAAGGCCTGGGTGTGCAAGCCCATGCACTGTCAGCCAACGACGCACTGGCCTTGTTGTTGTTCATGCAGGTGGTGCCGTTGCTGACTTTTATCACCACACCGTTGCGTGCGGCGCGCTCACGCAAGCACGAGTTTGAAGCTGATGCGTTTGCCAGTCAGCACGCCAACGCCTCGGATTTGAAACAAGCCTTGATCAAGCTTTACCAGGACAACGCCTCTACGCTGACGCCGGATCCGCTTTACGTAGCCTTCTACCATTCGCACCCGCCAGCTTCGCAGCGCCTGGCCCGTTTGACTGCATGACACAAACTGGTCGTGTGGTGGCCAGCCACGGCAGGCATGTGTGGATCGAAGACAGTGCGGGCAACCGGCGTATTTGCCACCCGCGCGGCAAAAAAAACCAGGCAGTGGTCGGTGATCTGGTGCAATGGCTGGCCAGTGAAGACGAGGGCAGTATAGAAGCCATAGAGCCACGGCGCAATTTGTTTTACCGCCAGGACGATGTGCGTACGAAATCCTTTGCAGCCAATCTGGATCAGGTGCTGGTACTCGTGGCCGCTGACCCTGAATTTTCCGAAAGCCAGGTGGCGCGCGCGCTGATTGCAGCGGAGCAAGCAGGCATTCGTAGCCTGATTGCTTTGAACAAGCAGGACTTGAGCGTTCCGTTTGAGAAAGCCTGGATCAAACTCAAGCCCTACCGTGATTTTGGCTGTCAAGTGCTGCCATTGGGTTTACGCAACCAAACGGATGATTTACACCACCTGCGGGAAGCTTTGCAAGGCCGCATCACGCTGGTACTCGGCCCTTCCGGCGCCGGTAAAAGCACTTTGATCAACCGCCTGGTGCCGCAAGCCAATGCCGCCACCAACATCATCTCCAAAGCCTTGCACAGCGGCAAACACACCACCACGTCTACCACCTGGTACTGGGTGGACGAACTCAAGACCACGGCATTGATGGATTCCCCCGGCTTTCAAGCCTTCGGAATTAATCACATAGCGCCCGGCGATCTGACAGCCAGCATGCCGGACATCAAAGGCTTTACCGATCACTGCAAGTTTTACAACTGCACCCACGTACACGAGCCGGATTGCGGCGTACGTCAGGCAGTCAAAGACGGTTTGATAGATGCCGGCCGCTACGCCATATTCACAGAATTGTTTGCTGAATTGTCAGCGCCTAAAACCTATTGAGTGGCAGTGTGTCAGCCCAACAAACGCGCCAATGTCATCAGCGCCAGCAGCACCATCCACATCACCACCGCACGCCAGACCAGGCCGACCATGCTGCGCAAATGCGTGTATTGCGGTTCGCGTCCGGCCGTCGGCTGAACCATGCTGTCGTCGTCTTCGGCGTCGGCGGCTTGCGGCGACAAGTAAGCGCCGCCTAAACGCACATTGATGGCGCCCGAGGTGGCAGCTAACACCACACCGTCATTGGCACCGGGGAAATTACCGGCCTCCTGGCGCCAGGCGTCAACCGCGTCCTCGAAATTGCCGACCACCGCAAATGACAAGGCCGTCATACGTGAAGGCAGCCAGTCCACCAGGTACCAGGCTCGGTCAACCACGTGTTGCAGCGCATCGCTGGTGTGACTGATATCGCCTTCTACCGGGGTTGGCGGCTTGCCCCAGGCTTTGAACAACAAGGAAGACAGGCGAAACAACAAAGCCCCCACCGGCCCCAGACCCAGGGCAGCCAGCAGAGAGAACCAGGCCATCACACCGAAGACATGGCGGTGCGCGGCCAAGGCAGAAAATTCGATGACATGGCGGACGATCTCGGAGCGTGTCAGCGTCACATCTGCTTCGCCCTGCCAATCACGCAATAACGCTCTGGCCAAAATGTCGTCACCTGCCGCCAGCGCATCCCGGATGCCGGTGAAATGGTGGCTGAACCGCCTGAAACCCAGCGTGACATACACAACAGCCAGACTCCACACCATGGCGAAGATCCAACCTAAATACCAAACCAGCAACCAGTGAACCGCCACGACCACCAGGCAAGGCAGGCCGACCGCCAAACCCCAAGTGGTCCAGCCGTGGCGAATATCGCCGGTGTCCAGGTTGTTTTTGAGCCAATCCGCCCATTGGGTGAACACCCGCTCCAGGCCGTGACCGGAGGCCAGCGGCCTGACCTGCTCAAGCAGCAAGGCAAACAGTAACGCGATAAAGCTCATGCCCCGATGATAGAAGCTCTGCGGCTGTCTTCAGTTCGGGGTCTGCAAAAAATCGTAAAGATGGCGCAACATGCCTGCGGTCGCGCCCCAGATCAGGCGTTCACGCTGACCAGCCTCATAAGGCATGGAAATCCATTGGCGCTTGACGCCCTGCCATTCCAGCGCGTGACGACGGTGGTTAGCCGGGTTCATCAAATAGGCCAATGGCACCTCAAACACATCGGCCACCTCGTGCGGATTCGCCGTCAATTGCATTGCCGGGTCGATCAAACCCACCACCGGCGTCACCTTATAACCAGTGCCGGTGATGTACAAAGGCAAGCAGCCCAGCACCGATACAAACTGCGGATGCAAGCCCACCTCTTCCTGCGCTTCGCGCAAAGCGGTGGCGATTTCATCGGCGTCCTGCGCGTCCTGACGACCACCCGGCAATGCCACCTGCCCCGAGTGCGAGGTCAAATGGGCGGTACGTACCGTCAGCAGCACCGTAGGCTCGGGCCGCGTGACTATGCCAAGCAACACCGATGCCGGTTTGGGCGGTTTGCCGGACCAGGACGGCTCGTGCACCGCCTGCGGCTGCGGCAAGCCCGGGCGGCTGAAGTAATCGCGCAAAGCAAGCGGACTTAAGCGGCTTTCACTAAGCGGCGGCAAGTGCGCGTCAGTGCCCAACACCTGGGCATCGTGCGGCGAAAACTTAGGGATTTGCATGAAGGAAAAAAACGGGGCGTTGCTCATGGTCGTTAAAAAACCGCCGCAGCTTGGCGCCGAGGCGGTTTGGTCGCAAGTCATCAGCTGGAAATTACTGAGCTGCTGCTGCCTTGGAAGCCGGTGTGGCCTTGGCCGTGAGTTTTTCCTTGATACGTGCGGATTTGCCGCTGCGCTCACGCAGGTAATACAACTTGGCGCGGCGCACATCGCCACGGCGTTTGATTTCAATGGCTGCGATCAAGGGGCTGTAAGTTTGGAACGTACGTTCAACACCTTCGCCGCTGGAGATTTTGCGAACGATGAAATTGCTGTTGATGCCGCGATTGCGCTTGGCAATCACCACGCCTTCAAAGGCCTGTACACGTTTGCGGCTGCCTTCAACCACGTTGACGCTGACCACCACGGTGTCGCCGGGGGCGAACGGGGGGATTTTTTTGCCCATGCGGGCGATTTCTTCCTGTTCCAGGATTTGGATGAGATTCATGAGGTCCTCTGTTCGATCTTGGATGCGCTACACAAAAGGCCGGTGATTGCACAAAGGCTAAAACACCAGGCGGCCATCCAGAGGATCGGAGCCCGACATTATAACCAACTACAAAATCAGGTCTTACCGGCCAATATCAGCTCGTCTTTGGCACTGAGCAGCCCGGCTTTTCTGGCTTTGGCGATCAAGTCTGGACGGTTGGCCGCCGTCAGTTGCAGGCTTTGTGTGCGTCGCCAGTCGGCGATCAGGGCATGGTGACCGGACAGCAACGCTGGCGGCGTTGAAACACCCTGCCAGACCTCGGGACGGGTGAAATGCGGGCTGTCGAGCAAGCCGCTCAAATCCGGCGAAAAACTGTCCTGGGCATGGCTGTCACTGTCGTTCAACACACCGGGTTGCAGGCGAGCCACCGCGTCCAGCCAAGCCATGGCGGGTAATTCGCCGCCTGAAAGCACGAAATCGCCCAAGCTGATTTGCCGGTCCACATGAGCGTCGATAAACCGCTGATCAACGCCCTCATAACGCCCGCAAAGCAACACCGCGCCGTTGGCGCTAGCGGCTGATTCGCGAACCAAAGTCTGGTCAAGGGTCTCGCCTGTCGGAGAAAAATAAATCAGCGGCGCGCTTTGTCTGTCGTCCCCGCGTTCTTGGCGAATCGCCAGCAGACATGCCGCCAGCGGTTCGGGCAACATCACCATGCCCGGGCCGCCGCCGAATGGCCGGTCGTCGACCCGGCGGTAATTGCCGTCGGCGAAATCGCGCGGGTTCCAGCATTTCAAAACCATGTGCCCGCTGTCGTAAGCACGGCGTGTCACTCCTTGCCCGATGAACGACTGAATCATCTCGGGAAACAGCGTGATGACGTCTATGCGCATGGCGACGGTTTTAATAATCCACCTGCCAATCGACCAGAATCAGCCGGGCAGCCATGTCCACTTTGTCCACATAAGCGCTGACAAACGGAATCATGCGCTCCAGCGGTTTTGCCGGATCGTCCGGGTTTGGCTGGCTGAGTACCAGCACGGTTTGCGGGCCGGTAGACATCAATTCGCTGACCGTGCCCAAGTCCAGCCCTTCGCGGTTACGCACTGCCAATCCTATCAAGTCGACCCAGTAAAACTCATCTTCTTTGGTCGATGGAAAAGAGGAACGTGGCACGAATATGCGCGCACCTTTAAGGCTTTCGGCGACATCCCGGTCTATGGTTTCCATAGGACAAGCCACCACCGAGTCGCCGTGCTCTTTGGCTTCGCGAATTGGCATGAGCACCGTGCCATCGAAAGGCGAAGCGCCGCGCTCGTTCGGTTGTAAAAACCAGCGTTTGGAAGAAAAAAGCGCCTCTGGTGAGGCGCTATGGGGCGAGACTTTGAACCAGCCTTTGAGTCCCCAGGCATCCAGAATGCGCCCGACTTCTACGGCGTCCGCTGGTAATTCAGCAGGCTCCCAGGCGGGCAGCATAGGATGCGTGATCAGGCGGCTGTTTTGCCGGCCTGCTTGATCAGGCGATCAACGGTAGGCGATGTTTGCGCACCGACACCTACCCAGTAGCTCAGGCGGTCTTGCGCAATGCGCAGGCCTTCTTCGCCACCGGAAGCGATGGGGTTGTAGAAACCGATACGCTCGATGAAACGGCCATCACGGCGAACGCGCTTGTCAGCGACAACGATATTGAAAAACGGACGGGCTTTTGCGCCGCCGCGGGAAAGTCGGATGACGACCATGGTTTATCCTTGGGTACAGTCTTTGATTCAGCGATGAGACACGCGACTTGACCACCCGGCCAGCGCTCGCTGAAAAGCCTGCCATTATAGACTGCCGCCGTCATGAACCCTCAAACACCCGCAATCCGCCTTTGCCGCCCCGCCGATATGTCGGCGGTGACCGCCGTTTACGCCCACCATGTGACGCATGGTGGCGGCAGCTTCGAGTTGGAGCCGCCAAGCCTGGCCGACATGGCGCAACGCCATGCGAATGTGGTGCAACTCGGCTTGCCATGGCTGGTTGCTTGTCAGGGCGACGAGGTGCTGGGTTTTGCTTATGCCGGTCAATTCAGACCGCGCCCGGGCTTTCGCTACTTGGTTGAAGATTCGGTTTATGTTCACCCGCAACACACATCCCAAGGTCTGGGCGCGGCATTGCTGGCCGAACTGATTGCCCTGTGCGGACAAGCTGGTATGCGCCAAATGCTGGCGGTCATCGGCGACTCGGCCAATGCCGGATCGATTGCCCTGCATGCGCGGCTGGGATTCAGCCACGCCGGTTTACTCAAAGCCAGCGGCTGGAAACACGGGCGTTGGCTGGACACGGTGCTGATGCAAAGAGCGCTGGGGCCGGGACAAAGTTGCGATCCGCAATAAGCGAAGGCCGTCAGCTAAACGGAGGTTATCAGGGAGAACACCAACACGGTGGTGTCGCAAGCGGATAATCCAGACATGAAAAACAAAACTCTGGTTTGCTGGCTCAGTCTGATTGGCGGTTCCCTCGGCCTGGCCCGTTTTTATTTGTTCGGACTGCGCGATTCGATAGCCTGGACGCAGATTTTGTTGAGCCTGCTGGGTATTTACGGCTTTGAGCGCGCCCAATCTTTCGGACTGGATGACCACTTGAGCTGGTGGCTGGCGCCCTTGCTTGGTATCTCCATCGCCGTCAGCGCCGTGCACACCATTTACTGGGGTTTAATGTCGGCTGCAAGCTGGAACAGCCACTACAACCCCGCCGCAGACGCAGAGTCCAAAGCCGGCAACACCAACTGGTTGACGGTCGGGGCGCTGGTGTTGTCGCTGATGCTGGGCACCACCGCCCTGCTCTCCAGCCTGGCTTATGGTTTCCAGCGCTACTTTGAATCGCAAATCGAGGAATCGAATAAGCTGTCGCAGTGACTTGAATGCTTGTAAAAACAGTGGCTAATCCAATCCGCGTTGAACTCAAATCAATGGCTTTAGAGCAAAGGTCAAACCAATTTCTCAATTTGTTGCTCGGCCACCGCGTGCAGCATGACGGGTATGACTTTGTGCGGCGCCACTTCCTGCAAAGGCAGCAGCACAAAAGCCCGTTCTATCCAGCGCGGATGCGGCAAAGTCAACCAACTGCTTTGCAGCTTGGCGTTGCCATAAAAAAGAATATCTAAGTCCAACGTTCGCGGTGCGTTCACGTGGCTGAGCACCCGTCCGGCCTTTTGTTCCATGGCTTGAAGAGCCACGAGTAAATCCGGCGCATTCAAACGTGTGCGTATATGCGCCACTGCGTTGATAAAGGCCGGGCCTTCGGCCTGATACGGCGCACTGCGGTACAAAGAGGAAACTGATTCGACATGCGTCTGCGGCAATCCGCTCAGGTCTTGCAAAGCCTGAGTGACTGAAACAATGGCGTCACCCAAATTGGCACCGACAGCGACATAAGCGCTGAGCGGTTCACGTGTCTGCGTTACCAACGGCATCAGGTTTGGCACCTGCGGGTTTGCGACGGCGGCGCGGGCGTTTTTTGGCTTCACCTTCAGCACGAACTGAGCGCGGCGCAGGTTTAACGGCTTGCAACAAAGCAACTCGACTTTCATCATCCGCCAGGCTGAAATCTTCCCACCAGTCGGCCAGTTCTATATCGACTTCGCCGACCTCTGCACGCAAACACATGAAATCGAAACCGGCGCGAAAACGCGCCTGCTCGACCAAACCGAAAGGTGCGCTGCCGCTGCGTTTGTCAAACCGGGGTTGCATGCTCCAAATTTCGCGCATGTCCCCCGCCAACTTGCCGCGCCCGGAAACGTCACCGATGCGCGCGTTGAACACTTCCTCCATGGCCTCTTGCAGCGCAGGAAACACCGGCATGTCAGCCATGCGTGCTTGCCAGCCTTCGCGAACATCGGCCCACAACACGCAGGCCAGCAAAAAGCTGGGCGCCACAGGTTTGCCTTCACCAACCCGCCGGTCGGTGTCTTGCAAAGCAGCCTGCACAAACGGGGTGTCGGCGCGTTCAACCACCACATCCAGCAACGGGTAAATGCCGCGCGCCAGACCGAGTTTTTTCAATTGCTCGATGCTGGCAATCGAGTGACCGGTTTGCAGCAGCTTGAGCATTTCATCGAACAAACGGCTTTGCGGCACATCGGCCAGCAACTCCATCATGGATTTCAAAGGCTTGGCGGTGCGCGGCTCGAGCTTAAAACCCAGCGCACTGAGCTTGGCGGAAAAACGCACCGCGCGGATGATGCGCACCGGGTCTTCGCGGTAACGCGCCGACGGCTCACCAATCATGCGGATGACTCGTTTGGCCGCGTCTTCAAAGCCGTGGTGGTAGTCGATGACTTCGCCCACGCTCGGGTCGTAATACATGGCGTTGACAGTGAAATCGCGGCGGGTGGCGTCTTCGTCCTGCGGACCCCAAACGTTGTCGCGCAACACGCGCCCGCTGGCGTCCACCGCGTGAGTCATATTAGACAAAGCTTTTTTGCTGGTGCGCTCGTTGCCGCTGACCTGCTCGGCGTCATTGCTGTCCAAGTGCGCACGAAAGGTAGAGACTTCGATCACCTCATGGTCGCGCCCGCGTCCATAGACCACGTGCACGATGCGAAAACGTCTGCCGATGATGAAAGCGCGCCGGAAACACGCTTTGACTTCTTCGGGGGTGGCGTCGGTTGCGACATCAAAATCTTTGGGCTTTAAACCGACCAGTAAATCGCGTACGGCGCCGCCGACGATGTAAGCCTCAAAACCGCGTTCCTGCAAGGTGCGCACCACGTTCCATGCGCGCTCGTCCACCAAGTCCGGATCTATGCCGTGGGTGGAAGCAGGAATCACTCGCCGCTTGCCAAAACGCGCGGCGACGCTCTTGTCTGATTTGCCGAACAGGTTTTGAATGATTTTTTTGATCATGAGGTCTCGAAAAGGTCGAGGATACGCCATGCCCGCTCTTGGGCTATCTGACGCAGAGCAGGGCCGGGGTTGGTCACCACCGGCAACTGGACTTTTTCAAGCAAGGGCAAATCGTTGGTTGAGTCGCTGTAAAAGGTGGCTTGCACCTGCGACCAGTCCAAGCCTTGCTGCGCCAGCCATTGGGTCACGCGTGTCACTTTGCCTTCACGCAAACTGGGCACGCCGGCAATCTCGCCGGTGAAGCGGCCATTGGCGTCCCGCTCTAACTCGACCGCCAGCAACACATCCATACCAAAGGCTTGGGCGATAGGGCCGGTGACGAATTCATTGGTGGCCGTCACCATCACCAGCTTTTCGCCCCGGGCGCGGTGCTGCGCCACCAATTCCAAAGCAGCAGGTTTGATGGCAGGTTGAATCACTTGTTGCATAAATTGGCGATGCGCGGCCTGCGCTTCTTCCATGCCACGCTCGCGCATGCTGCGTGTGGCAAAGCGCACGTACTCGTGTATGTCCAGACAACCGGCGTTGTAGTCGGCGTAAAAAGCATTGTTTCTTTGCCGGAAAGCGACTTTGTCTACCCAGCCCAGCTGCAAAGTAAATTCGCCCCAGGACTGGTCAGAGTCCAGCGGCAGTAAGGTGTGGTCAAGGTCAAACAGCGCGAGTTTCATCTGCGGTTCAGGTTTCATCCAGCATGGCTCTCAGTAAAGGAATGGTCAAAGGACGCTGCGTTTGCAGCGCGTAGTTGTCGAGTTGTTCAAGCAGGTCAATCAGGTGCCCCAAGTCGCGGCTGAAACGGCTGAGCAAATAATCGAGCAAGTCGTTGCCTAAGTGCATGCCCAGCGTTTGCGCGTGCTTGAGCAGCACCTCGCGGCGCTGGTCGTCGTCCAGCAATTGCAAATGGAACACATGGCCCCAGCCAAACCGGGTGCGCAAATCTTCGCGCAGCGGCAAATCCTGGGGCGGCACACAGCCTGCAGCCAGCACCCAAGGCTGGCGTGCGGCGCCGGGCGTAGCGGCGTTCACAAACCAATTGAATGCCATGTGTTGCTGAACCGCAGAAAAAAACTGCACATCGTCTAGCAGCAACACTTCCCATTCGGGGTTGAACTCAGGCGGTTGCACCGTGGTCTTGTCCATCCAGCCGACGCGGGCGCCTTGGTTTCGAATATGGTCTGCCACCGCGCGCAGCAAGTGGGTTTTGCCGCTGCCGTTATCGCCCCACAAATACGTGGGAACCGGCGAACGCGTGCGTCCGGCCATCCAGAGTTCCAGGTGCGCGAGAGCAGCAGCGTTATGACCGGGATGAAAATTCCCCAGACCGGGGCCAACTGAAACACCGATATCCAATGCGATTTGTTTCATCAAGCCTCAGCCCGCATACAAACGGCTGGCCACATAGCGTTGACGCAAGCGCCGCAAAGCCACCAGCAACACCGCGCTGGCCGGCAAGGCTATCAATACGCCGACAAAACCCAACAACTGACCGAAAGCCAGCAAGGCAAAAATGACTGCCAGCGGATGCAAGCCGATGCGCTCGCCGATGAGGCGTGGGGTCAGCACAAAACCTTCCAGTAACTGACCGATGCCAAACACCACCGCAAGCATGACCGAAGCTTGCAGCGGTGCCATTTCCAGAAAACCCGACAAAGCCGCCAACAGCAAGCCCACGCCAAAACCGACATAGGGCACGAATACCGCCATGCCGGTCAGAATACCTATGGGCCAGGCAACTGACAGGCCGAACAGCGACAAACCGGCTACGTAATACACCGACAGACTCAGCATCACCAGCAACTGACCGCGCACATACTCGCCCAGCACCGCATCTGCTTCACCTACAAAATCGGTCACCCCGGGTTCAGCCTTACGCGGCAGCCATTCACGCAATTGCGCCAGCATGTGGTGACCGTCCATCAACAGGTAAAACAGCGCCACCGGTACGAGAATCAGATTACCGATGAGTGCCAACGCCACACTGCCGCCTATGCGCAAAGAAGACAACACCGAATCCATACTGTTGTGCAAAATGGCCTGAAGCTGAGCGGACACAACGTCCTTGATACCTTGCGGATCGAGTTGTAAATCAATGCCCAAGCTTTGTAACAAGGGTGTGGCCCAAGTCTGCAATTGGGCCAGCAAACCGGGTAACTGCGTTTGCAACCGGCCAGCTTCCTTAAATAGCACCGGCACAATCAAACCGATAAATGCCACCAGCAGCAGCAAAAAAACAATTTCGCAGACCAGCACGACGAGAAACTTGGGCACACCGGGGCCAAGCAGCGCCTGCGACCGCTGCACCAAGGGAGACAGCACATAAGCGATGACAGCGGCAATCAGAAAAGGTGTGAGTACCGGCGTCAGCCACCACAACAACGCAGCAAGCAGGCTGAGTATCAACAGCCAGGCAGCGTAAAAACGGTAGTCGGGGGATATGGACATCAGGGGAGAAGTACCCGCATTTAGAATGCTCTGATTCTATCGACCCGACCCCCGGGCGTGATTGCCGCGCCTTACGCTTATGAACACACCACTTTCCTACAAAGATGCAGGCGTCGATATCGACGCAGGCGACGCCTTGGTTGAACGCATCAAACCTTTGGCTAAAAAAACCATGCGCGACGGTGTCTTAGCGGGTATTGGCGGCTTTGGCGCGCTGTTTGAGGTACCGAAAAACTACAAAGAACCGGTGCTGGTCAGCGGCACTGACGGCGTTGGCACCAAGCTGAAACTGGCTTTCGAATGGAATATGCATGACACCGTAGGCATAGACCTGGTCGCCATGAGCGTCAACGATGTGCTGGTGCAAGGCGCAGAACCGCTGTTTTTCCTGGACTATTTCGCCTGTGGCAAGCTGGATGTGGACACCGCTGTCTCGGTGGTCGGCGGCATTGCCAAAGGCTGCGAACTCTCGGGTTGCGCGCTCATTGGTGGCGAAACCGCCGAGATGCCCGGCATGTACCCGGCGGGCGAATACGACTTGGCGGGATTTGCCGTGGGGGTGGTGGAAAAATCGCTGATCCTGACCGGCAAAAACGTGTCGCCCGGCGACGTGGTGCTGGGACTGGCCTCCAGCGGCGTGCATTCCAACGGTTTCAGCTTGGTGCGCAAATGCATAGACCGCGCATCCTCGCATTTGCCGGCTCTTCTTGACGGCCAGTTGTTCAAACAAGCGCTGATGGCGCCCACGCGTTTGTATGTGAAATCTGTGCTGGCTGCGCTCAAAGCCCACCCTATCAAAGCGCTGGCGCACATCACCGGCGGCGGTTTGACCGAAAACATCCCGCGCGTGCTGCCCGAGCATTGCGCCGCGCACCTGCAACGCGCCAGTTGGCCGCGTACCGAGTTGTTCAACTGGCTGCAGCAAACGGCAGGCATTGATGAAGCAGAAATGTGCCGCACTTTTAACAACGGCATAGGAATGGTGCTGGTGATTGCTGCTGAGCACGCAAATGCATGCAATCAGACGCTGGCGGCTTTAGGCGAGCAGGTTTACCGCATTGGTGTGATTGCCGACAAGGGCAATGGCGCAGCGGTACTGATCGATTAATTGTCAGGCAGCAACACCGCCAACCTGGCCCTGACCTTCATCAGCCTCTCCTGGTCGTCTTGTCGGCGGTAAATCTCGTGCAGGTTGCGCAACATGCGCGCAATGATTTGGCGCGGTTCGGCCGGTTCCAAATAAAAAGCCAGCGCGTCATCAGATATGGCTTGCGGTTTGCCCAGCTTGGCGCCGGGCAGCCAGGGAATCAGGCGCTCGGC
>CAMBSK010000027.1 GCA_945870575.1 Bordetella parapertussis | reverse complement strand
AACAGCGTCGGACTTGGCGGCTCGGACTATGTCGATCGCGTCATGCGTCTGGCGCTGGGCGAAGACAAGGCCAATTCGGTGCTCAACCGCATCATGCCAGGACAAGGCACCAAAGGCCTGGACATTTTGTCGTGGATGGACCCGCGTTCCATCGCCGATATGATTCGCACCGAACACCCGCAGGTGATTGCCATTATTTTGTCTATTTTGGAAACCAATGTGGCCGCCGACGTGCTGGTCTATCTGCCGCCCGAAGTCCGCCCAGAAGTGATACAGCGCGTGGCCGCCATGGACACGGTGCAGCCGTCCGCCATGGCTGAACTCGAACAAATCATGAAGCAGCAGTTCGCCAAGAACTCCTCGTCCAAGTCGTCGAGCTTCGGCGGCCTCAAGGCTGCCGCCGACATCATGAACAAAACCAAGACCGACATGGAACGCTCCATCATGGATGGTTTGGAAGAAATCGACGCCGACTTGATGATGAAGATACAGGACATGATGTTCACCTTCGACAACCTGGCCTCCGTGGACAACAAAGGTATACAGGTGCTGATGCGCAACGTCGAGCCCGACCAGTTGATGGTGGCGCTCAAAGGCGCACCCGATGAAGTGCTGGCGCGTTTTCTGGACAACATGTCCGAGCGTGCGCGCGGCATGTTCAAGGACGATATGGATGCGCGCGGCCCGGTGCGGGTTGCCGACGTCGAAGATGCACAAAAGAAAATCATGCGTCTGGCGCGCAAGCTGTCGGACACCGGCGAACTGATACTGGGCGGGGCGGACTTTGTTTAACCCTGATCCGCTCAAACCGTCGTCGCGCCACTGGCTGGACGACACTTGGCTGAACACCTCGTCGCCAGCGCTGAAAACATTCGGTGAATTCGACTGGGCCAAAGTGCCCAAGCTGGATTACGCCACGGTCAAGTTCCGACAGATATCTACGCCTGAAAAAGCGCTGGTGAGGGACGACGACAGCGGTTTTGTGCTGGAGACTTTCGGTCGCAAACCAGGCTTTAAGCCGGATACAGCAGGCGGAAAAGCCGGCGCTCAAACCGCAGCCAATGTGGCCGATGCCCCTGCGACCGAGGAAGAGCTGGCGGCTTTGGCCGCCGATGACCAGGCGCTTGAACGCCAGGAAAAAGCGCAACAACAGGCCGAGCAAGCCCGCTTGCAGGCCGAAGCCAAGATGCGTGCTGACGCCGAGCGCGAACAGCAACGTGAATTGGAACGCCATGTCTTCGGCCCCGACAGCCTGTGGCGTTGTCAGGACGAGGACGTGCTGGACGCCTTGCCGCTGGGCGACGACGCACCGGTACTAGACCCGGCTGCGCTGGCTGCCGCCCGCGAAGAAGCTTATGCACGCGGCCACGCCGACGGCATGCAAGCCGGTATGCAACAAGGCATAGAAGAAGGTCAGGCCAGTGGACAGGCCCAAGGCCATGAACAAGGCATGGCGCAGGCCCGCGCCGAAGCCGAAGAAAATTTACAACAGGCACTCGAGGCCCAGAAAATTGAATTGAGCAGCAGCCTGACAGAACAATTGCAGTTGTTGCAAAGCTTGAACAACAAACTGACCGCGTTCAGCAGCGACCCCCAGGCTTTGTACGAGCCGGTCAAACGGCTGGCCTTGCACATCAGCGAACAGCTGGTGCTGGCAGAGTTGACCTTGTCAGGTCAGGCCATAGAGCGGCTGGTGCAGCGCTGTCTGGATGAAATAGATATGCATGGGCAACCGGCGATCACCGTCGAGCTGAACCCGCAGGACAAGGCGCGCCTGGAAGACATAGGCGGCGATGTGATCAAACAATTGCAATTGCAGTCGGTAGCCGGTTTGCACCCCGGCAGCGTGCGTTTGCTGGTCAACGACAGCCAGATTGAAGACTTGATCGAACACCGGTTACAGGCCATGGCCAACCGCTTATTGAACCAGCCCGAACAGTGGCGCGAGCAGTCGGCGTTTTTCCGCCAACCGCTGGCGCAGCGCGACGGGCAGGTTGAAGATGTACCGCCGCGCGTCGGTTTTGACACCGTGTTACCGGATGAACCCCCGTTTGAGGACGAGCATGCTTGATTTCATCAATATCGCTTTGCGCACCATCATGTGCCTGGCCTTCATCGCTTTTGTGGTGAGACCCATGCTGATGTCCATGGTCCGGCGCGAACCCAATACCTTGGAGCTGGAAGAAATGGCCCAGCTGGCGGTCAACTCAGCCTTCAAAGAAAAGTTCGCCGGGTTTTATGCCACGCATCCCGTGGCCCGGCTCGAAGCTCCCAAAACACAAGCACCGGCAGACGGTGAATCGACCACTGCCGATGCATCGTCGGCTCAAGTCGCGCCTGAACCCATGCCGCTGACCGAAAAGGAACTGCTGGCACTGGAAACTAATAAGACCTATTTGGATGAATTGATCAAAGGCCACGAAGAAGAGATGGCGCGTCGCGCTGAAGTGGCTGCGGTTGAGGTTGAACGTCAGGAACAACTGATCTTGGCACAACAAAATGCTGATGCATTGCTGGAAGATGAAGACGCGGATGAAGGCTCATCGCTTGAGAAAATGCGCCAAAGCATGAAGAAAGAAAAGAAAAAACCGGCGATACCCGCCGAACTGCTGGCTGGCAACAGCTACGAAGACAAACTCATGGTGGTGCGTTATGTGGCCGAGCAGGAACAAAACCGTGTGGCCAACGCCATCCGTTCCATGATCAAGACAGGTGCTTAAGCCATGGTCGATTTCGCTGCCGACATAGACGCCGTATTACCGCAACTGCGCACACCCCAACCTTTGCGCAGCGGCACGCTGGTGCGCTTGGTTGGCATGACGCTGGAAGCGCGCGGCGTGATGGCGCCTCTCGGTGCTTGTTGCGAAGTGGTCGGCCGCCATGGCCACCGCGTCGAAGCCGAGGTCGTTGGATTTAACGACAAAATTTTATTTTTGATGCCGTTCACCGAACCGGCAGGTGTTGGTCCCGGAGACATGGTGCGCGTCATCAGCAATTCATCGCTGGTCAGCCTCGGGCCAGAGTTACTCGGTCGGGTGATTGACGGACGCTGTCAACCACTGGACGGCAAGCCGCCGCCCGAATGCAAGGAATTGCTTAGTTTGCTGGGTCGCCCCATCAACCCGATGGAGCGCGGCCCTATCAACAAAATTCTGGATGTTGGTGTCAAAGCCATCAACGGCGTGCTCACACTGGGACGCGGTCAGCGTCTGGGTTTGATTGCAGGCTCAGGTGTGGGCAAAAGCGTGTTGCTAGGCATGCTGACCCGCTTCACCAAAGCCGACGTCGTCGTCATTGGATTGATAGGTGAGCGCGGTCGCGAGGTACAGGCGTTTATTCAAGAGTCTCTGGGCGAAGAAGGCCTGGCCAAATCGGTGGTGATAGCAGCCCCTGCCAACGTCTCGCCGGTATTGCGTTTGAAAGCCACGCATTTGACGCACGTGATTGCTGAATATTTCCGCGACAAAGGCATGGACGTGTTGATGCTGTGCGACAGCTTGACGCGTGTGGCACATGCACAGCGCGAAATCGGTTTGGCCATCGGCGAGCCGCCCACCGCCAAAGGCTATCCGCCGTCGGTGTTCGGCCTGTTACCCAATTTGATTGAACGCGGCGGTGTCGGCAGACACGGCCATGGTTCCATCACCGCTATTTACACTGTGTTGGCCGAAGGCGATGACGCTGCCGACCCGATTGTTGACATCGCCCGCGCCTCGCTGGATGGGCAAGTGATGTTGTCGCGCAAACTGGCCGACTCGGCGCATTACCCGGCCATCGATTTGACCGGCTCGATTTCGCGTTTGATGCAATCGCTGCTCAGCAGCGAGGATTTGAAGTCGGCGAATAAACTGCGCCGGTTGTGGTCCATCTACCAGCAAAACGTTGACCTGGTGCAAGTGGGCGCATATGAACACGGCTCTAACCCTGAGCTAGACGAAGCCATCAGACTGAATGACCGAATCGTGGCGTTTTTGCGCCAGGACATGCACATCAGCCAGGATTACGATAGCACGCGCCTGCAATTGCGCGAACTGCTTAACCAGACATGAAAGCCCTTGAACCATGAAGCCCCGCAGTTGCTGGTCCGTGCTGGCCAAAAAAGCCAAGGACGAAGAAGAAACCGCGCAAACCGCGGCTGGCAGAGCGCGTAACAGAGCACTTGAATTGCAGCAAAGCCGCCAGCGCATGGCCATGTTGTTGCAGGACTACAAACAGCGTGCTCTGGAATCGCAGGCCCGGTTGCAATCCATGTCGCAGACCACCAACAGCCGCCAGTTTCTGTTGCAGCTGCAAAACCTGGTCAACCGGGTTGATGAGGATTTGCGAGTTGCTTTGCGCGAACTCGAGCAAGCCAAGACAGTGTTGCTGCAAGCCACTCACCAACGCATGAAGATGGAAACCATGCAGGAAAAAGATTTGCAGGCGGTGCAAACCTGGGAGCGCAAGCGTGACCAGAAAGAAATGGACAGCCTGGGGCTGACGCTTTACAACCTCAAGGCCTGACCCAGGCGGCTTGCAACCAGTGCCAGTAATGCGGCTTGAATGCCCAGGGCAGCATGCTTGTCTGTATGCCCGGTGCAAACACGGTGCGAGTGACATGGTCATGCCAGACGCCTTTGGCATTCAAGCGCGCTAGCAGTTGCTGAGCTGCATCCTCGTGTGACAACACTTGTTTTTGTATGCGCACTTTTGCGCTTTCTTCCGGCTGTTCATCCATGCGCGCCCAGTTCACACTTTCATAAGCGGGCAGCGGCATATCGCTGTCGATAGGGCCTGAATACATATCGTGCAGACTGCCCCAACAGCGCCCGCCCAGCAGGTGTTTCAATTGACCCAGTTGCCGCTCGGCTATGTCTTCATCGCCCAGCCGGAAGCTGACCTGACCCAGCACATTGTCAAACCAGACACAGGCATCCGGGTGTTGTTTCAGTAAGCTGGGCAGGCCGGCAATCGCATCTTGGCGGTGGTAATGCAGTTGCACGCCTAGTGCCTTGAGTGCACGACCGTGACGTACACCGAACAGCAAAGGCACCAGCGGATCGATGTCGTAAATATCAATACGCTTGAAACGCGCCAACCATAGTGTGGGCAACATCCAACCGGCGCTGCAACCGATGAGCAGCAAATTTTTTTGTGGGGGTTGAATATCGGCCAGAAAAGCCGCGATCAATTCGCGCGTGGGCTGCCAGCGTTGCAGCGAGTATGCGGCGTGCACATGCCAGTTCAGTCCACCGGTGCCGCCGGCGTTGATCAAGTCTTTGAGCCAGTTGGCCACACCGGCCTTGACCTGGTTGTTATTTTTCACAAACATATAGCGTGATGCCGACCCAGTTGGCCGCGCCAACCGCTTGAGCTGTGAGGCACAAACAGGCCAAAGCCAGACTTTGTAAAGATTTATGCATTTTTTTCAAATTGACCCTCGCAGGATAGATAATGCAAACCATGCCAAACCATGACTGGGCTCAGTACTCTCTCAGTATGACATTCGTCTTGTTGCTGTTGGCGGCGGCTTTGTGGTGGCTGTCGCGTCGCAACAAGGGCTTTCTCCTCCCTGCTGCACAACGGCGTATCCAAATTTTAGAGGCCTATCCCATGGGCTTGCGCCACAAATTGCTGCTGGTACAAGTCGATCAGCAAAGGCTGCTGCTGGCGGTCAACAACAACGACATACAAACCCTGCATGCCTGGCCTGCAGAACCCGCCACCCCTACCCAACCTGGTGTCAGTGATGCGCATTAAATATTTACTATTGCCTTTTTCTTTGTTGTGCATGCTTTGGTTGCCTGACTTTGCTGCAGCACAAGGCCTGCCGCTGATCAATGTGAATTCAGGCAAGGGCGGTCAGCAATACAGCCTGACCTTGCAACTGCTGGGTTTGATGACAGTGTTGACCGTGCTGCCGTCTTTATTGCTCATGATGACCTCGTTTGTGCGCATCATCATTGTGTTGTCCATACTGCGACAGGCCCTGGGCACGGCGCAGACTCCGCCAAACACGGTGCTGGTCGGCCTGGCCTTGTTTCTGACCTTTTTCATCATGACCCCGGTGTTCGACGATGTGTATGCCAATGCCATTGCGCCTTATATGAATGGCACGCTGCCATTTGAAAAGGCTTTGGCCAAGGCCGAAGGTCCGGTGCGCGACTTCATGACCTTGCAGACGCGCGAAGACGACATCGCCATGTTCATGCAAATCGCGCAGCGCAAGGAAGTCGCCAGCGCGGCTGAAGTGCCGTTCACCACGCTGGTTCCGGCTTTCCTCACCTCCGAGTTGAAAAGCGCGTTCATGATTGGCTTCATGATTTACATCCCCTTTGTGGTGATCGATTTGATCGTCGCCAGCGTGCTGATGTCCATGGGCATGATGATGTTGTCGCCCATGATCATTTCCATGCCTTTCAAGCTGATGTTGTTTGTGCTGGTCGACGGCTGGACTCTGGTCATGGGTTCATTGGCGTCGAGTTTTATCTTTAAATAAGGGAGCTGAGATGGATACAGCAATGGTGGTCGATCTGGGCCGGCAGGCCTTGTGGATGACGATGATTGTGTCGGCTCCTATGTTGTTGGTTGGTCTGCTGGTGGGCGTGATCATCGGTGTATTTCAGGCGGCGACCTCCATTAACGAGCAAACGCTAAGCTTCATCCCCAAACTGTTGTCAATCGGCTTGACCGCGGCGGTGTTCGGCGGTTGGATGATCAATACGCTGGTTGATTACACCAAGATTTTATTTGGCCGTATTCCCGGCTTGTTCGGTTGAACACCGCATGAATTTAGACATGCTCAATCTGGTCGACAAGTTTTATGCCTTGCTTTGGCCTATGCTGCGCATCTCCGCGTTTTTGATGTTCTCTTCCATTTTTTCCATCCGTGCCGTGAGCCTGCGCATACGCGTGACACTGTCATTGGTGCTGACCATTTTTCTTTCCATGCAAATGGACATACCGCGCATAGATCCGGTGACTGCCCAGGGCTTGAAAGAAATTTTCAACCAGGTCTTTATCGGCTTTTCTATGGCCATGATCATGCAACTGGCAACGGCTGGCATCGTCATCGCCGGACAGGCGGTGTCGGGTTCCATGGGCTTGTCCATGGCCACCATGATTGATCCGACGATGGGCAGCGTGCCGTTGGTGTCGCAGTTTTTCAATATTCTGGGCACGCTGGTGTTTTTGTCCATCGGCGGGCATTTGATCGTATTCGGCCTGTTGCTTGAATCGTTCACACTGTTTCCCATCGGTAAAGCATTGATGTCGCAGGACCTGTTGGGCAAGATGACGGCCTGGGGCGCGATGATGTTTTTGTCGGCGCTTTTGATTTCATTACCGGTGGTCATCACCTTGTTGTTTGTGAATATCGGCGTGGGTTTTATCACCCGTGCCGCGCCAAGTCTGAATATTTTCGCGGTCGGCTTACCGGCGATTTTGCTGGCCGGTTTTGTGGTGCTGTGGCTGGCTATTCCCAGCATTGTCAACCGCATCAGCTGGTTGTGGGTGCAGACATTCGGACAGATGCGCGGCATGCTGCTGGGAGGCTAAGCCATGGCTGACGACTCCGCAGAACGGACCGAAGAACCAACAGCGCAACGCTTGACCAAGGCGCGCGAGGAAGGGCAGCTGGCGCGCTCGATTGAATTACCGACGGCTGTCGTGATGATCACAGCCACTTTATTTTTCAGTTTATCGGGCAACTATATTTTTCACCGTATGGGCATGCTGTTCACGTCGCAGTTGCAGTTCGATCGCAAAATCATGGACAAGGCCGAGTTGCTACCCGGTATATTTTTCCAATCTATTGTGGATGGTTATGTGTTGATCCTGCCGGTCATGACATTGCTGATGGTGGTTGCTGTTTTGTCGACGGTACTCAGCGGCGGGCTGGTTTTTTCCATCGGCATGATTGCGCCCAAGTTCAGCAAGCTCAATCCCTTGACCGGTCTCGCGCGCGTATTCGGCACCAAGGCATTGATCGATCTGGGCAAAGCCATCATCAAGTTTTTGCTCATCACCCTGATTTTGTGGGGCTGTGTGACCAACAATATTGATGACCTGGTGACCATCAATCGCATGGATCTGGGCACGGCTGTGCACCATGCGGGCAATATGATTTTGGACGCGTGTTTCTGGATGAGTATGGGTTTGTTACTGATTGCGTTAGCCGATGTGCCTTTGCAGCAATACCAGACCCATAAGCGCCTGAAGATGACCCGTCAGGAAATCAAGGACGAGATGAAAAACTCCGAAGGCCGGCCCGAGGTCAAGGCCACCATCCGGCGGCGTCAGCGTGAGATGGCCAACAACCGCATGATGGACAAGGTCAAAGACGCTGATGTGGTCATCACCAACCCCCAGCATTTCGCGGTAGCCTTGAGCTACGACCCGAACTCGGATGGTGCGCCTACGCTGATTGCCAAGGGCACCGATGAACTCGCGCAGCGCATACGCGCTGAAGCCAAAAAGAACAGTGTGTATATTTTTGAAGCACCAGAGCTGGCACGTGCGCTGTACTTCACCACCAAACTCGACGACTCCATTCACGAAGGCCTCTACCACGCGGTGGCCCAGGTGATTGCTTACGTGTTCAGTTTGAACCCGAGTTACGGCGGCGGCGAGACCATGCTCAAACCGTCGCTGCGCTTGCCTGACAATATGCGTTATGACGAAAACGGTTTTCTTTTTCAGTGATGACACCCACAAAGTGGCCCGAGCATGAGTGACTTCTACCAAAGCCCTGCCGACAAACTGCGCTTTGAAATTCTGCTCAAGTCATTGCGCGAAGGGCGCTTGAACCTGGCCATACTGGGCGACGATGAAATTGCCCTCGCGCATTACGGTCGCCGCATTTTTCAACATTTGCGCGAACAAGGCGAAACCCATGTCGAGCTGTGGACCTCGGCCGACTCGGATCGGCTGGTCGACCGCTTCAATGAAATTCTTTCAACCCTGACGCTGGATCAGGCGCTGGACAAATCCAACAAAGCCAGCCCTAAGCGCTTTATGATTTTTCCTGATACCCAGGGCATACAGGATTTCGAATTGCAATTGCTGGCGCGACTGGTCAACGGTTTTCCAGCCAGTAATATCAATGTGATTCTGCTGGTCAACAGCCAAAGCGCTTACGACAAAAAACTCTCGGCTTTCGGTAAAAACCTGTTGCAATGGGTGCTCGAATCGAAAGACCCGGCGCCCAGCAAGCCGCAGCGGTTGGAAACACTGGGAGACTGGCCGGGTGCGCAACAAGTGCCGTCCGATAAAAAAGATGACAAGCGCCCGCCGCCCCCGCCTTTGCCTGCCGCACCGCCCCCCCCGCTGGACCTGGACGATGTGCGCCCCGGCAGTACAGAAGATAAGTCGCCCCGCGACCCGGTGATGGGCGAGCCAGTAGATCCGCTGCAAGCTTTGCCCACCGGTGAGGAATTGGCCAAATCCTGGGAAGCTGATCGCCAGCCGTCGCGCCGCAGCGGACAGTTTGCCGCATTTTTGTTGCTGTCTTTGCTGCTGAGCCTAGGTGTTTCCGGTTTTGTTTACAAAGACAGGTTGCTGCAGGAATGGCTCAACCTCCAAGGCTATTTGCAGGGGGTCAAACCGCCACCGGCTGAAACGCCTAAACCGCCACCGTCTGCGCCGCCGGCTACCGTGTCCATGTCCTCCAGCACCACGCCGCCGCCGGTCAAGCCGGACGAAGCGCTCAGCCCGGGTAAGGAAGAACTGGTCACGCCGTCTAGCGCAGACAAAGTCACGGTCACCCCGGTGGCGGTCGATGCGGCCAAGCCCGGCGAATCACTCAAGCCCGCCGCAGAGGGCACAAAAACGCCGGAGCCAGCCAAAGCCGCCGAGACGGCCAAGCCCGCCGAGACAGCCAAACCGGTCATCATCCCCCCCCCGGAGCCGGTAAAACCTTTACCTGCCCCTGCTAAACCCGAACCGCCTAAACCGGTTGCTGCGCTACCTAAACCCGAACCGGCCAAGCCGCCGCCTAAGGCATCCGACAAACCCGTGAACAAGGCCACCCAGCCCGACAGCACATCCTGGGTCGATTCTTTAGACCCGAATGCCTGGGTGATGCAACACGGCGCGTTTGACAGCTTGTCGGAAGCGCGCACTTTCCAGTCCAGCGCGCTCGGTTACAAGGCCGGCCAGGTGCTCCTCACTCAGCGCAAGGGCAGCAAACCTTTTTACATTCTGATCACCGGACCGTATGCAGAAAAAGCTCAGGCCGAAGCCTTGATGAAGCAAAACCCGCCACTGGCCAAAGCCTGGTTGCGGTCGGTCAAATCATTGAAAGCGCAGTTCCAGGAATAAGCAGACAAACGTTGATCAAGTTGTTGGTTTCGAAGTCGAATTACAAACAGGGAGTAAAAAATGAGCGAGAAACCTGCTATTTATGATGATGATCCGCTGCCGGGAGGTGAACTGGTGGTTGCCGTGCCCGAGTCTGTGCCGGCCGAGCACCCGGCGGGTCATGCCGATTCGCACGAACACTTGCCGTTAGCGCAGCTTAGTAATCCGACCGGCGGTTACGGCCATACCGATCCTGCCAGCCTGGCGGCAGGCATCAGCTTAGACCTGCAAGACCCCGATCTGAAAGCAGCCGACAAAGATACGCTGAACCAGCCTATTTGGACACAGTCCGGCGCGCAGTCAGCGGATGGAGCTGCTCAGACTGGCGATACGCCTGGCTCAGCCTCCTGGTCACAAACGCCACCGGTGCTGGCCCATCTTTCTCAAGTTGGACTGACTTGCGCCGATCAATGGGAAGAGCAAATACAACCACGTTTGCAGCAATTGCACGAAGACATTGCCCAGGTGCACGCGCAGTTGGATGTGTTGGAACGCCGAAAACCGAAAACATAGATTTCCTGAGGACAATCAACATGGCGCAAGATTCGAAAAAAGCAGAAGCAGTCGCTGACGACGGCGACTTTCTGCCCGATATGCCTGTTGAAACCGAGCATGAGAACTCGTCCGACACACTGGCCATCGAACTGGAAAATTTGGAAGAACAAGCGCTGGACGGCGGCGAGGTCGCACGTCAAATAGAAGAGCTGACCGGTGTTGTGCTCAGCTCGGCCGAGGTCTCGACACGTTCAGCTGAGGTCGCCGCCAACATCAGCCACGAGATGCGCTCGGTCATGAAAACCGTCAACGAGATGTCTTCCAAAAACATCTTGCATTCGCGCATTATTCTGATCGGTTTGTTGAGTTTTCTGGTGATTGCCGTCGGTACGTTTTTCGCCATCTCTACGCGCTTGCAACAAAACATCCGCCAGCTCGACAGCTTGTCGCTGGCCGTTGGTAAACGCGTGGTCGAACTCGATGCGACCTTGGCAACCTTTGGTGACGCCACGCGGGGCTTGGGCGACACCACGGAAAAGCTCGACAGCATGGAAGAGCGGCAAATCAAGCTGGATGAAAAATTCCAGGCAAAAATGGATGCGCTGGACACAGTGTTTGTGAAAATGCCAGACCAGATCGCCGGTCAGGTCAATGGCTTGACCGACAAAAACCTGGACGCCAAGCTCAAAGATCTGCAGAAAAACATACAAGCGCTGGATGCCAAAGTTCAGTCCCTGGCCAGTAAACCTGCGCCTCCGGCCGCACCGGTGGTGAACAACCAAAAAGAAGTGATTGCTGAAATTCAGAAGCTGAAAAAAGACCTGCAAGCAGCCAACGCGGCCGCGACTGCCTCTGCCATCAAAGCCGCAGCCAAAGAGCGAGAGCGTGAAAAGCCATTAGATAAACCGCTGATCATGCCAACCCCGGCACCTGCGCCCAAACCAGCCCCTGTGGTCAACAGGGCGGCTGAAGCCAAGGCTGCGGCGGAACTCAGGGCCGCCGCCGAAGCCAAAGCCGCGGCAGCTGAAGCGCGTGCCGCTGCTGCTGAAGCCAAGGCTGCCGCAGAATCCAAAGCCGCTGCTGCCGCCGAGGCCAGGGCCCGCGCGGCTGCCGAGGCCAAAGCAGCGGCTGAAGCCCGCGCCGCATCGCAAGCACCAGCATTACCGCCGCGTGCCGCGCCCAAGGAAGACCGGGTCATCTTTCCGCGCCCTGCCAGCGACGACTGATCTGCAGTCGCCGAATTTATAAGTGCTGAAAACTTGCGGCCTGCGATTTGACCCAATAGCTTTTGAACGGCTCAGGCAACTTGCTGAGGTTGTCCTTTAACAAAGCACCGGCGCTTAACGCCGGGTACATCTGCGCCAGGGTTTGCGTTTCGTTGCCGCTTAAACGGTGCGAAAAATGGTGAGCATGCACCTCATGCGGCGCATGCAAACCGGCGGCTTGTAGCAACTCTTGCAAGGAGACCAAGGTGTGGCGGTGAAAGTTTTTCACGCGTTCGGCCTTGCTGGGCACCACCAGAGCCAACTGGCGCTGCGGGTCTTGCGTGGTGACACCGGTGGGGCAGTTGCCGGTGTGACAAGTTTGCGCCTGTACGCAACCCAGTGCAAACATGAAACCGCGCGCGCTGTTACACCAGTCTGCACCCAGCGCCAGGGCACGCGCAATGTCAAAGCTATTGATGATTTTGCCGCTGGCGCCCAGCTTCACGTGTTCGCGCATGCCTATGCCTACCAAGGTGTTGTGCACCAGGCGCAAACCTTCTTTCAAAGGCATGCCCATGTGGTCTGAAAACTCCAGCGGTGCCGCGCCGGTGCCGCCCTCTGCGCCGTCGACCACGATGAAGTCGGGCAGTATGCGGGTTTCCAGCATGGCCTTGGCAATGCCGAACCATTCCCACGGATGGCCTATACACAGTTTGAAACCCACGGGTTTGTTCAGGCTGAGTTCGCGCAGGCTTTGCATGAATTCCAGTAACTCGACGGGTGTGGAAAAACTGCTGTGCGCTGCCGGTGATACGCAATCGGCACCCAGAGGTACGCCGCGCGCCTCGGCAATTTCGGGCGTGACTTTGGCCGCAGGCAAGACGCCGCCGTGTCCCGGTTTGGCACCCTGGCTGAGTTTGATTTCAATCATCTTGACCTGCGGTTCGCGGGCCTGATCGACAAAACGCTCAGGACTGAATCGGCCCTGGTCGTCGCGGCAACCGAAGTAGCCTGAACCGATTTCCCAGATCAGGTCGCCGCCGTGTATGCGGTGGTAGCGCGAGATCGAGCCCTCGCCGGTGTCGTGTGCAAAGCCACCCAATTTGGCACCCTGGTTCAAGGCCATGACGGCGTTGGCACTGAGCGCGCCAAAGCTCATGGCCGACACATTGAACAAGCTGATGTCGTAGGGCTGGCTGCAGGCGGTGTTGCCTACGTGCACGCGGAAGTCGGCGCTGGCGATGGTGGTTGGCGCCATGGAATGGGTCAGCCATTCGTAACCGGTTTCGTCCACATTGAGTTGGGTGCCGAACGGCCGCTTGTCAGACTGGCCTTTGGCACGGGCGTACACCAGCGAGCGCTGGGCACGCGAAAACGGCGCGGCTTCGGATTCGTTTTCAATGAAGTACTGGCGGATTTCAGGGCGTATGAATTCCAGCAGAAAACGCATATGCCCGAGTATGGGGTAGTTGCGCAAAATCGCATGCTGCGTTTGCAGCAAATCGTGGACACCGACAGCGCTCAGGGCTGCAAACAACAAACACATCCAGTAGCCCTGGCCGGAAGACAGCGTCAGCAGCAGGCTGAAACACAGGCCTGCAAGTGCGATGAAAAAGGTGGTGTACCTGACCGGGTAATTGATGGGTTTGAGATCGAGCATTTCAACTTCTCCTGCTCTGACCTCGGCGGTCAGGTGGGTGTGTTGCGCAATCTGGAGGAAAGACGCGCTTGTGCCAACGAGGATACCTCAGCGCGAAGACGCGCCATTGAGAGTTGGTGGTCCGAGGCGCGTTGGATTTCTTTGAGATCGTGCAATATGTTCTGGCGCAGGCTGGTGAGTTCTTCTTCGATATCAATCAGGTGCTGACGCAACTCGCGTTGCTGTCCCATGCGCTGGCTCAATAAATTGACACTATGGGCTATCAGTTTCCATTGTTGAGCGAGTTCATCTTTTGGCGACTGGTTGAGTTGATCGAACAATTCGCCCAGCAGCGGATCGTGCAACACTTCGGCAGACGAGTGGCCGGCTTCTTTGCGTGCAGCCTCCAGGGCTTCTTGTAACTCGCGGTCTTGTAATGCTTCGTGTGATAGCAATTCTTCTTGCGGCAAAGCAACTACCGGCGGAACTGAGGGCGGTTCGCTGAGGTTATGCACCGATGCCCAACCCATACCCGGGTCGTATTGCTTGAGACCTTTGAAGTTGAGGAATTTTTCGTTAGACAAGGTGGTGCAGTTTGATCAGAGCTTGGCTGAATTGCCGCGTGCCAGACGTTTTAAAAACTCGGGGATGCCCATGCTAGCAAGCGAACGGGTGTTGAGCACGCTTTCGTTTTCTTCGGCGATTTTGCGCTGGCGGTAGCGGCCGAGCACAGAGTACTGTGAACTGCCGGGAATCGGGTCGAGCACGCTGGCCTTGGTTGGTGTCAAAGGCACGCGGTGGCTGCTGGCATCGCGCTCGGTAAGTTTGACTTGCGGTGCGCGCGGTTGCTGGGTTTGGGCCATGCGGATTTCACGTGCTGCGCAAATGGCTTGACCAAATTCGCGGAATGACTCGCCGCCGATGTCGTGTGCATCCATCAGGTAGCCGCGTTCGAACAAATCGCGAGCGCTTTGCGCTTCCAAAATGGGAGGTGCCAGCATGAAGCTGACCGGAAAACGCTGTTTGGTGAACACGTCAGAGTTCAGTTGTTCGTTCAACACGCGGGTCGGGCAGACCACCAGCATGGGGCGGCGAACCGACGCGGATTCGAACACCCATCGATGGCGGCTGAGAAAGCCTGAAGTAGCTGCCAGCTCGATTTCAGACACCGAGGTGGGCACCAGCACCATGTCAAATTCAAACATCAATTCACCGGCGAGTGAATCCGACCAGGTCAGATCGCATACCAATATGTCGCACTCACTTGCAGCGCGACGCATTTGCAAACGGGCTTCAAAAATAGGACGGTTACCGCCCTGGTCCACCGGCAGGGCCAGGTGTTGAATCACAGCACCTACTTGCGGCGCTTGCTTCAGCCAGTTACTAGAAGAGCCATGCGGATCCCAGTCAATCAGCGTCACCGGAAGTTCGAGTGAACGGCTGAGATAGGCCACCAGATTGGCCGATAGCGTGCTTTTACCAACGCCGCCTTTTTGACTGGTGACCAGAATTTTGAATGCCATTTCGTTACTCCGCACAGAAACAAACTGATGAACAACCGGCTTACATATTACAGAATTTAAATGAAGATAAGTATGTAAGGGGGAATGAATATTAGCTTTTTCGACAAGTCTGTCAAATTTATTATTAAATTCATAGTTGTTTTTATACGACTTGCTGCCATTCAGGGCTTTCTGGCTGAAAAACACAGTGCTTGCATGCAAACAGGTCAAAATGGCTGCAATGGAAAAATTGCGCATCGACAAATGGTTGTGGGCCGCCAGGTTTTACAAAACCCGCTCGCTGGCCACCGAAGAAATCAATAAAGGCCGGGTCTCAGTCAACGGCCAGGTGGTCAAGCCCTCGCGCGAATTGAAAGCCGGTGAACTGGTCAGCATGCGGCGTGAAGGTCTGACCCGCAGCGTACAAGTGCTGGCCTTGAGCGATATGCGCGGCCCGGCACCTAATGCGCAACTACTTTATTCTGAGACTGCAGAAAGCTTGCAGGTGCGAGACGCGCATGCTCAGCAGCGTCGCTTTGCCCGCGAACCCGCACTCAGCATAGAAAACGGCCGTCCGACCAAACGTGACAGGCGCGAGTTGGAACAGGCCAGTCATCCCTGGGACGACCGCTGGAGCGCCTCCGTATGAGTTTGTGGCGCATGATCGGCAGGGCTTTTTGGCGCGACGCCCGTGCCGGTGAATTACGTTTGTTATTCGTGGCCGTGCTGCTCGGTGTGGCTGCGTTAAGTGCGGTGGGTTTTTTGGCCGACCGTATCGAGGGCGGTTTGCAGCGTGATGCCAGGCAGTTGTTGGGTGGCGACGCGGTGCTGGTCAGCGATCACGCCTTTTCAACCGACGTGTTGGCGCAAGTCAGCGGACTCGGGGTCAAAGCGGTGACCACGCTCAGCTTTCCCACCATGGCACGCAGCGGTTCAGCCCCGGATGGCAACACACGCCTGGTGGCTTTGAAAGCCGTGACTGATGGTTACCCATTGCGCGGCCGTTTGCAAATTCTGCCGCCGCCCGACACGCCTGTGACCAGACCCGCGTTGGTGACTTCGCCAGACAACGGCACCGTCTATGACCGGCCCGGCGTGAACACGCAAGCTTTGCCTCAGGCAGGCGAAGTTTGGGTTGAGCCGGCTTTGCTGGAAGCCATGGAAATCAAGCAAGGCGATGAAATTACTTTAGGTGAGCGCACGTTTCGCGTCACTGAAGTGCTGGTGTCCGAGCCGGATCGCGGCGCGGGTTTCATGAATTTCGCGCCGCGCGTCATGATGAACCAGGCCGATCTGGCGGCCACCCGGCTGGTGCAACCGGCCAGCCGCCTGAACTGGCGCATGGCGGTGGTCGGGACACCGTCGCAAGTGGCGAAGTTTGTGGCCTGGGCGCAGGAGCATGTGAAACTGCCGGATGCGCGCGGTATTCGCTTGGAGACGCTGGAGGCCGGACGGCCGGAAATGCGCCAGACTTTAGACCGGGCCGAGAAATTTTTGCATTTGGTGGCGCTACTGGCTGCGCTCTTAAGCGCGGTGGCGGTGGCTTTGGCAGCGCGTTCCTTTGCGGCCGGCCATTTGGATGAATGCGCCATGTTGCGCGTGCTCGGGCAAACTCAGCGCCAAATGTTGACGGTGTACGCAGGCGAATTTTTTCTGGCTGGCATGCTTGCCAGCCTGTGCGGTCTGGCGGCTGGTTACGGGCTTCACCAGGTGTTTGTGCATTTGCTGGCCGGTCTGGTGGACACCGATTTGCCGGCCGCTGGTTGGGCCACGTTCTGGCAGGGGCTGGGCGCGGGCTTGACGCTGTTGCTGGCCTTCGGACTGCCGCCGGTGCTGCAACTGGCGCAGGTACCGGCATTGCGTGTGATTCGGCGTGACCTGGGACTGGTGCGCCCGGCTTCTATCGGTGTGTTCGTGCTGGGTCTGGCGGGTTTTGCTGCTTTGCTGATGAACGCCAGCCGGGACCTGACGCTGGGTTTGATGGTGGTCGGCGGTTTTGCCGCTGCGGTGCTGGTGTTTGCCGGTCTGGCCTGGCTGGCGGTGCAAGGCTTGCGTCTGGCAGTGGCCTGGGGCCGGGTACCAGCCTGGTTGCGCATGGCCACCCGTCAGATCTGCGCGCGGCCAGGCTACACGGTGGTGCAAATCAGTTCGCTGTCGGTCGGCTTGCTGGCCTTGTTGCTGTTGGTGTTGTTGCGTACCGATCTGGTCGACAGCTGGCGCAACGCCACCCCGGCAGACGCGCCGAACCGCTTTGTCATTAACATCCAGCCAAATCAGTCGCAGGCTTTTTTGGACACGCTGCACCAGGCTGGTGTCAACAAAATGGACTGGTACCCGATGCTGCGCGCGCGCCTGATTGAGGTCAACGGCAAAGCCGTGCAGCCGTCGGATTACACGGATGAACGGGCCAAACGCCTGGTCGAGCGCGAGTTCAATGTCTCGCACAGCCCCCAGGCCCCGGCGCACAACCAGATCGTGCAAGGACGCTGGGTGCCCGACGAAGCGAATGCCATCAGCATGGAAGAAGGCATTGCGAAAACATTGAAACTTAAGCTCGGCGATGAACTGCGTTTCGAGATCGCCGGGCAGGGCATGAATGCCCGCATCACCTCGCTGAGGCGGGTCGACTGGACATCAATGCGCGCCAATTTCTTTGCCATTTACCCGCTGGCGCAGATGCCGGATTTGCCCATGACTTATATCGCTGCCTACCGCGCACCTGAGCGCCGCGGCTTTGACAATGAACTGGTCAACCGCTTTCCGAATGTGACGAATGTGGACATGGGCGCCACCATCAACCAGGTGCAAAAAGTGCTGGGTCAGGTGATCAGCGCCGTCGAGTTTTTGTTCGGCTTTACGCTGGCGGCCGGACTGGTGGTGTTGTTCGCCACTGTGACCGCAACCCGCGAAGAACGCGCGCGCGAATACGCGGTGTTGCGCGCGCTCGGCGCCGGTAACCGTTTGCTCAGCCAGGTGCAAACCGCGGAGTTGTTAGGCGTAGGCGCTTTGTCGGGCGCGCTGGCGGCGCTGGTGGCCATGTTGATGGGCTGGGCGCTGGCGTTTTACGTGTTCGAGTTCCACTGGCGTGCTTCGCCTTGGGTGTTGTTGACCGGCATCGCTACAGGCGCTGTGTTGGCATGGGGCGCGGGTTGGTGGGGCTTGCGCGAGGTGTTGCACCGGCCGGTGGTTCAGACCTTGAGGATGGCGGCAGACTGAATCAGTCCGGGCACAGGTTTATCAGCTTGTTTGCAAGGCGCTACCGTGTTAAGTTGAAACTGCCAAGACCGTTGGCTGGCATTTGTAGCAGTCAAGCCGGATGCAGTTTTCGGGCGAGTGTTTTGGATCAGAAACATCCATCGTCGCAAGACACCATCATTCAGGGGGAAAAAATGAAAGCCTTATGCATCATCAGCTTTGTCGCGCTCAGCCAGTTTGCCGTTTGCTCTAACGCCCAGGACAAAGATACACGGGGCGGCAATTGCGAACAAACCAAAAGTCAGTACGAGTATTTCTGCACCAAAAAAGGCGATCCCGCCAAGGACGACATCATGACCACGGCCAATATCGCCTGCGGCAATGCCAAACGCAATATGGCGGCGGCGTGTGACGGCCAAAGCGAAAAAGACCAGACGTATGTGTTCGACAAGGACGGCAAGCCCTTGAGCAAGTAATCACAGGCTCGCGCCATGAGCCTGGTCATGGCTTAAGCTGAGGGTCTGTTACTCACAAACTGCCCGATGACGCAAAGCCCTCGTACCGGATTCATGGTGTTGCACAGCAACCGCATGGAAGGATTGCGCGACCTGCTGGTCGCGCACATCCGCAACAACCCCTTGCCGCCGTTAAGCCCAGAAACCGTGCTGGTGCAAAGCAACGGCATGAAGCATTGGCTGACGGTGTCGCTGGCGCAGGATGACGCGCTGGGTATTTGCGCCGCCACGCACATGGTCTTGCCCTCCAGCCAGTTGTGGCAAATTTACCGTAGCGTTCTGGGCACAGACCGCCTGCCTGCCACCATGCCGCTGGACAAATCCCCCTTGGCCTGGCGCATCTTGCGCAGATTGCCGCAGTGGCTGGCCGACCCGCAGTTCGCGCCGCTGGCGCATTACCTGGGCGCTGACACCGGCGGCATACGTGCTTATCACCTGGCGCAGCAGCTCGCCGATGTGCTCGACGGCTACCAAAACTACCGCTCCGACTGGCTGACGCAATGGGCGAAAGGGCGCGACACCCTGGATCATTCAAAGCCCTTGCCGCAGGCCCATGTCTGGCAGGCGGCCATGTGGCGCGATTTGCTCGTCGATGTGCAACAGCAGCAGGCATCCGGTTTTGAAGCGCGCTCAGAAGTGCATGAATCGTTTCTGCGTGAATTAAAACAACGCAAGCCTGGCAGCATCACCGCCTTGCCGCCGCGCCTGATGGTGTTCGGCATCACTGCCTTGCCCATGCAAACCATGCAGGCGCTGGTCGCGCTGGGTCGTCACATACCGGTGTTGATGTTTGTGCACAACCCTTGCCGCGAACACTGGGACCATGTCAGCGAAGACCTGTCTGGCGGCGGCCACCCGCTGCTGGCCTCATGGGGCAGGCAGGGGCGCGATTACCTGCACGCCATCGACCGGTTTGAAGCTGTCGACGAAGATTCGCCAGACTATCAGCGCGTCAGCGTGTTTGTTGACCCGGTGCAAGAGGCGCTTGATGTGCAGCAGCGCCCGACGGTGTTGCAGCAATTGCAGTCCGGCATTTTGAATTTGCAAGCACAGCCTTTGAGCCTGGCTGATGATGTTGAGCTTGATGACAGCTTGATCTTTGTACAAACGCATTCAGCGCAGCGCGAGGTCGAGGTATTGCACGACCGCATACTGGGCTGGTTGAACGCCGATGCGCAATTACAGCCTGCCGACATCATGGTCATGGTGCCTGACATGGAATTGTTTGCGCCGCATATACAAGCGGTGTTCGGCCGGTACGCAGACAGCGGCGACAGCGCCCTTGACTTGCCTTACTCTGTCACCGACAGCACACCGCGCACCCACCCACTGGTGCAAGCGATAGACACCTTGCTGCAATTGCCACAACTGCGCCTGAGCCTGCGCGACTGGTTGGGTTTGTTTCAGGTCAAAGCGGTACGCGATCGCTATGGCTTGAGCGAAGTCGATGTGGCGCAATTGCACGAGTGGCTGGCCGCCGCCGCCGTGCGCTGGGGCTTAGACCCGGCACACCGACAGCCTTGGGGGATTGCCGGCTCATTGCCGGACGCGGATCAAAACACCTGGGGGTTCGGCCTGCGCCGCCTGTTGCTCGGTTATGCGCTCGGCCCGCAAGCAGAGCAAACCGTGTGGCTAGACACTGCTGCACAACCTGGCATAGGCGGGCTGGACGCTCAGGTTTTCAGCGGCCTGTTGCAATGGCTGGACGACATGAGCCGCACGCAGGAATTGCAAACCGCGCGCACGCCTGCGGATTGGTTGCCGTTGTTGCAATCCATGATGGCCCGGTTTTTCAAAGCCGCTGATGGCGCCGACCAGCGAGTGCTGGATCAAGCGACAGCGCCCTTGGAAGACTGGTTGAGTGATTGCCAACTCGCTGCTTTTGACGAGCCCGTGTCCCTGGGCGTGTTGCGCAGCCACTGGATGGCGCAACTCGACAGCATAGGTTTGCAACGCCGCTTTGCCGCAGGCGGCGTGCAATTCGCCACGCTCATGCCCATGCGCGCCATTCCCTTCAAGCTGGTGTGTTTGCTGGGCATGAACGACAGCGCATACCCGCGCAGCCCGACGCCGCGCGACTTTGATTTGATCAGCCATCCCGGCCAACAGCGGCCCGGCGATCGGGCCCGACGTGAAGACGACCGCTATTTATTTTTGGAAGCGCTGTTGTCGGCGCGTGAACGTTTGTACATCTCGTGGCAAGGCAGACGCGCCAGCGACCATGCGCCCTTACCGGCGTCTGTGCTGGTGGCGCAACTCATGGATCACCTGAACCAATGCGTTGCGCTGCCGCATGAAGACAAGCCCTTGTACCAGGCGCGTTTGCAACCGCTGCAACCGTTTTCCACCAGTTATTTCCGTCAGGGTTCGGGCTTTGCCACTTATGCCGCGCAATGGCAGGCGGTGCTTCAGCCGTCCGTCAACGCCGCAGCAGAAGGCCCCAGCCCTGACAGCATTGAGCGCAGTCTGCCGCCGCCGTCCGAGTTGAAGGCGCAAGACTTACTCACGCTGTTGCGTCAGCCGCTGGAGGTGTTTTTCAAACACCATTTGCAAGTTCATCTGGACTTGCCGCAGGAATCCGACGATGAAAACGAGCCGTTTGCTTTGCACGGCTTGCACGGTTACAGCTTGAAACAACAGGTCTTGTATGCAGCTGATGCTGAGGGTGAGTTGCAGCGTTTGAAACTTCAGGGCGAACTTGCCATGGCCGGTGGCGGCCAGGCGCAAAGCGAGCAACTGCTGTTGTTGCAGGCGCAAATCAAAGCCGCTTTTCAGCCCTGGCAGCAAGACACCGACACCGATTTACCCGTTCAGGTTTTTCAATTGAATGCACATGGCGCGGTGCTGAGCCTGCCTTGGGGCGGCGACCCGCTGCGCTGGTGCCTGCACGCAGACGGCAACGCTTTGCACATGGACATGCGTTCAGGCAAAGCAGGCCAAGGCAAAGACTTGCGCTTGCACACCTTGCCTGTGCTGTGGCTGGGGCATCTCACGGCCAACGCTGCGGGTACTGTCACCACCAGCGTGCTCAGCGGTGCTGACGGCGCGATCTGCATGCAGCCGCTGCCTCAGCAAGAGGCTGTTTCACTGTTGCAAGATTTGATGCTGTTGTACCGGCAGGCCTGGGCTTCGCCGTTGCCCTTGCCGCTGAAAACCGCATGCGCTTATGTGATGGAGCTACAGCGTGCCGCCGCCGGCGCACAAGCCAGGTTTGCACAGCAGCGCGCCCTGGGCGAAGCGCGCAAAGCATTTCAAGGCATGCGCAACAGTCCGGGTGAATACCAGACCTCGCCTTATGTGAAACGCGCATTCACCGGTTTTGACGACATGGACATGGCGACATTCACCGCGCTGGCCGAACGGGTTTACGCGCCCATGCTGCGCGTTTGTGCCAAAGACCTGACGCAGCAAGAAGAGGCCGAGGCATGAACACCTTAGACCCTTTGCGACTGCCCTTAACCGGGCGACAAGTCATAGAAGCCAGCGCCGGTACCGGCAAGACCTGGACGCTGGCGGCTTTGTACCTGCGGCTCGTCCTCGGTCACGGGCGAAGTGACAACGCGGGTTTGGGCCCACGCCAGATTCTGGTCATGACTTTCACTGAAGCCGCCACCGCAGAGTTACGCGAGCGCATACGCAAGCGATTGCATGAAGCCGCGCTTTGGTTTGACAAGGCGGTGGCCGGTAGCCGGTTGCCGGACGATGATTTTTTGCAGCAACTCAGTCTGGATATGCCATCAGACCAATGGCCACTGTGCGCGCGTCGTTTGCATCTGGCAGCGCAGGCCATGGACGAGGCAGCCATCTACACCATACACGGCTGGAGCCGTCGCATGCTCAGCAGTTTTGCATTGCTGAGTCGCGATTTGTTTGAACAAACGCATTTGGACAACCCCAACGAATTGCTGCTGCAACTGGTGCGTGATCACTGGCGGCAATGGTTTTACCCGCTGCCGGCTGTGCTTCAAAACCTGTTGCTCGCGCAGTTGGGAGGCGATCCGCAAGACTTATTGAAACAACTGCAACCACTGTGGAAAAAGTGGGATGTGTTGCCGCCGCCACAGGCCTCAAAAGACGAGACTGCAACTGCTGCTGAGCCTGTGCCAGAGCCTTTGCAGACGCTCACGGTATTTGAAGCATGGCAAAGTGCTTACCAATCATTGCAAGCGGAAGCCCGCCAAGCCTGGCAGGTGGATATCGCGCAGTTGTTGTTGGAGGCAAGGGATGCGAGATTGATAACCGCTCGAGGCATTACCACGCCGAATTTTCAAAAATGGGTCAATGAACTGCAGCACTGGGCAGAGCGCGGTGGCGAGATCCGCCAGGTCACCTTGGAGAGATTCACAGCTGCAAAATTGCAGGCATGCGGTTGGGCCAAGGCTGCGGAAATTGATGTGTTTCACCGCATAGGCGAAGTGCTGGCTTTTGTGGAACGCAAACCGGACTGCAAAGCACAGTTGATCGAACATGCAGGGCGCGCGGTTCGCCAGGCTTACCAACAAGCCAAGCTAAACCAGTCGGTGTTCGATTTCAATGACTTGCTGCAACGCCTGCACCAAGCCTTGCACAGCGACAAGGGCGAACTCGCCGACGCCATACGACAGCAATACCCGGTGGCTATGGTCGATGAATTCCAGGACACCGACCCCTGGCAGTACCAGAGCCTGGACCGGATTTATCGGCGTGCGAGCGTGAATGATGACAACGCACTGGTGATGATCGGCGACCCCAAGCAGGCGATTTACAGTTTTCGCGGTGCCGACCTGAACACTTATTTGCTGGCGCGCGCCACGGCCCTGGCGATAGACCCGCAGGCTTGCCATACGCTGGACACCAATTACCGATCTACCCCGGGACTGGTAAATGCGGTCAACCATATATTCAGCGGGATGGCACAGCCGTTTAGCGCTGCTGATAAATGCATTGAATTCGTCAAAGTGCAAAGCGCAGCTACTGCCAAACCTTTGCACGACGCACAAGGGCGGGCTTTGCCGCCGCTCACGCTATGGCATTTGCCCTTGGCGGCTGATGTCAGTGACAAACCTTATTGGTCAGCCAATTTGCATGTCAACACCATGGCCGCCGGTTTTGCCACGCAAATGGTCAAGCTGTTGCAACAACATGCAGACATACACCCCGGACAAATGGCGGTGCTGGTGCGCTCGCACGCGCATGCGCAAGCCATGCAAGCAGCCTTGTCCCGCGTGGGTTTGCCCAGCGTGTTTTTGTCCGACCACGCCAATGTGTACCAAAGCCCGCAAGCCACAGACCTGTGGCGTGTGCTGCGTGCCATCAGCATGCCGCGCAATTCGCGCTGGCTGCGCAGCGCCATGGCCGGCAGCATCTGGGGCTGGAACACGAATGAGTTGACGCAAGCCATGCACAACCATGAGTTGAGCGATGCGCTGGCCGAGTCCTGTCAGCAATGGCTGCAACTGTGGCAACAGCAAGGTGTGCTGCCCATGCTTTACCAATGGATGCACAGCCAGGGCATAGCGCAGCGTTTGATCGCGCAGCCGCTTGGGCAACGCAGTTTGACCAATCTGCTGCATCTGGGTGAATTGCTACAAACCGCCGCTGCCGGTTTGCAAGGGCCGCAGGCCTTGTTGCAATTTCTGGCGCAGCAAATCCAAGCCGCTGACGACAACCCTGAAGAACAAAAAATGCGTTTGGAAACCGATGCGCATTGCGTGCAAGTCGTGACCTTTCACAAAAGCAAGGGCTTGGAATACCCGCTGGTGTTCGTGCCTTTTCTGGGCAGTTTCAAAACCGGGCCCGGGCGCAAGGAGGATGAGGAAGACAGCGATATCACCGAGTCCAGCGTCGACGAAGACATGCGTTTGTTGTATGTGGCACTGACCCGCGCCAAACGCGGCATGTGGTTAGGTTTGGCCGCCACGTCAAGCGGCTTGTCCGGCAAAGGGATAAATCTCAAACGCAGCGCCGTGTCTGAATTGCTGCAACGGCAAAGCCATGACGATTTGCCGGATCGCTTGCAAGCGCTGTTTGGTGATGTGCCGGATATCGCCATCGCCGAGTTGCCTGCGGCGCAAGACTTGTATTACGCCCCGGTGGATGATGTGACAGCGGCGGCTCCGGCTTTGAGCGCTCACCGCCAGGCCTATGCGCGCTGGTGGACCGCCAGTTTCAGCAGCCTGACGCACGGCCTGGAAGCGGGCTCACAACGCGAGGAAGCGCATACCGATGCCCGTATTGATGCGGCGCGGCGCATCGACACCGAGGATGACGGCGCGGCGACGGTATCCCGGGACGACAGCAACCCCTGGCAATCGTTTCCCAAGGGCGCGAGTTACGGCAGCTTGCTGCATGACTTGCTGGAATGGCAGGCGCAACAGGGCTGGCCTTTGGCAAACGCGCAGACTGATTCTGCGGGTTTGACGCAACAGGCCTGGCAACAATTGCTGAACCGTAAAACCCGTGGTTTGAATTTGCCTGAGCGCGCCGCTGCCATGTTGCCCGGGTGGTTGCAGGCCATCATCATCACCCCGCTGCCTCTGGGCGATGCAGATCAAGGCATTGCGCCGCTGGTGTTGCAGCAACTCACGCCGTCGTGTCAGTGGCCGGAAATGGGGTTTCACTTGAGCGCCGACTGTGTGGCCAGCGGGCGGATTGACCGGTTGATTCAACAGTATGTGTTGCCGGGCCAGCCCAGACCGCCGCTACAGCCGCGCGTGTTGCAAGGCATGCTCACCGGTTTCATGGACTTGGTGTTTGAACACCAAGGTCGTTACTGGGTGCTGGATTACAAATCGAATTGGCTGGATGGCTATGACGCAGGCGCGTTGAACGCAGCCGTTCTGGATAAACGCTACGACGTGCAATACGTGCTGTACCTGCTGGCGCTGCATCGCTTGCTGTCATCGCGCTTGCCGAATTACCACTACGACACCCATATTGGCGGTGCTGTGTATGTGTTTTTGCGCGGCATTCACAGCTTAGGTGCCGGTGTGCATGGCATGAAACCGCCGTTTGAACTCATTGCTCAGCTCGACAACGAATTCGCCGGGAGAACGCCATGAGCGTCGGCAACATCAACCGCAGCGGCTGGCCCGGTACGGCCCGCACCCCGCTCAACGGGCTGGACATGGCATTAGCACAGTTTTGCCACAGCATGCAGCCGTCGGACGATGTGCGGCACCGCTGGCTGGCGGCGTTGGCCAGCCACCAATGGGGACGCGGTCACGCTTGTCTGGATCTGCAGGACTGGTCGCAACAAGCGGCGGAGGTGCTGGGCTGGCCGGCAGAGCAATTGCAAGTCTTGCCGGCAGGCTTGGCTGAAGCAGCCGTCAATTTGCCCTGGGCGCAGGGCGACAACTCGCCGCTGGTGTTAGAAGGTTATCGTTTGTATTTGCGCCGCGCCTGGCAGGCCGAGCAAACCATCAAACAAAACCTGACCGAGCGCTTGCAGCAAAGCCTGAATCCGCCGGCCGGTTTGCAAGATCAATTGGATGTGTTGTTCGGCGCACCCGCTGCGCAAACAGATTGGCAACGCCAGGCCTGCGCGCACGCGGCGCAACACGCAGTCACCTTGATCACCGGCGGGCCGGGCACCGGCAAAACCACCACGGTGGTCAAGCTTTTGCAGTTATTGCAAGCCAATGCCGCCGCGCCTTTGCGGGTGGCGTTGGCTGCGCCCACCGGCAAGGCCGCTGCGCGTTTGTCGCAAACCATGGCGCAGGCACGCAGCCGCTTACCTGCCGAGCAGGCCGTTGCCTTGGCAGGACAGGCGCAAACCTTGCACCGCTGGTTGCTGGCATTGAAGGCTGAGCAAGCGGCGGGCAAGACGGCGGACGTGGTGGTGATCGATGAAGCCTCGATGATCGATTTGGAAATGATGGCGCGTGTATTGCAAGCCGTGCCCTTGACCGCGCGCCTGATTTTGCTGGGCGACAAAGACCAGTTGGCGTCGGTGGAAGCCGGTGCCGTCATGGCTCAGCTGTGCCAAGGGTCGCTGTTGTCGGCTCACACCGTCAGTTTGTTGCACAGCCACCGTTTTGACGACAGCAGTGGCATAGGCCAATGGGCGCGTGCCGCCAACAGCGGCGACAGTGCGGGCTTGCAGCAACTCTGGCAACAAGCACCACCAGGCTGTTTTCAAGGCGATGCTGTGGTGACGCGTTTGAGCGCGTCTGACAGCGCAGACAAGACCACGCTGGCGCAATTGACTGACAGCTGGCAGCCATGGCTTACACAGTTGGCGGATATGCAAAACACCGGCAAGTGTTGTGATGACGAACAGGCGCTGGCACTGTTGAACAGCTTTACGCGCGTAGGCGTGTTGTGCGCCTTGCGCGAAGGACGCTGGGGTGTGCATGCTTTCAACCGGCAGTTGCAAAAGGCGCTGGGCTTTGCAGATACCCAGTGGTACAGCGGTCGTCCGGTGATGGCCAGACGCAATGATTACGCCCTGGGCATCATGAACGGGGACCTGGGCCTGTGCCTGCCACGACTGGTTGATGGCATGCTGCGCTTGCGCGTGGCGTTTGCCGATGCCGCAGGCGGTGTGCGCTGGCAGGTGCCGGGGCGGCTGGACGATGTGGACACCGTGTTTGCCATGACGGTGCATCAATCGCAGGGCTCGGAGTTCGAGCAAGTGCTGCTGGTGCTGCCCGAGCGCACTGCGCCGATACTGACGCGCGAATTAATTTACACCGGCATCACCCGCGCGCGCCAGCGGCTGTGCATCTGGGCTGCCGCCCCGGCCTTGCTGATCGTGGCTTGCGAAAGACAGGTGCAACGCAGCGGCAGACTGGATTGAAGCGGCGATTGTTCTTCAATGGCAAAATGCAGACATGAAACGCATCAGTTGTATGAAATGCCTGCTCTGCCTGTGGTTGCTCTGCCAGCCTTGGTTGGCATTGGCTGATTGGCAAAAAGTCGATGAAAACCACCTGGCCGTGGTCTATATAGACCCCGACAAAATACGCGCCAGCAGTGTGTTTCCGCAGGCCTGGCATTTGATAGATCTCAACGATGCGACCAAAGCCGGTGTGAAATCGCGTCTGGTCTTGATGGAATACGACTGCCACGAATACCGCCGCCGCACGCTGGCATTCGCCTCTAAATCCGAAGCCATGGGCGAAGGCAAAACACTGTTTACCAGCACCCAATCCACTCCCTGGAAACCGGTCAGCGGTGACACGGTGGGCGAGCAAGTCATTGGCATGTTGTGCGGTCACAATGCCAAGCCGTCCGGACACGGCAAGGGCAAGGACGACAAGACCGCGCCTGCCAAGGATGCCCATGGCGCCCCGCCCGCCGCCCACGGGGACGCCAAGCCCAGCCACTGACGACAAACCCAGGAACCGCATGCAAGTCTCCAAACACACTGAGCATTTCGCCACCGCACCGCAACTCGAGCCTGAGCACATGGTGCCGATTGCACAGCACGGTTTTCATACAGTGATCAATAACCGCCCGGACATGGAAGCCGGCCCGGACCAACCGACGTCTGCGCAAATGCAGGCTGCCGCTGAAGCAGCAGGACTGGTCTACCACTACCTGCCGGTGGTCAGCGGTGCTTACACGCCGGAGCAGGTGATGCAAATGGCCGCCTTGGTGAACGGTGCACCCGGACCGGTGCTGGCGTTTTGCCGCAGCGGCGCGCGTTCTACGCAGTTGTGGATGATGGGACAACAAGATTAATTGGGGTCAGGTTCTAATTGTTGGTTCTAATTGTTTTAAAAAATTACCGCAACAAGACCACCAACGCCCCGGCACCACCCTCCGGCCCTTTGGCCTGCACGAACGCCAACACCTCGTTTTTCTGCACCAGCCAACGCTGCACCTTGGACTTGAGCACCGGCGTCTTGCCCGGCGACCCCAGGCCCTTGCCGTGCACCACCCGCACACAACGCCAGCCGCGTTTGTACGCATCGCGTATGAACTGACCCAGCGCCTCGCGCGCCTCGTCGCTGCGCAGGCCGTGCAAATCGAGTTGTCCTTGCAGACTCCAATGGCCTTTGCGCAGTTTTTGCGTCACTTCGGTGCCTATGCCGCTGCGCCGGTAACTCAGTTCGTCGTCGGTATCGAGCAAAGTCGACACATCAAAATCGTCACTCAAGCTTTCGCGCAGCACATTACTTTCGTCGATTTTTTGCTGAAACGCCAAAGGCGGTGCAGGCTCGCCTGTCAACAGCACACGCGGTTGCGGTGTTAGCGGTTGAACTGCGCCGATTGCGCGTTGAAACAAATTGCGTTCAGCGGTGGCCCGGCGCTCTGCCGCCAAGCGCTCAGCGGCCTCGGCCGCTTCACGCGCGGCTTGGTCGGCCAGAGTTTTTTTCATGCCGGCCAGGTCTTGCAGGCTGCGGGACTTCACCATGGGCTGCGCTCGGCCATGGACCAGTGTTGACCGGGTCCGACGATGATGTGGTCCAGCACCTTGACGTCGACCATGGACAAAGCGGTTTGCAAGGTGCGCGTGAGCGCGCTGTCAGCCGCCGAGGGCCGCACGTCGCCGCTCGGGTGGTTGTGCGCCAGTATGACGGCGGCGGCACCGAGTTCGAGAGCCAGTTTGACCACTTCGCGTGGATACACCGAGGTTTGGTTCAGTGTGCCGCGGAACATCTCGTGAAAATCCAGCAAGCGGTATTGCGCGTCCATGAACACCACGGCAAACACTTCCTGGCTGTACGCGCCCATTTGCAATTGCAAAAACTGTTTGACCGTGTCCGGGTTGTTCAATACCTCGCGTTCCTGCATTTTTTGCAACAACACCCGGCGGGCCATTTCCAGCACCGCCAGCAGTTTGGAGCGCCGCGCCGCGCCCAGGCCTTTGGCTTTTTGCAGACCGGAGGGGCTGGACTGCAGCAAACCGGCCAGACCGTGGAACTCGTCCAGCAGCGACTGCGCCAGTTGCAGCACGTTTTGACCGCGCAGCGCGGTGCCCAGCATGACGGCCAGCAGTTCCGCGTCGGTCAGAGTCTGGCTGCCCATGGCCAGCAGTTTTTCGCGGGGGCGGGTGGTTTTCGGGATTTCCTGTAGCAGCATGTTTACCGGTCTATCAAGCAGTTCAATCATGGGACACCGGTGAATCTTCGTGTTTTTGAGAACAAAAAAAAGTGCGCTGTCACCCTTTTTTGCGGTGATCTACGTCCTTTCTACAATAGGCACAGTTTACAAAGGCACACATGACCGCCCCCCTGCTGATTCAACCCGGCTCATTTCTGACATTGCACTACCGCCTGAGCGGACCGCAGGGTGACATCATCAACACGTTTGACGGCCCGCCGGCCACCTTGTCGCTGGGCAACGCCGAGCTGGCGCCTGCCATAGAAGCGCGTTTGCTGGGTTTGGCCGAAGGCCAGCATGTCAAGCTGGAAATGCCTGCCGGTGAAGCCTTCGGCGAGCGTAATCCGGATATGTTGCAATGGGTGCCGCGTCAGTTGCTGGACCAGTTCGGCGAAACCGGAGCGGTTTATGCCATTGGCGAAGTGGTCGAGTTTCCGGTGCCGGACAGCCAGGGCCGTTATGCCGGAGCGGTGCAACAGGTCAAAGACGATGCCGTGCTTTTCGATTTCAACCATCCGCTGGCCGGCCAGCCCGTCAGCCTGGAAGTACAAGTCATAGGAGTGTTGTGAATGCCGACCTCAGTCAACGCTGAAATCATTTTGGCCGAGCCGCGCGGTTTTTGTGCCGGGGTTGACCGCGCCATTGATATCGTGGAACACGCGCTAGAGAAATTCGGCGCGCCTATTTATGTGCGTCATGAAATCGTGCACAACACCCATGTGGTGGAAGATTTGCGCGCGCGCGGCGCTATTTTTATTGAAGATTTGAACGATGTACCGCCAGATGCGACGCTGGTGTTCAGTGCACACGGTGTTCCTAAAGAAGTGGAGCATGAAGCCGCAAGAAGAGGTTTCAGGGTGTTTGATGCCACTTGTCCGCTGGTCACCAAGGTGCATGTGGAGGTCGCCAAGCTGCACAAAGAAGGCTATGAGTTCATCATGATCGGCCACAAAGGTCACCCGGAAGTTGAAGGCACCATGGGTCAATTGCCTTCGGGCATACATTTGGTGGAAGATGCCGAAGACGTGCTGACGGTGAGACCGCAGCAAACTGCCAAGCTGGCGGTGGTCACACAAACCACACTGAGTGTGGACGATGCCGCCGAGATCATGGCGGCGGTCAAAGCGCGCTTTCCCATGGTGCGTGAACCCAAGCAGCAAGACATTTGCTACGCGACGCAAAACCGCCAGGACGCCATCAAACTGCTGAGCCCGCAAGTTGATGTGGTCATCGTCGTCGGCAGTCCAACCAGCTCCAACAGCAACCGCTTGCGCGATGTGGCCGCCAAATACGGCACGCCCAGTTACATGGTTGATCATGCCGATGAATTGCAACCGCAGTGGCTGCAAGGCAAAAGCCGCATCGGCTTGACAGCCGGTGCCTCTGCCCCGGATATTCTGGTGCAGCAAGTCATCACGCGTTTGCGCGAGATGGGCGCTGTGTCGGTGCGCACCCTGGCCGGCATACAAGAGACCGTCAAATTTCCGCTGCCTAAGGGCTTGCGACAAGATTAACTTTGTACTAAAACCATGCTTGATATTGCTCTTCTTCGCCGCGACCTGGATCAGGTCATACAACGTTTGCAAACACGCAAGCAGCCACAGCCGTTTTTAAATGTCGATGCGTTCCAGTCGCTGGAGGCAGAGCGCAAAACCCTGCAAACCCGCACCGAGGAATTGCAGGCCAAGCGCAACAGTCTGTCCAAAAACATCGGCCAGATGAAGGCCAAAGGTGAATCCACAGACGCGCTCATGGCTGAAGTCGGACAGTTAAAGGACGAGCTTGACAGCTCAGCGCAACGCCTGGAAGCACTGCAAACCGAATTGCAAACCCTGTTGCTGGCTGTGCCCAATATTCCGCATGAGAGCGTGCCGGTCGGTGCCGACGAACACGCCAATGTGGAATTGCGCCGCTGGAGCCCCACGGGCACCGAACCCGCCGCTTTGGGTTTCCCTGCCAAAGACCACGTGGATATCGGGGAACCGCTGGGCCTGGATTTCGAAACCGGCGTGCTGCTGTCAGGCTCGCGTTTCGCGGTCATGAAAGGGCAGCTCGCCCGCCTGCACCGCGCGCTGGCGCAGTTCATGCTGGATGTGCAAACCGAGGAGCACGGTTACACCGAGTGCTATACGCCTTACATCGTCAATGCGGATAGCTTGCGTGCCACTGGCCAGTTGCCCAAGTTCGAAGAAGATTTGTTTGCAACCAAAAAAGGCGGCCAGGATGGCGAGATCGACGGACAGGCGCTGTATTTGATACCGACCAGCGAAGTGCCGCTGACGAATTTTGTGCGCGACAAATTGCTGGCTGAAAGTGATTTGCCTATCAAGCTGACGGCGCACACACCGTGCTTTCGTTCCGAGGCAGGCAGCCACGGCAGGGACACGCGTGGCATGATCCGCCAGCACCAATTTGACAAAGTGGAGATGGTGCAAATCGTGCACCCGGATCACAGCAACGCTGCGCTGGACGAGATGACCGGTCACGCCGAAGCCATATTGCAAAAGCTGGGTTTGCCTTACCGCGTCATGTTGCTGTGTACCGCCGACATGGGTTTCGGCGCGGCGCGCACGCACGACCTTGAAGTCTGGTTGCCGGCTCAAAACACCTACCGCGAAATCAGCTCTTGCTCTAACTGCGAGGCCTTTCAGTCACGCCGCATGCAAGCGCGTTTTAAAAATGCCCAAGGCAAAAACGAACTGGTTCATACATTGAACGGTTCCGGTCTTGCCGTGGGCCGCACTCTGGTGGCGGTGCTGGAAAACTACCAGCAAGCCGATGGCAGCGTGCGGGTTCCCGAAGTATTACGTCCCTACATGGGACACATTGAAGTTTTGAAAACCTAAAATAAAGGATTTACCATGCGTCTGCTTTTCTGCTCTATATGTTCTGTGATTGTTTTGTTGACAGCTTGCTCCAGTATGCCCATGGGCTCTGGTCGCACTGCTTCAACCGTTGATTTGTCTGGCACGGACTTGCTGTCGCAAACACAGTTGCCGGCTGGCGCGCGCGTCATTCCTGAGCAATCCACCGTCATCGGTTCGGGCATTAACTGGGTGGGGCGCGTGGTGATAGACCCGGCGCGAGATGCCACCTCTGCTTACAGTTACTTCCTGGACACTTACCCCAGCCAGGGCTGGACTTTGTTGTCTTCGGTGCGCGCCAAGACCAGCGTGTTGTTGTTCAACAAAGGTGAATTCAACGTGACCATTGAAATCCACGAAGGCAATATGCTCGGCTCGGCCATGGTCATACTGACGCGTGCGCCGCGCGCCTCCAACGATGCATCGGCGTCCATGCCGACCAAGCCCGAGTTGCCACCGGTAGTTGATGCTCCACCCGCTGTCAAACAGTAATTCCGAGGCGAAAAAACCGGTGCGCTGATAAAATGACTGCGCACCAGTAAGACCCGGAAAGATGGCAGAGTGGTCGAATGCACCGGATTCGAAATCAGTCGAATTCGTGCATTTACTCCAGTATTCACAGAATATTTTTGTTTATTTACTGCTACACATAGACTACACAATTTTCACATTAGGTAGTATCATTTCTGCTGATGAAAACGATGTGTAGTCAAAATGAACCATGCTGAATCTCCTCAATCAATAACTATTCTTGATGGCAAAGTGCATGTATTCATGCGAGTGGGCTCACTTAGTGCTTTCGCAATGCTCAATCGCTATCGCTCAATCGCAACTGCTCAGCCCTGTTTCTGTAAAGAATTTATTTGAAATATTGAATTGGTCTTTTGGACTTCTTGTCTCTTCTTCTCATCTTTGTTTGGAGCCTTGATCACCCTTAAGCAAATAAGAGGTGATCAAGATACTATCTTTGTCCATCGCCATGTGACCGATCAGTTGGAATCATCAATTGTTACTCAGTGAGCATGTCCATACGCAAATGTGTACTTCATTGAAAATATTGTTAATAGTGCTTTTTTCGTCCGTTCTTGGCTCTGCTCCTTACCTTTACCAACAGCGATTTTTAAAGCATCTTTCAGGTGAATTTGATGCTATGACGGACTTTGTTCAAGTTGCACTTCTTGTTTAGCTTGTTACCAAGCTCATTACCAATACGATGTAGGAAATGTTGCGCTGATTCAGCACTCATTTAAGGCATCCTTGCGAGGGTAGTCCTACAAAGCGTATGCTGAACTTCATACTCAGTCTGCCCATTCACGTAGTGGACTCAACTGTCTGCATTCTTCGAAGCGATGCTTGCTTTATTGTTCAGTGACAAAGTATTTATGCAAAACCAATTGATTCCATAAATAAATCTTTAGATTTGACTGAATTTTAGGTAGGAATTTTTGGTAAAAGGGCAAAAAATCACTTTTCTTTAACAACAAATGGAGTGATTTATGTCATCAATTCTTTCGTCCTTGAAGTTGACCTCTGCAAAGCGTCAACAAGTGTCAAACCCAATTGAATTTCGTCGCCAAAAAATCAGTGTCAAGCTGAAAGAACAAGTAGCTCTTGCGATTGCTTTGAAAAATGGTGAAACATACACAGCAAAGCGTTTGCGTACAGTGACTGATTCTGATGGAATTCGTCAGACTGTAGAAGTGTCCAAACGAGTCAAGCCACTTTGGTTTACTCAAAACAGCAAAGTATTCGTTCAGTTGCGATATGGTTCAAAAGTAGTTCCTCTCACAACCAAAGGTGACAAGAACTCAGTTGAAGTCGCAAGTGCTGATGACTTGATTGAAGTACTCAAAAAGCTAGATCAAGCTGTTTTGGGAGGGGAATTGGATACACAGATTGAGATTGCAAGTGAAGGTGTTCGAGCTAGATTTGCCAAGTAATTTTTAACTTCTTTGCCCATGAACTAACAATTCATGGGCACTTTTACGGCTTCATAAATACTAGTATGAAAATCAATGAAGTCATCAGTTCACTTAACAAGTACCTAGCAGTAGTCAGAGTCAAGAACTCTCAAGTCAAGACTACTGTTGAAGCTGAATCAAGTAGTCAAGCAATGCTTTTGTTAGGGAAGATGTATGGCGAGAAGAATGTCATGTCAGTCACTCACATCAAGCTAGATGAGCAAGTCAAACTTGAACCGATTCCTAGCGATGTCAAACATGAACGAGTCATTCGTGACTTGACTAACAAAATTACCAACTACGCAAATAGATTACGCCCTACTCAACATGACATGAACATAGCTCTCAAACGCTATAAATCCAAGCAGAAGCGTGTCAATCTTGAACTTGAGAAGCAACAGCACTTGAATCTTCTTAGGGGAAAATGAAGTTACTATAGAAATATAGTAACAATCTTACTTGTGTGTGTAGTCTTCATTCCTAATCACTTTAGGACACAACTAAATGAATCCATGAAAAGTTTTGAATTATTTTGAAACACTGACTCACTGAGATTTCCTACACAAATACTACACAAAATTTATCCATCGTCTTGTAAGTACTGTATTCATTGATGTTTAACGATGCTTCCTGTATTCGAAATCCGGCGTACAGGTTTACCTGTACCGAGGGTTCGAATCCCTCTCTTTCCGCCAGTGCTTCAATGAATACGCCACTTTCGGGGGTTTTCATTTTCTACCCACCAATCCACCCACCATCATTATTTAGCTTGATGACTTATCTGGATTGCTTGTAATCTGTAAAGCAGTATCGCTTTACTTGAATCAGTAAAAGTTTGACGTGATTACTTCTCAACCCCCGTACCTCCATCAATTTCCTGCCAATCCGACCCCCACCATACCCCCACCCCCCCAATTCTGAAATGGGTCCCCCTAGCAGGCTTACACACTGTTTTGCTCAAACGATGACGTTTATCGGTATTTCATCTGGAAATGAGTAACATAAACAAATCCTTTCTAACTATCTAAGCAGCCAGTGATTTCAAATACAGCAAGTGCACATACTATTTTTTTATACATGTCTTCGATCTATTTTTTGAATTTCTTTGCAGAATAAAAGAGTGCCTGTTTCTTATCTAATGGTGTATTTGTGCCCCCTACAACCCCTTTATTCTGTAGACTCTAGAAAGTAAGTTTATTTCATAATTATTTTATAAATTTATATTACTATAAATATAAAAATATTAATTATTTTTATTTATGTCAAGTGACGGTTTTGGCATGAAAAATGCTTGTTATTTTGAATACTTACGAGGGTAATTTTTTTCCTATTGCTTATACACAATGGCAGTTATCAACACCAACGTCAAAGCGCTGTTTTCACAGGCGGCTCTGAAATCAACAGAGCGCAGTCAGTCTGTGGCTATG
>CAMBSK010000026.1 GCA_945870575.1 Bordetella parapertussis | reverse complement strand
TGACTAAAACCATAAAGATATACCTATCCCGCAACTCATAATTTCTAGGCATATAAAAACAGCGCTCAGTTCAGGTTGAAAATTCAACATAGATTACATTCAGAAATAATGAACTTAGATACGCAGACCACCATTTTCATGATCAGTTTTGTGTACCTGATTCTGCACAGCGCTATCTGGTTGGCTTTACAGGAGTACCGGAGTTATCAAGTTAAATTATGGTGTGCCTCTGGCATATTTAGCGGGGTTGCCGTGGCCTTACTGGCCATGCGGGGCAACATTTCTGAATATTTATTTATATACGTTGCTCAACTTTTAATGCTAATCGGCAATTGGGGAAGAATGGTCGCATTACGCATGTACCTGCCGCACCAACCAAAGCAAAGCATATACCTTATTTATAACATTGCAAACTCGAGCTACTTCATCATTTTTTGCTACCTTATGTATTTCAAACAAGCTGAATGGGAAGCCCTGATTTTATTCAACGGTTTTTATGCCCTGCTCTGCTTTGACTATTTTCGCATTGGACTAAAACTCAATCAACTGGAAAAATCACTCGGTGCAAAGCTATTGATATGGGCAGGATTGATTTTGACCTCGACACTTGCCGTCAGAACACTAGGAGTTGCGGTATCAGGCACTATTGATAATATTTATGCTCCGAGTTGGCATCAGGCACTGATGGTCATCGGTCAATTCGTTGCTATTACCCTGAGCAATATTGCTTTTCTTCGTATTTTTCTTGAAATAGCTGAAAGACAAAAACTGGCAGTCGCAAGTGAACTCGCGGTTACCAATGAGCGTGCAGATTACATGCAAAAGAACAGCATGAGTTTAAAAAAACTACTGCTGGAAAGAGAAGAAATCATTCGACAACTGAGTTTATTTAATAAAACTGCAGGCATGGGGGCTTTGGTAGCAAGCCTGGCACATGAACTCAATCAACCTTTGACAGTCATTCAAATGAACACTGAAATGATTGATCTGATATTGTCCAGCAATGAATCACAACTGACTCAACATCAAAGTATAGATAAGGCAATGATTGGATTAAAAAAAGCAAACCAGCGAGCAGCCACTATCATCAGTAGCTTGCGCAATATGTTTGGAAACGGTAGCAAATCAGTATCCAGTTTTAATATCAATGATTTAGTCAATGATGTACTGCTGCTGAGTACACCCACACTTAACAATAAACAGATCAAGCTGAACTTACATTTGTCAGCTGAAGTTCTGAATTTCACTGGAGACAATTCTCAATTGCAGCAGGTGTTACTCAATCTAATCACTAACGCAAGTCAATCATTTGACAAAGCAACTCAAAAAGAAAAGCATATTACTATTGCCACGAAATTAGAAAATGAAAGAATCATTTTGACAGTCAGTGATAACGGCAGTGGCATTGCATCTGAAATAGAGCTATTTGTATTTGAATTGCTAAGAACAAACAAAATAGATGGGATGGGCATAGGTTTGTGGTTAAGCAAATCCATAGTTGAATCACATAACGGAACGATAGAATTCGAAACCAGTGCGAGCAATGGCACTTGTTTTACAGTCTCATTGCCTGCAACAACACAAGCGTTGATCTACTGAAAGATTTCCAGAATTAACATTTGATCGGGTTCAAGGCGACAAATAAACCAATTCAAGCGGGTTGGAATAAATAAACAGAGCAATTTATTTCATATTCTTTAACGCACCTACAATTTTACTCACTTCTTCTATTGACAATTTAACGCCAATCTTCATGGTTGTCCCAGGTGCAAACGCTTGTGGATCCAATAAAAATGAGGTTAAAGAAGCCTCATCCCATATTCCAATTTTCTTCTTTAAACTGTCGCTAAAATAAGAAAAATTATGCATGGCGATGTTTCTGCCGAAAATGCCGGAAAGAGGGGGGCCGAAAGCTGAAGTCACATCCGGGTGTGAAAAAGAATGGCAATTCACACACAAACCCAGCGAAGATCCGCCGGGTATGTCGGGTAAAGCCGTATTTGAATTCAAACGCCGTTCATCCACATTGACGGTGACCAGCGCCCCTTCGTCAGTAGTCAACCAAATGGTTTTACCCATTTGTTGCATGCCACGGATACGTTGCCCTATATGTATTTGTTCAATAGACTGAATATGGTTATTTACCAGACGAATCCGGTAAAGACTTTGAGCCTTGAGAGAGCCCATTAGTAAATCACCGTCCCACTCAGGATGAAAATCATTCAATTCAATCAAAGAACTTGGGGCAATAGAAGGTAGCCAACTGTACACAGCTTCTGTAAATGGACTTGATTCCTCTTTGCGATGCTTAGTTGATTTTGAAAAACGGAAATATTTGGTGCCAGAAATATTCACAGGCCAGCCGTAATTCTGGCCTGATTCCAGAAAAGATAACTTATCCCCGCCGCGTTCTCCATTTTCAGTGAACCAAACTTGTCCGTTTTTCCTGCTGAGAATACTTAAAGACATTCGGTGTCCGGTTGCCAGCAATTTAGTTTTTCCAGTACCAAGTTCATGTGCGAATGACTTACCCAAACTGTTTTCTTTGTCTTGCGCATATGGACGCTCTGCTTGACCTTCTTTAAGACTACCAATGATGAAATAAACCTTGGCATCAGTCACATCTAAAACACAGTTATCAGGTTGAATATCTTTATGATTGGTATCGTATAAAACAATCCATCTCGACGTGTTATCAGCGGTTTTCTTAGTTATCTGTAATCGGCCAATCGCTGTATGGTGAGAATTATCAATGTCATCCTGGTAATGAAAGCAGGCAAACAAGGAATCAAATTTTTCTTTGTATTTAATATCTCTAAGCGTTACATTTTTTTTCGTAATAGCAGGAAAACCGGCTTCCAAGAATGTATCTCCGTTGATAAAACTCATATTCCCAGATGAATCAGACAACATCAATCTGTCATGAATGGCTGTGATCAAGCCAGGGAAATTAAGGGTGTAATACTTTGAATAAGTTGTTTTGCTCACATTCAATGGCAGCAATGTGCTGTCAATGTTGTAACTGCTAAATTGCACAGGTTGATGGTTTAAGCCGCAATCGGCTGATTCCCAGCAGACTGCAGATTGAGCTTGCACCACAAACGGTATCAAAAGAGCTAGAAAAAAAAGCACTCTTGTAGTTGAAGAAAAAATAATCTTTCGCAAGAGATAAGTCCTATATCAGTTTTATTTTCAAACCATTCAACGGCTGCTGATAACGGCTTTCCCATTGCTGCCCTGCCTTAAGAGGCGCCGCGTCAGTCCACGTACCGGTGGTGATCACATCACCTGCTTTTACATCAGTTGCACCGGGGCATTGTCGCAAAGCTTTTAAAAAATAAAGCAAGGCCATCAATGGACTGTCAAGCACATTGGATGCAAAGCCTGTTTCAACAACCTTACTCTGATGCACAAGTTGCAACGTCATACCTGCAAGCAGCTCATGCAAGCTGCGGCCATCGGCGGCAAATTTCTTTAAGGCAAAAGGTTTGCCCAACAGTAAATGTGCATGTAAACCACTGTCAATCACTGTGTCGGCAAGCTTGAAACGCCAATCTTCGGCATGCGATTGAACAATCTCAAAACCGCAGGCCATCCATTCGATAGCGTCAAACAGGGTTTCAAGATTCAAATCAGAGGATGGTGTGCTGCGCATACCAAAAACCAGTTCAGGCTCAAGGCGCGGTTGACTCATGCGACTGATATCAACAGTCCCTTCCCCGTTTTCATCAGCATAGGTCAAGGTGCTGTCCCAGACAGTTCCCCAGATGGGTTCGAACACCTGGTAGCGCTCCCAAATACTGCGGTTGGTAAAGCCAATTTTGTAACCGCACGGCAGTTCACCGCGTTGCTCGCGCAGCCGGCGCACCTGCAAAGCCGTTTGGTAAGCCGCAGAAACATCAGCAGGAATGCCTTGAGTAAAGTCTTGCGGCCACAGTCGGCCTGTGTCAATATGCTGCAGTAGTTTTTCAGGTGTCATGTCGAGAGTAACCAAGTAAATAGACCACAGAATATCACCAACCCTGTCTGGTTTCACTTCATATACCGGCAGTGAGATTTTGTACCTGTTTGGCTACGATCAACGGCATATTCAAGGCCAGTGCTGCCGGACTTGAAAAACGAAGAGATTTCAAAAAATTCACTCTTCCTCCAGCCGTACCCACGATGGTGTGCAAAGGGTGATCTTTCCATTGCCATTCTTGCGCCAAGTGATTACCAAGATCTTGTCCAAATTCGGCACTTGCGCTTGCAAGAATATCGGCCTCGTTCACAAGTACTGTGGCCCAATCCATATTGAAAGTAAATTGAGTACCAATCACTTTGTCATGGTTGGTTTGCACTAGGCTGGGATCGGTGTTCAAAATCAGTTGTTCAATACATCGACTCCAGTGAGAATTGATTTCATAACGCTCAAGCCAGAGCTTCAATTCCTTGACCGATTGAAGTTCGAATTCCTGTAAGTAGCTATTGGCTCCGCCAGGATGCAATACATCATGAGAAGTCACCGCGAGTAACAAAGCCGCAGCCCATTCATCTGGAACAACTTCATGTTGACGCTTCAATAGACACAGCATGACTGTAAGACTGACCAGCGCATCTGCCGTATGCAAACGGTTGTGGTAATGCGGTTCCTGCGACAAAGACTGCGACAAAGATTCCATGTGCGCGGCCAAAGCATAGGCAGTCTGCAGCATGTGAGCAGCAATTCCGTCAGATGGCGGCTGATCTCCCCAGATTTGCAACTGACAGGCTCGCACCACCACAGGCAATCCCGGCCAATGATGTGGCCATGCGGAACGTAAATTTTGCAGACTGCTGCTCCAAAGTCTTGCTGTATCTGACCTGCTTGTTGCTGTAACGTTGGGTATTAACATGGTTAAACCTAGGAACGTTGAGAACGAAGTGCGTTATGCATGTTTTGCTGCAATAACAAGGCCTCGAAGACTGGCACCAGCAAAGGCGAAGCCCCGGCCAAAATGGCATTGGCCTCATTAGTTGTGATAACCACGCAACTGACTTCACCTTGCGCTTGCGCTGATGCCCCGCGTATGCCTCCGGTTAAAAAAGCCTGCTCTCCAAATGATTCGCCTTCACCGATACTGGCAATCACATTGTTGTCAGCGCCAAGCAATTGAACCACGCCTTGTTTGATGAAAAAAAGCCGGTCTGCAGCATCACCCGCGTTGAATATTCTGTCTCCTGCTTTGAATGTAATGACTTGAAAATCACTCAAGGTTTGCCTTTCTTTGAGGCAGCAAGGCCAAGCGTGCGTTTGATGGTCGTTTGCAAAATATCGCGCAAGGCCTGAGGCAATTTCGGAATAATGTGGTCTACCTTTGTTAGCGGGATAATGCGCGCTTGAACAGGCGTGATGCTGACAATGGTTTTCGGGTAAGGCAAGCCCGCCAACCCTTCAGCTAATCCAATCACACTACCCGGCCCGTAGCGCTCTAGACGCTCACCTTTGACAGCGATCAGGTCGCCGGATACGATGAAATAGGCGGCGGATAATTCAACACCTTCTGTAATTATTTTTTTCTTGGCATCAAAGCTCACGGTACTGAGCAACTTCGAACCCCACAAGCTGAAATACAAACGCTGATTGCTATTGAGCTTACCGGATTTGTAAATCTGTAAACTGGCGCTGGAGTAAGGATCTTTAACGCCCAACGAGTGTAGATGATCGATATCAACTTCAAAACTGGCAGCTACTTCACTCATCCAATCAATTCCTTTGAAAGAGACAACTGCTCAGCTTGTAAATCTTCGAGTTGTCTAGCCAATGATTTCAGTTGCTCAGCAATCAACAGGCAATCCTGGCTGCTCAAGGATTTGGGCGACAAGTCAATATAAACGCCTTGCGCATGGCTGAGTCGCAACGGCTTATCGGCTTCAGATTTTCTACCTTTAACGGCATAAGTTTTGATGCTTCTGTCAATCCCTTTGAGATTGACAGCCTGGCGCTCTTCCACCTCAACCAGATCATCCACGTGAACAAAAGTATCGTAACTGATCAAAATACCTCCTGGGTCACTGCTGGCTTCAAGTCGTTGCGCCACGTTAACTTCACCACCTATGATGGTGTAGCTCAGTCTTTGTTCGGATCCGAAATTACCTACATTGCAATAGCCGGTGTTAATACCGATGCGAATGACAAAAGGATTTTCAAAACCTCTTTCCAGCCAGCGTCTTTGTAAAACCAGCATTTGCTCCTGCATCTCCAATGCCATGGACACGCAAGCACGCGCATCTTCACGAACACCTTTTGATTCAGGATCACCGAAAAACAGCATGACCGCGTCGCCTATGTATTTGTCTATGGTTGCCCCGTACGACAAAGCAATCTGCGTCATTTCGGAAAAATACTCGTTTAAATACTCAGTCAAAGCTTCGGGTTGCAAAGATTCGGCCGTCCGGGTGAAGTCTTTGATATCGCTGAAAAATACAGTAAGTTTTTTTCGTTGAGTGGTAATTTGCGTATCGTACTTGCCTGCAAACAATGCATCGTGAATTTGGGGCGGAAGGTATTTAGCCAACTGGTTTGACAAGCCTTCGAGACGACTGCGTTGCTGTTCAAGTTCCAAGGTTTGGGTTTTTAGATTTCTGTTGAGTTTGACAAGACGTTGCTCCTGCCTGTCGGAATGGCGGGTCAAATCTTCGTTTTCACGAACGAGTTTGCTGAAACGATCAAACAATCGTTCGGCAAATTGACGTATTGCCAGGCTGTCACCGTTGTCAAGAATAGCCTGCCCTTCGGCAAGCAACAATTTCTCCCGGTCATAAAGATCAAAAACAACTTCAGCCATGCTGGATGATGGAGAAAATTAATTCCTGAAAGCGGTCTTTAAAGTCTTCGCCTAATTCTTGCATGATGTCGTCATCTTCTTCGGCTTTCCACACCACTTCCACCTGATTGCCCGCCTTACGATAGGCATCCAGTCCTTCAAAAATCCGGTACATGGCTTTGATACTGGAACTATTTATATAAATCATTGCCATTTCAACCTGCAATTCACCCTTAGCCTGGGTCTGCAATGAATTGATGGCATTGATCACTTGACCGTAAAAAGCGGACACGTCCTCAGGAAATGATTCGCCTTGAATCAGCAACTTTAAAGGCTGGTAAGTTAAAGAAATTTCTGGGGTTCTGTCTGTGGCAGCAATATGCAAATTCATTTTCAATTTCCTTTAAATTGTGGCCGACAGAATGAAGTCAACAGAGCGATCGTCAACATCCTCAAAAGTATAATTAATAGGGTGAGTTGAGCGACGGGCAATTTCAAGCAAGCCCAATCCCGCGCCCGGGCCTTCGTGCTCACCGGATTCCGCCATGCCGTCCCGGTACATCTGACGAATGGTTTCCTTGTCTGCACCTGCGATCCGGTCTAGCCTTTCCTTCAAATCGTGCGTTTCCGATTTCAAAATTCGGTTTCCACACAAAATAGTAATTTCATTACCGACTTCAGTGATCAGAATCATGCCGTGATCATCATCATTTTCCTTGCCGTGCCAGATAAGGTTTTGTACGCCTTCCATAAACACGGAGAAAATCAACTTGGATCGCTTGGAATCGTCATGGGCCAGCAATCTGGTTTTGAGCATATCGGCCAGTGTCAACATTAACTCATCTGACACGGTTCCGTTGTAAGCCATGATGACTCTGTTTTTCCGCAATGAATTGCGAAGATCAATAGCATGACTTAATTCCATCGGTACTCCCTGTAGTATTTGCTGACAGTGTAATGGGCAGTTCAATTTAACATTATTCTTAAAATATTACCAGTGAAATCCTCTTTTCGCCAGTGATGAACTGCTGAATTAATGCTGGATTACTCTTGCCCTCTAAAACTCTAAAAATTAAATTTAATCGACACATCGCCAGATACTTAGCTTCATAAGTTTGAATTAACTTTGCCTACTATTACCGAAGTACAAATATGGTTTGCGAGAGTCAGCATTGATACAGTGCAATGAAGACAATCCGATTTAATAATAAATAGATACATCTCTCATTCGTAAACAGTGATACACAAACTCTAATGGTTTGTATGTATATTCATGCAGGTTGTAAGCATTTAAAATATAAATAATTATATTAATAATTTTTGACTACACATGCCGCTGCTGAACGTAGAAAATATAACTGTCCGATTTCAAGGTATCGTGGCACTGGACAGTGTTTCCTTTGAAGTGGCAAAAGGTGAAATCACAGGACTGATAGGACCTAACGGTGCAGGCAAAACCACCTTATTTAATTGCCTGTCTCGCCTTTATTCATACAGCCAGGGACACATTACATTTGACGGACATCTGCTGGATCAGATGCCGCGTTACCGTACGGCTGAAATAGGGATTGGCCGTACTTTTCAAAACTTGGCCTTATACAAATCAATGTCAGTCACAGACAACATCAAGGTAGGAGCGCATTGTCGAGCCGTCAAGGGGTTTTTATCGCACGCGCTGTGTCTTCCAGGTGTGATCACTGAAGAGAGAAAAATTCACGCGCAATCTCAACAGCTTTTAGAGTTACTTCAACTTGAGGGCGTTGCGGATAGAAAAGTGGCAGACCTTCCATTTGGCACTCAAAAACGCGTTGAGTTGGCACGCGCTATGGCAAGTCAGCCAAAATTATTGCTGCTTGATGAACCTGCCGCAGGTTTGAATCACCAGGAAGTCCATGAATTAGGGGATTTGATTCGCAAAATACGAGATGAATTCAATACCACGGTGCTGCTTGTCGAGCATCACATGAGTCTGGTCATGCGTGTATCCGACAAGGTCGTTGCGCTTAACTTCGGCCGGAAAATTGCTGACGACACTCCGGCAAATGTGCGTAATCATCCTGAAGTGATTCGTGCTTATTTGGGCACAGCAGCATGAATGTGCTACTGACCGTCAAAAATATGTGTGCCGGATACGGTCAAGGACATGTGATTCACGATATCAATATGGACATCATGGAAGGATCTGTCACCGCCTTGCTCGGCTCTAATGGGGCGGGTAAAACAACTACCTTGCGTGCGCTTACCCGCATGATCAGCATGAGCGGGGAATTGCATTTCAACGGGCAACGCATAGACACACTTGCCACCGAAGAGATTGTCCGCCTCGGTGTTGCACACGTACCGGATGGACGGGGTACGTTCACCGGTTTGACAACAGAAGAAAATTTACGTCTTGGCGCTTACTCGCGCAATGACAAACCAAGCCAGCAACAAGACCTTGAAAAAATGTACGGCTATTTCCCCAAACTGAGGGAAAGAAAACTGCAGCAAGCCGGTACTTTGTCGGGCGGTGAACAGCAAATGCTGGCGATTGCACGGGCCTTGATGCTACGCCCCCGTTTATTGTTGCTGGACGAACCCTCTTTCGGGCTTGCTCCTTTGGTCGTACAGGAAATCTTTGACATCATGCGCACTGTCAATCAATTGGAAAAAGTCACGATCTTGCTGGTTGAGCAAAATGCCGCCATGGCTTTGAATTTGGCTGATCATGCTTATTTACTAGAAACCGGGCGTCTTGTGAAATCTGCTGCGGCTGATGTCATGAAGCAGGATGAATCTATCCGTCGTTCCTATTTAGGCGCTTGATCATGGAAACTTTTCTACATCAAATCATGGCGGGGATTGCGACAGGCGGTATTTATGCCAGCCTGGCACTCGCATTGGTGATGATTTACCAGTCGACACACCATATCAATTTCGCTCAAGGCGAAATCGCCATGTTTGCCACTTACCTGGCCTGGAGTTTGATCAATGCCGGTGTTTCTTATTGGATTGCTTTTTTCTCAACGCTGGTGTTGTCATTTTTGCTGGGCGCGCTGATACAGAGAATCATCATCAAGCCGGTTGAACGAGCTCCTGTATTTAATGTGGTGGTGGTCTTTATCGGCTTATTGGTGATTCTCAATAGTCTTGCTGGCTGGATTTTTTCTTACACCATCAAACCCTTTCCCTCGCCATTCCCCAAAGAACCTCCTTTCGGCTGGAGCATCATTTCCTCTCACGAACTAGGTTCCATAGGCGTGACCCTGGTGTTACTGGTCTTGTTGTTTTTATTTTTTCGCTTCACCACCTTGGGGCTGGCCATGCGTGCAGCTGCTCAAAACCCGGACTCAAGTCGCCTGGTAGGCATTCGTGTCAGCCGCATGCTGGCCTTGGGCTGGGGAATGGCGGCCATGATCGGCTCGATTGCCGGCATGATGATTGCACCCGTGGTTTTTCTGGAGCCGAACATGATGTCAGGCGTTTTGCTTTACGCGTTTGCAGCCGCTTTGGTAGGCGGCATAGACAGTCCACTTGGCGCTGTGATCGGCGGATTTATCGTAGGCATTCTGGAAAACGTTTTGGGCGCGTACCTCATCGGTACCGAACTCAAACTGCCAGTGGCTCTGGTGTTGATTGTTTCAGTGCTGACTTTCAAACCTGCCGGCCTGTTCGGTAAAAACCTTGTGACCCGGGTTTGAGAAATATGACTCAATATTCAACCGGTATCAGCAATATGCAATGGGTGTTTGGCTTGGTCCTTGCGGTCACAGCAGTCGTATTGCCTTTCAATCTCTCCAATTACCATGTTTTCCAAATGGCGATGGTGCTTTCATACGCCATCGCTTTGGTGGGTTTGAATATTTTGACCGGCTACAGCGGACAGATTTCCCTGGGACATGGTGCATTTCTGGCCATAGGCGCATACACCACGGCAATACTTATTGATAAATACGATATGCACTATGCCTTAACCATACCCTTGGCCGCTTTGATTTGTTTTGTGGCTGGATTTTTATTCGGCTTACCCGCACTCAGGCTAGAGGGTCACTATCTTGCTTTGGCCACCTTCTCCTTGGCCGTGGCTTTGCCTCAGTTACTTAAATTCAAGCATCTTGAAGAATGGACAGGTGGAGTACAAGGCATAGTGATCATGAAGCCTGAATCGCCGCTTAAAGAAATTATGGGTTTGCAAATCAACGCTGATCGTTGGATGTATTTTGTTAGCCTCTTCATCGCCATTGTGATGTTCATTCTGGCCAGAAACATATTAAAAGGCCGTGTAGGCAGAGCACTTATTGCCATCAGAGACCATCCGATTGCAGCTTCTTCCATGGGCATCAACACCTCTTTGTACAAAAGCCTGGCATTCGGTGTCAGCGCCTTGTTCACGGGCGTTGCAGGAAGTCTGAGCGCCCTACTGATCTCGTTTGTTGCACCTGACAGCTTTAATGTCTTTCTATCTATTATTTTGCTGGTTGGCATGGTCATTGGTGGAGCCGCCACTTTGTCTGGGGCTTTATGGGGGGCATTGTTCATCCAATTTATTCCCAACCTGGCCGATGAAATTTCTAAAGCAGCACCTTGGGCTATTTACGGTGTATCTATGATTGCATTCATGTACCTTATGCCCATGGGTATTGCAGGCGCCTTAGCTTTGCTTGGTAAACGCTTAACAAGACATTGAATTTTTGAAAACTTCTTCTGCGAATTGATTGAAAGGATTTGATATGAATAACCGTAAAATTTTGAAGATGATGCTTTCTTTGTTCGTGGCTTGTACTGTTTCGCTTTCCTGGGGACAGAAAAAATACGACCCCGGTGCGACTGATAAGTCCATAAAAATCGGACAAACCATGCCGTACAGCGGCCCTGCTTCGGCTTACGCAGTGATAGGCAAAGTGCAAGCCGCCTACTTTACTCGCCTAAATGAAACTGGAGGTATCAACGGTAGAAAAATCAATTTCATCAGCTTAGACGATGGATACAGTCCGCCGAAAACAGTTGAAATGGTGCGCAAACTGGTTGAGCAGGAGGAAGTGCTGTTTCTGGTGGGAACCCTTGGAACACCATCCAACTCAGCCATTCACAAATACATGAATATGAAAAAGGTGCCGCACTTGTTTCTTGCCACAGGTGCGTCAAAATGGAATGACCCAAAAAACTTTCCTTGGACTTTAGGATTCAATCCCAACTACAGGTCTGAAGGCAAGTTATATGCATTAGATATCTTGCGTACCCGGCCTAACGCCAAAATTGCAGTGCTTTTTCAAAATGACGATTACGGCAAAGATTATTTCAATGGCTTCAAAGATGGCCTTGGCGACAAAGCTAAAACCATGATTGTGGCTGAAGCTTCTTATGAAGTCACCGATCCAACGATAGACTCACAGATAGTGACACTCAAGGGTTCAGGTGCGGACACTTTTTTCAATATCACAACGCCTAAGTTCGCTGCCCAAGCCATTCGCAAAGTTGATGAAATAGGCTGGAAGCCTGTGCAGTACTTAAATCAGGTTTCTACGTCCGTCGGCAGCGTACTCAAACCAGCCGGACTTGATAAAGCCGCCGGTATTATTTCCATGCAATATATCAAAGACCCGACTGACAAGAGCTGGGATAAAGACCCGTCCATGCTTGAATTCAAAGCCTTAGTTAAAAAATATTTACCTGAAATCAACCCGGATGATGGCAATGCAACCTTCGGTTATGCCGTAGCACAAATAACCCACCATATATTGATTCAAGCCGGTGACAACCTGACCCGGGAAAACATCATAAAAATTTCGACCAGCTTGAATAACTACCAGATACCGATTGTCCTGCCTGGTGTGATTGCTTCCACCTCAGCTTCTGATTTCACTTTGTTTCAAACCATTCAACTTGTCAAGTTCGACGGTGCAAGGTGGGTAAATTACGGAAAGCCCATCACTGTTCAATAAATCCGGATAAGTACTTGAAAGTGCTTGTTTGCTTAACCGCCTGAGCGACTTTTGACGCATGGTTGCGCCGCTGCCGCACAATCCACCATGTCCAGCGAAAACCCCAACCATCAGCGGCGCGTGCGTTATGCCGGCACGCACCCTAAAAGCTTTACTGAAAAATACAAAGAGCTGGACCCGCTGCGCTACGCCGCAGAGATAGAACATATCTTGGCGCGCGGACAAACCCCGGCAGGTACGCACCGGCCGATTTGTCTGAATGAAATCCTGGACATACTGTCGCCGCAACCCGGCGAAACAGGCTTGGATGCCACACTTGGTTACGGCGGCCATGCACGTGAATTGCTGGCACGTGTGGCACCGGCCGGCCGTTTGTTTGGCATAGACGTGGATGCCGCTGAATTTGCACGCACAAGCGCACGTTTGCGCCAGGCTGGTTTTGATGAATCAAAGCTGGTACTGCACCGCACCAACTTTGACCAGGTAACTTCGCTGTTAGCCGAGGCTGGTGGCGGCTTTGATTTTGTGCTGGCCGACCTAGGCGTATCGTCCATGCAAATAGACAACCCGGCACGCGGCTTCAGCTTCAAAACCGACGGCCCGCTGGATTTGCGCTTAAACCCGGGCAGCGGTCCATCCGCTTCCGAGTTGTTGCAATCGGTTACCCGTCAAGCCCTGCGCGATCTGCTGACGGATAACGCCGACGAGCCTTTTGCCGTGCCTTTGGCAGCCGCCTTGCAAGGCCAATACCTGCAAACCACGCTTGAACTGGCCGATCTGATACGTCTGACGCTGCAAACTTCCTTGCCCAAACGCATGCCCGAGGCCGAGCGCAAGATTGAAACCACCAAATCCTTGCAGCGCACATTTCAGGCATTGCGTATCTCTGTCAACGATGAGTTCGGTGTGCTTGACAGATTTCTGGATGCTTTGCCATCTTGTTTAAAGCCGGGCGCACGCGTGGCTATCATGAGCTTTCATTCAGGCGAAGACCGGCGCGTGAAAAAAGCATTTCAATCCGGTGAACGCAGCGGCGCGTACGCACGGGTCGCACCCGACCCGGTGCGCCCGTCGGCTGAAGAACGCCGCGCCAACCCGCGCTGCACTTCTACCAAGCTGCGCTGGGCGGTGGCAGCCGGCGGGTCTTGACTGCGGCTGGCGAATCAGCTCTGACAAACGGCCTCAGCCGGGTACGCGGCCAGTCACCGCATGCGCGCGAGCGCTGACGACCATGTGTCCATCGGCTTGCAGTGGCAAGCGTTGCTGAACGCCTGAGCGCAATGTTTCAAAATCATTGGCCGACATGGCCTTGATGGCAGGCCCCACACTCGACCCGAGCAAGGCGGTGTTCCAGTAGTCATCGAAACCACTGAACGTTCTTTGCACATTGATCACCGTGGTTTGCACCGACAACAAACCGGCTGCCATCCAGGTTTGTTGCAAGGCATCCATTTTGGAAATTTCAGGGCTTGGCGGCAGCATAGGCGTCATACCCATGGCGCGCATTTGTTCTTGAACAGCCGCTAAAGGGAAACCGCCTTCCAGCAAATCCCAGACATAGGCCGACACCGTACCGCCGGGTCGCACCACATGCTTCATCTCGGCCACGCCTTTGGCAGGCTCAGGCACAAAAAATAAGACCAGTGCCATGACAGCCGCATCAAAACCAGCGTTGTCATAAGGCAGCGACATGGCGTCGCCTTGCTGAAAGTCGGCCATGCGGCAACCGGGTCGTTGCCGCGCATACAGCAACTGCCCTTCAGACGGGTCAATACCGGAGATGGCAGAAGGCGCACAACGATCAATCAGCGTTTCAGTGAAGGCACCGTTGCCGCAACCTATATCCAGCCAGTGCAGACCCGCAGGCGCTTGCAGCCAGTCGAGAAAAATATCGCCGGCCAACCGGCTCCACTTGCCCATCATTTGCTCGTAGCCTGCACCGTCGTCAAAGCGGATCGTTGTTTCACGCATAGGGAATTCGCTTTCATTGTTAGTCGCATGTTATATCTGTCTCGCTCTAAGTCCAGAGCGTTTGTCGTGCAAAAATACGCGCCAATGCAATAAAGGACAACCCATGAGTACATCTGCCACCTGGCTTGAAGTCGCTATCAACGGCCCCTGGTCGCGCGTGCGGCAACCGAATATCCCTGTGCAAGCCGACGAAATCGTCGAAGCTGCGCTGGCCTGTGCCGCCGAAGGCGCATCCATCATTCACTTTCACGCCTACGATCCGGTGACGGGTCGTCAACGCGATGACTACGATATTTACGCGCCCATCATCGAGCGCATACGCGCCAAAGCCGATGTGATTTGCTACGGCACCTTGCCGTTTGCAGGCAGTGTCGATGCCCTCAAACCGCTCAGCCCGGCCGAGCGCTACGGCGCTGTCGACAAACTGGTGCGTGCCGGGTTGATTGAGTGGTCGGTGGTCGACCCGGGTTCAACCAACATCAGCCAATACGAAGACATGGTCAACGGCAAAGAAGGTTTTGTCTACAGCAACCCCGAATCGCACATACGCTACGGCCTGCAACTGGCGCAGCAACACGGCATCAGCCCCTCGTATGCGATTTACGAACCCGGCTTTATGCGCATGGGTGCGGCATTGCACCGTTTGTACCCGGGCGCCCCCAACCCGGTTTACCGTTTGATGTTTTCTCAAACCATAGCCTTTGGTTTTCCGCCAAGCACCTGGGCGCTGAATGCTTATTTGAAACTGCTGGAACAGGAACACCCGGGCTCGCCATGGATGGTGGCTGGGCTCGGGGTTGAACTGGGCGATTTGATAGAAGAAGCCGTGACGAAAGGCGGCCATGTTCGCGTTGGCTTGGAAGACTCACCCATGGGTTGTGCGCACGACAACCTGTTTTTGCTGCGCCAGGCGCGCCAGCGCATTGAATCTGCAGGCGGATATTTGGCCACGGCAGCTCAAGTGCGCGAACGCATGCACTGACGCTAAACCTCAGGCCGCCAAGGGCATGTGCTGCGCTGTGTCCTTGTCTTGCAGCATGTGCGCGAGTTGTCTGCGGTAGTTGTCCACCGCAGCCTGTTTGACATGGCCGAAGCCGCGTATTTGTTGCGCCAGTGAAAACAATTTGACCAAGCTCGTGTGATTCTCTGCATTCAGAGATGGCAGCAAACCAAGCACCAGTTCGCGGTACTCTGCCACCAACTGACGCTCCATTTGCCGCTCGGCGGTCAAGCCAAAAGGATCGAAACGCGTGCCGCGTAAAAATTTCAATTTCGCCAGCAAAGACATGGCGGACAAAACCCAGGCACCGTATTCGGATTTCTGAGGTACACCGTGCGCGTCTTTTTTGGCGAACAAAGGCGGTGCCAAATTCAAGCGCAATCGCAACGTACCGTCAAATTGTTGTTTAAGCTGCGCCTGAAATTCACCATCGGTGTACAACCTGGCCACTTCGTATTCATCTTTGTAGGCCATCAGTTTGAATAAGGAAATCGCCACTGCTTGAGTCAGAGACTCACTCTTACCCAGACCTGCCTCGGCCTGGCGCACTTGCAGAACCAGCGCAGTGTATTGGTCTGCATAAGCCGGGTTCTGGTAGGCCCTTAGATAAGCAGCCCGGTAGTTGATGACTACATCCAATGATTCCCTGGGTTTGAAAAGCAAAGGTTTGGCCGGGGTTACGAAAGCTTCAACCCCTTTGGGGTCAGCTGCCGTGCGACGGCCCCACATGAAAGCCTTGGCATTGGCGGCGACCGCCACGCCGTTGAGTTCTATAGCGCCCAGTAACGCTTGCGCCGACAAGGGCAGCAAACCCTTTTGCCAGGCAAAGCCAAGCATGAACAAATTGGTGGCCATGGCGTCGCCGCACAAAGCCGTTGCCAAGCGTGTCGCGTCCACGTAATCGATGTTGTCTGCAACCGCTTGCTTGAGCAAAGTCTGTATATCGTCTGCCGGAAATTGCCAGTCGGGCTGTCGCGTGAATTGACCGGTGGCTTGCTGGTGCAGATTAATCACCGCATGTGTTCGCTCAGCGCGCATTTTGGCTAGCGCATCGTGCGAGGCCGAGGTCAGCATGTCGCAGCCCAGCACCAGATCAGCTTCACCCGAAGCAATGCGTTGCGCGTGTATGTTTTGCGTTGCTGAGGCTATGCGCACGTGTGAGCTGACCGATCCGTTTTTTTGTGACATGCCTGTCATGTCCAGCACCGAGACTTGCTTGCCTTCCAGGTGCGCGGCCATGCCAAGCAAAGCGCCAATGGTGATGACGCCGGTACCGCCTATGCCGTTGATCAATATGTTGTACGGTTTGTCGCAGGCTGCGGTTTCAGGTTCAGGCAGTTCAGGCCAGTCGGGTTCAAGCCGGCGCTTATCTTGCAAAGACTTGGGGACTGCCCCGCTGACAGTCACAAAACTCGGACAAAAACCTTTGATACAGGAATAGTCAGCGTTGCAAGAGGATTGATCAATCACGCGTTTGCGACCGAGCCGTGTTTCCAGCGGCGCAATTGACGTGCAATTCGATTGCTCACCGCAGTCGCCGCAACCTTCGCAGACCGCCGGGTTGATCACCACGCGTTGCGCAACCGGTGCGAGTTCACCATGTTTGCGCCGGCGGCGTTTTTCTGCCGCACACACCTGGTCGTAAATCAGCACCGACACGCCTTTGACTTCGCGCAATTCGCGTTGCACCGTGTCCAGCAGGCTGCGATCGTGCAATGTCACGGCTGGCGGCAAGCCACTTTTGTCTTCATAACGCGTCAAGTCTTCGGTGACCAGCGCAATGCGTTGCACGCCTTCGGCCGCCATTTGCTGCGCAATCATTTGTACGGACAAAGTTCCGTCCACCGATTGACCACCGGTCATGGCCACGGCATCGTTGTACAAAATTTTGTAAGTGATGTTGACCTTGGCCGCGATGGCGGCGCGTATGGCCATGGAGCCCGAATGAAAATACGTACCGTCGCCCAGGTTTTGAAACACATGAGGCAACTGCGAAAAAGCCGACTGACCTATCCACGGCGCGCCCTCGCCGCCCATGTGTGTGGTGAGTTTGTTGGACTCAGGAAAAATAGACGTTGCCATCACATGACAACCTATGCCGGCCAACGCCAGACTGCCCTCAGGCACTCGGGTCGAGGTGTTGTGCGGGCAACCCGAGCAGTAGTAAGCCGCTCGCGCAGGAGTCGCCACCGCCAGACTCAACATCAGCGATTTGGCTTGCAAAAAAGCCAATCGCTCGCTGATCATGTTGCTGGTGTGAAAACGCGCAATCCGCTGAGCAATCACACCGGCAATCTGCGCGACTGAAAAATCGGCTTTGGCGCTGAGCAACCAGTCACCGCGCTGGTTGACCCACTCGCCTTTTTCATCAAACTTTCCGATGACGCGCGGGCGCACATCTTCACGCCAGTTGTAGAGTTGCTCTTTCAACTGGTATTCGACGATTTGGCGCTTCTCTTCGACCACCAATATCTCGTCTAAGCCTTGCGCAAATTCTCGTATGCCGTCAGGCTCTAACGGCCAGGGCATGGCCACTTTGTAGACGCGTATGCCTATGTCTGCGGCGCCTTGTGTGTCTATGCCTAGCTCTTCCAGCGCCTCCAACACATCCAGGTAGGACTTGCCACTGGCAATGATGCCGAGTCTGGCTTGAGAACTGTCGATCATGGTGCGGTTAAGCCGGTTGGCACGTGCATAGGCAATCGCGGCGTAAATTTTGTAGTCCTGCATCAAGGCTTCCTGCGCGCGCGCCTGCATACCCAGCGTGTCGGTGGACAAACGCGTGTTCAAACCTTGCTGCGGCATGGCAAACGCCTGCGGGTAGACGATCTTCAAACGAAAAGGATCAGCGTCTACCGACGCGCTGGACTCCACCGTATCCGCCAGCGCCTTGAAGCCGACCGCACAACCGCTGAATCGTGACATGGCCCAGGCGTGCAAGCCAAGATCCAGGTACTCCTGCACATTACAGGGGTAAAGCATGGGAATCATGCAAGCGGAAAACACGTGGTCAGACTGGTGCGGCAAGGTAGACGAATACGCACCGTGGTCGTCGCCCGCCACCAGCAGCACGCCGCCGTGTGGCGCGGTACCGGCGTGGTTCATGTGTTTGAACACGTCAGCGCAGCGGTCCACCCCCGGGCCTTTGGCGTACCACATGGCGTACACACCGTCGTATGTCATAGGACCCAGCAAACCGGTGGTTTGCGTGCCCCAGACCGCAGTAGCAGCCAGTTCTTCGTTCACGCCGGGCACAAATTTCACATGGTGTGTGTCTAAATGCTTTTGCGCTTTCCACAAGGCCTCGTCCAACGTGCCCAGCGGTGAGCCGCGGTAGCCGCTGATGAATCCCGCCGTGTTCAAACCGGCAGCATGGTCGCGCAAGCGTTGCAACAAGGGCAAGCGCACCAGCGCCTGTATGCCTGAGAGGTAGATACGGCCGTCAAGCCTGGTGTATTTGTCGTCTAACGTGGTGCCAGAACGGGTGAGCCTGTGGGTGTCGGCAACGGTTTGCGCCGCGTCGGTTGCGTATTGCATAAAAAACTCCAATGGTTGATCGGGGTTGGCGCAAAGCCTTTGCCTGCCCGGTAAGGCCGGCTCAGACCCTGCGCACGGTGCCGCGGTAACGGCACCAGGTTGACGGTGTATCCAAAACTGCATCTGTTGCATCTGCTCGCATTCATCGCTGCTGCGCGAAGATGTTTCAGGGCTTCAATGTAACTTTTACCGCTCAGAAGATGCTTTTTCTTTTTCTTAGAAGTAGGGATTAATCAGAAAAATATTCTGAATTTATTTATTTACAAAGAATTTATAATGTATTTACAGAATATCAACGGAATAAGAGGTTTGTAGCCCGGTTGTGCTGTAACGGCTTGAACCACGCCCAAGCACCTGCTTTGTAAGAGGTACGGCAGGCAGTCTGATCGGCGGAAATCAAGCTGTTTTGGGTGGCGGTTTAGGCAGTTCCGCCGTGCCAGGTTGCCGGTCATAAAAACACATGACAGCCGAGTCGTCCCAGGTGCCCATGCCTTGGCCGCTGACAGATACAAAGGCATTGAAGGCGGCACTGGCCAGCGGTGCAGCAAACCCAGCTTGACGGGCGGTCGCTAACACCAGCCCCAGATCTTTGACAAAAATATCCACCGCCGAGGTGACCTGACCGAAATCTTCAGTAGCCATGCGCGGCCCCCTGTCACCCAGCATCCACGAAAACGCGGAGCCGCTGCTCAGCACTTCGAGAGCAATGTCCAGCGGCAAACCTTGGCGTTGGGCCAGCGCCAGCGCTTCGCCCGCAGCCGCCAAGTGCACGCCGCACAAGTGCTGGTTGAGCACCTTCAGTTGAGCCCCAGCGCCTGGCTTGTCGCCGACAAAAAAAATACGTCCGCCAAAGGTTTGCAACACGGGATGCACGGCGTCAAACACCGCGCGCTCACCGGCGGCCATGATGGTCAGACTGCCTTTGGCGGCACCGGCCGCGCCGCCGGTCACCGGCGCGTCCAGCAGATGAATACCAAGCGCAGCCAGTCTGTCGCCAAGACGGCTGACATAGTCCACCGGCATGGTGCTGCACGCCACGAATACCGTGCCCGGTTGCATGCTGCCGACCAAACCCTTGTCGCCGAACAGCACGTCCTCGGTTTGCGCGTCATTCACCACAAAGCTGATGATGGTGCGGCATTCCTCGGCGAGTGAGGGCAAATCTGCGGCCACGCTGCCGCCTTGCTTTAGCAGCCAGTCACCGGCTTCGGCGCGCACATCGAAACCTGTCAACTCAAAGCCTTTGGCCAGCAAATTGGCCGCTACCCCGCGACCCATAGCACCGATACCTATCAGCCCAATGCGTTGTTTGCTCATGTCAGCCAACTTTTGATCGTTTGGCAAATCGCCTGGGTAGAAATACCGTAGCGGTCATGCAGCGTGGGCAAGGCACCGGCGTCCAGAAAAGCATCAGGCAAGGCAATTTGTTTGAACACCGGGTGTACCCCGGCGCGCATCAAGCCAGCAGCCACTGCTTCGCCCAAGCCACCGGTGACGCTGTGGTTTTCAGCCACGACCACCAGCCTGCCCGCTTGCTCAGATTCACGCACAATGGTTTGCAAATCCAAAGGCTTGACGGTGGGCACGTGCAACACCGCTAAGTCTATGCCGTCCTTGTGCAATTGAGCCGCAGCTTCCAGCGCACGCATGGTTAAGAGCCCGGTGGAGATGACCAGTACCTCGTTGCCCGGGCGTATCAGCTGGGCCTTGCCCCATTGAAAGGTGTAACCGTAATCGTCGAGCACACGCGGCACCTGACCGCGCAACAAGCGCATGTACACCGGGCCCTGGTAAGCCGCCATGGCCGGCACCATTTGTTCAATTTCAAGCGCGTCGCAAGGATCGAGCACCGTCATGCCTGGCATGGCGCGCATCAGCGCCAAGTCCTCGCAAGCCTGGTGGCTGGGCCCGTAGCCCGTGGTCAAACCGGGCAAGGCGCAAACGATTTTCACGTTCAGCGCTTCCTCGGCAATCACCTGGTGGATAAAGTCATAGGCCCGGCGGGTGCCGAACACAGCGTAGGTGGTGACAAAAGGCGTGAGTCCGGTTTTGGCCATGCCGCCGGCCGCACCCATCAGCAACTGTTCGGCCATGCCCATTTGAAAAAAGCGTTCCGGGTAGGCCTGGGCAAACAAATGCAAGTCGGTGTACTTGGCCAAGTCGGCGGTCATGCCGACGATATCGGGCCGCTGCGCGGCCAACTCGACCAAGGCTTTGCCGAACGGCGCAGCCGTGACTTTTTGTCCCTCGGCGGCAATCGAGGCAATCATGGCCGAGGTGGTGAGACGGGGTTTTTTGTCTGTGACTGTGTTCATGGCGTGTCTCCTCAGGCCGTGGCTTCAAGCAAATCCAGCGCGCGTTGCCATTCGGGCGGATCGACTTGTATGAAATGGTTTTTTTCGCGCTTTTCCAAAAAGTCCACGCCCTTGCCCATCAGCGTGTCGCACAAAATCACGCGTGGTTGTTCTCTTGTCAATGCTCTTGCCGCATCAAACGCGTGCAGCACAGCCGTCATGTCGTTGCCGTTGATGCGTTGCACATGCCAGCCGAACGCTACCCATTTGTCCGCCAGCGGTTCAAAGCCCATGACCTTGCCGGACGGTCCGTCAGCCTGCTGGTTGTTGATGTCGACCAGACAAATCAGATGGCCCAGACCGTGGTGCGCAGCAGACATGGCCGCTTCCCAGGTGGCGCCTTCATCGAGTTCGCCATCCGACATGGAGTTGTAAACAAACGCCGGGTTGCCCTGGTGGCGCAAGCCCAGCGCCATGCCCACGCCTATGCACAAACCCTGGCCCAGCGAGCCGCCGGAGATTTCCATGCCCGGCGTGTAACTGGCCATGCCCGACATGGGCAAACGGCTGTCGTCGCTGCCGTAGGTCTCAAGCTCGCTTTCATTCAGCATGCCGGCATCCATCATGGCTGCGTAATGCGCGATGGCGTAATGACCGTGGGATAACAAAAACCGGTCGCGTCCGGTCCAGTGCGGATCATCCGCGCGGTATTGCAAGGCATGGCCGTAAGCCACGGCCAGCACATCGGCAATGCCCAAGGCCTGCCCGATGTAACCCTGGCCTTGTACCTGGCCCATCAGCAGCGATAAACGCCTTATGTTTTTCGCCCTTTGTTTCAGTCTGAGAACCTGTGCGTGTGTGTCCATGTTTATTCCTTGCATCACGTCATTGCGCTAAACCGGAACCATAAGATACTTTGACCTGCTCATTCGACATGACAAACCCCATGAATCAAACGGACACCTCTTCTTTGAAACTGACTTTTGAAAGCCTGCGTATTCGCGCCGTCTCGGTTCCCTTGCGCCGCCCGGTGTTTGCCAAGGTGGGCACGTTTCACCAATGGCCGCTGCTGCTGATCGACGTGTACACCCGCGAGGGCGTGACAGGCCACAGTTACCTGGAGCCGCATTTGCCGCAATGCATACCGGCGATACACAGCATGCTGGACATCCTGGCTGACAAGCTTCAAGGCAAACCACTGGCACCGCTGGACGCCTACGGCGATGGTTTGAAATCTCTGCACCTGCTGGGGCGCGAGGGCGTGACTCTGATTGCTATTTCCGGACTGGACATGGCGATCTGGGACGCGCTGGCACGCGCCTGCGGCCTGCCGCTGGCCACACTGCTGGGCGGCCAGCCCGGGCCGGTGCGCGCTTACAACACTACCGGGCTGTGGCTGTCGCCCATAGAAACGTTGGGCGCCGAGGCCAAAGCATTGGTCGCCCAAGGCGGCTTCAACGCCTTGAAAATGCGCCTGGGCCGGGCCACGGTACAAGAAGACTTGCAGGCCATAAGCTGTATCCGCGATGCGGTCGGACCGGACATACACCTGATGTCAGACTTCAACCAAAGCCTGACCTACGCCGGGGCATTGCACAGGCTGCGCGCGCTGGATGACCAAGGCTTGTATTGGTTTGAAGAACCGCTGGTCTACGACCAGCCGCAGCGCATCGCCGACATCACACGGCAAATCCAAACGCCGGTGCAAATCGGTGAGAACATTTACGGTCCGCGCGCGTTTTACCAATCGGTGGCCGCCGGTACCGCCGATTTGTACATGCCCGATTTGATGCGCATAGGCGGTGTCACCGGCTGGATGCGCGCGGCGGCTATCGCAGGTGCAGCCGGTTTGCCGCTGTCCAGCCATTTGTACGCCAGCGTATCGTCTCACCTGCTGCGCGCCAGCGAAACCGCCGACTGGCTGGAATGGAGCGACTGGGCTGATCCGATTCTGGAACACCCGTGTGAAGTGAAGGACGGCGTGGTCAATGTGGCAGATCGGCCTGGCAACGGCATCGAATGGAACGAAGCTGCTGTGGCGAAGTACGCGATTTAACGAAAATTTATTCCGTAAATTCGGTATTATTCAGATCAAACCATCGATTAAGTGAGCTAACAACGCATGAAACTGGATAAATTTGATATTTCCATACTAGAAGCCTTGCAAAAGGACGCCCGCTTGAGCTTGCAAGACCTGGGCAAAATAGTTGGCCTCACCGCCTCGCCGTGCTGGACCCGGGTCAAGCGGCTAGAGGATGCCGGCATCATCGAAGGCTATACCGTCAGACTGAGCCCGGAAAAACTCGGCCTGCCTGAAACCGTCATCCTGCATGTGTCGCTTGACAGCCACTCCGACGAAGCCTTGTTCGAATTCGGCCGCGCGCTGGAAAGCATCCCCGAGGTGCTGGAAGCGTTTCTGGTGTCGGGCGACTACGACTACTACATACGCGTGGCGGTCGAAGACACGCGCGGTTACGAGCGTTTTTTGCGCGAGAAACTCTACAAAATCCCGGGCATACGCAACAGCAAATCCAGCTTTGTGTTGCGCCGTTTAAAGCAAAGTCAATTACCGGTGCGCATACCGCAAGCCAGGTAAACACGGTCTGCGGTTTCAGTGAATCAACATGCCGCCGTTCACATCTAGCGTGATGCCTGTGCAGTAAGCAGACAAATCGCTGGCCAGAAACACACACGCACCAGCCACGTCGTTGGCGCAGCCCAGCCTCGACAAAGGGATGCCCGCAATGATGTCGGCCTTTCTGGCGTCATCGAGTTTGCCCTGGGTGATATCGGTTTCAATCAACCCGGGCGCGATGCAGTTCACCCGTATGCCTTCAGCACCGAATTCGCGCGCCATGGCCCTGGCCAGTCCCAGAATGCCGGCCTTGGCCGCAGAGTAATGCGGCCCGCCGAATATGCCACCGCCGCGCTGGGCCGACACCGAAGAAATACAAATGATGGAGCCGCTGCCTTGCAAACGCATGGCCGGAATCACAGACTGCGACATGTACAGCGAGCCGCGCAAGCTCACGTCCAGAATGCGGTCGTAATCCGCACCGGTGATGTCCAGTGTCTTCACAGGCTGGGTGATGCCAGCGTTGTTCACCAGTATGTCGATGCGGCCGAATCGCGCCAGCGTGGCAGTGACCGCTGCCTGGCACTGCGCCAGATCGGTCACGTCGGCGACCAGCCCCAGGTGCTCTGCGCCAAGTTGCGCCGCAGCTTGTGCCGGATGGGCGCGCTCCAGATCCAGTACCGCCACTTTGGCACCTTGCGCAGCCATCAACTTGGCTGTGGCAAAACCCAATCCATTCGGACCTGCGCCACCAGTGATCACTGCAACTTTGTCTTGTAAAAGCATGGTGTCTGTCCCTGTTTAAATTGATTGAACAATGTTGACGCAAAGTCTAAGTCAAGCTTTCTCAGCGCGGCGAACAACGCGACATATCGACGCGCAAAGTCTATGCGCTTTGTTGACTCGCCAAATACACCCCGCCGACCACCATGGCCATACCGACCAGCGCCCATTGCGAAAAGGCTTCGCCGAACAATGCCCAGCCGACCACAGCGGTACACGGCGGCACCAAGTAAAACAAACTGGCCACATTCACCGCTGTGCTTTGCCGAATCAGCCAGTTCAGCAAACTGACAGCACCTACCGACAAAACTAGCACCAGCCAGGCCAAGGCAAATACCAATTCGCCCCCCCAGTCCAGTCGGCCGGTTTCAAACCACCAGGCGCAGAGTCCGGTCAGCACAACCGTCGGCACAAACTGCGCGATGACGCCGGTACGCCAGTCAAACTTCGGGCAAAACCGCTTTTGGTACAGCGTACCGCCGGTGATACCCAGCAAGGCCAGCACCGCAAACAACAAGGCCGCGGCACCAAAGCCCGCGCCTATCTTGTTGGCCACCACCAGCGCCACGCCCGACAGTCCCAGCAACAAGCCGATCCACTGACGCGGTCGCACAGATTCGCCCAGCAACCAACCTGCCCCCGCTGCGGTCAGCAAAGGCTGCACGCAGACCACCAGCGCGGCCACACCGGCCGGCAGGCCCAAAGAAATGGCAATGAACACGCCGCCCAGGTAGACACCGTGCAATAAAAGCCCCGCCATGCCAATGTGAAACCAGGCGCGCCAGCCCTGCGGCCAGGGTGCGCGGCTTGCCAGCGCAATCACAAGCATCAAGGCCATCACCAGCAAATAACGCACAAACAAAAAGGTCAAAGGTTCGGTGTGCGGCATGCCCAGGCGGGCACCGATGAAACCGGTAGACCACAACAGTACAAATAGCAAAGGAAAAAAACGGTGGTAGCGCGCAAGCATGCAATATGAGTAGAAGGAGTCAGACAAGGGCTTAGAAAGCCAAGAACGGCCACTGTAACAGTGCAGAAAAACGCGCGGGTTCTTGTGTCACGCAGAGAAAGTAAACTTGTCCACGAACCCCGTCTCCTGCCCCGCATGGCCGATCAATTCCCGGTCACCCCGACACCACCGGGCGTTGATGCCCCTGAGAAAAACAGCCATGACCATGTACCCACCCTTGCATCTTGAAGGTGCGCCCAATTTCCGCGATCTGGGCGGCTATGCCAACATCCATGGTCAAACACTCAAGCACCAGTTGATTTACAGGTCTGACCATTTGGGAAAACTGACTGGCGACGACATCAAGCACTTGAAAACTCTGAACACCAGGCCCTGGCTGGTGCTGGATTTCCGGGGCGTAGAAGAACGTTTGTTACATGCTTGTACTTTGACCGATGCCAAAGTGCTCTCTTTGTCCATAGAACCCACCGTGGTGCAAACACTGACCGACTTGATCGCCAGCGGCGTGGCGGTGTCTTCGCAAAAAACCGTTGAATTGATGCAAGACACCTACAGCAACTTCATTCTTCAGCACTCCCACCGGTTTTCTGAATTTTTCGACGCCATTCTTTCGCACCCTGAATCCACCGTGGTGTTTCATTGCACCGCAGGCAAGGACAGAACCGGCATGGCTGCCACTTGCTTGTTGCACGCTTTGCAGGTTCCCATGGAGACTATTTGGCGTGACTACATGGTCACCAACGAACGTTTGCGGCACATGCCTTTTTTTGAAGCCGCACCGGAAGTCGCGCGGGTGCTGCAAACCGTACAGCCTGAATTTTTACAAGCAGCCCTAGATACGATTACTCAGACACATGGCCATTTGGATACTTACCTGGACAAGGCCTTGGGTCTTGACGCGCAAAAAAGACAAGCACTGGCAGAACGATTTCTCGCCTGAGATGGCGAAAAAAGACAAAGTCAGCGAAACCCCGGCCATCGCGCTGCTGCGCCGTCACGGGGTGGTCTTCACCGAGCACATATATGACTACCTGGAACATGGCGGTGCACAGCACAGCGCAGAAGTTTTAGGCATGGATGCTTTTTCTGTGGTCAAGACCTTGATCATGCAAGATCAGGACGCGAAACCGCTGGTGGTGTTGATGCACGGAAACCGCAAGGTCTCGACAAAAAATCTGGCCCGCCAACTGGGACTGAAATCGATAGAACCGTGCACACCTGAAGTGGCCAACCGGCACAGCGGTTACCTGGTCGGCGGTACCTCGCCGTTTGCCACGCGCCGCGACATGCCGGTGTTTATCGAGCAAAGCATTCTTTCTTTGCCGCGCATTTGTATCAATGGCGGCAAGCGCGGTTATTTGATCGGTATAGAACCCCAGGTATGTGTGCAATTGCTCAACGCCAAACCGGTCAACTGTGCGCCGATCGAATAAACCGACCTTGGGCTTAGTGCGGAATCTCACCCAATACGGTACAGCGGCGTATCACCCGCTTTTGGGTGAATGGATCGTAAGTCGTCGCTTTGTGCATCAGGCAACGGTTGTCCCAGATCAGCAATTGATGAACTTGCCACTCGTGTTCATAAATCAAATCGGCTTGCAAGGCAAAGCTGTTTAATTCCTCGATCAGCTTTCTGCCAGCTTCATAGTCCATGCCGACAATGTATTCGGCGTGGTCACCCAGGTACAAACATTTGCGGCCCGTTTCAGGATGCGTTCTGACCACCGGGTGATCCACCGGCGGGGCTATTTGGCGTTGCTCATCGGTCATGGGGTTTTCAGCGTGCCTGCGGGTGCGCGAAAAATCCAGGTTGTGCACAGCTCGCATATCGGCAATGCGTTGTTTCATTGACGCGCCCAACCGCTCGTAAGCGCCGTACATATCGCAGAAATGGGTTTGACCGCCCTGCCCGGGTTCAGGCATGACTTCACCGTAAATCATGGTGGCATGACCGGTGACCCGCAGCCAGGAACCGTCAGTGTGCCAGGCCAGCGTGCCTCTGTCGGGGTGTTTGCCGTTAGGCAGTCCTTGCTCATTCAAATTGGAAAGTCTGTAAATCTCCGGCAAGCCTTCGGTGTGGTATTGGTTCATGACGTGGATTTGCACTTCGCCAAAACCGCGCGCCAGTTGTACCTGTTGTTCAGGGGAAATATGCTGGGCTGAAAACACCAGCACCTGGTATTGCAAAAAAGCCCGGTGAACCGCTTGCAGAGTTTCTGCAGACAAGTCTGATGAAAAATCAATGCCACTGATTTCAGCGCCCATGTGCGGCGTCAAGGCCCGCACTTGAAAAGGCCAAACAGTGCTTGCTACAGCGTTAGAGGCACTATGCATGTTCACTCCTTATTTGATTTCGGACAGACCGGGTAGCAAGCCTTTTTCCTGCAAGGACTGAATGCGCTCATCCGGGTAATGCAGAACATCGTGCAAGATGTCCATCGTGTCCTGGCCGATGCGCCAAGGCGCGTTCACAGGCGGCGCAAGCGGTGCACCGTCGACATGGAAAGGGGCAGCAGTCACCTTGACACCGCCGGGTCTGGCGGGGTGTTGAATGACCGGAAACGCCTGCCTGAGTTGCAAATGCGGGTGATTGACGATGTCTTCGGGTTGCAGCATGGGCACGGCTGGAAAACGTTCTGCCGAGAGCAGCGCCATGACTTCGTCCACAGAATCAAACTTATCAAGCCAGGCGTAAATAATCTCCAGCACCTGAGGCCAGTTTTGCCGTCTGGCAGGACCGGTTAAGAAGCGTTCATCGGCGGCCAGATCGGGGCGGTTCATGATGCGTATCAATTTCTCCCACATGCCGGGCGCGCCGCCGATTTGCATGGCAATGTGTTTGCCGCCCACCGAGTGAATCACCATGCTAGGCCGCGGTTGGCGGGTGGCCTCATGGCCGTTTAACAAGGCCGCATAACTCACATCGTCGGCGCAAATCAGGCACTCGAGCATGGACACATCCAGGTAAGCACCATGACCGTTTTTGGCCTTGCGCAACAAAGCCGCGCACACCAGACCGAAGGCGTGGGCACCGGCCAGCACATCAGCGGCTTGCAAATTGGACACACGCGGCGGGTGCAAACCGGCACGCTCCAACTCCATCATGCCGGAGAACGCGTTGATCAAATGCGCATAAGCCTGGGTCTGGCGCAAGGGTCCGGTCTGGCCGAACCCGGAGATAGAGCAGTACACCAGATCGGGCTTGATGGCTTTGAGGCTGGCGTAATCCAGTTTGTACTTGGCCATGACGCCGGGCGAGAAATTCTCGACCACCACATCGCATTGCAACACCAGGTCTTTGACGATGTCCAATGCTTCGGGCCGGGTGAAGTCCAGTGCAATGCTTTTTTTGCCTGCGTTGACCCGCGCGAAATAAGCGCTTTGGTCTGCGGCGTCATCGTTCATCTGCGGAATGATGTAGCGGATCTCATCACCCTCGCCCGGCTTTTCGATTTTGTACACATCCGCGCCCAGGTCTGACAGCAAACGGGTGCAGTACGGCCCGGACAGCACACGGGTGAAATCGCAAATTTTGTAGCCTTGCAGCAGTTGCCGGGTATCCGTTGTGCTCATGGTGTGTTCTTTGTGTAAAACCGTTTAAGCGTCGCCCCAAGGCAGCACCAGCGGTTTGATTTCATTGCCTGCCGACATACCTGCCAGCGCTTCGTTGATGGTACCTAAGCCGTAGCGGTTGGTCAGCATGCGGCCAAACGGCAGGCTGGACTGATGCCGGGAGATGAATTCCAAGGCCTTATGGTAGTGGCTGATATCGGCAGAAATCGAACCTTGCAAATGCACGTTCTTCAAGGTGATGAGCGAGGGTTGAAACTCGATCTTGCCTTTGCTGGTTTGCCCGGCCACCATGTAACGCCCGCCAGTACGCACCAGGTCCATGCCCTCCGCGAATGCGCCGGGCACCCCGGAAAAATCAAACACGATGTCGCCGCCCCGGCCTTGGGTCAACTCGCGCACGCGCTCTAGTCGCGCGGCGGCGTCCAAGCCGGTGACAGACAAGACTTCGTCCGCACCGAAGTCAGTGGCCAGCGATAGCCTTTGCTCGGGCGCACCTATGGTGATGACTTTTTTGGCGCCGCGTATGCGCGCCACGCCGGTGGCGAGTATGCCCAGCGGCCCGGCCCCTTGAATCACCACTGTGTCTGAGGGCGAGATATCACCGATCTGGTCAAACGCATTCATCACCGAGCGAAACGCGCAACTCGACAAACTGGCCAGCGTGCTGTCCACATCGTCCGGCACTTTGACGCGCCCGGAGGTCGGCAGCACGTATCCGTACTCGGCAAATCCGCCCATTAAAAAAGGATGTTTTTCCATGCTCTCGTACATGTACATGCGTTTGTTGATGCACAAATACGGTTGCTTGGCCTGGGTGCATTGAAAGCAGTGGCCGCAATAGGAATGCGCCCAGATCACGCGGTCGCCAACCTTGACCTGCTGACCCATGGAATCGATATTGGCGTTGGGCCCGACTTCAATGACGCGGCCCACCATTTCGTGACCAAGTATGACCGGCAGATTCACTTTGATGGCCAAGGCGCCATGCGCCAGGTGCACATCGGTGCCGCATATCGAACAGACTTCGATCTTGACGAGCAAGGCACCGGCTTCGAGTTCGTGCGGCACTTGCACTTCTTCGACAGCCAAGGGCTTGCCGAATTCACGCAACACGGCGGCTTTGGCGTATTCAGGACGTTTCATAGGAATCAGTTTTCTTTCACAGACACCACAGGAATCACCGTTCTGGCAGCCCGACCCTCTTGAATCAAAGGCAGGCAACGCTTGGTATCCTGGTAGATAGACACACAATCCAGACACTGGAAACACTCGCTGTAATTCACTTTGCCGGTGTCTTCAATCGCCTGGTATTCGCATTTGTAACGGCAAGACTGACAAGGCGTGCCGCATTCATTGCGTCGAGGTATCCATGACCAGCGCTGTAAAAAATTCACCGAAGCCAGCGCCGCGCCCAAGGGACAGATGTAGCGGCAATAACCACGGTAGACAAACACACCAAGCGCCAGGCACGACAAGGCCCACAATACAAACGGCCACTCGCGATCAAAGTACAAGCTGATGGCGGTTTTGAAAGGCTCGACCTCTATGGCAATTCGTGCAAAAGAAGGTGCGGCAAAAATCGATACCAAAATAGTTGCCAGCACGCCGTATTTCAACCATTTCAACTGGCGGTCCAGCGCTGCGCGCAAACGTCTTTGCTGCAAACCTGCGGCATTGGCGATGAGGCTGATCAACTCCTGCAAAGCGCCGAAAGGACACAACCAGCCGCAAAACGTACCGCGCCCCCAAACCAGCAAAGTCCCGGCGACAAACACCCACAGAATCACGGTGATCGGGTCGTTCATCAAAAAGCTTAAATCGCCGCCGGTGCTCAGTGATTCAATCGCGCCTGTGATGTTGATGATGCTGAGTTGCCCTTGTGCATACCAGCCTATGAAGCCGACGGTAAACACCAAATAAGCGCTGCGCAATATACGCAGCCGTGTGTCCGTGGCGCTCATGCGTTTTTGAGCGATCAACCCTGTGGTGAGAACGACCAAACCCAACAACAAAACAGTAATATCAACCCGCTGGGATTGCCAGACCTGCAGCCACTCATGCCGGCCGGAGGAGTCTTCGTCCATGTGTTGAATGCGCTCGAGTTGATCTAACCTTGTCTGAGCATCGGCGGTAACCACCGTTTGAGCCACTGTTTCCACCGCTTGTTCGACCGCTATGGGGACTGTTGAGTCAGGCTTTTTGACTTCAGCGTATTTGCCAGCCGACTTATCCGCTTCGCTTGCGGGTACTTTGTCTTTGGTGTCGCCGCTCTCAGCTGTCTTGGTAGCCGCAGGCGCATACGTGGTGACAATCGGTGCGCGCGATGTATTGCCTGCCACCGGAGCCACAGGTTCAGGCGTTTTATCCGGTACTGCGGCGGCGGGAACAGCGGAAGCGCCACCCGGCCCGCTGAAGTACCAGGACGGCGTGTGTTCTAGCACTGACGGATCCAATTTGGCGCGCGCCACTTTGGCGGCGGCAGCCAGCAGGCTGCGGTCTATGGCCTTGGCCGAAATGGTCCCACGGTGCACGCCTTGCATGGACACATTTCGGTCTATATGAACCAGCGGGTCATTCGGCCCGTGTATTTCAATGAAGTGGTGGAATGTCAGCTTCACGTACTGCGCCGCAAACGCCACCAGTTTGGCGTGGCTGAATACCGAAAGAAACAAGGGTTCAGTGTGGTCAATCAGATTTATTTTTAAAAAACGACCGTCCAAATCCATGAACACAAACAAATTTATGGGCTTGCCGCTGTAGCCGCGCAAATTGGTGAAGTCGACCGTCTCAAAAGCGTAGCCGAGCAACTTGGGTTTGCCGTCAGCGGTCTCTTCTGCCGGCGTAAACACCGGATAAGCACGCATATCAGCCTGCACTTCTCCAATGGTGTAGCGGCCGTCAAGTTGCCTGGAAACATCTTCTCTCTCGAGCTGGCCGGCATGAACGCCAGTGATGAAAACCTGCAGTGAAAGAAAAAAAACAAAAAGAAATTTTGAGGAGGTCAACCCGAATACCTGCATTAAGCCCACCAGGGGTAAAAGTCAGGCATATCGCTGGAAGCTTTGTCCGTGAACACGGGTTTGCGTTTTTCCAGAAAAGAGTCAACGCCTTCCTTGCCGCTGGTGGTGCTGACATAAAAAATCGCCAGTGAATCCACCTCGTGGGCTTTGAGCGGATGATCCTGGGCCGAGTTGCGGTAAAGCATTTGCCGGGTAAGTGCGATAGCCACCGGGCTGTGGGCGACGATTTTGCGGGCTATCTTGTACGCCTCTTCCAACAATGACTCTGCCGGATACACGGCTTTGACATAACCGGCTGCCAGTAAAGTGTCCGCGCTGTGAATTTCGCCGGTGTAACACCATTCCAAAGCGGTTTGCAGCCCGACCAGGCGCGGCAAAAACCAGCTTGAGCAGGCCTCAGGCGTGATGCCGATTTTGTTGAACACAAAACCCATGCGGGCTTTGTCAGACAGCAGCCGGATGTCCATGGCGCAGGTCATGGTTGCGCCTATACCGACAGCGGCACCGTTGATGGCGCCTATGACGGGTTTTTTACATTCGTACATGGCCAGGGTGACCGTGCCGCCGGTGTCGCGCACACCTTCGGTGATGGCTTCCGTATGCAACCGGGTTTGCATATCTTCCAGCGTCGGGTGCAGGCTTTCGTCCAGACCGAAGACATTGCCCGGCACACTCAAGTCCATGCCGGCGCAAAACGCCTTGCCAGCCCCGGTGACGACGATGGCACCGACCTCGTCGTCTTCGCTGGCACGCTCAAACGCGTGAACCAGTTCCCGCGCCATCTCCACCGTGAATGCGTTCATTTGATCCGGGCGGTTTAGAGTCAAGGTCAGAATCTTGTCTGCGACCTCGTAGCGAACTGTGTTGTAGGTTTTCATAGTGTTTTATTAAAAAATTAAATGGCGTATTTCTTGATACCTGCTTCGTTCCATTCAATGGAATTACCGGGCTTGTCGGACACCGTGGCATAACCGTTGTTCACGGTGAACGGCTCAGCCAGTATGGGTTCAGCCCAATCGCTCCATTCCAGCCAGTCGGCAGATTCGCTGACGCGCAATAAATGCGCCGACACCAAGGGGTACAAATGGCTGGACAAGGGATAACCGGCGGCGCCGGCGATGGCCGCAGCCCGCATCCACCCGGTGACACCGCCTATGCGCATCAAATCGGGCATGTACAAATCAGCGGCACCGGCTTTGACCGCTTTGTAAAACTCGCGCGGGCCGTAAATGTTTTCACCGATTTGCACAGGCGTTTTGATTTGCGCGGCAATTTGAGCGCAGCCTTCCAGGTTGTCGTAAGTGATGGGTTCTTCAAACCAGTACAGGTTCTGGTCGTCGAGTTGGTGCATGCGTTGCAGTACTTCACCGTAGCTCATGCCTTGGTTGAAGTCGGTCATTAGCAATATGTCGTCGCCTATGGCTTCACGCACGATGCGTATGGCCTGTACATCTTCAGCCAAGGTCTTTCTGCCTAAGCGCATTTTCACGGCCTTGAAGCCGCCTTGCGCCACCAGTTTTTTCGCTTGAGCCGCCAGTTGATTCAAAGGTATCAACCAAAAGCCGTTGGTGTTGTAAGCGCGGATCTGCCCGGGCTGTCCGCCGAGCAAACTGACCAGCGGCAGTTGGGCAGCGCGGGCTAATGCATCCCACACCGCCATATCCAGACCAGCCATAGCAATCAAGCTGATGCCTTCGCGCCCGACCAAATGAAACATTTTCATGGCGTCTGCGTAAATATCCAAAGGCGCCAGCGGTTTGCCTTTGAAATGATCGGCCAGCACTTGAATCATGGTTGTGATGGCAGGAATCGTCTTTTGCACATAGGGTTCCAGGTAACTGTGACCTGTCACGCCTTCGCGCGTGTGCACGTCTATGAGTATCAAAGGCCAGTGCGTGAATTCACCGACATTGGAAACGATAGGGTTGGTCAAAGGCACGGACACTGCGCGCATGTTCACGCTTTCAAATGTCAGGCGCGCGGCAGCAGGTGGCTGGGTATTTGTCATGAAATGCTTTCCGGAAATTGAACTGATGTACAGATACAGTGAATCCTATTTTGCAACACTTCAACCCGGCGGCTGGCCGTCTGCTGTCTCGTAGTTATCAGGATCTGAACAAAGCGGTGCCGGTTGGTAACCTAAGGCCAAGGCTTTGAATTCTTGCAGTTGAGCATTTGAAACACCTTCGTCAATAAGAATGTCAGCAACCTGAGCGGCAACCGACAACGCTAATTTTGAATCAAGAAATAACCAGCGCGACCTGCGTGCCAACACGTCTTCCACCGTTCTGGCAAATTCGTAGCGCACTGCAAAACGCACCATGGCTTCGCTGAATCCGGGCAGCAACCAGTGCTCAGCGCCAGGCAGGCTGTTCACGCTGCTTTCCTCATCGCCATACAAATGTATTCCCTGGGGCAAGGTCAGCGACACCGCGGGTTTACCGGTCTGCGCGCAGCCCATGAATGTCACGGCTGTGTCAATGGGAATTTTTTCAGAGTGCAATAGTTTGCTGTTGATGGCATGCAACAAAACATCCTCCGCCATGGCTTTATAGGTTGTCCACTTACCGCCGGTGATGGTCAACAATCCGGTGCTGCTCAAACCGATGAAATGGTCTCTGCTCAATTTCCCCGTAGCCACTGCTTGGTGTTTATCCTTGATGACCAAGGGACGCAAACCTACCCAGACACTGCGCACATCACTGCGCTTGGGCGGGCGCGTCAAATACCTTGCAGCTTCAGCCAATATGAACGAGATTTCCTGCTCATACGCCAAAGGCTCTTGCGGCATGTCGGTTCTCGGTGTATCAGTCGTGCCAAGAATAATCTTGCCAAGCCATGGAATGGCAAACAACATGCGTTTATCCCGGGTATCAGGTATGAGCAATGCATGCTCTGAGGGTAGAAATTCTTTGTTTACCACCAGATGCACGCCTTGGCTGGCGTTGATCAGATCAGAAATTTTTTCATTTGAAAATAACGCGTCTTGTTGACAAAGCGTATCCACCCATACGCCGGTTGCATTGATCACACAAGCGGCTTGTATTGAAAAAGTTTCTGCACTTTCTGCATCAGTGCAATACAAACCGTTTATCTTGCCGGCCTGGTAATTAAAATTTTCGACCCGGCAGTAATTGACCAATAAAGCACCTGCGTTCTGTGCGGTTCTGGCCAGGTTGATGGCAAAACGCGCATCGTCGAATTGACCGTCAATGTATTTCACACCGCCGCGCAAACCATCTGCTTTCAGTCCCGGCAAATGCGCGAGAACAGCTTTTGCATTCAGGTACGCGGTTTTACCAAGTCCGCGTGATCCGGCCAGCCATTCATACAACTTGAGGCCTAAACCGTAAAAACCTATGTCCGGCCAGTTATATGAAGGCACGACAAAAGAAATAGATTGGGCCAGATGAGGAATATCTTCTAGCAAACCGGCGCGCCCTTGCAAAGCCTTGCGCACCATGCCGATCTCGCCCCGGGCCAGGTAGCGCACACCGCCGTGTGCCAATTTGGTGGAACGTGATGAACTGCCTTTGGCAAAGTCATACGCTTCAAGCAACAGGACGCTGTAACCGCGCAGGCTTGCTTGCAGTGCGATACCCAGACCGGTGGCCCCGCCGCCTATGACTGCCAGGTCATAGCGCTTGGGCAATCTGAGTTGCTGGATAAGTTGCGCACGGGTGATGTTTGCCATCTTGAAGGACAAACGTTTAACCGCGGATGGGAGAGAATTTCAGGCCCGGTCCATCTTCACACCAAGTGCTAGAAAACCATGTGTTTGCAGCGGCGGGTGCGCCAGCAGTGCCGACTCAACGGGTTCAGTACCCCAACCTGGGCGATCGGGCATGACCAAGTGGCCGTCTTTGTAAACCGGTTCATGGGTATAGAGTTCGTGGTCCCAGGCAATCCGGTCTATATCTACTTCCATGATGCGAAAGTTAGGGATGACCGCGCAAAAATGCGCATTCAT
>CAMBSK010000025.1 GCA_945870575.1 Bordetella parapertussis | reverse complement strand
TAGAAGCCAAAATACAAACGCTGGAAGCACAGCGTAACGATTTGCATGCATTGATGGCGAATAAGCTACCTGCCGCAGAGCTGGCGGAAAAAGGCAAAGTTTTAAAACAAATAGATCAGGAATTACCTGCGCTTGAAGCAAGGTGGTTGAAATTGACCGGTCATCTAGAAAGCACGACTGCAGCAAATTAAAAAAAACCAGTCTGATAAGACTGGTTTTTTTGAATGGGGTGGTAGGACGTACAAGATTCGAACTTGTGACCAACGGATTAAAAGTCCGCTGCTCTACCAACTGAGCTAACGTCCCATCAGCGCTTTGCAGTTTTGCTACTTAGCGAAGCCACAAATTATAACTGGTTTTTTGCTGTTTCTTAAAATTTGCCTGACTCACTTATTGAGAAAAGTGGTTCAATGCCCAGCCTGCTGCGCATTGTCCAAAAGTTGCAGTCACACTCACCAATGATCCGTAGCCGTGACAGTTGAGCGTGTTGTCTGAGTTCTGACTATTTTCTAAAGCAGGTCGCTTCACCGACTCTTTGCTGAACACCGCGTGAACACCGCTTGCAGTTCCGGGCTTGATTGAGAAATTCATTTTGCGCAGGTGTTGCCGGACTTGCGACAGCAAAGGATCGTGGGTCACATCTGACAGATCAGCCATGTCTACCAGATGAGCCAATTTTTTTCCGCCCGCAGCACCGGCCATAACCAGCGGTTTTCCAGTTTGCATGGCGCGCACTGCCATGGCTACTTTGGCGCTGACCTGGTCTGTCGCATCTATCGCCATGTCCAGACCATCGTGCAACAAGATGCTGATATTTTCCGGGGTGAGGAATTCATCCACCGCATGCACTTCGCAATCAGGATTGATCAGATGAATGCGGTCCTTCATCGCCGATACCTTGGCCTGTCCCAAGGTGGAGACCAGCGCATGCAGCTGCCGGTTGATATTCGACTCGGAAATATGATCCATGTCTATCAAAGTCAAGCGATTGACACCGCTGCGTGCCAGCGCCTCTGCGGTCCAAGAACCAACGCCGCCGATGCCAATCACTGCAATATGCGCTTGCTGCATGCGACGGGCTGAGGCAGCACCGTATAAACGGCTCATGCCGCTGAAACGACGTTCAGTCACGTCAGCTTCAGAGGAATACGGAATCAAGGTAATTTGAGTTTGGCGAGGCGCTCAGTCGCGGCTTTGGCAGCTTCAGAACTCGGGTAGTCGCGAATCAGATCTTCCAAGGTCTTTTTCGCATCCAGACTGAGATTGAGTTCTATTTGAGCATTAGCCAATGTCAACATGGCTTCAGGATAGCGGTTATGGGTTTCGTTCATGTTCAAAAAGGCTCTGAGCTGATTGGTCGTGTCAACATAGTCACCCTTGACGAATTTGGCACTGGCCACCCAAAACAAAGCGCTTTGTCTGAAGCCGCTATTGGGATATTTACGCAGAAATACAGTGAACGCATTGACTGCGCCGGTGTACTCACCCCGCTTGAATGTGGATAAGGCAAGTTCGTAATCTTTTTTCTCAGCCTGTTCAGATTGAAATTCCAAACCATCAATTTTCACCATCAGCGGTTCAATTTTGCTGAAGCGCTGATCGATTTTGGATATCCTGTCCTCAATCCCGGTTGTCAAATCTTTTTGATTGCGCTGAACCACGCTGATGTCGCGGCTTAACTGTTCACGCTCGCCACGCAACTCGGCAATTTGCTGCTTCAAGGCTTCGCTATCGGATTTCAATTGAAGCACCGCCTGATTTTGTACGCGGTTGAGCTTGTCGATTTCCTGTTGGAGCCTAGAGGCCTCGAGCTGCGAGTCGCGCACAGACTGCTGCAATCTGGCAATGACATCATTCGCCTTCTCCAGTTTGAGATCAGAAACTTGTTTCTCCGATTGAAGTTTGTCAATGTTCTTTTTGTTCTCTTCAGAAAATCTTTTTGTGTCATCGGAGATTTTTTTAATGTCTTCAGTGATTCTTTTAACCTCAGCCCGCAAATCAAGAATGGCTCTGCGGGCTTCGTTGTCAGGAAAAACCTGAGCGGTTGCCACTCCCCCGCTCAGCAGGAGAAGGCAAATGTAGAACCATTTAAACCGCTTAATCATTTGTAAAAGAATTCAGCCCGTCGGTTTTTCGCATAAGCAGCTTCATCGCTACCGGCAACTGCAGGTTTTTCTTCACCGAAGCTGACGGATTCAATTTGCGCAGCGCTTACACCCAGCAGGGTCAGGCTTTGGCGAACAGCGTCAGCACGTTTTTGACCCAAGGCAAGGTTGTACTCACGGCTACCGCGTTCATCCGTATGGCCTTCGATTGACACTCTGGCGCGCTGGCTGGATTTCAAAAACTGCGCATGGCCTTCAATCACAGCTTGAAACTCAGGTTTGACGATATAACTGTCGTAGTCAAAATAAATGACCTTGGCCGCATTTGCAGGACCCGCTATACCGGCATCAGCAGCAGCCGGTGCGTTAACGGGAGCAGGTGCGTTAACGGAAGCAGGTGCGTTAACGGAAGCAGGTGCTGTTGGTTGTTTTGCCTCAGGCAAGTTGGAGGCTGTCGCAGTGCCGACGTTGCTATTGTTGGCAGCGTTGGAAGAAGATGATGCTCCTGCTGAAGATGAAGATGAATTGGCGGATTTAGAAGCCTTGTCAGCGTCTTTGCCTTGGGAATTATTGACTTGTGCACCAGATTTGTCTTCGACAGGAACATCACTGAGTTTCACGCCCGAAGCGCAGGCTGCAAGCAGGCAGACGATCAGTAGAGACCAAATAATTTTTTTCACAGGTAATACTCCATTAATCACGGTTTTAAAAAGGGTCCCCAATGGGGTTCACGAATATTGGCGGACTGTCCCGCTAATCTTGTTCCTATTTTGCCATCAAGTGTAATCGTCATTAAAACTTCTCGTGATGAAGCTTTGGTGGCATACATGATGAGCTTGCTGTTGGGTGCAAAACTGGGTTTTTCGTCCTGCGAGGATTCTGTCAATGAAGTGAGCTTGTCAGTCGATAAATCCATCAACTGAACCCGATAACCATTGGCCTCACGAGACACAAAGCTGAGCCAGCGTCCGTCGGGACTGAGCGCAGGTGAAACGTTATAAGTCCCGGAAAAAGTTACCCGTTGTGCAGCTCCCCCGCTGACCGGTACACGATAGATTTGGGGTGACCCGCCTCTGTCGCTGACAAAGTAAATAGTTGAACCGTCAGGTGAAAACACAGGCTCTGTGTCAATACTCGGGGATTGGGTAATGTGCCTGGGCTCACCGCCCTTGGCGTCCAGAATAAAAATCTGAGTGCCGCCGTCACGGCTCAATGCAATAGCCAAACTCTTGCCATCAGGTGCCCATGCGGGCGCACTGTTGGAACCTTTGAAATTGGCCAGAACCCGGCGTTTACCTGAACCGACATCGTGTACGTACACCACGGGCTTACGTGATTCAAACGAAACATAGGCTAACTCATTCCCATTGGGTGCCCAGCACGGAGAGATGATGGGCTCTGGACTGGTGAGCGCGGCCTGGGCGTTTTCACCATCGGCGTCAGCCACCCACAGCATATGCCGGTTGTTTTGTTTGGTGACGTAGGTGATACGGGTAGAAAAAATGCCTTTGTCACCCGTCAATTTTTCATAGATCTGGTCAGCAATCCGGTGAGACACCAAACGCAAGTCACCGGGCATGGCAATAAAACTCTGCCCCCCGAGATCCTGGCTCTTGACTGCATCCCATAATCTGTAGCGGATATCAAAGCGGCCGTCGGCCAACTTGGTGATACTGCCTGTCAATACTGCATCGATATTGTTTTGCTTGATGGTGTTGAAGTCAGGGTGGCTGTTTTCATCCAGTAAAACGCCGGTTGGTGAACTCTTGAATTGGCCGCTTCGCTTTAGATCTGCAGTGATGATGGCGGAAATTTTTTGCGGCGAAGTTTCTTGACCGCGGAAATCAGAAACAGCGATAGGTATTTGAGTGATACCTACGCCCGAAATTTCCACTTTGAATTCGGCATGCGCCAGGTTGCTGCCTGCAAAAATAAAAAACACGAGCGTGAATAAAAAATTAGCAGACCGTGACATATTTTTTCAAATTAAGTGGGGTATTGATATTCTAACAAGTAGACCGGCGGCAAAGGTGATAATTGAAGTTGACAATGTTTGAGTAGCCAATGCGCCTTCAACCCCTTTTTTTAAGTCGCCTGATTCGCTGTGGTCGGTATTTTATTCATCCGACCTATGCATGGGTCACCGCAGTAGCCTGTATGGCTTTGGTGGCGGTTTGCGAACCCATGGTGCCGGCATTGCTGCAACCTTTGCTGGATAAGGGCTTCCAGCAAACTGATTTCCCTGTCTGGCTGGTGCCGGTCGCACTGATCGGCTTGTTCGGGGTGCGCGGCATGGGCATGTTCATCGGCCAGGTCGCCATCACCAAAGCCACGCAAACCGGCTTGCTGGCACTGCGAATGCAAATGTTTAACCGTTTGCAGGATGCTTCCCTGGGCTTGTTCAGACAACAAAACGCCAGCGCTCTCGGCAACACCTTGGTGTTTGAAGTGCAAATCGGCGCCCAGACGTTGGTCGGCTCAACAATTGGCGTGGTTCGAGACAGTTTGACGCTGATTGCACTGATTGGTTATTTGCTCTACCTGAACTGGAAATTGAGCCTGATCGTGGCCCTACTGATCCCGTCTGTGGCCTGGCTGATGAAGGTGCTTAGCAAACGTTTGTACAAATTGACCCAAAACACCCAACAAGCCACTGACCATTTGTCTTATGCGGTAGAAGAAACCGCCCTTGCCCACCGTGAAATCCGTTTGCACGCGGCGCAGCCCATGCAAATTGAACGTTTCAGGCAACGCGGCCAGTTCATGGTTCGGCTGGCACTCAAGACCACCATCGCCAATGCCGGTATCACGCCATTGACCCAATTGCTGTCGGCGGTGGCGCTGTCTGCGGTCATCAGCATCGCCTTGCTGCAAAGTCAGGAAAGCCATATGAGCGTGGGCGGCTTTGCGGCTTTTGTGACCGGCATGCTCATGCTGGTCAACCCGATCAAACATTTGTCCGAGGTGGCCGGCCCGTTGACCCGCGGACTGGCGGCCTTAGAGCGCGCCCTCGAACTGATAAACGATACCCCGGTTGAAACCGGCGGTGAGTTTCATTGCGACAGGGCCACAGGCCATATACGTTTGCATGACATCAGCGTCAGGTACCAACCGGACCTGCCCCCGGCTTTAGATCGGGTCAATCTGGAAATTCAACCCGGTCAAATGGTTGCACTGGTCGGCAGTTCGGGCTCGGGCAAAACCACGCTAGCCAATTTGTTGCCAAGGTTTGTTGACTGGTCGCAAGGAGATATTTCGCTGGATGGTGTTTCCATCCATGATTGGCAACTGGCCGATCTGCGCCGCCAGATCGCCATGGTCAGCCAGACCGTTGTTGTCATGAACGACACACTGGCTGCCAACGTGGCCCTGGGTCAGTTACCGGATCGGGACAAAGTGATGCAATATTTGCTGGCGGCCAACCTGGGCGATTACCTGCAAAGCCTGCCCCAAGGCATAGACACGCTGGTTGGACATAACGCAGCCACCATGTCAGGCGGCCAGCGCCAGCGACTGGCCATTGCCCGGGCTATGTATAAAAATGCGCCGGTGTTGATACTGGATGAAGCCACCTCGGCGCTGGACAATGAATCCGAGCGCATGGTGCAGGACGCCTTGCAAAAACTCCAGCAAGGCCGCACCACCCTGGTCATCGCCCACCGCCTGTCCACCATTGAAAAAGCAGATCACATTGTGGTCATGGACGCCGGGCGTGTGATTGAAACCGGCACACACGCGGTATTGATGCAAGCCGATGGCGCCTACGCCAACATGTTCAGACTCGGTCAAGCCGGCCAAAGCACTGAGCTAAGCGCCTGACTGCACAACTACAACAACACGATATTGAATTGCTCGTCGCCAATACCGAACTCAGCTTGCAGCGATATAGGCTTGCCTATGAATTCACTCAAGCCGGCCAGGTGCAAGCTTTCCTCTTCCTGTAATAAATCAATCACTCCAGGCGCGGCAAGCACACGGAATTCACGCGGACTGAATTGCCTGGCCTCGCGCAAAATTTCACGCAATATGTTGTAAGCCGTGGTTCTGGCGGTGTTGACAATGCCGCGTCCCTGGCATTGCGCACACGGTTCGCATAACAGTTGCGCCAGGGACTCGCGCGTGCGCTTGCGTGTCATCTCAACCAGACCGAGTGCTGAAAACGGACTGACAGTGGTTTTCACCTTGTCACGCTTGAGATGCTTGCTGAACTCGGCCAGCACAGACTCGCGGTGATCCAAAGTTTGCATGTCAATGAAATCGGTGACGATCACCCCGCCCAGATTGCGCAAGCGCAATTGACGTGCAATCGCACCGGCCGCTTCCAGATTGGTTTTGTAAATCGTGTCTTCAAAATTGCGCGCGCCCACAAAGCCGCCGGTATTCACGTCCACCGTGGTCATCGCTTCGGTCTGGTCAATGATCAGATAGCCGCCCGACTTCAGCATGACTTTGCGCCCCAGCGCCTGTTTGATCTCCTCATCGACATTGAACAAATCAAAAATCGGGCGCTCACCTTTGTAATGCGCGAGTTTGGCGACCGCTGAAGGCATGAATTCCAGGCCGAACTGTTGCAGCATGTGATGCTGCTCCTGAGAATCAATGCGTATGGTCTGGGTGAATTCATCCACCATGTCGCGCAATACACGTTGCAGCAGATTCAAATCCTGATGCAACAAAGATTTAGGTGCCAGTTGCTGCGAAGCCACTTTGACCTTGGCCCAAGTCTTGCGCAAGTAATCGATATCTTCCTGCAATTGCGCGTCGCTGGCATCTTCGCCATTGGTGCGCAGTATGAAACCGCCTTTTTCCTCGTCGCGGTGCGCCAGACTGACCAGGCGGCGGCGCAAGGCTTCGCGTTGTTCTAAAGGAATTTTTTGCGACACGCCAACGTGGTTGTCTTGCGGTAAAAACACCAGCAGTCGACCGGCAATGCTGATTTGTGTCGACAAACGCGCACCCTTGCTGCCAATCGGGTCTTTGATCACCTGCACCATCAGCGATTGGCCTTCGAACACCTGTTTTTCTATGGGTACGACAGGGACATGCTGAGCATCTGCATCTGAATGTTTTGCATTCGCACCTGTGAACACATCGGCAACATGTAAAAAAGCAGAACGCTCCATGCCTATGTCTATGAACGCCGATTGCATGCCGGGCAACACGCGAACAACCCGGCCAGAGTAAATATTGCCCACCAGGCCGCGCTCCAGTGAACGCTCGATATGGATTTCTTGCAAAGCGGCGTTTTGCACCAATGCCACGCGGGTTTCCTGGGGCGACCAGTTGATCAGGATGTCGTGTTGCATGTCTGGTCCTTGGCGATGCGATGTAGCAAGCGGCTGGTTTCGAACACCGGCAAACCCATGATGCCGGAATGGCTGCCTTGTATGCGTTTGATGAACACAGCGGCACGTCCTTGAATGGCATAAGCACCGGCTTTGCCCATGGGCTCACCGGTTTGTACATAGGCTGCAATGTATTTGAGGCTGAGTGTGTCAAACGTGACCCTGGAGCGCTGCACACTGCACCAGCGGCGCTTGCCTGCACTCACGGCCACGGCCGTGTAAACATGATGGGTTTGACCTGACAAAGCGCTCAGCATGCGAATGGCGTCTTCTTCGTCAAGCGGCTTGCCCAGAATGTTGTCGTTCAAAGCCACGGTGGTGTCAGCACAAAGCACAGGTCTTGGGGTCAACTGATCCTGCTGCATTTGCGCTTTAGCGGCCTGGAGTTTGAGCAAGGTCACGCGTTTAACGTAGGCATGCGGGAGTTCACCCGGCAATGCGGTTTCCAGTTCTTCTGCAGCATGTGAGTCGCGCGGCAGCAGCAATTCAAAAGACACACCGATTTGCGTCAGCAGTTGTTGACGGCGCGGGCTTTGGGAAGCCAAGTAGATCAGCGGCAGGTTCATTACTCGCGATGGTAAGGGTGATTGGTCAGCATAGACCAGGCGCGGTAAAGCTGCTCCACCAGCAACACCCTGACCATGGCGTGCGGCAGCGTCAGATTGGAAAGGGCCAGCAGTTCATAACCGCCTTGTCGCAGCACCGGATCAAAACCATCAGGCCCGCCGATGATGAAAGCCACGTCTTGTGCATTGTCCTGCCAGCCACGCCATTTACCGGCCAGTGCTGCTGTGGTGATTTGCGGGCCTTTTTCGTCCAGCCAGACGCGCTGGCAGTCTTTGGGAATGGCTGCGTCTATACGACTGCGTTCAGCAGCCCAAATCTGGGCCAGGGTTTTGGAAGCGCGCGGCTCGGTCCTGACGGTTTTTAGCGTGAGCTTGATGTCAGGCGGGAAACGTTTGGCATAGTCGTCCCAGGCCGTTTGGGCCCAGGGCGGCACCCTTTGGCCAACGGCTACCACCCAGAGTTTCATGCACGCGGCTTGCGGGCAGCAGTTTTAGCGGGTGCTGATTTTTTCGCTGCGGGTTTTTTGGATGCCGGTTTTTTCGCAGCCACAGGTTTGGCCTGAATGACTTTTTTGACGGGTGCTTTGGCCGCCAGTTTTTTAGCTGTTGTAGGTTTTGCACTTACCGCAGGTTGACGGGCCGGTGCGGTTGGTTTTGCAGAGCCTGTGGCGCGAGGGGACCTGGCTTTGCTTTTGTCGGTTGATGATTTGCCGGCTGATTTACGGGCAGATTTTTTAACCACCGGCTCAATCACTTCGACAGCTTTGGGCACAGACTTGGGAAGCGGAGCGCCGAGCTTGATACGCACCGGTTTGTCGCCCCAGATTTCTTCCAAGTGGTAATAAAGACGGATGGCAGGCTGCATGATGTGCACCACCACTGAACCGCAGTCGACGATGATCCACTCGCCGTTTTCTTCGCCTTCGATACGCGGTTTGCCGAAACCGCCGTCACGCACATCGTCGCGCACATTGGCGGCCAGCGCCTTGGTCTGGCGATTGGAAGTACCGCTGGCAATGATGACCCGTTCAAACAACGGGGACAGATGTTCGGTGTTGAAGACGGAGATGTCCTGAGCCTTGACATCCTCCAAGCTGTCGACAACGATGCGCTGCAATTTTTGTACGTCTTTTTTTTCAGAGACTTCTGTCATGGCGGTCCAAATAAAGGTGGTGGTGTTGAATATATTGAAAGACGGATGGCTTCAATGCCTGCCCGGGCAATAAACCCTGTTCTAAGCCGCAACGTATGTCGGTGGCGCTGACGATTTCCAGTGGCATGTTCAAAAGCGTAGCCTTTACCAAGGGGTGATTGTGCCACTCATGCAGAAAGCCACCGGATTGCACCTGCATTTGACGCGGCGCCACAGCCAATTGAGCCAGTTGCGCAATCTGCTGCCAGTCTTTCCATGAGTCGAAACGAGCGGCTTGATCTGCACCCATGAGCAGAAAAAGTCCGGCACCGGGGTATTGATCAGCGAGTTCGCGCAAGCTGTCTACCGTGTAGCTCGGCCCGCGCCTTAGCAACTCGCGGTCATCGATCAAAACCTCAGGTAGATCAGCGAAATTCAGCGCGGCCATGGCCATGCGGTGAGTAGCGTCGCTGAGCGCGCGGGTTTTGTGCCAAGCGTCACCGGTGGGCAGCACGTGCAATACATCGAGTTGCAATTGACGGATGGCGCAAGCAGCCAGCGCATGATGGCCTGTGTGCGGCGGATCAAAAGCGCCGCCATACAAACCTATGCGCCTTTGGCTGGAATTGTTCAAATCCAGGCTTTAGGTTTGAGGAAATCGGTGTAGAGCCGGTGTTCAGCCGACCCTTCTTCAGGCTGGTGGCGGTAAGACCAGGTCACCAGCGGCGGCATGGACAGCAATATGGATTCGGTGCGTCCGCCTGACTGCAAACCGAAATGCGTACCCCGGTCAAACACCAGATTGAATTCGACGTAGCGCCCACGGCGGTACAACTGGTGATCGCGTTCGCGCTCGCCGTGAGGCGTGTTCATGCGCTTTTCGACTATGGGTAAATAGGCTTTGACCAAATGGTCGCCGACACTTTGCATCATTTCAAAGCTGCGGTCAAAGCCGAGTTCGGAAAAGTCGTCGTAAAAAATACCGCCTATGCCGCGCGGTTCGTTGCGGTGCTTTAAAAAGAAATACTCGTCGCACCAGGTTTTAAAACGCGGGTACAAATGTTCACCGAAGCCGTCAAGTGCCTGCTTGCAGGTGCTGTGGAAATGCACCGCGTCTTCTTCAAAACCGTAATACGGCGTCAAGTCCATGCCGCCGCCAAACCAGGCCACCGGTTCACCGGCTTCGGTTCTGGCCATCAGCGCACGTACATTCATATGCACAGTAGGCACATAAGGATTGCGCGGGTGAAATACCAGCGACACGCCCATGGCTTCAAACGGCGAGCCGTTCAACTCCGGACGGTGCTGGGTGGCCGAAGCCGGCAGCTTAGGGCCGGTGACGTGAGAAAAGCCTACGCCGGCCCGCTCAAACACATTGCCCTGCTCCATGATCATGGTAATGCCGTTGCCTTGCAGTGTTTCGCCTTTGGGCTTTTCCCAGCTGTCAGACAAAAAAGGCTTGCCGTCCAGTTGTGTCAACGCCGAGGTAATACGCTGCTGCAAGTCCATCAAATAAGTGCGCACTGGCGCAAATGCGGGATTCATTGTTTAAGTCCTTGAAACAATTGGGCCGACGTCAACGCTTGACGCCCCGGTGCCCGATGTCGCGCCTGACCTGTGCGCCGTCAAAATGGATGGCGTCGACCAGTTCATAGGCATGTGCCTGTGCTTGGCGCACCGTGTCGCCTAAGGCCGTGACGCAAAGCACGCGCCCGCCGGAGGTCACGATGTCAGTGCCTTGCGCGGCTGTAGCCGCATGAAACACCATGGCATCGGGTTTGTCGGCTTTGAGCCCGTGTATGACATCGCCCTTGCGAACCGTGCCCGGATAACCATGGGCAGCCATGACCACGCCCAGCGCCACACGGCGATCCCATTCGAGTTCGGTTTTGGCCAGGTTGGAAGTTTCGGGTTCGGTAGCGGCCAGCAGCAGTGCCAGCAAATCGCTTTTGAGACGTATCAATATGGGCTGGGTTTCAGGGTCACCCATGCGGCAATTGAACTCCAGCACTTTGAGTTGGCCAAGCGGGCCAATCATCAAGCCGGCATACAAAAAACCGGTGTAGGGAATGCCGTCAGTCTCCATGCCCTTGAGCGTGGGTTGAATCACTTCGCGCATGACGCGTGCATGTATTTCAGGTGTGACCACCGGCGCGGGTGAATAAGCGCCCATACCGCCGGTGTTCGGCCCAAGGTCTGCGTCGAGCAGACGTTTGTGGTCTTGCGAGGTAGCCAAAGCCACCGCCACCTGACCATGCGCCACGACCATGAAGCTGGCCTCTTCACCCTCAAGACATTCTTCAATCACCACCCTGGCTTTGCCGCCTGCGTGTTGAATACCGGTTTGGTCAGGGGCAAGCATGTGGTCAATCGCATCGTGCGCTTCTTGCAAAGTAGCAGCTACAACAACACCCTTACCCGCTGCCAAACCATCGGCCTTGACCACGATAGGCGCGCCTTGTTTTTCCGCATAGTCATGAGCGGCTTTGGCATCTTCAAAGACCTGGTAGGCCGCTGTGGGAATCTGGTGGCGTTGCATGAAGGCCTTGGAAAAAGCCTTGGAGCTTTCCAGTTGAGCGGCAGCACGGGTCGGACCGAAGATGCGCAAACCATGGGCACGAAATTCATCAACCACCCCGGCGGCCAAGGGCGCTTCGGGGCCGACGACGGTCAAACCTATGTCATTGGCTTGCGCCCATTCCCGCAAAGCCACGACATCGGTCAGAGGCAATACCTGTAAATTTTTATTCAGCGCAACTCCGGCATTGCCGGGTGCGACATACACCATTTGTACTTGAGGAGACGCTGTCAACTTCCAGGCCAGTGCGTGTTCCCGCCCGCCGGAGCCTATGACCAGTATTTTCATAAGCCGGCGTTGTGATAGACCTCTTGCACATCGTCCAGGTCTTCCAGCGCATCAATGATTTTTTGCATTTTGATTTGGTCTTCTTCGCTTAAATCAATGGTGATGTCTGCGCGGTAAGTGATTTCAGCCATGGCAGGTGGCATTCCCGCATTGTCAAGGGCGGCCTTCACAGCCTCATATTCAGCCGGGTCGGTCAACACTTCAATGGCACCATCCTCATCGGTCAACACGTCTTGCGCGCCGGCTTCAAGCGCAATTTCCATGACGGCATCTTCAGAGGTGCCGGGTGCCAATATCAGTTGGCCGCAGTGTTTGAATTGAAAAGCAACCGAGCCATCAGTGCCCAGGTTGCCGCCGTGTTTGCTGAGTGCGTGGCGAACCTCGGCAACGGTACGCACCTTGTTGTCGGTCATGGTGTCGACCATCAAGGCGACGCCACCTATGCCGTAACCTTCGTAACGGATTTCCTCGTAATGCACACCTTCGAGGTTGCCGGTGGCTTTGTCGATATTGCGCTTGATGGTGTCGGCCGGCATATTCACAGCCTTGGCTTTTTCAATCGCCAGGCGCAAACGGGGATTGACCTGCAAATCGCCGCCGCCTGCGCGTGCCGCCACCATGATTTCACGGATAACCCGGGTCCAGACCTTGCCGCGTTTTTCGTCCTGACGGCCTTTGCGGTGCTGGATATTGGCCCATTTACTGTGTCCTGCCACCTTAATTGGCCTCTGCTTCTTCGGGTTCCGCCGGTTCGGATTTGGACGCGCGGCTTTCCTTTTTAGGCAGCGGCTGAATATCTAGCAGCACTTCTTCCTTGTCGTCCAGGCCCACAGTCAAGCGGCCGCCGTCGGTCAAACGACCGAAGAGCAATTCATCTGCCAGCGCACGACGGATCATGTCTTGTATCAGGCGTTGCATAGGGCGCGCGCCCATGAGCGGGTCGAAGCCTTTCTTTGCCAGAAATTTGCGAATGTCATCCGTGAAAGTGACATCGACTTTTTTCTCGGCCAGTTGCGTTTCCAATTGCAGCAGAAACTTGTCGACCACGCGCATGATGACGGTTTCATCAAGGGATTTAAAGCTGACAGTAGCATCCAGCCGGTTGCGGAACTCTGGCGTGAACAAACGCTTGATGTCAGCCATCTCGTCACCCTGCTCGCGGGCATTGGTAAAGCCTATGGTCGACTTGTTCATGGTCTCGGCACCGGCATTCGTCGTCATGATGATGATGACGTTGCGGAAGTCAGCTTTGCGACCATTGTTGTCAGTCAGCGTACCGTGGTCCATGACTTGCAACAAGACATTGAAAATATCCGGATGGGCTTTTTCGATTTCATCAAGCAACAACACTGAATGCGGTTTTTTGGTGACGGCTTCGGTCAGCAAGCCGCCCTGATCAAACCCGACATAGCCCGGAGGCGCACCGATCAAACGGCTGACCGCGTGGCGTTCCATGTATTCAGACATGTCAAAACGCAGCAACTCAATACCCAGGATGTAGGCGAGTTGCTTGGCGGCTTCGGTTTTGCCCACGCCTGTGGGGCCGCTGAACAAAAACGCGCCGATAGGTTTGTCGGCTTTGCCTAGGCCCGAGCGCGCCATCTTGACGGAAGAAGCCAGCACTTCAAGCGCCTTGTCCTGGCCGAAGACCACGCTTTTCAAATCGCGTTCCAGTGTTTGCAATTTGCCGCGATCATCGTTGGACACACTGGCCGGCGGGATGCGCGCAATCTTGGCGACGATGTCTTCGATCTCGGATTTGGTGATGGTTTTCTTGCGCTTTGACACCGGCAAAATGCGTTGCGCTGCACCGGCTTCATCAATCACGTCAATGGCTTTGTCGGGCAAATGGCGGTCATTGATGTACTTGGCGCTCAGCTCTGCTGCTGCTTGCAACGCAGCTAAGGCGTATTTCACGCTGTGGTGTTCTTCAAAGCGAGACTTCAGCCCTTTGAGAATATCAACAGTTTGTTCAACCGTGGGCTCAACCACATCGACTTTCTGGAAGCGGCGCGACAAAGCCGCATCTTTTTCGAAAATGCCACGGTACTCGGTGAAAGTGGTGGCGCCAATGCATTTGAGCTGACCGCTGGACAAGGCAGGCTTGAGCAAATTGGACGCGTCCAAGGTACCGCCCGAGGCCGCTCCGGCACCGATCAAAGTGTGAATTTCATCGATGAATAAAACCGCGTTAGGTTTGTCTTTGAGCGACTTCAACACGCCTTTGAGCCTTTGCTCGAAATCACCACGGTATTTGGTGCCGGCCAGCAATGCGCCCATGTCCAGCGAATAGACCTGTGAATCAGCCAAAATTTCGGGCACGTCTTTTTGCGTGATGCGCCAGGCCAGGCCTTCGGCAATCGCGGTTTTGCCCACCCCGGCTTCGCCGACCAGCAGCGGATTGTTTTTGCGGCGGCGGCACAGAATTTGGATGACTCGCTCGACCTCGTATTCACGCCCGATCAAAGGATCAATCTTGCCGTCTTTGGCCAACTGATTCAGGTTTTGCGTGAATTGCTCAAGCGGCGAGGCTTTTTCGGATTTGTCGGTGTTTTCTTCAGCCTCGGGCGCGCTGGATTCAGCGCCTTTGACAGGCTCTTGGGGGTCGGATTTTTTGATGCCGTGGGCAATGAAATTGACCACATCCAGACGCGTCACGCCTTGCTGATGCAAGTAATACACGGCGTGAGAATCTTTTTCGCCAAAGATGGCAACCAGCACATTCGCGCCGGTGACCTCTTTTTTACCGTTGCCGGTGGATTGCACGTGCATGATGGCGCGCTGAATGACGCGCTGAAAACCCAGCGTGGGCTGGGTATCGACTTCATCAGTGCCGGCGACTTGCGGCGTGTTGTCTTTGATGAAGTTCGACAGCGATTTGCGCAAGTCATCGATGTTGGCCGAACAGGCGCGCAACACTTCAGCGGCGCTGGGGTTGTCAAGCAGTGCCAGTAGCAAATGCTCGACGGTGATGAATTCATGACGCTGCTGTCTGGCTTCTACGAAGGCCATGTGCAAGCTGACTTCAAGTTCTTGGGCAATCATGATTTCTTCCTTGGTGCGATCTTGGGTTCAACTGTATATGGAAACGAATGGGATTTATTCAACGGGTTCGGCCAAACATTGCAAAGGATGGCCTGCCTGGTGGGCGGCGTCCTGTACTTGATCAACTTTGGTGGCTGCGACGTCCTTGGAATAAACGCCGCAGACGCCTTTGCCGTCAAGATGAATTTTGAGCATGATTTGGGTGGCCGCTTCGCGGTCCTTGCTGAAAAACTCCTGCAAAACACGCACCACAAACTCCATGGGCGTGAAATCGTCGTTCAGCATGACCACCTGGTACATGTGCGGAGGCTGGGTTTTCAGGGTTTTACGCTCCAAAACCACAGAATCCCCGTTGGAATCGCGGGCTGGCGTGAGAGTAGGTGTTTTCGGTGATTGGGTTGCCATGTCAGGATTCTATCGGGGTCAACCGTCAGAAGGAACGCCAAGGAAATTACAGAAAGATGTTTGGATAAATATAATAATTACTAATTTACATATAAAAATTATTAATTGTTAATAATCTATTTTATTTCTTATAGTAAGTATTTGAGTTACATTATTTAAAAACACAGGGGGTTTCATGGCATACGGCATTGTCAAATGGTTTAACAACCACAAGGGTTTTGGCTTCATTGAATCCAACGAATTTGATTCCGATATCTTCGCCCATTTCAGCGAAGTCGATATGGTGGGATTCAAAACCCTGCAACAGGGTGCCACCGTGGTTTATGAGCCCATGCAAGGCCCGCGCGGCTGGATGGCTAAAAGCATCAAAGTGATTGCCGCTCCAGCCATGGCTGAAGTAACCCGCCCAGCTGCGGATTTCAAAGGCTCGCGCCTCAGAACCCCGCAATTCCGGGCCAATCTGATACCGCAACAAGGCTACTGAAAGCCTTATTGCCGCTTCACATGTGATCGATCATCACTTGGCCGAAGCCGGAACAGCTGACCTGGGTCGCGCCCTCCATCAGGCGGGCAAAGTCATAAGTGACATGACGACTCAAAATGGATTTTTCCATGGAGGAAATGATCAAGTCAGCGGCTTCAATCCATCCCATGTGACGCAACATCATTTCCGCCGACAAAATTTCCGAACCTGGATTCACGTAATCTTTGCCGGCGTATTTAGGCGCGGTGCCGTGGGTGGCTTCGAAGCAAGCCACCGAGTCTGACAAATTGGCGCCGGGCGCAATGCCGATACCACCTACTTGTGCGGCCAACGCGTCAGAGATGTAGTCGCCGTTCAAATTGAGAGTGGCAATCACGCTGTACTCGGCGGGTCGCAACAAAATCTGTTGCAAAAACGCGTCTGCAATGCTGTCTTTGACAATGATCTCGCGGCCGGTGCGCGGATTTTTGAAACTGCACCACGGTCCGCCGTCGATCAACTGAGCGCCGAATTCTTTTTGCGCCAGCCCGTAAGCCCAGTCACGGAATCCACCTTCGGTGTATTTCATGATGTTGCCCTTGTGCACGATGGTGACGCTGGGCTTGTCGTTGTCGATAGCGTATTGAATGGCCTTGCGCACCAGACGCTCGGTGCCTTCGCGTGACACAGGTTTGATACCGATGCCGGAGGTGTTGGGAAAACGAATCTTGGTGACGCCCATTTCCTCGATCAGAAACTTGATAAGTTTTTTTGCCTTGTCAGACTCTGCTTCGTATTCGATACCGGCGTAAATATCCTCCGAGTTTTCACGGAAGATCACCATATGGGTTTTTTCAGGTTCCTTCAAAGGTGAAGGTACGCCTTTGAAATACTGCACCGGGCGCAAACACACATACAAGTCGAGTTCCTGGCGCAATGCCACGTTCAATGAGCGTATGCCGCCACCCACTGGCGTGGTCAGCGGTCCCTTGATGGACACCACATAGTCTTTAAGCGCAGCCAGCGTCTCCTGGGGCAGCCACACATCAGGCCCGTAAACCTTGGTGGATTTCTCACCGGCATACACCTCCATCCAATGAATCTTTCGCTTGCCGCCGTAAGCCTTGGCAACCGCGGCATCGACCACTTTGAGCATCACCGGGGTGATGTCCATGCCGGTACCGTCACCCTCAATAAAGGGAATAACAGGTTGATCCGGGACTGTCAAAGACATGTCTGCGTTGACAATGATTTTTTCGCCCTGGGCGGGCACCTTGATATGCTGGTACAAGTGAGAATCTCCAGAAAAAAAGAACGGTCTGCTGGATGCAAAATGCATTCTTGACCAGTCAATTCATTCTAACCATCGCTGCTGACCCGAAAATGACCATCTACCTACTGCCCGTGCTGCTGTCGCTTTTATCCGTGACTGCCCGGGCGCAAAACGCACAAACAGAATTACCCCGTATCAACATGCAAGCCGGCATGTATCAAATCAATGCGCAAGTGGCATCTACGCCAGACCAACGCGCTATTGGCTTAATGAACCGGCCTGATATGCCGCAGCACGAGGGCATGTTGTTTGTTTTTGAAAAACCTCAAGTGCAATGCTTCTGGATGAAAAACACGCTCATGCCTTTGACTGCGGCTTTTATTGCGGACGACGGCAGTATCGTCAATCTGGTGGACATGAAACCGCAAACCACAGATTCCCATTGCTCTGACAAGCCGGTGCGCTATGTGCTGGAAATGAAACAAGGCTGGTTTGCCGCCAAGCAAATCCGCAAGGGTTATGTGATCAAGTCCAGTGTGTTCAAAAACACCTCAAGCAAATAAAACTGTCCCAGACTCAACCCCGCCGAGGTTTAAATTTTTTTGCTGGTGTTGACCGTCAAATCAACCTGTCCGTCAGACAACCTGGCAGTGACTTGCTGACCGCTTTCAAATTCTTTGACCGACACCAGCGCCTGCCCTTGCTTGTTTTGCAACCAGGCATAACCGCGTTTCAATACCAAAGCCGGGTCGAGCGAGCGCAACAACCATTCGGATTTATCCAGCCGATGCGACATGTGCCTGGGAATATTGGCCGCCGACTGCCGCAGTCGCATGGCCAGCGGTTGTAGCGCCAACTGGCGGCGCTGCAAGCTGTTAAAAACGCCGCGCTCAAGCCTGTTAACCAAACCGGCACACGCCAATTGCTGCGTGTGCAACCAGGCCGAAGGCCTGCCAAGTTGACGCTCAGCACGGTCCAGCCGCTGCCAGCTTTGCTCGACCCGCGCATGCATCAGCGCCATGAGTGCCGCTTGCCAGTCATCCAATTCAGACAAATCAGCGGCTTGTTCGATGGCGCAGAGTTCTGCAGCCGCGGTAGGTGTGGGCGCGCGCAAATCGGCGCAGTAATCGGCGATGGTGACATCGGTTTCATGGCCTACGCCGACCACCACAGGTAGCTTGCTATCAACAATTGCATGCGCTAGGGCTTCGTCGTTAAAGGCCCACAAATCTTCCATTGAACCGCCGCCACGAACCAGCAATATCACATCCACCTGCGGTAACTTTTGCACTGCGGCAAGCGCGGCGATCAATCCTGTCGGCGCATCTACACCCTGCACCGGACTCGGAACAATGCGCACCGGTATGTGCGGCACGCGCCGCTGCAAAGCGGTGACCACATCGTGCAATGCGGCGGCTGACAATGAAGTCACTACGCCAATGCAACGCGGTCTGGCGGGAATCGGCCGTTTGCGGTCTGCATCAAACAAACCTTGCGCTTGAAGCTTGGCTTTGAGATTTAAAAAAGCCTCGTGCAATTGCCCGGCACCGGCGGGTCGCATGAACTCAATCACCAATTGCATTTCGCCGCGCGGCTCATACAAACCGACGCGGGCTTGCACTTGCACCAAGTCGCCGTTGCGAGGTTCAAAGTTCAATGTCTCGGCGACCCGGCGGAACATGGCGCAACGCAATTGACCTTGTTCATCTTTCAAGGTCAGGTAGCAATGCCCGCTGCCGGCCCGCGTCATGCCGGATATCTCACCTTGGACCAGCACCAGACCGAAGCGCGCCTTGAGTTGATCGCTGATGGCATGGCACAGGCCGCCGACGGTCCACACCCGGTTGCTGCTTGCTTCAGTGACAGTATTGAATCCGGGCATGGCGTGTTGTTTTGAAAAAATCTGCAGTGACCAACTGGGCCATAATTGAATGTGTATCTGAGGGGAGAACACTTTTGCTAGGCATCATACAAGCGGCCGGTTGGCCGATCTGGCCTTTGCTCGCATGCTCCATCGCGGCTTTGGCGCTGATTTTTGAACGCATATACAGCTTGCAAACCAAACGGGTGATACCCACGCAATTGCTGGACGAAGTGCTGACCTTGTCGCACCCTGCGATACTCAAGCCCGAGTCCATTGAGCAATTGAAAAGCCATTGCGCCCTCGGTGAAATCATTGTGGCTGGTCTGAATCACATGCAACGCAAACCGGCTTCAACAGAGAGCGAACTGCGCGCGGTAGTCGAGGCCAGCGGGCGGCGGGTCAACAGCAAACTCGAGCAGTACTTGAGTGCGCTGGGCTCGATTGCGTCGGTGGCTCCATTGCTGGGTTTGTTCGGCACAGTCATAGGCATGATAGAAATTTTCGGTGCCCAAACCCCGGGTACCGGCAACCCCGCTCAACTGGCGCACGGTATTTCAGTGGCTTTGTACAACACCGCTTTCGGTTTGGTGATTGCCATTCCCAGCCTGGTGATGTGGCGTTATTTCAGAAACAAGGTCGACCATTTCACGGTAGAGCTCGAGATTGCCGCTGAACGCCTGGTGCGCCATTTTTACGTTGCAAAAAGCGGCAAATAAAACATGCGTTTCGGTCGCCCCAAATCCGCCGAACCTGAGATCAACCTGATCCCGTTCATCGATGTGCTGCTGGTAATTCTCATCTTTTTGATGCTAACCACCACCTACGGACGTTTGACGCAACTCGACATGCGATTGCCCAAGGCCGACAGCGCACAACAGGAAAACCGCCCGGATGAAATCCGCGTGAGTGTCAGCAGCGATGGCCAGTACATGGTGCAAAAAACAGCTGTCCCCACTTCTGATATAGGCTCATTGACACAGGCTTTGTCCCTTGCGGCTAATCACAATGCCGACGCGCTGCTGGTCATATCGGCAGATGCACGTGCCAGCCACCAGGCGGTGATGCAAGTGTTGGAAGCGGCGCAAAAAGCCGGTTTGCAGCACATCACTTTTTCTGCACAGGCGCGCACCAGCAACACCGCTCTTCCTTGAAAACAGATGCGCTTGTCGGCTTACCTTTCACAACAGGTCTGGGCCTCACGCGGACCATTGGCCTGCATGCTTTGGCCGCTGACGCTGATCAGCCGTGTCTGGCTCGCGCTCAACGCCATGGCCTATGCCAAGGGCTGGCGCAATACTGCGCATTTGCCGGTACCGGTGCTGGTGGTCGGTAATGTATTGGCAGGCGGCACCGGTAAAACACCCATCGTCATCAGCCTGGTCGAGCATTTTAAATCGCTAGACTTGCAAGTCGGCGTCATTGCCCGTGCTTACGGCACCGGGGAAGAACCTGTGATGGAAGTTTCAAGCATCAGCCTGGCCGCACAAGCCGGTGACGAGCCCTTGCTCATTAAGCAACGTTGCGCTGTGCCTGTGTTTACCGGGAGGCAACGCGCAAAAGCCGCACAAGCTTTGCTGCAAGCCTATCCGCAGACACAACTCATCATCAGCGACGACGGCTTGCAACACCGTGCGCTTCACCATGACCTGGCCGTGTGTGTGTTCGACGACAGGGGTCTGGGCAACGGCTGGCTGCTGCCCGCCGGGCCTTTGCGCGAACTTTGGCCGCGACAGTCAAGTACAAGCACCAAACAGTTTCTTTTGCACACCGGGGACAAAGCATTCAGCCACAGTCTGGCGGCCAAACGCAGCTTGTCGCAGATTGCGCGCAACGGCCAAGGCGAAGAACGCGATATTTCGAGTTGGCAAGGACAAACGATTCAAGCGCTGGCGGCGATTGCCCGACCGGCCTTGTTTTTTTCCGCCTTGGAACAAACCGGTTTACAGCTTAAGCAAAAACACGCCCTGCCCGACCATGCCGCACTGGACAACTGGCTACCCGTAGGCCATGAACCGCTGTTGTGCACAGAAAAAGACGCGGTCAAACTTTGGCCGCGTTTGCCGTCGGCCTGGGCGGTGCCGCTGGTCTGCGAATTGCCCCCCGAGTTGCTGCAACAACTCAGTGCCGAGGTGCAGCGACTATCATTGCTTCATGGACAAAAAACTACTTGAACTGCTGGTTTGCCCGGTCACCAAAGGCAGCCTGATTTACCAGCGAGATACCCAGGAACTGGTGTCTCGCAGTGCCCGGCTGGCCTACCCGGTGCGCGACGGCATTCCCGTGCTGCTCGAAGTTGAAGCCCGAACTTTGAGCGACGACGAAGTGGACAAATTGCATGAGTGAAACGCCTTTTGTCGTGCTGATTCCGGCGCGCCTAGGTTCTTCGCGATTACCGGACAAACCGCTTGCCGATATTGCCGGTCTGCCCATGGTGGTGCGGGTGGCGCAACAGAGTTTGAAATCCGCAGCCCAGCGCGTGGTGGTGGCCGCTGACGATGACCGCATACTCGCCGTCTGCGCGTCCCACGGCATTGAAGCCATTCTCACGCGCCGCGACCACCCCAGCGGCAGCGACAGACTGGCCGAGGCCGTGGCGCTGTTAAACCTGTCGCCTGACACCATTGTGGTCAACGTACAAGGCGATGAACCGCTGATAGACCCGCAACACATTGACCAAGTGGCGCAAGTCCTCGACGCAGACAAAGATGTGAGCATGAGTACGCTGGCGCATCCGATCACCAGCTTGCAGGATTGGCTCAGCCCGCACGTGGTCAAAGTCGTACTGGATGCTCGCTCGCACGCCAGTTACTTCAGTCGGGCTGGTATCCCCTGCTGGCGAGACGCTCAAGCCGGTCAATTACCGCCCTACCCGGTCTACCGGCACGTGGGCTTATATGCTTACCGTGCCTCTTTTCTGAGCCTGTTTCCGGCGCTGTCACCCGCACCTACAGAAACCGCAGAAGCCCTCGAGCAGTTGCGGACACTATGGCACGGATACCGAATCGCCGTACATGTCTCTTCACAGGCCAGTGCTGCGGGGGTAGATACGCCCGAAGATCTGCTGCGGGTTAACCAATGGATGAAGTCTTGAGGCCGTCAGACTTTGTCAGGCTGTGCATGCTATTCTTAAGTCTTAACAAGCGACAAAGCGCTGCAAAGACAGTGGCTGTCATTCAAATGCAAGGACGACAATGAGATTGATTCTGCTGGGTGCGCCCGGTGCCGGTAAAGGCACCCAGGCCACATTCATTTGCCAGGCTTATGGCATTCCCCAAATTTCCACCGGCGACATGTTGCGCGCCGCGGTGAAAGCCGGCACCGACATGGGATTGGCCGCGAAAAAAATCATGGACGCAGGCGGTTTGGTCAGTGACGACATCATCATCGGCCTGGTCAAAGAACGCATCACCCACGCCGATTGCGCCAAGGGTTTTTTGTTTGACGGTTTCCCCCGCACCCTGCCGCAAGCCGACGCATTGAAACACGCCGGTGTCAAACTCGATTGCGTGCTTGAAATCGATGTGCCGTTTGACGCCATCATCGAGCGCATGAGCGGTCGCCGCGCCCACGTGGCCAGCGGTCGCACCTACCACGTGCGGTTCAACCCGCCCAAGGTCGAAGGCCTGGACGACATCACCGGCGAACCCTTGATTCAGCGTGATGACGACAAAGAAGACACCGTGAAAAAACGGCTTGAAGTCTATAGCTCGCAAACCCGTCCGCTGGTCGACTATTACACGCAATGGGCGAATAACGATGCATCCAACGCACCCAGATACCGCGCCATCAGCGGCCAGGGCAGCGTCGAGGAAATCAAAGACCGCGCCTTGAAAGCCTTAAGCAGCTAAAGCTTGTTCGTCCTGTGCCATCAGGTGCAAAGCCAAGCCCACGCAGGCCTTGGCGGATGACAAAGGACTCAATTCACCGCAGTTTTGTTGCGCCTGCACCTGCGCCTCGCCCCAGGTGCAGCGGCTGGTCAGCCAGACGGTGACGCCTAGCGCCATGGTCTTCTGTAACGCAGCTTCCCAGGAAGGTTTGACCGTACCCGCCCCGGTACCGGCCACCACCAGTCCCCGAAGTTGCGGCGCGCCTGCAAGTGGTTGCAGCAAAGCCTGTATCAAGGCTGGTGTGCTGCCTGAGTGATGTGTCAGCCATTCCACCCTGGGCCAGGCGCTTTGCTGCAAAAAATAATTCGGGCTCGGTATGTTTTGTTGAAGTGTCGGCACAAGCGGCACCTTGAGTGTCCAGTCCGGTCCGTTTTTTTCAGCCGATAAACCAGCCATACCGCTGTTGAACGCTTCTGCATGGTCGGTAGATGTTTTTTGCACATGCATGGCGTGGTGCGCACGGGCGTTGAACACCACATGCACGCCGCTTAAGCCGGGGGAAGCGGCAAGTAACAAAGCGTCGCGCAAATTGCCGGGGCCGTCGGCTTGCGGGTGGTCGGCCGGTTTCATGGCGCACGTCATCAGCACAGGCTTGGGCCAAGGGCCTAAAGCGTGTAGCAAAAAGGCGGTTTCTTCCAGCGTATCGGTGCCGTGGGTGATTAAGACGGCGCCGACATCGGGGCGTTTCTGGGCAAGCGCCACGGCCCGGTACAAGTCCTGCCAGACCGGCAAAGTCATGTTTTTACTGTCTATGCGGGCCACATCCTGAAATTCGACCACGCTCAAATCCAGTCCTGCATTGCTTAATATGTCAGTTATTCCTAACTGGCCGGACCTGTAAGTATATGGTTTATCAGTTTCCTGACGCAAACCAGCAATCGTGCCGCCGGTGCCAAGAACCACAGTTTTTAAATTATTTTTGAGCGACATGCTTGCCAAACCTTGAAAACTGGTTAAAAATACAGTTACTGGATATACAAACAGTTATCCATCAACGAAGCGGACAACTTTTTCAACCAACCTATTGTGCAGGAGCCCCATGGAAACAATCAAGCTCACGGCCCGTCAACAGCAAATCCTGGAACTGATACAAACCGCCGTGCACAACACGGGGGCCCCGCCCACACGCGCAGAAATCGCTGCCGAACTCGGCTTCAAATCCGCCAATGCCGCCGAAGAGCATTTGCAAGCCCTGGCCCGCAAAGGCGTCATACAACTGGTCAGCGGCACCTCCCGTGGCATACGTCTGAAAAATGCGGCCACAGACACGTTCACCAATTCCACAGTCAAACAGTTCCAGCTGCCGCTGCAAGCCCTGGCGCAACTGTGTCTGCCGCTGGTCGGGCGTGTAGCAGCCGGTTCGCCCATACTGGCGCAAGAGCATATTGAACAAACTTACAACGTCGAAGCTTCGCTGTTTTCCCAGTTGCCCGACTACCTGCTCAAGGTTAAAGGCCTGTCCATGCGCGACATCGGCATCATGGACGGCGACTTGCTCGCGGTCAAAACCACCCGCGAGGCCCGCAACGGACAGATCGTGGTGGCCCGCGTAGGCGAAGAAGTCACCGTCAAACGCTTACACAAAACCCCTCAAGGCATCAGTTTATTGCCTGAAAACCCCGACTTCTCGCCTATCCGGGTGCAAGACGGCGACATTTTTGAAATTGAAGGTTTGGCCGTCGGCCTAATCCGCAACCAGTTCTAACCCCAGGAGATCACCATGTCACTCGCCCTTTGGAGCAGCCAGCAGGTTTTTCAGCGCGTCGATTCCGCTGTTCGTTCACTGTTGCAAAACAAACGCGTACAAACGCCGTCCCAGTCCTCACGCTGCATCTCAGACCGTCCTTTGCGGGTGGTTCATATTGCAGAAGAGCAGCGCCCGCCTTTGCATACCGCCGGTCGCATGGTCATCTCAGGTCGCATGGCCGATGTCTGCGCCGAGCTCGACCGGTTGATAGACCTGGACAATCAGCGCCAGATCTACCCCAACTGAGTTTTATGTTTTTGCAGCCCGCAAAGCCGCCCTCAATTCACCATTGGCTTTTCGTTCTGCCTGAATTTTCTGCATGTGCGGGTTGTCAGCAAATTGCTGTGTGTAGGTTTTGATAGGAATGTTCGCAAACAAGTCCTCTTCCAACACCAGTTTGCAAGCTGATGACACGATAGGCAGGTGAAACGCTGCTGCACAGTCAGCCAGTGTGAACGTATCCCCAGCCAAAAAGGGCGAGAACTTCGCCAGCTTGGCAAAAGCCGGCAGGTTGCGCGCCAGTTGTTTGCGAACTTTGTCCTTGACGGCGTCACTTACCTGGCCACCGAAAAAAGCCTGGCTGTAAAGTTCGCGCACCACAAGTTCGATATGCAACTCCAGGTAAACAATCAGTTCTCTCACCTTGGCTGCGGCGAACGGATCGGCAGGCATCATCGGATGCGCAGGGTAATGCTGTTCTATGTATTCAGCACAGGCCATGGACTCTGACACACATCCGTGCGCAGTCTCCAAAAAAGGTACCTTGCCCATAGGTGAACGGTCTATCAGTTTGGGGTTGGTGTTACCTGTCCACACCAGTTCTTCCTCAAACACGACCTCTTTTTCCATCAGTTGCCATTTAAGTTTGTTGTAGTAGTTACTGAGCGCAAAACCGCAAAGTTTGAGTGCCATGGGTGTATCTCCGTATTGATATTTACGCCTGTCATTTTGCAGCACTTTGTCACCACTGAGACTGTGGCGATGTCGGCCATAATTCTCGGGTATGAATAAACACTTTCAACAAGTCGCTGTGGTGGGCGCTGGTGCCATGGGCCAGGGCATTGCTCAAATGGCCGCTCAAGCAGGTGCCTCAGTGCTGGTTCACGATGTCGCCGCTGGTGCTGCTGACAAAGCCTGCGCTGCCATCCTTGCCCAATGGAAAAAAATGTTGGACAAAGGCAGGTTGAGCGTGGCGGAACTTGACAGCTTGCAGCAACGCCTGTCAGCTGCAAAGCAGCTGAATGAGTTGGCCGAATCTGATCTGGTTATCGAAGCCGTTGTGGAAAACACTGGCATCAAACAATCCTTGTTTGCCGAACTCGAAAAACTGTTGAGCGCCGAAGCGGTGATTGCCAGCAATACCTCCTCGCTATCCATCACCGCGCTGGCGGCAGGCATGAAGCACCCCGGCCGGTTTGCTGGTTTGCATTTTTTCAATCCCGTTCCTTTGATGAAAGTGGTTGAAGTCATAGCCGGTCTGGCCACTAATGAAGCGGTCTGCCAACGACTGAGTGATTTCGTCAAAGCCATGGGACACCAGTCCGTGCGCGCCAAAGACACACCCGGCTTTATCGTCAACCATGCGGGTCGCGCTTACGGCACGGAAAGCTTGCGTATCGTGTCAGAGGGCATTTCTGATTTCGCCACCATAGACCGGATTCTCAAAGACCAGGTCGGCTTCAAACTCGGCCCTTTCGAGCTCATGGACTTGACCGCCTTGGATGTGTCACACCCGGTGATGGAGTCGATTTACCACCAGTATTTTGAAGAACCCCGCTACCGCCCCTCGGTCATCACGGCGCAACGACTGGCCGGCGGCTGGCTGGGTCGCAAAACCGCGCAAGGTTTTTATACCTACACAGAAGGCAAAGCCCAGGTTCCCGCAGAACCGCCAACGCCGACTGTGAATGAATTGCCGCCGGTATGGGTCTCATCCCGCGCAGCTCGACGCGCCGAGCTTTTTCAACTTCTCAAGGATCTGGGCGCCCAAGTAGAAACCGGTACTTCACCATCCAACCATGCGCTGTGCCTGGTCGCGCCCTTGGGTTTTGATGTGACCACCTGCGCCATCGTCGAGCGGCTGGACCCGGCGCGCACGCTGGGCATAGATTTGCTGATGCCTGACGCAGCCACCCGGCGTCGTGTGCTGGCCACCAACCCCGCCACCCGCAGCGATATGCGCGACGCCGCGCACGCCTTGTTTGCCAAAGACGGCAAGCCGGTCAGCGTCATACAAGACAGCGGCGGCTTTGTCACCCAGCGCGTACTGGCGCAAATCGTCAACATTGCCAGCGATATCTGCCAACAAGGCATTTGTTCGCCAGCTGATCTGGAGACTGCGGTTACCCTCGGGCTGGGTTATCCCAAAGGCCCGCTGGCGCTGGGCGACTCACTTGGTGCCGACAGCCTGCTCGAGGTATTGTTCAATATGCAAACCGTGTACGGCGACCCGCGTTACCGCCCCAGCCCCTGGTTGCGCCGTCGCGGCGCGCTGGGTTTGAGCCTCACACATACCGGCACCTGAACCATGACCGCACAACTCAAAAGCCACAGCGTCGGCCAGACACTGATCCTCAGCCTATCCAACCCGGAGTACCGCAATGCGCTAGGCCCGGAGATGTATACGGCGGGGATAGAGGCTTTGAATGCGGCCGAAAGCAATACCGATGTCCGCAGCGTCATCATCACCGGCGAAGGCGCGCATTTCAGCGTGGGCGGTAACTTGAACCGCTTGCTGCATAACCGCAGCCTGCCGCCCGAACACCAGGCCCAAAGCATAGACGGCTTGCACGCCTGGCTGGAGACCATTGCCACTTTTCCTAAGCCGGTGCTGGCTGCGGTCGAAGGCGCGGCAGCGGGTGCGGGTTTTTCATTGGCACTGGCTTGCGACTTTCTGGTGGCCGCGTCCAACAGCGTGTTTGTCATGGCTTACAGCAGCGTCGCCTTGTCACCTGACGGCGGCGGCAGCTGGCTATTGACCCGCGCCCTGCCGCGCTCACTGGTCAATCGCTGGCTGATGCTGGGCGAAAAAGTCCCCGCCGCACAACTCTTTGAACACGGTCTTATCAACGAAATCACCGAGCCCGGCCAGGCCCTGACCAGCGCATTGGCATTGGCCGAGAGGCTGAACCAACGCGCACCCAATACACTTGCCAGCATCAAAGAACTCGTCAACGCTGCCGCTTCGCAAGACCTGTTTGCCCAGTTGCAACTCGAAAAACAGCACTTTGTGAAGAACCTGCATCACCCGAACGCCGGCATAGGCATACAAGCTTTTCTGGACAAGCAAACCCCTCACTACAGGCCCTGATCACTGCTATTTTCAAGTCGCCGGTCCCGCCGGAGACATTTTTCAACCCACTGGTCACCGACAAGACAGACGATGGACGAGCCAATCCTTACCATAGAAGAACGCGAGGCAGTCAATGCCGGGCGCTGGTTTTCTTCACTCTCACCTTCACTCCGCCACGACATACTCCGATGCGCTTACGTCAAACGACTCAAAGACGGCGACTTGATCACCGCGCGCGGAGACACGCCGGAAGACTGGATTGCCTGCGCCAAGGGCGCGGTGCGTGTCAGCTCAACTTCGCTGTCGGGCAAGCAGATCACGCTGACCTATGTCGAGCCGGGGATATGGTTCGGCGATGTGGCGATTCTGGACGGCGACAGCCGCACCCACGATGCTTATGCGCACGGAGAGACCACCATACTCTGCGTGGCCAGACACGATTTCGAGCGCATATTGGCTGCCCACGTCGAGTTCTACCAAGCCATGCTGCGCTTGCAGGCACGGCGCATACGTCAGTTATTCGGTTTGGTCGAAGACCTCAACACCTTGCCTTTGCGCGCCCGTCTGGCCAAACAATTGCTACATTTGGCGCGCAGTTACGGCGTGCCCTCGCTCAACCACGGCGAAGAAATTCGCATCGGGCTGCATCTGGCGCAGGAAGAGCTGGCACAGTTATTGGGTGCGTCCCGCCAACGTGTCAACCAGGAACTCAAGGCCATGGAGCGCGAGGAGGCCTTGCGTATAGAGCCCGGTGGTCTGGTCATTCGCAACCGGGAGGCGCTGATGAAAATCAGTGCGGCGGAGTAAAGCCATGAGCAATTTTGATAACTTCGTCGGCACCCGTGAAGTCAGCGACACTCACCGCTTTGACATAGCCGCTTTGCAAGCCTGGCTGACATCTCACATGGATGGATTCAGCGGCCCCTTGCAAGTCGAGATGTTCAAAGGCGGACAGTCCAACCCCACCTACAAACTGATCACACCGTCCAAGAGCTATGTGATGCGCGCCAAGCCCGGGCCTGTCGCCAAGCTGCTGCCTTCCGCACACGCCATCGAGCGTGAATTTGCTGTCATGCGCGGTCTGCAAGGCACGGGCGTGCCGGTGGCGCATATGCATGTGCTGTGCGAAGACGAATCCGTCATAGGCCGGGCTTTTTACGTCATGGAATTTGTGCAAGGCCGCGTGTTGTGGGACCAGGCCTTGCCCGGTCTGACGCGCGAGCAACGCCGCGAGATTTACCTGGAAATGAACCGCGTCATCGCAGCTTTGCATGCGGTGGACCACAAAGCGCAGGGGCTGGAAAACTTCGGCAAGCCCGGTAATTACTTTGACCGCCAGATCGGTCGCTGGAGCAAGCAGTACCGCGCCTCGGTCACCCAACCCATCGCAGAAATGGACAAGCTGATGGACTGGCTACCGGCCCATATGCCTGACAGCGCCCGCGCCGACTTGACTTGCATCGTGCACGGCGACTTCCGCTTGGACAATATGATTTTTCACCCCGACGAGCCGCGCATACTGGCGGTGCTGGACTGGGAACTCTCCACGCTTGGCCACCCGCTGGCCGACTTCAGTTACCACTGCATGTCCTGGCATATTCCGCCGGGCAGCTTCAGAGGCATAGGCGGTCTTGATCATGCTGAGCTCGGCATACCGCTGGAAGACGAATACATTGATTTGTATTGCAAACGCAGCGGCATCACCACGCTGGAAGCTTTGAAGAAAGACTGGAATTTTTACCTGGCCTACAACATGTTTCGCATTGCCGCGATTTTGCAAGGCATTGCCAAACGTGTGGAAGACGGCACCGCCTCCAGCGCTCAGGCCAAGGCTTCAGGCGCAGGTGCACGACCCATGGCTGAACTGGCATGGCTGTTTGTACAACGCCATTGATTTTTTCTTATCCATTCAATACACACTTACTAACTGGAGACCCACATGAACTTTGATTACACCGACAAGGTCAAAAATATGCAGGCGCGCTTGATCGCCTTCATGGACGAACATATTTACCCGAACGAAAAACGATTTTTCAAAGAAATTGCCGCCAACCGCGCCAAGGGCAACCCCTGGATCCCCACAGAAATCGTTGAAGAACTCAAACCGTTGGCACGCAAAGCCGGTTTGTGGAATTTGTTTTTGCCGCACAGCAAGCGCGCGCCCGAAGGCCTGAGTAACCTTGAGTACGCACCTTTGTGCGAAATCATGGGCCGCGTACCTTTCGCCGCCGAGGTGTTTAACTGTTCTGCGCCGGACACCGGTAACATGGAAACTTTCGAGCGTTATGCCAGCGAGGAACTCAAAGACGAATGGCTGGAGCCTTTGCTGCGCGGCGACATCCGTTCTGCGTTTTTGATGACCGAGCCGGATGTGGCTTCGTCTGACGCCACCAATATCCAGTGTTCCATCCGCCGCGAAGGCAATGAGTACGTGATCAACGGCCGCAAGTGGTGGTCGTCAGGTGCCGGAGACCCGCGCTGCGCCGTGTACATCGTCATGGGCAAAACTGACCCTGATGCGCCCCGCCATTCTCAACAAAGCATGATCATCGTGCCAGCCAATGCGCCTGGTGTGGAAATCTTGCGACCTTTGAGCGTGTTCGGCTACGACGATGCGCCACACGGTCACATGGAAGTGCTGCTGAAAAACGTGCGCGTGCCGGTTGGTAATTTGCTACTCGGCGAAGGCCGTGGTTTTGAAATCGCCCAAGGCCGCCTAGGCCCTGGCCGTATTCACCATTGCATGCGCACCATAGGCTGCGCCGAGCGCGCACTTGAACTCATGTGCAAACGCTTGAACAGCCGCACCGCCTTCGGCAAAGTGCTGTCAACCCAAGGCGTGTGGCACGAGCGCATCGCTGAGTCGCGCATCATGATCGAGCAAGCGCGTTTGCTGACGCTTAAAGCCGCTTACATGATGGACACGGTTGGCAACAAGATCGCCAAGTCAGAAATCGCCATGATCAAGGTGATCGCCCCTGTGATGGCCACCCAAATCATCGACTGGGCAATTCAGGCGCACGGCGCCGGTGGTGTCAGCGACGATTTCCCGCTGGCCTACGCTTATGCCCACCAGCGCACGCTGCGTCTGGCCGACGGCCCGGACGAAGTGCACCGCAATTCCATCGCCAAGCTGGAGTTGGCCCGCCACATTGCCACCATGCCGCAAGAAGTGGACATGCCCGTCACCCGGGGCAGCTGAGCATGGCTAAGCACATGATTGATGTTTACAGTTGGCCGACTCCTAACGGCCACAAAGTCCACATCATGCTGGAGGAATGTGGCTACCGGCTCGGTCGGGACTGGCTGGCCCATTCTGTGAATATCGGTCAAGGTGAGCAGTTCACGCCCGAGTTTTTGACCATCAGCCCGAACAACAAAATCCCGGCTTTGGTTGACCCGGTCGGGCCCGATGGCAAGCCCATCAGCGTGTTCGAGTCCGGTGCAATTTTGTTGTACTTGGCGGCCAAAACAGGTAAGTTTCTGCCTAAATCCGACAGAGCCAAGTTCGAGGTGTTGCAATGGTTGATGTTTCAGATGGGCGGCGTTGGCCCCATGCTGGGTCAAAACCACCATTTCCGCACCTATGCGCCGGAAAAAATCCCTTACGCCATCGACCGTTACACCAACGAAGCCAAGCGACTTTACGGCGTGATGGACAAGCAACTGGCACTGGGCAAGTACATCGCCGGCAACAGCTACAGCATTGCCGACATGGCCATTTACCCGTGGCTGCGTAACTGGAAAAACCAGGGCATGGATTGGGCTGATTACCCGCGCTTGAAAGAATGGTTCGACATGGTGGGCGCACGCCCTGCCGTGGTTCGCGGATGCGAAGTGCTGGCTGCTTTGCGTAAGCCTTTGCAAGATGACAAAAAAGCCTTTGAAACCCTGTTTGGCAAAACCCAATACGAGAAGCGCTGAGCGGTTTGCAGATTTAAAACTGCAAGCCGAAACCAAGCAAAAATTCATGCCCGATTGACTTGGCGTTAAAGCTGTAAGTACCTACGGTGAAAATGGTCTCTGGCATGCGCGTGTGGTTGTATTCAGCAAACACATACTGGTAGTTATTGAGAAAAGACTTGTAACCGGCACCGAGCACATAACCGGAGAGATCAAAGTTATTTGCTGCTTTGGTGGTGGTCAGGCTGGCATAACCAAGCTTTGCGTACACCATTGAAAAATTACTCAACAGATAACCGCCTGTGAGTGAATAACGTTGCTGATTGGTATAAGCCAGGCTTTCGGTCGTTGAACTTCCAGTAGACAAGGTTGTTGAGTAAGTATCGACCAGATTTTTTTCATAACTCAAACCGACGACTGTCGATTGATTCAAGGACAAGCTGTATCCAAGTCCTAAGACCAAAGGGATAGCGTTGATATTTGAGTTTGAGGTGGTTTGGTTGTTGCTGTAGTTGTCCAGCGTCGGGGTATTCAACTGATAACCCGTGGCTATTTGAACATTGCCACCAATGAAACGGTTGGACTCAGCATGCGCTGCAAAAACACACAGCATAGAGGCCAGGCAATGACTAAAAAAGAGTTTCACAGAGAATTTCCTATGGTTGAAGACCAACATAACAGACCTTGTCTTTGACTTCGACAAATCCACAGGCTTCTTAAGTCACACTGATCGATATGAGTGCTTGGCAGAACAAACAGACAGTTTTGCACTTAAAAATCAAATTGACTCCTGCCGGGCAGATAAGGTATTTGGCGCATAACTTGCTTGGCTTTACACATTAAATAAATGTGTCTGCAAACCGATCAAATGTTGAATATGCATGCCTTGAGCGGCAATGTATTGCCGCTGTGATCAAATTTAGAGGATAAATCATGCAGGTCAGAAGGGTCAGTTACCCCAGCATTGCCAGTCCGGCAAGCCCCAAGCCTATGACATCAGCGCAAGCCTTGGCCGCCTTGAAAATAAATAGCCGCATGAAAGTATCCATTGCCGACACGGCTGAGAATATTGCAGTCAATCTCAAAGATTTGAATGCGGTGCAAACTCAAATCACGAAAGTCAATGTGACGAATATACCGGCCAAAGTCAATTTGACCTCCAGCCAGGCCAAGACATATGACAATCTGCTGGCTAAGTTTCCTGAAAACTCCCTGGTTTTGAACGACGCGTTTGATGTTCTCAACAGTAATATTTCAACTTTGAGAAAATTGAATCCTCAAATAAACAAGATGATCATTACACCGTCATCTAGCCAAACCAAACAAATGATTTCACCTTGGGACAGCCAACTATGGTCTAAATCGGTTAACGGTAAATTTGAAGTTCAAACACATATTCAACCCACAGGCTCAGCGACCAACCCTGGCACCAGCACATCCACCTCGGTCACTTTGGTGCCGGGTGGCAGCTCCAAATTTGTAGGCTATGAAGATACCCAGGCTCTGGCTATCAATTACAAAGGATTAAAAGCGCTGGATGATATGGGTATGCTGACTGGTATTGAAGCTTTCAAAGGCACTGCCATCAATGCGACAGTGGCTGAAGGCAAGGCCTTGACCGACTTGTTCAATAAGTATTCCACCGATTTTTATTTGAATATCCGCGATACCAGCAGCAATATTTCCAAGAACATTGATTTCATCTCCAGCAGCAATAAAAAAATCGCCAGCATTACCCAGATCGGCAACATCAAGCCACTGCAAATCACTCAAGCTCAAAATATCAAGGCAGACAAGGCATTGTCCAAAATGAAAAATGCGTATTCCTTGTTATTCATCGGTTGATGACATAAAGCGCAAACCGTTCTGCCATTCAAACAAAACGGGCTTGCAGGCAAGCTCAATGCGTCGATAATAGTAAGCATGCCAAAGATTTCAACCCTATTTCTGTTCAAAAAAAGCTGCTTACTGGCTGCATGCTTTTTGGCAGTCGGCTTGTTGTCGGCTTGCTCAGACGATAAATCGGCCAAAGACAGCAAATTCCTGCAGGTACCGGATAAAACAGTCATCACCAGGGAAGAAGACTCGAATAACCGGTTGGTGGAATCTGTGCTGAACGAGGGCTCGCAAAGCAAAGAAGGCCGGGAAGAAGCCCCGCGCGCCTCTAAGGCACATCCTCCTAACTCTGGCAAAGAGCCTATGTTGATGCTGGACAAGAACAAAATGCCCTTGGGCGAAGTTGTTCACCACTCCGACAAGCTGGACTACTACGAGTGCAAAGGCATTGTGGCACCCTGGTTTCTGGAACTTGTGGTCGCCGAAATGAACTACTTCAACGAATTGGCTGAGCTGTATTTTGTCGACCCTAAAACCTGCATCGTCACCGCAGGTACCGAAAAAAGCCTGACTCCGGGCCGAATCAGTATTCAACTTTATGAAAACAGCAGGCAGTTCGACCGATGCATACGAAACGAGGAATGCCCAATCTTCCGCACCGTCAACTTTGTCCCCAACAGAAATGCGCTTTACAGATCCTATTTTTTATCTGACATCAACCGCAAAATGATTCAACACCATTGCGTCACAGACACCGGCAAATGGCACAGGGACCAAACCTGCTATACCGTTGACTGATCGTTTCGTCAGCACAGTTGATTGCTCAAGACCGACCAGTTAAAGCCGATTACACATATACGTAGTAAACCCTAGCCCATGAAAAAACTGTTTCTTCTCTCTCAACAAGTGCTTTTGCTGCTGACATTGACTGTGTCTAGTGCAGCCATGGCCAATGAAGAAAAAGCTGCTCCCGCCAAGCCTGCGGCTGATGCACATAGTGCGCCGCCGAAAAAAGAAGAGAAAAAGGACGGCCAAGGCGCACCGGTCAAAGAAGAACGGCCCAAACGCACATTTGAAGGCCAGGAACCGTTGTTTTACTTTGACTCCAAGCGCCGCCCTTACATCGAGCCTTTTCACAAAAGCGGCGACGAGGAATACTTCATTTGCCGCGGCGTCATTGGCGAGTGGTACCGCGAATTGCTGGCGCAGGAAGCCAATATGCTGGCTGAAAAAGACGGCATGGACAAAGTCACCGGCTCTACCTGTGCGGTGCGTCTTGTTGCTACGCATCACGGTAAAAAACTGCCCATTATTTCGGTGGAGCTTTTTGTCAATTCCAATGTGATGCGCTCTTGCATATTGGGTGAAACCTGCCCGCAGTCGCGCACAGCCATCATGTACGTACTGAACAAAACGCTCTACCGCAGTTATTTCATCACCGACCGTGAGAGAAAAATCCGTCGCTTTTACTGCCTCGACAACAAGAGCAATATTTTGGCCAAGGAAGAATGCTGGTACCACTTCTTTGACAAGGCCGCCAAGGAAAAGCCGTCTGCACAAGGGGCCCATTAAACCCTTGAATATGAGATCGCAGACTCACATATAGTTTGCGCATGAGCTCAGACACATCTCTCATTGCCTGCCAACGTCACTTGTTCGACATCCCGGACGATGTGGCCTATTTCAATTGCGCTTACCAATCCCCGCTGCTGCGCACCGCAGTGGCGGCAGGCGAAGCAGGTATTTCACTCAAAACGCAGCCCTGGCATTTAAAACCCGCAGATTTCTTTTCCTTGCCGGAACAAGCCCGCCAACTGTTTGCGCGACTCATTAACGCAAAAGCAGACGACATCGCCATCGTCGGCTCGGCGTCCTACGGCATAGAAACCGCCTTGAAAAACATTGCGCTGCAAGCCAGTGACAAAGTATTGGTATGCGCCGAAGAATTCCCATCCAACCTGTACCCGGTCCGCCGGGCTGTCCATCAAGCAGGCGCTGAGCTGGTGACGGTGCAGCGCCCGGCAGATGACGACTGGACTCGCGCCGTGCTGGCGCGCATAGATGCCGACACCCGCTTGGCCTTACTTACGCATTGCCATTGGACCGACGGCGGCCTGATCGATCTGGCAGCGGTTCGCCAGGCGCTGGACGCACATGGCGGGTTTCTGGTGGTCGACGCCACCCAATCGCTGGGGGCCATGCCGCTAGACGTCAGCAGCGTGCGGCCCGACTTTCTGGTGGCTGCCGGCTACAAATGGCTAATGGGGCCTTACAGCCTGGGTTTTTTATATGCGGCACCGCACCTGCAACATGGCGAAGCGCTGGAAGAAAACTGGGTCAACCGGGCCGGTGCCCAGGATTTCACCCGCTTATTGGACTACCGCGACGGCTACGCGAATGGGGCCAGACGTTACGACATGGGCGAACGTTCGAACTTCGTCGCCCTGCCTATGGCCATTGCCGCGTTTGAGCAAATTTTGCAATGGCAACCTCAGCGCATAGCCCGTAGCTTGCGGCTTTGCAATGACCATATCGCCAAGGAAGCCGCCGCCTGGGGACTGCAAGCGGCACCCTCTGCTTTGCGCGCCGGGCATTTTCTGGGACTGCGCTGGCCGGGCAGCCTGCCGCCGGGTTTGACCGATGAGCTTGCAGCGGCCCAAGTCCATGTCAGTATTCGCGGCAGCGCCATACGCGTCACCCCGCATTTGTATAACAACGAACGGGGGACGTCGCCCGTCTGCTGCAAGTGCTGCAAGACATGGCCCTCAAGGTCTGAGATAGGCTTGACGCTGGCCGCCGCCTCCGGGGGCATAAGGCCGCACTTTGCGCAAATCCTTACCCTCGGTTAAGCTTGTTACAAACTAGCTGCCGGAGACTCACCATGCAACACAGATTCCGTCCCGTTTTGTCCAGGCTCAGCCTTTGCGCTCTGGTGCTGTTCTGCTCAAGCCATGCAAACGCCAACGACCCGGCAAACGCGTCTGACTACCGCCAAGCTCAAGAAGATGTGGCGCACGGCAACACGGCGCAACGTATCAACGGCTTGAATCGCTTGTCTCAAATCGGAACCGCCTCGGATGCTGACACTGTTTATCCTTTGCTCAGCGATGCAGACCCGTCTGTTCGCAGCGTGGCGCAGGCAGTGATTTGGCAACTCTGGGGCCACTCCGGCGATGCCACCATAGACCGCGAATACCAGCAAGGTGTGGAATTGATGAGCGCAGGCAACTTGACGCAGGCCATCGATTTGTTCAGCCAAATCATCGAAAAGCAACCCGCATTTGCCGAGGCATGGAACAAGCGCGCCACCTTGTATTTCATGATCGGGCAGTACGATTTATCAATTCAGGACTGTGAAGAAGTTCTCAAGCGCGTGCCGCAGCATTTCGGCGCACTGTCGGGCTACGCCAGAATGCTGGTTAACAAAGGTCAGTTTGAACGCGCACTTGACTTCATGGAACGCGCTAATTTGGTGAATCCGCAAATGCAAAATGCCGCTGAAATGATTCTGCAATTGCGCAAAAAAATATCTGCAAGCAAGAAAAATATGGTGTGAAGGTTTTTCGTCCGGCGTTTGCCTCACCCCCGCCTCCCGGAGGGGATCGAATTTCAAGCTGTAAGCACCACCAGATATAGACTCTTCAAATAAAGATAAATAAAGTACCGTCAAAAATACCGTCATTTATCAAAGTGTCCCACAAGAGGGCTTTTGATCGCACCTAATTTTTTTTAGCGTCCATGTA